>JBAUAN010000192.1:0-36868 GCA_049675725.1 Candidatus Sulfotelmatobacter sp. | reverse complement strand
CCAGCGCGACGTGATCAGCCGCGGGGTCTTCACTTCGGTTGCTGATCTGGCACGAAAGCTACGCAAGTACATCGAGGCTTATGCCAAATCAGCAAAACCTTTTCGCTGGACTTATACCGATCCTCAGAAGCGAATTCGTATTAACTAAATCACCGGGACGGCTTACTAGTCACTCTTTTAATCAGAAGGGTTTGCGAACTACGACTTCGTTGTCGCGAATAAAAAACTGCGCCGAGCAGGCTTCTGAACCGCAAATTACCGGGATGAGGCCGTTGATCTGCTTGCGGGTGATGAGTCCCAACATGCCGCAGGAAGGGCACGAAAGCACGGCCCAATAAGGATCTTCCTTCTCGCCGATCTCGCCCGCGTTTTCGAGCACGAAAACCGTGCCGGGCTGCATCTGCTCCGGGATCCACTCATTCAGGATGTCTAGTTCGCTGATCATTCGTCCCCCTGCTCCTCTCGTTTGTGAACCAAACCGTCCTACTGTTGAAGCCTGCTCATGAAGCCCAGCTCACGAACCCTGCTATGAAGCATTTTTAGCACGCCGACGCGAAACCGGCGATGTTACCGAAGTATTCGACTTGCGGGAGACGACCTCGGACCGCACCTGCCGCACTGTATCGCTCAGGCATACGCCGAGGATCGGCTGGTCCGAATTTTTCAGAATGTCTACAATCTGCCGCGCCGAGGTTTCGAGATAAAGATGAGTGCCGTCGGTGAGCAGATGATATTCGGAACCATGACTGACGATTTCCGCCAGGCCCTTGCCGAACTCGCGTCCGAGAAACCGCATTACCTTGCGCACACTTTGCAGGGAAAAACCTTTGCGCCGCAGTTCGCAGATCACGGCGACTTCAGTGAGGTGATTCATGGAATACATGCGGCGATGCCCTTCCCGCTCGGGTTTAACCACTCCCCGCTCGTCCCACCACTGCAGCTGGCGAGGCGTGATCCCGGTAAGGTCAATCACTTCGTGCGATGTAAAACGATCTTGCATGGATCCCCGATGATGTTTGAAACAAACTGCCTGCAAAATGTTTCAGCCATTTTAGGCATGAGTGGGTGGGAGTCAAGCAAAGAATCGGAGCGGGAGGGGTGACTAGGAGAGTTCCTGGCCAGGATGGAGGGATAGCGGCTCTGATCCGCCACCGACAAAATGGACGATCTCCAGGCGGTCGCCTTCGTGGAGATGAGTTTCGGACCAGCGGTCACGCGGCACGATGTCGCGATTGAGCTCAACGGCGACGCGGTCGGTTTTCATTCCGAGGATTTCCACAAGGGCGACGAGGGTGAAGGGATTCGGAGTATCGGGAAGCGCGCGCTCGGCTCCGTTGATGTGAAGTTTCATTGCGTGGGGATTCTCGCGCAGCAGCTACTACTCGGCTTTGCGCAGTTGGAATTTCCGCGTGGCGGTTCGGCCCTCGTGGTTGGCCTGGACCATCAAAGATGAGTCCGGCAGTGCTGATTCTTCCACTTCGATCTTGATTTCCGCGGCGCCTCCGGAGTCGGTCACGGCCTGCGTATAGAAAGGAGCGGAATCGGGGCGGGCAAAACGAAACGTCAGGCGGGCGCCGGGAACGGCTGCGCCCCCCTCGGTGACACGCAGGTGCATGGTCAGGTTGCGATCGGCGAGGACCGACTCGGCGTTCAGCCACTGCACTTCGAGTTGCTTGATCCCGGCGAGGGCTTCCGGTTCCTGCCGGTCGAGAACGCTATCGAGCTTCCCCTCACGAATCGCGTCGAGTACATGCCGGTGCTGTTCGCGGAGCAGTTGCTCCTTTTGCGTGTCGGCCTGTCCCTGTCCGGCGGCTGCGGCGTAGGAAACCGCCTTTTTTCCGATGCAGCGCCCACGGACAAAAACCTGGGTCTGCAGCAGCAGCTCACCCTCGCGGGCTTCGCTCTGCACGTGGTAAATGGTGTCCGCGTGCTTGACGTCAGTGTTAAAGCCAAAAATCATAAGAACGCTAAATTCTGGATCGCTAATTCTGCGAACCGACCACCTGACCGGTCAATGAACCTCTGCTGAACCAATTGTGTAGTCGAAAACCGCCGCGCGCAAGCGTCCGGGACCATCAGAGTACTCCCCTCGCAAACCCTTGGTTCCGAATCAGCGACGAATTCGACGGCAATTGCGCCCTCACCCAATTACGCAATCATCTTACGCAATCATGCTGCGCAGTCACGATTCACACCCATAATCTGACCCGCGACTCGCTTGACACTCTTGAGTGTAACCTCATAATCTAGAACGTTTACGCAGCGCTTGGCGAAAATTATATATACCTTATCGTATGCCCGACAATTACTTCGCGCGCTACCTCCCGTTCCTGATCCATATTCTGCTGGCCAGCGGAATTGCGGGCGCAATTATTACGCTTTCCTGGCTGATCGGAGAGCGTAAACCAACCCGAGCCAAGCTTTCGGCCTATGAATGCGGCATGACGCCGATCGGCGACTCCCGCGAGCGCTTTTCGGTGAAGTTCTACCTGGTCGCCATGTTGTTTATTCTGTTTGACGTGGAAGCGGTCTTTATTTTCCCCTGGGCGGTGATTCTCCGTCAGCTCAAAGCGCAGGGCGAGGGTCACTTCGGCCTTTGGGAGATGCTGGTGTATATCGCCATCTTCCTGGTTGGCTTTTTCTACGTCTGGAAAAAAGGCGTCCTCGACTGGGGACTGCGCTCCACTGGGCGGGGAGACGTATAAATGCCGATCGCCCCTGCCATTACCAACGTAGAAGAGCTGAAAAGCCATCCCGCCGTGTCGCGGCTACTGGCTTGGAATTCGGCGGCAGTGCAGGGCGCAAAATTTGACCGCGAGGAAATGACGATTTACGTGGATCGTGCCAGCATCCGCGAGGCTTGCGCGCTTTTGCGGGACGACGCCGAGTGCGCCTTTAACTTCCTTTCCGACGTCACCTGTGTGGATTGGTATCCTTCCGAGCCCAGGTTTGAAGTGGTGTATCACCTGCTTTCGATTTCGAAGAAAGAGCGGGTACGGCTGAAAGTGCGCCTCGATAGCGGCAGTCCGGCGGTAGAGTCGCTGACGTCGGTCTGGCCCGGCGCCAATTATTTCGAGCGCGAAGTTTTTGATTTATTCGGTATCCGATTCACCGGACATCCTTACCTGCGGCGCATTCTGATGCCGGAAGATTGGGAAGGCCATCCGCTGCGCAAGGATTATCCGGTGGAGGGTTACCGCTAAACGTTATAGCTAAAAGAAAATGGCTCACCTGACGCCCACTCCCGTGCTGGAACCCGGCCAGGATCGCACCATGATCTTGAACATGGGACCGCAACATCCGTCGACGCACGGCGTGTTGCGCGTGCTGCTGGAAATTGACGGCGAGACCGTGGTGCGCATGATGCCCGACATCGGCTTTCTGCACACCGGAATCGAAAAAACCTGCGAAGCCAAGTTTTACCAGCAGGTGGTGCCGCTCACCGACCGCATCGATTATCTGTGCCCCATGACCAATAACCTCTGCTATGTGCTGGCGGTGGAAAAGTTGCTGGGGCTGGAGATTCCGCCGAAGGCGCAATGGCTGCGGGTGCTGCTGAACGAGTTGACGCGGATTAACTCGCACCTGGTGTGGCTGGGTACGCACGCACTGGATCTTGGCGCGATGACGGTTTTTCTTTATTGCTTCCGCGAGCGCGAAGAGATTTTGCGCATGTTCGAGATGGTCAGCGGACAACGCATGATGACGTCTTATTTCCGTGTGGGCGGGATCGCGTTGGAGCCGCCATTGGGATTTTTCGATCGCGTTCGCGATTTTGCCAGCTATTTTCCGTCGAAGGTGGATGAGTACGAAAACCTGTTGACCGGAAATCCGATCTGGATGATGCGCACCAAAGGCGTGGCGGTAATGAGCGCGGACGACGCTATTGCATTGGGAGCGACGGGCCCAACCTTGCGTGGAAGCGGCGTGGACCTCGACCTGCGGCGCGATATGCCCTACTCGGGTTATGAGAATTTCAAGTTCAAAGTTCCGGTAGCGCAGGAAGGCGACGTGTTCGCGCGTTATATGTGCCGGGTGCAGGAGTTGCGCGAGTCGATTGAGATTGTGAAGCAAGCGCTGGCCGGCATGCCCGAAGGGCCCATCAAGGCCGATGCCCCGAAGGTTGTGCTCCCAGATCGGGAAAAAATGAAGACGGAGATGGAGGCGCTCATCTATCACTTTAAGATAATCACCGAGGGCTTCGCGGTGCCGGCGGGCGAGGTGTACCAGGCGGTGGAATCGCCGCGCGGCGAGATGGGCTACTACATTGTGAGCGACGGCACGGCCAAGCCGTATCGTGTGCATATGAGATCGGCGTGCTTCGCGAATCTGCAGACGCTGCCCAAAATGTGCGAAGGCAGGCTGCTGGCGGATGTGGTGGCGGCTATTGGGTCCATCGACATCGTGCTAGGAGAAATCGACCGGTGAAGTTTTCCGAAGAATTCGAGACGCGATTTAAGGAGATGCTCGGGAACTATCCGACCGAACGTTCGGCGCTGGTGCCAACGCTACTTTACATGCAAGACGAAATCGGCTACCTGAGTGATGAAGCGATTTTGGAGATTGCCGGGCGCCTCGGGCTGACTGAACTCGAAGTGCGCAACGTGATCAGCTACTATTCGATGCTGACCACCAAGCCTCGTGGCAGGTTCAACGTGCAGGTCTGCACCAACATCAGCTGCATGGTGCGCGGCGGTGAGGAGATTCTGGAGCATTGCTCGAAGAAACTGGGCGTGGGCCACAAAGGAACTACTCAGGACGGATTGTTTACGCTGGAAGAAGTGGAGTGCATCGGAGCATGCAGCTGGGCTCCAGCGGCGCAGGTGAATTACGATTTTCATGAAAACCTGACGCCGGAGAAAATGGATAACGTTCTCGACGAGTACAGGAAAAAGGCGACGCAGTAAATTTCAGATTGTAGATTTCAAATTGCAGATTGTCCACAACGCGCCGTGGGTTGGAAAATCTGCAATCTGAAATCTTCAATCTTCAATTAAGATATGGCCGACTTGGTTTCCCATCCCGACGAGGTAAAGATTGTTTCCCGGCGCTTTGGGCAGGGCGCGGTTGAGATCGATCGCTATCTCGAACTCGACGGCTACAAGGCCGTGCAGAAGGCGCTCGGCATGGGGCCGGACGCGATCATCAACGAGGTGAAGAACTCGGCGCTGCGCGGGCGCGGCGGCGCGGGATTTTCCACGGGGATGAAGTGGTCGTTTGTTCCCAAGACCTCGGCGAAGCCGAAGTACGTGCTGTGCAACGGAGACGAGAGTGAGCCGGGCACCTGCAAAGACCGGCTGATCTTCGAGCAGGATCCGCATTCGGTGATCGAAGGCGTCGTGATCGCAGGCCTGGCGGTGGGCGCCGAAAGCGGTTACATCTATATCCGCGGGGAATACCGGTACTTGTCGATCATCATGCAGAAGGCTCTGCGCGATGCTTATGCCCGCGGATTCCTGGGAAAGAATATCTTTGGCAGTGGGCGCAAGTTCGATGTGTACTGGCATGGTGGAGCGGGAGCGTACGAAGTCGGGGAAGAATCGGCGCTGATGGAATCGCTCGAGGGCAAGCGCGGCATCCCGCGCATCCGTCCGCCGTTTCCCGCCGTGGTCGGACTTTGGGGCGGACCCACGGTGATCAACAACGCCGAAACACTGGCCAACGTTCCGCACATCATTCTCGGGGGCGCGGACTGGTACGCCAAGCTCGGACCGGCGAAAAACGGAGGCACGCGCCTGTTTTGCCTGAGCGGGAACATCGCCAAGCCCGGTGTTTATGAGCTGCCGATGGGCTATAACTTAAAGAAAATGATTTACGATGTGGGTGGAGGCATTCCGAACGGGCGCGCGCTCAAGGCAGTGGTGCCGGGCGGTGCATCCTGTCCTTGCCTCACCGCTGATGAAGTCGACGTCGGCATGGATTTCGATTCCGTCGCAAAGGCCGGGTCCATGCTTGGGTCCGGTGGGGTGGTGGTGATCGACGACGCGCAATGTATCGTGAAGTTTGCCTTGCGCACGATGAAATTCTATCGCCATGAAAGTTGCGGATGGTGCATCCCATGCCGCGAGGGAACGGACTGGCTGGAAAAGACGCTGATCCGATTTCATTCCGGCGGCGGCATGAAGAAAGACATCGACAACATGCAGTACCTGGCGGAAAACATGCTCGGCAGAACGTTCTGCCCGCTGGGCGATGCGGCGGCGATGCCGACCATTGGTTTTGTGAAAAAATTCCGCAAAGAATTTGAAGATCATTTGGAAGGCAGGCCGTGCCCGTACGAGAAAGAGGGCGCGACGGAGCGGCTGCCTGCGATGGCGCACTAAATTCCCTATGGCTGATGTAAATCTCACAGTCGATGGCAAGAAGCTCACGGCTCCCGCGGGTACGCTGCTCATTGAGGCGTGCAAGAGCGCGGGCATCGAGGTGCCTTCGTTCTGCTACTACCCCAACCTGTCGCTGCAAGGCGCGTGCCGCATGTGCCTAGTGAAGGTCGAGAAAATGCCCAAGCTGCAAACCGCCTGCACCACGGTGGTGGGCGAAGGCATGATCGTCAGCACCGACAGCCCTGAGGTGCATCAGGCACGCAAGAGCATGGTCGAGATGCTGCTGGGGAATCATCCACTGGATTGTCCGGTCTGCGATGCGGGCGGCGAATGCGAATTGCAGGACATGACTTTTTCTTACGGCGCAGCCGAATCGAAATTCATGGAGGCGAAGAATCATACGGAAGAGCAGCAGTGGTCTCCGATTGTGTTTTTCGACCGGCCGCGCTGCATTCTGTGTTATCGCTGTGTGCGCGTCTGCGGCGAGGCTATGGACGTATGGGCGCTGGGGGTGCAGAACCGTGGCGTGAGTTCGATTATCGCGCCCAATAAAGAAGATCATCTGGAGTGCGAAGAATGCGGCATGTGCATCGATATTTGCCCGGTGGGCGCGCTCACCTCCGGCGCGTATCGCTACAAGACGCGGCCGTGGGAAATGAAGCATGTGGGCACGGTCTGCACGCACTGCGGCGACGGCTGCAAGACCACGCTGGGTGTGCGGCGCGGTGACTCGGGCATGGACATTGTCCGCGGTGATAACCGCGATAAGAGCGGCACCAACGGCGACTTCCTCTGCATCAAAGGCCGCTACGCTTTCGACTTCGCGAATCATGAGGAGCGATTGAAGCAGCCGTTGATCCGCAAGAATGGCAAGCTAACTCCTGCGACGTGGGAAGAAGCGTTCGCGCTGATCGGCAAGAAATTCGGGGAGATTCGCGACAGAGATGGCGGCGAGGCGATCGGCGTGATCGGCTCGACTCGCACCACGAACGAAGAAGCGTACCTGCTCTCGAAGTTTGCCCGCGTGGTATTGAAGACCAACAACGTTGACCACCACCGCACTGCAGACTTCCCAGCTTTCGCGGCTGCGCTGCGCGGCAAGTCCAACGCCACTGCAACGATGGCCGATGTGTTCACGGCACCTGCGATTCTGCTGATCGGCAATGATCCCACGGAGCAGCATCCGCTGCTTGCTTACCAGATCCGCAACAATGTACGCCTGCATCGCGCGCGACTGTATGTAGTCAACTCGAAGCCGATCAAACTGCGGCGGCAGGCCACAAAGTTTGCGGAGATCGCGGTGGGAACCGAGGGCAAGTTTGCTGCCTTCCTGGCCGGCGAAGATGCCGCCGGGGACGCGTTGGCGAGTTTCTCCTCGACTAAGGCCGATTCGTTCGACTTCCTCGCGTTCCGCGCCAAACTGCGGGAAGAAGAAAATCTGATTGTCATCTTCGGGTCGGAAGTTCGCGGGGGCGACGTTGCCACTTTGATAAGCGCCCTTCCAGGAGCGAAGTTTATTTGCCTGGCTGACTACTCGAACTCTCGAGGCTCGGCCGACATGGGTCTGTATCCCGACCTCCTTCCCGGCTATCACACGGCTGCCGGCACCAACTCGTTCCACACAGAGTGGGCGAATATGCCGCAAACGGTGGGTCTGACTCTAGACGGAATGGTCAATGCTGCAAAAGCAGGTAAGCTTAAAGCTTTACTCGTGGTAGGCTCGAATCCGGTTGGCCGGCTTGACATCGACCCCTTCGCGTTCTCGAAGAGCTTCGTCGTAGTGCAGGACATGTTCCTGACCGAGACCGCAGTCACAGCCGACGTGGTGTTGCCGGCCGCGAATGCCTATGAAAAATCGGGGACGGTCACGAATACTTGCGGCGACGTGCAACTGGTAAAGAAAGCGGGCGAGGTTACGGGAACAAAGTCGGATTTCGAGATGATCGTCCAGATCGCCGATGCTATGGGCTTCGATGTTCGCACGCTGGTTCCGTTCGGCGGTGGAACTCGCGCCGACATGGGCCAGTCGCGCGGAGCGCAGTCGGGCGAAGCGGACCGCCATGCGGTGTGGCTAGAAATGCAGGGACTTGAGCCGAAGCTTAGCCCGCTCGATCCCATGGCCATTCTCGATGAAATTCAGCGACTGGTTCCAGGCTATGACGTCTCGCGCGCCAATCTTCTCGCTGGGAATAGCCAGCATACTTCGCTAGCCAATACAGGTGGAGGCGTCCCGCAACGGAAATCGGAACCGACGGCGGGCGCCGCTGCAGCGAGCGATTCAACCATCGATGCTGCCAATGACACGCTGTTTACGTCGGGCACGCTGGGGCGGTATTCGCGCGCATTGCAGTCGGTGCTGGAGAGTCACGACGTCAAGCCGACGGAAGTGGCCGCAGACTGACGCGGAGTCTTGACGCGAGATTTGGGGAGGAAGCAAGAGTTTGCCGATCTGGATTTTCATTCTCGTCTCGGTGTTCAAGTCATTGGTCCTGCTGATCCTTCTGCTTACTGCTGTCGCCTACACGGTGTGGCTGGAGCGCAAGGTCGTGGGCCACATGCAGAATCGCTGGGGACCCACGCGGGTGGGCCCGTTTGGGCTGCTGCAGCCGGCCGCCGACGGCCTCAAATTTCTTTTCAAAGAAGATCTCACGCCGCCTCATGTCAACAAACCGCTGTTCCTGGCGGCTCCGCTGATCGCGGTGATTCTCGCGCTCACGTCAATCGCTGTGATTCCGTTCGGCAACTGGGTCCGGATTGGAAACCAGGCCATTCCATTCGAGATCACCGATGTGAACATCGGCGTGCTGTTGATTCTCGGCGTCACCTCGATGGGAGTGTACGGAGTAGCGCTGGCTGGGTGGTCGTCGAACAACAAATATTCGCTACTGGGCGGGCTTCGCGCCAGCGCCCAGATGGTTAGCTATGAGATATCGCTCGGGCTTTCGCTGGTGGGCGTGCTGATTATGGCGGGCAGCTTCAGTTTGCGCGAAATCGTGAAAGCGCAGAGCGGACACTTCTGGGGGTTCATTCCGCACTGGAATATCTTCGGCGGTCAGATCATCGGGTTTTTCTGCTATCTGATGGCAGCCTACGCAGAAACCAACCGCATCCCGTTCGATTTGCCGGAGGCCGAAACTGAACTGGTTGCCGGATACCACACTGAGTACAGTTCCATGAAGTTCGCGATGTTTTTTATGGCAGAATACGCCAACATGATCACCGTAGCCTGCCTGGCCACGCTATTGTTCTTCGGCGGATGGAACGGACCGGTCATCGGCCACGGAATTCTGGCCGCACTGCTGCCCGTGTTCTGGTTCGCGGCCAAGGTGGTCGCGTTTCTCTTCCTTTATATATGGGTGCGCGGCACGTTGCCGCGCTTCCGCTACGACCAACTGATGTCGTTTGGATGGAAGTTTCTACTGCCGCTTTCGCTGGCGAATGTGATCGCAACGGCAATCGCGGTGGCGTGGTGACGAAGTAATTCTCAGTTTCCGGTTCTCGGTTCTCAGCGGCGGCACCTGCGATGCCATCTGAGAGACTGCCTGCACGGCAGGCTTTAACTGCGAGCGGACAACTGAGAACCGGGAAGTGTTTTCATGAGCGTACATCTCATCTTATTTCTGGCCTTCGGCGCCGTCTGCGTGGCGGGGGCAATCAACCTGCTCGCGCAGACCCATCCTATCAACAGCGCGTTGTCGCTGATTGCGGTGATGGCAGCCCTGGCCGGCGAATACTTACTGCTGGGCGCGGAGTTCGTCGCGGCCGTGCAGGTAATTGTTTACGCGGGCGCGATCATGGTGTTGTTTGTCTTTACCATCATGCTCCTGAACGCAGGAGTGGAAGAGCGCACCAAAGGCAGCCGCGTTGCCGTTTTATTCGGGGTGCCCGGAATCCTGCTGGGCAGCATCCTGATGGCTTGGGTTGTGCTGCGGCATTCGGGGACTGAATCTGTTGCGGTGGGCGCCCTCCCGGGAGATCCCAAGACGATCGGGCAGTTGCTGTTCCACGAGTTCCTGCTGCCGTTTGAGATCACATCAGTGCTGATCCTGATCGCCATCATGGGCGCAGTGGTTCTGGCGGGCAAGCCTGGCGCGGATAAGCCGGCAGCGGCGCAGCTGACGCCGGGAAAGAAGGTGAGCTGATGGTGCCGCTATCGTATTACCTGGTGCTGGGCGGATTTCTGTTCGCTTGCGGCGTGGTCGCATTCCTGATCAAGCGCAACATCATCTCCATCTTCATGTCGATTGAGCTGATGCTCAACGGCGTGAATCTTTCGTTCGTGGCCTTCGCCGCGCACTGGCACGCATTGGCGGGACAAGTGTTCGTCTTCTTTGTGATGGTAGTCGCGGCGGCGGAAGCGACCGTGGGGCTGGCAATTATCATCGCCGTTTATCGGACGCGCGAGACCCTGAACATTGATCAGGTGAACCTGCTCAAACTATGAACCCGACCCTCAATCTCTGGCTGATTCCGATTCTGCCGTTGGCCGGCGCGGCCATCAACGGCGTTTTCGGAAAAAAGTCTTCGCGACAGACGGTCAGCGTGGTCGGACTGACGTTTTGCGGAGCAGCCTTCGCAATGGCACTGTGGGTCGCTTCCCGATTCTCTTCTCTGACGCTTCCCTTCCAGGATCCAGTGTCGTTCCACTGGATCCGCATCACAGGCTTCAGCGTCGACTTCGCCTTTTACCTGGACCAGCTTTCGCTCGTGATGTTGCTGGTGGTCAGCGGAGTCGGATTTCTGATTCACATCTACTCCGTCGGTTACATGTGGGACGATCCCGGCTATTACCGTTTTTTCACCTACCTGAATCTGTTCATGTTTTTTATGCTGACGCTGGTGCTGGCCGACAATTATCTGCTGATGTTCATCGGCTGGGAGGGCGTGGGGCTGGCCTCTTATCTGTTAGTCGGATTCTGGTTCACCAAAGACTCGGCAGCGTCGGCCGGGAAAAAAGCATTCATCGTCAACCGTATCGGCGACGTCGGATTCCTGATCGCGCTATTCCTTCTGATCAAGCATTTCGGGACGTTGAACTTCACGCAAGTGTTCGACGCGGTGAAACCGCTATCGATAGAAAACGCGGGTGTTGGCCTGCTCACGACGATTGGCATTCTGCTCATGGTGGGAGCGGCCGGAAAGTCGGCACAGATTCCGCTTTATGTCTGGCTGCCGGACGCCATGGAAGGCCCCACACCGGTCTCGGCATTGATCCACGCCGCGACGATGGTGACCGCCGGCGTCTACATGGTCTCGCGTTCGCACATGATTTTTGAGCGCGCGCCGATCGCTCTCACGGTGGTCGCCATCACCGGGACACTGACTGCATTCTTCGCCGCGACCATCGGCATTGCGCAAACCGATATCAAGAAAGTTCTCGCCTATTCCACGGTCTCGCAGCTGGGCTACATGTTCATGGCCTGCGGCGTGGGAGCGTTCTCCGCCGGAATTTTTCACTTGATGACCCACGCGTTCTTCAAGGGCCTGTTGTTTCTCGCGGCCGGCTCGGTGATTCACTCAGTCGGCGGGGAACAGGACATGCGCAAGATGGGCGGGTTGCGCGTCTACATCCCTTGGACGTTTCTCACCATGGGCATCGCCACGCTCGCGATCTCCGGAATCCCGCCCTTCGCTGGGTTCTGGAGCAAAGACGAAATTCTTTGGAAGGCATACCAAACCAACTGGATTTATTGGCTGATCGGACTGATCACGGCCTTCATTACTTCTTTCTATATGTTCCGTCTGCTGTTCATGACTTTTTTCGGCGACTACCGGGGAACGCTGGCGGAAACCCAGGCGCACGGCTCCCATGGACACGATAGTGACGCACATGGCCACGGCGACCCGCATGAAAGTCCGATGGTGATGCTGGTTCCGCTGATGATCCTTGCGTTACTCTCGGTCGTGGGAGGCTTGGTTGGCATCGGCAATCACTTCGAGCATTTCCTGGCTCCCGTATTCGGCGCGGGCGTGATCACAGAAGCAGCGGGAGAAGCGGCCAACAGCGGTACAGAACTCCTGTTGATGGGCGTTTCCGTCGCCGCCGCCCTCCTCGGCGCGTGGCTTGCGTATGTGCTCTACCTGAGCAAACCCTACCTTCCGCAAAAAATCGCCGACGGCCTGAACGGCTTCTACATGGCGGTGGTGCACAAGTATTACATCGACGAAATCTACGCCGCAGTTTTTGTCAAGCCGCTGATCGACGGGTCCACGCGCATTCTATGGCAAGGAGTGGACCGCAACATGATCGACGCCACCGTTAACAACAGCGCCGACGCGGCGCGTCACGTGTCTGATGAAGTGCGACATATGCAATCCGGCAACCTGCGCTCCTACGCGGCGTGGATTGCGGCCGGCTCGGCTGTGGTGATCGGCTACATGATCTGGAAATGGACGGGAGCCCGATGAACGCCGATAGCTGGAGCCCGTACATTCTATCGCTGGTGACGTTTGCTCCGCTTACTGGAGCGTTGCTGCTGTTGCTGTTCCCGCGCCGCGATCGCGATATACGCATTTTTGCGCTGGTCATCTCGCTGCTCACGTTTGTTCTTTCGCTGCACCTCCCGGTTTATTTTCATCGAGCGCAAGCCGGATTCCAATACGACATCAACCAAAAGTGGATTTCCAGCCCCAACATCCACTACCACATGGGCATCGACGGCATCTCACTGTGGCTGGTGCTGCTGACCACGTTCCTAACGCCGTTGTGCGTGCTGATCTCGTGGAGGTCGATCCATGACCGAGTCAAAGAATTTTTCATTATCCTGCTGATTCTGGAAACTGCGCTGATCGGCGTCTTCACTTCCCTCGACCTGTTCCTCTTCTATTTCTTCTGGGAAGCCACGCTGATTCCGATGGCGCTCCTGATCGGAATGTTCGGGCACGAACGCAAGGTCTACGCGGCCGTGAAATTCTTTCTGTATACGATGATCGCGTCCGCGTTCATGCTGGTGGCCATCCTCTGGCTCTATGCGCAGACGGGTAGCTTTGACTTCGTGTTCATCCGCGATCAAATCGCCAGCGGCGCGGTCCCGAATTTCCGAGCCGCGGCCCAATGGCTTTTCCTGGGCTTCTTCATCGCATTTGCGGTAAAGGTCCCTCTATTCCCGTTTCACACGTGGCTGCCCGACGCGCACGTGGAAGCGCCCACCGCGGGATCCGTGCTGCTGGCCGGAGTGCTGCTCAAGATGGGCACCTACGGCATGCTGCGCTTCAACCTCGGCCTGTTTCCCGAGGCAGCGCGCCGCAATGCGCCATGGATCATGGTGCTGGCGTTGGTCGGCATCATTTACGGCGCACTGGTCGCAATGGTGCAACCCAACATGAAGAAGCTGATCGCCTATTCTTCGATCAGCCACCTCGGCTTCGTGGTGCTGGGGATTTTCAGCTTTACGCAAGCGGGGTTAAATGGCGCAATGTTCGTCATGCTCGCTCACGGCGTTTCCACCGGGGCGCTCTTCATGTTGACAGGGATTATTCACGAACGCCGACACACTTACGAAATCAGCGAATTCGGCGGGCTGGCCTCGACGATGCCGGTCTATGCCACCTCTTATTTATTCATCGTGCTGGCTTCAGTCGGACTTCCTCTGCTCAACGGATTCATCGGCGAATTTCTGGTGCTCAGCGGCGCATTCCAGGCCAACCCCTGGTACGGAGTTCTCGGGGCCACCGGCGTAATCTGGAGCGCCTGCTATCTGCTGTGGATGTATCAGCGCGTCTTCTACGGCAAGGTCACGCACGAGGTGAACAATTCTCTGGCCGATCTTTCTGGCTTTGAGAAGCTGGCGGTCTGGCCATGCGCCGCAGCTGCGCTGGTTATGGGCGTAGCTCCGATCTTGTGGTTGGGTGCGATTGATCCCGCGGTGCAAGCGGCGCTTACTCCGTTCGCGCAGGTAGTCAGCAAGGTCGTGGGCCAATGATTGCCACGCTAATCCCGCCGGCTGCTTTGCTGCAAGCTATTCCTAAAACCGAGGATTACATCCGGATCCTACCCGAGCTGGTGCTGTCGGCATTCGGCATCGTGATCATGTTGCTCGAACCGCTGTTGGACGAAGAAAAAAGTCAGAAGCTCCTGGGCTTCGTCGCCCTGCTCGGTGCACTCGCAGGAATTGGCGCGACCTGGGTTATGTCGGGATCGCCGGGCCTCGCCTTCTCCAGCATGGTAAAGGTCGACAGCTTCAGCGTGTTTTTTCATGTCTTGGTCATCGCGATCGCCGCAGTCATCATCTTGATTTCTTACGAATACATGGCTGTGCAGCATATTCGTGCCGGCGAATACTACGCCCTGATTCTGTTCGGCACCGTAGGCATGTCCCTGATGTCTTCCGCCGTTGAGCTGGTATTGATTTTCATCGCGCTTGAAATCTCCTCAATTTCTTCCTATATTCTCGCCGGATTCCGCCGCCACGAAGCCTCCAGCAGCGAATCTTCCCTGAAATACTTTCTGCTGGGCTCGTTTGCGACTGCATTTTTCCTCTATGGAGTCGCGCTCATGTTTGGCGCGACCGGGTCCACGAATATCGACAGCATTAGCCAGAAGCTGCAGGCCGGGCCGGTCGAATTGCTGGTCTACGTTGCCGTCGCGTTCATGTTCGTCGGGCTGGGATTCAAAGTGGCAGCGGCTCCATTTCACATCTGGACACCCGATGTTTATGAAGGAGCGCCCGCGCCGATCGTGGGACTCATGTCCACCGCGCCCAAAGCCGCGGCCTTCGCGGTGTTGCTGCGGGTGGTGTTCACCATCAACGCTCCCGGACGTTTCTGGCTCGTCTGGGTGTCGGCCGCGTTGTCCATGACGCTGGGTAATGTGGGCGCGCTTTTGCAAGCGAACGTCAAACGCCTGCTGGCTTATTCGTCGATCGCACATGCTGGCTACTTGTTGGTAGCTTTTGCGATGCTCACTTCCCAAGATTCCGCGAACGGAGTTTCCGCCGCCATGTTCTACACTGCCGCTTACGCGGCCATGAACGTGGGTGCGTTCGCGGTGGTCAGCCACTTCGCCAACGCCGGCGAGCGGTACGTCACGCTCGAAGACTACGCAGGCTTGGGCCGCACTTCCCCGCTGTTGGCGGCCTCGCTCACCATTTTCCTGCTTTCGCTCATCGGCATTCCCATGACCGGCGGCTTCTTCGCGAAGTTTTACGTATTCAGCGCGGCGCTGAAAGCAAACCTGGTCTGGCTGGCGTTGATCGGCTTCATGAACAGCGCCGTCGGAGCCTATTACTACCTGCGCATCATCGTCATGATGTATATGCGTGAGTCGCGGCGGGACGTTCCCGTCACTCCCATTCCCTGGGGTCTCGGCGCAGCTCTGGCCATCAGCGTAGCGGCCACGCTTTACCTCGGAATCCTGCCCAACCGGGTCTTGCAATTCACTCGGCAATCCGCTCTGGAGGTCGTGCAACAGCCTCTTTCAGCGCCTTCCGGCGCTACTGGAGCGGTGCGAGCGCCCTTCTAGTCGAGAGTTCCGGTTCTGTGGAAATCGCCCAAACGCGCGATTGACAAGCGCCTTGGGCCCCGTGCATCATGTGTGGGCAGAGAGAGAGTAGTTCTTCCCAGGGGAGAACTAGAACTGTTCGGAGGACAGCAAATGTCTGAGCTCGTTCGAAAGCTTTGGTCAGAAGACAAGGGACAGGACATCGCCGAATATGCTGTTATGCTGGCGGTGATTCTGGTTCTGGTGGTGGGGACGATCCGGCTGATCGGAACGAATGCAAACAATGCATTCTCGAATGTGGCCAGCTCCATTCAATAGTTGGAGTCGACTGGGGTTTTAAGAACGCTCCCGCAACGCGACTTTTGTATTGATTAGGAAAACACCGATGACACGATTTACTTCGGGCACGGCATTCTTCCGCTACTGGTTTCCGGTGGCGGCTGCGGCCAAGCTTGCAGAGATCGACCCGGTGAAAGTCACCTAGATCCAGACAAGTTTTGAGCCGCGAGCCGCGATCGAGATCGCGGCTTTTGTATTTCAGGTCGCAACTATTTCAGAAAGAGGGTGCTCCTCATGATCGTTAACATGTCAGAAAAAGCTACGGAACAGGAAATCGCGCACGTGATAGAACGCATTCGCGAAGCCGGCTACCAGCCTCACATCACGCGCGGCACGGAACGCACCATCGTGGCCGCCGTTGGCAGCGGACGCCGCCACGAGATCGAAGCCCTGCAAGTGGCCCCGGGAGTCGACAATGTCGTGGCCATTGCGCAACCCTTCAAGCTGGTGAGTCGCCAGGTGAGACCCGAACGCTCCGTCGTGCACATCGGCGGCGTCGCCATCGGAGGTCCCGACGTTGTGGTGATCGCCGGTCCCTGCTCGGTGGAATCGCGCCAGCAGTTGCTCGACACCGCGCACGCCGTGAAGCGAGCGGGTGCAACCATGCTGCGCGGAGGCGCTTACAAGCCGCGCACTTCTCCTTACGACTTTCAGGGACTGGGCCTGGAAGCACTCAAGATTTTGAGCGAGGCGAAGCAGGAAACCGATTTGCCGGTGGTCACCGAAGTGATGAGCACCGAAGACGTAGACATTATCTGCGAGCATGTCGACATGCTGCAGGTGGGCGCACGCAACATGCAGAACTTCGCACTTCTGCGACGCCTTGCGACCGTGAAGAAGCCCATTTTGCTCAAGCGCGGCCCCTCGGCCACGGTGAAAGAGTGGCTGCTGGCCGCGGAATATCTGCTTTCCGGGGGCAATTCTGAGGTCGTGTTATGCGAGCGCGGGATTCGAACCTTCGAAACCGAAATGCGTAACACCATCGATCTCGCTGCTGTCGCGCTGGCTCGCGATCTTTCGCATCTGCCGGTCATCGCCGACCCTTCGCACGGAACCGGCAAGCAGAGCCTGATTGCGGCTGTCTCCCGCGCCGCAGTTGCCGTAGGAGCTGACGGCCTGATCATTGAGGTCCATCCCTGCCCCGAGCGCGCCCTCTCGGACGGTCCGCAGTCGCTGGATTTTGTGGGATTCGAGAAAGTGATGCGTGCGTTGACGGAACCACTGCGGCGCGCGGCCACAATGGCCAAAACAGCGTAGCGCCGGCATCTTGCTGGCCGCCCTGAGGGCGTCTTGCCCTCGGCGTCGGCACGGCTGGCATGCGGGCGCACTGGCTACGGGCGGAGTCACTTGCATGGTGGGAACAGAAATCCTTTTTTGCTTGGCGTAGGTATAAACCTCGAGGAAATCCTTTTCCAGTGGACAAGTGAAACAAAACGCTATAAAAAGAAATGCGCCACAAGCTCTCGCGCGGACTGCAACCCGAACCGAGAGCGCCCCAATCCAATTCCAGTGCTCAACGAAGAACGCCGTCGCGCCATCATCGAATTGCTGAACCGCCAGGGCCGGGTCCTGGTCGCCGAACTTGGCCGCCATTTCGAAACCTCGCAGGTTACGATTCGCAAGGATCTCGAAGTCCTGCACGCTCACGGCCTGGTGCACCGCACTCATGGCGGAGCGCTACCCGCACGCGAGAGCGCGCTCGAAGACCCCACGCTCCGAGAAAAAGAAAAACTTCACCGTCAGGAAAAAATGCGGATCGCGGAGAGCGCCGCGTCGAAAGTGAAAGAAGGCCAGGTGGTAATCCTGGATTCCGGCACCACCACCACCGCGGTCGCCCGTGCTCTGCGCAATTTCAAGAACCTCACCATTATTACCAACGCGGTGAATATCGCCGCCGAACTTGCCGGCACGTCCGTCGAGGTCATCCTTACCGGAGGCACGCTGCGCCAGAATTCTTTTTCGCTGGTCGGCCCCATCGCCGAGGAAACGCTGCGCCGTCTCAGCGCCGATCTTCTTTTTCTCGGAGTCGACGGCTTCGACGCGCACTTCGGCCTCAGCACTCCCAATCTCCTTGAGGCGAAAGTGAATCGCGTCATGGTGGAAGTCGCCAAGCGCACCGTGGCCGTTTGCGACTCCAGCAAATTCGGCCGCCGCAGCCTGTCGCAGATCGCACCGCCATCGGCATTGAAAGAAGTAATTACCGACCGCGGGGCCCCGAAATCAGATATTCGCATCCTCAAGCAGGCTGGAATCGAAGTCACGTTGGTGTGAAATTATGAGCAGATCGAAAAACACGTCTGTCGGCCTAACTATTCTTGTCATGCTGCTCGGAGTGGCTGGTTCGCGAAGCGAAGCAGCCACGCAGTCGAAGGATCCTGGCACTGTCTACCGCTGCCGAGGAGACGCGAGGCGTTCTCACCGTGATCGCTGTTTGGTCGGCGTCCTGACCCTTCCGTAATCCTAACTTCTCTCATGCCCCTTTTCGATGTCACCATCGCCGGCGAATTAAATCTCGACCTGATCCTCTACGGTCTCCCCGAACAACTCCCGCCCGAGCGCGAGCTCCTTGCCGACCGCATGGCGCTCACGCTCGGCTCGTCCTCCGCCATCGTGGCCCACAACCTCGCCGCGCTCGGCAGCCGCGTCGGTTTTCAATCGCGAATCGGCGACGACGATCTGGGCCCGATTGCTCTCGAGCGTCTGCGTCACGCCGGTGTCGATGTTTCCCGTGTGCGCGTCGTTCCGGGCGCAGCCAAGACCGGGCTCACCGTCATCCTCCCCCGCGCCGGATGGCGCAACATTCTCACCTACTCCGGAACTATCGCCGAATTCTGCTGGGACGATCTCGACCTCGACTACCTCGCCGACTCACGCCACTTCCATCTATCTTCTTATTACCTGCAGAGCGCCCTTCGCCCCCACGTGGGCGAGTTATTTCAGCGCCTGAAAAAGTTGGGACTCACCATCTCCCTCGATACCAACGACGATCCGGCAGACACGTGGCAAGGTGATCTGCTCGATGTTCTGCGCTACGTCGACGTTCTTCTGCCCAACGAGCGCGAAGCCATGAAGATCGCGGGCACGGACGACCTGGAAACTGCGATAGAGAAACTTGCGAAGTTAGTGCCGCTGCTGGTCGTGAAGCTAGGCCGCCAGGGAGCCCTGGCGCAAAAAGGAAGCGAGCGCTTCGTCAGTCCCGCGCTCAGAGTGGACGCGGTCGATCCCGTCGGCGCCGGCGACAGTTTCGATGCCGGATTCCTCCATCAATCCGTGCGCGGCGCAGACCTGCCCACCTGCCTTGCCGCGGGGAACCTGGCCGGAGCGCTCTCCACCACCCGTCCGGGCGGCACCGAGGCCTTCCGCGACGCCAAACATCGGGAGAGTTTTCTCGGGGATCGAGCCATCCGAGACCTTTGACGAGATCGGTCGGCTTCCCTTTCGATACTCGTTATCGTTTAAGCAAACCGAGAGTGAGCGCACCAGGTCAATGAGCGCAATAGAGATTTATCACCAACCGTACGCAACGTCGACTTGGAACAGGAGTAAAATCCGCCACATGAAGGCGTTCCACAGAGGGCGGGAAGCCAAAGAGTTCCTCATTTCCCAGATTATCGGGGAAGCGCAGCGGGAGAACACCCCGCTCTCTGAAGTTGAGCGCAAAATGCTTTACTTCACAGAAAGTGGATGGACGCTTCCTGACATCATGAAAGTTAACGAGGATTTTCACCGTGAGTACGACCAAGACGAATATGAGCACAAAATTGCGAAACTAGTTACGAAGGCCTATGAACGCGCTGGCAAGGGTGTACGTGACGAATACGACAGATGGTGGGCCGCAATCCGCTTTCTTGAACGAGAAGACCACTACATCTTGGTAATGATTCGACTGGCAGGCCTACGTCCCCGCGGTGATCAATTAAGGCTACTCGCAACTGGGCTGGGAATTGTAACTGTGATGCTCGTAGTGAAGTTCTTGAGCATCAGGTACGGCATCCATATGCCCTCCCAGAGCGAGCTCGGGACTTTTGTATGGGTTTCCCTCGCTTGTTTGTTCGTTTCATACATGCTTCTAAGGTTCGTCATCGGTGCGAAGAAAGCCGACAACCTCACTTCCACGGTGCTCGAAAAACTATCCCGAATCTGGCAGCGCGTCAGTGGAAACGCGTAATTGTCGAGAACAGGCGTTAGGCCTACGGCCTGCCTCAACCAACCAGGTCACTTACTTCCCACTCACCTCTACCAGCAAATGCTCCTTAAACTCCGTCTTCATCTTCGCCGTTCCGCCCGTGCCCGCCTCCACCGTCCCCAAATCCTTTCCCTCCACATAATCCATCACCTGATAACTCCCCAGCTTCAACCCGCGCAACTCCACCTCACCCTTCCACTCACCGTTCCCCGGAGCGAAGAATGCGTAATACATCTTCCCGTCTTTCTCAATCGCGTACGCCTCGGGTGAGTCATACCCATAAACGTACAAATCAAGAAAGTTTCCCTTCGAGAGCATCTTCTCGTTATAGAGTCCGATCCATTTCTTCCAGTGCTCTTCCTTCTGAGCAGTCAAATTCACCGGTGCGTATTTCGGCCCCGGATCGGGCCACACAAACTTCGTCCCCGGCACTCCGCCCACACCCAGCGTCGACGCGAAGTCGTCACCATGCTCGCTCCAGTTACCGCCGCCGGTCGGCGTCATCGCCGAAAGTTCCACATGATCGCCATACACCGCCGCCTGCGGCCCCAGCAGCGCTTTGTACATCTTGATCCGCCGCCGAACCTGCACCGCCCCCACCGGATCGGCCGTCACCGCCTGATCGATGAAGGGCAGCCACGCCAGCGACGGCGGCGTTCCGCATGGGCACGCCTGCGTCACGCTCTCCGGCTTTATGGAACGCGTCGTCTCGAAAATTACTTTGTAGACTTCCCCCATCGCGTTCACCGACTCCTGCGGCGACTTGTGATGATGCGCCGGGTTGTAGCACGCCGGCACCGTATAGATATTGTCCAGCTTCGATCCGTCAAATCCCCAGTCACGAATAAATTTCTCCGTCAGCTGTTTGTAATACGCCTGCACCTCCGGCAGCGACGGATCGAGCACCGCCAGATCTCGCGTCATGCGCGCGTGCTTTCCGTTCTTATCGAGAATCAGCCAATCCGGATGCTCCTGCACCACTTTCGACATCGCATACCTGTGCGACTCGTACTTCCCTTCTCCATCTTCCACACCCAGCGGCAGCCACCACAGTTGCACTAGAATTCCCTGCTTGTGGAAGTCGTCGACCATCTGCTTGATCGAGTCTCCCGGAAACGTATCTTTCCGCGGATTCCAGTCGCCGTACGTATCGAACCATCGATCATCCAGCGTGGCCCACTTGATTCCCATCTCTTTTAGTTTCGGAACCGTGCCCAGCATCTGTTTCGGCGTCACATTGAACTCGTATCCCCATCCGCACCAGCTCACGTTGTACGCTTCATTCGACGGCTTCGGAATATCCCATCCTTCTTTCTGCAGCACGCTCGACCACATGCGCAACGGCTCGTAAAAATCGCCGCTGTACACCGCCACAAAGCTTCGCGGCCCTGCATAGCTCTCTCCCGGCTTCAGCACGGTGTTCACTGGAATCGTAACGTCCGCCTTCACTCGCCCGTCCGCCTCAACTTTCACCGGAATCGAAAGTGTCCACGGCAGTGTCTCGATGTGCCCGATCGCTTCCCCGACCGAACCCGTCCAGAACGCAGCCACGGGAATCCCGCCACCGTAGCCACCCTTGACGATGCCTCCCATCGCGTTCGGTTGCGATGAAGTCCGCGTCAGTTTCTGCACATCGTCTTCTCCCCAGTCGTAACTCGATCCCTGAAACGACCACATCTCATAAGGCTTCGCCTTTGCGTCCGACAGGCTGGCACTGAAACGATGCTGCTGCATCACAGCCTGATCAACTACAAAATCGCCCGCGCCCACATTCTTGTACGCAACCGACACCAGCGCGACGTTCGGAAAGTCGTCGTAAGCTTCCACTTCGAGCGTGCCTTCCACTCCCACTCCGCTCGGCGCCAGCGGATGTCCCGGAATCTCCACACGCTTCCCTCGCCCCAGCTTGCCAGTCGCTTCCAGCACTCTAGCCTGGCCAAAATCTGGCGTGAACTGCAGTTCCTGCCCGTCGTGGATGATGTAATCGCTACCCGTCGCGGAACCGATGTCAGGTTCATCGAGCGTCAACCTTTTCCCATCCTTCAAAAGAAACGCCTGCACCAACCCTGACGGCAGAATCTGAAACTCGGCCGTGCTCGTGGTCAGCACTACAGGCCCCCCAGAGCGCACCTCCACCTTAATGTTAGAGGGCCGCGCCGGAGCCGTCGCCGGCTGCACTGGCCCTCGCGCACAACTCAGCCCCAGCCACGCCACTCCCGCCAGCAGACCCACTGACGCAACCGCCGCCACACTTCCCGCCTTTTTCATAGCTTCCTCGCTCTTTCTAAGCGAAAGATACCATAAGCAACCGAAAGATAACAAAAGGGTGCAGCAAACAACGCTCATGTGGCCGCGGGCCCTTTCGCCCGCGAGCTTGTTCCCAGCCGCCGCCCTCTATTTCGCCCGCCCTTCTTCCCACCGGCTGAAGTCATTTCATTACGCTTCATTACGCTCAAGGCTTCGCCGCTCCCGCACCCTTCACATACGCGCAGTTATTCATCTCCCGGAACAAATGCAGCACTAGAAGAGGCCACGTCGTAGGACATGGCCGATAGCCTAAGAGAGTTTGGTGCGCTTTGGCTTCTTCATTTTTCTTCTTGAGCCTTCGGATTGATCCACGGTCCGTCGCCGGCGATGAGTTGGTGTGCTTCGTCGGGTCCCCAGGTCCCCGGCTCATAGTGATACAACGGCGTAACATTGCCCAGGATCGGCTCGACCGCCCGCCATTGCGCCTCTACCAGATCTTGGCGAGCAAACAGCTCACTCAGACCGCGCATGGCGTCGCCCAGCAGCCGTTCGTAAGGAGGCATATCGTCGGCGGCCTGTTCGGTGAGGCTAAGTTCGACGTCGCTGCCGGTCATCCGCTCACCCGGTATCTTGACCCGCACACCCATTCCGATCGCGATGTCGGGACTGATGCGCATCCGCAAGTGTGCGGAGTTTCCGGGCACGATTTCGCCAAAGGTTTCCATAGGCGGGCGTTTGAATTCGACGAAGACTTCAGTCGTGGTTACCGGCATCATTTTTCCAGCGCGGATATAGATGGGCACGCCTGCCCATCGCCACGTTTCGATGAACAGTTTGAGTGCGATAAAAGTCTCCACCGTTGAAGCCGCGGCCACGCCCGGCACGGCACGATAACCGCTGTACTGCCCGCGCGCCACGTCACTCGGAGCCAGCGGCCGGACCGCCTTGAGCAGCGCGGCCTTCTGGTCGCGGCACGCGCCGTGGTCTTCGCCACTGGGAGGATCCATGGTGAGGTTGGCTAACACTTGCAGCAGGTGGTTCTGCACTACATCGCGCAACGCGCCGGCCTCCTCGTAGAACTTGCCGCGATCCTCGACCCCGAACGTTTCCGCCATCGTGATCTGGATGCTGCGTACGTGGTTTCGATTCCAGATCGGCTCAAACATCGGGTTGGCAAAGCGCGTGTAAAGAATATTCTGAACCGGCTCCTTTCCCAGAAAATGATCGATGCGGAAGATTCTCTCCTCAGGGAAATACTGATGCAGAATCCGGTTGAGCTCTTGTGCCGACGCCAGGTCGCGCCCGAAAGGCTTCTCCACCACCACGCGCGCATTTTCAGCGCAGCCTGACTTGGCGAGTCTCTCGGCGACGGCGCCAAACAAGCTGGGCGGGATCGCCAGATAATGCAGCGGCTGTTTCGCCGATCCCAATTCCTTGCGCAGCTGGGCAAACGTGCCAGGATCGTTGTAGTCACCGTCCACGTAGCGCAAAAGGCCCGTCAGCTTGTTGAACGCATCCTGATCGAGACCGCCGTGTTTCTCCAGGCTGTCCTTGGCGCGAGCCTTGAGCTGATCGAGATTCCAACCTGCCTTGGCCACACCGATGATGGGGAGATTGAGACCTTCGTCGCGAATCAATCCCTGCAGTGACGGGAATATCTGCTTGTGCGCGAGGTCGCCCGTGGCACCGAAAAATACAAACGCGTCAGACTGGAAATCCGCCATCAGGCCGCCTCCGGCTTGTCGGCAGTCTTCTCCTTGTGGCCGCCGAATTCGTAGCGCATCGCCGAAAGCAGTTTCGCGGCGTACTCTTCGTTCCCGCGTGAAGCGAAGCGCGTGGAGAGCGCCGCGCTGATCACCGGTGCCGGAACGCCCTCATCCACCGCCGCCTGCACCGTCCACCGTCCTTCCCCGGAATCTGACACGCGGCCAGCAAAATTGGAGAGGTCGGGATTCTCCCGCAAAGCCGACGCGGTCAGGTCAAGCAGCCATGAGCCGATTACGCTGCCGCGCCGCCACACCTCCGCTACCTCCGGCAAATTCATATCGTATTGATAGAGTTCGGGATGGCGCAGCGGCGTAGTCTCCGCGTCCACCTCGCGCTTGACCTTTCCGGCGTTGGCATTCTTGATAATGTTCAACCCCTCGGCAAACGCAGCCATAATGCCGTATTCGATGCCGTTGTGGACCATCTTGACGAAGTGTCCCGCGCCGTTGGGGCCGCAACGCAGGTAGCCATTTTCCGATGTCGAAGGTTCGCCGGTTCGTCCCGGCGTCCTCGCCGCCGACGCTACACCTGGGGCCAGCGACTTAAAAATTGGGTCGAGATGGCTCACGATCGCATCTTCTCCGCCAATCATCAAACAGTATCCGCGCTCGAATCCCCATACCCCACCGCTGGTTCCGCAATCGACATAATGGATTCCCTTGCTCTTCAACTCGGCAGCGCGGCGGATATCGTCGTGGTAGTAAGAGTTTCCACCGTCAACCACGATGTCACCCTGCGCCAGCACGGGTACGAGCGAAGCCAATACCGAATCGACTGCCGCTGCCGGAACCATCATCCACACCGCCCGTGGTTTGCTCAGCTTCGCCGCGAAATCCGCCAGACTCGCCGACGACTTGGCGCCTTTTTCCACCAGATCCTCCATGGCTTGCGGATGGGAGTCATTCACCACGCATTCGTGTCCGGCTTTCAAAAGCCGTTGCACCATGTAGGAACCCATCCGGCCCAGACCTATCATTCCGAGTTGCATTGCTCTTCCTCCTTAAGAAATTAAATCGCGTCACTCATGAGAATACTCTGCGGCGTTCCAGCCCGATCAGGCAACCTGATGAAGCCTCCCGGCCTTGCCTTCCCACAGTTTGATGCCCCCGAGAAGGCCGTCAAGATTGCTCACAATTCTTACATTCACTGGCAGCTTCGCCGTGATGAACTTGGTGTTTCCACCGCCAATGAAGAGCCGATCGCAATCGAACGTGACCTGCAACAGCTTCACCGCTTCCACCAGACGGCGATTCCACTTCGCTACGCCCTTCCGTTTCAGAGTGGCGTGGCTGAGTTCGTCCTCGTAAGTGCGGCCTTTGCGAAAAGCGTGGTGTCCCAGCTCCAGGTGCGCATTGTAGCCGTCTACGAACAGAGATGATCCGAAACCGGTGCCCACAGTGATCACCAATTCCACTCCGTGACCGGTCACGCAGCCCATGCCCTGCACGTCGGCGTCATTGGCTACGCGTACCGGGCGGCGCAAGCGGCGTTTCAATTCGGCGGCCAGACCGTAGCCAGCCCATCCCGGCCCCAGGTTGGGCGCTGTCAGCAACTTACCGTCCCGCACCACTCCCGGAAATCCGACGGAAACGCGATCGAAGGCCCCCAGTGACTTTGCCAGTTGTTCAATGATTGCCAGCACCTTCTTCGGCGTGGCGTGCGATGGTGTGGGAACGCGCGCTCTTTCCGTGAGAGGCTTGCCGCTGGCATCAAGGACAATGGCCTTGATGCCCGTGCCTCCCACATCCACCGCGAGCGTGCGCGGCGGGACGGACTTCTTACGGGAACCGTTCCCCGAGAGGCTGGCGCCGGATCGTCTCATTGAAGTCGCTCCTTAACATCATCGCAGATTTCGCTTGTGAAAAGAGACATCTTAAGATTGCTTTCAATTCATGTCGCTCCACTTGGGCTTTGGCGTTCAGCCAGAAATGCACCTGATTGTTTCCACTCAACAATATTATTCTTGCGTCATTATTCCTGCGTCGGATGGAAGACGCGATTGGCTCGATAACGTTCCCTGCATGAGTTCTGGTCGCCAGATCGGAATGCGATAATCAGGACGCTGGTTTCCCACGAAACCGACGCCTGACTAATTGCTGTCGATCAGGTGAATGGGTTCTCCCTGAGAAGTGATGAAAGGTTTATGACTAGCTTGGAGTTTAGTTTGGTTGTTTTTGCCGGTTCACTCATCGCCGGCTTCCTGGGTGCGCTCACTGGGCTGGGCGGTGGAGTGGTGCTTGTCCCCATGCTCGCTTTGCTGCTTGGAGTGGATATCCGCTACGCCATTGGGGCCTCGCTGGTGTCGGTGATCGCGACCTCTTCGGGAGCGGCTGCTGCCTATGTAAAGGAAGGCTTCTCCAACATCAGGATCGGAATGTTTCTGGAGATCGCCACCACTCTGGGTGCGCTGCTGGGCGCAACCTTGGCCACCCGCGTTCCGACGAGTGCAATCGCCATTGTGTTTGGATTGGTGCTGATCGGCTCCGCGTACCTGTCCCGGAGACCGCGTTCGAAAGCGGAACGCGAAATCCCGCCCGACCCGCTCGCCACCAGACTTCGCCTGAATGGGAGTTTTCCCGATGACGGTGGCATTCGAAGCTACAACGTACAGCGGGTGCCCATGGGATGGGGTCTGATGTTTGGCGCTGGAACCTTATCGGGGTTGCTCGGCATCGGTTCAGGAGCGATGAAAGTTCTCGCCATGGACCAGGCGATGAAGATCCCTTTCAAAGTGTCGACCACGACCAGCAACTTCATGATCGGCGTCACGGCCGCCGCCAGTGCCGGGATTTATTTGACCCGCGGATATATCGATCCCGGGCTTTCCATGCCCGTCGTGCTGGGTGTTCTTGCCGGATCGTTGCTGGGCACGCGGGTTCTCGTCAAAGCAGATAGCAAGTGGCTGCGCCAGCTCTTCAGCTTGGTAATCGTGGTTCTGGGAATCGAAATGCTCTACAAGGGGCTTTCCGGAAGGATTTGAGAATGGCCAACCAACCAAGTTGGACCGACCGGCGGATGGAAACGATTATTGGGAATCTCCTCCGCGCCGGCGTGCTGCTCTCTGCGCTCATTGTATTTGTTGGTGGCGTCCTTTATCTGGTACGGCAGGGCCATTCCCCCGCCGACTACCGCGTGTTCCGTGGCGAACCGGCAGACCTGCGTAGCATCCGTGGCATTCTCCGCGATGCGCTCGCCTTGCGGGGCCGCAGCATTATCCAGCTCGGACTGCTGTTTTTGATCGCAACCCCGGTCGCCCGGGTCGCCTTCTCGATCTTTGGCTTCGCAGAGGAGAGAGACCGCATGTATGTGGTCGTCACGTCAATCGTGCTATTAGTCTTGGTTTACAGCCTTACCGGGTCTGGCTGGTAAGCTCTCAGCACTGCCGCATGTGTCCTGCCGGATTCCTCAGGTTCGGATCCCATGGCGCGTTTCCCAAGGTCGCCAATCAGATTTGTTGGTCCTCCGTCGAGTTGCACCCTGTAATGTCGTAAGTTGCTTTTGATCGTGTTACATTTGGAATCAGTGGGCGCGTAGCTCAGTTGGTAGAGCAATGCCCTTTTAAGGCATGGGTCGCAGGTTCGAATCCTGCCGCGCTCACCAAAAACTCTTTTCCGTTCATTGGATTGCATCGCTCCCGGCGTTTTTTGCCAAGAGATTCTGACCCACACCCAACCCACAACTGTCGAACCACCGCACTTGAACGCCTTGCATTTCCGGGGTCACGACCTGCGCATAACTGCGTAGCATGATCTCCGGGCCTGCGTGCCGCATGTTGCCTTGGGCAGTCTTCACGTCGGTCTTATCGATGGACACCATCCAAGTCGCCATGCTGGAGCGCAGCGAGTGCAAGCCGAAACGCTGACCTTCAGGAATCTCGATTCCGGCTGCCAGAGCAGCCGGACGCAGATGATCGGTTACGAAGATTCCCGCGCACATTGGTATTTTCCCGCGCATCTTGAACGATGGAAATATCCAATCCTCGTCCTGTGCATAGGGCGTAATCGAATGCCATTGACGGAGGAACCACGCCAACTGCGGTGACAATGCAACCGGAGCTTTCGAGGCTTTCGTCTTCGGCTTGTCGATGCACGCGGCTGTCCAACGGCGCTCGATCTTGATCTGGTTTTTATTCCAGACGATGTCACGCCATTTGAGGCCGCAGGCTTCAGAGGCACGGATCGCAGTCGAAGCACAGATCAGCACCAACATCTGATGCATCGGGTTCGACAACAGAGCGATGATCTGCTTCACTTGCTCTGGCTCTACGATCACAGGAACGTAGTCTGATCCCACATCCTCCAGCCTCCATCCAGCAGCGGGATTCGTGGTGACCAGACCCTCGAACTGAGCCCAGTTGTAGATCGTTCCGATCATCGTCTTGATCTTCGAAACCGTAGGCCCGGCAAGTTCCCCATCATCCCGCAGCACGTACAGCCAATCGCGGAGGTCGCGTTTTGAGATTTTGTCCGCGATGTGGCTAGCCCATTGAGGCATGATGTGATTTTTGACATAGGACTTTGTGCTATCCGTCGTAGTTTTCGCCCGATGTGAACCCTTCACCGAGTTCCAGCTTCGGACGGAAAGGTCGTACTCAAGACCGTGCACCTTGTCCATATAGTCAGCCAAGACCTTCGTGACCGTGATCTCCGACCCAGCGTCCTTGTTGATGAATGCTCGCACGCCCAGCCGATCCGCTTCGTTCCGAGCATCCTCCTTAGTCGGAAACTCTGTCAGCGAGCCAATGATCGTGCCATTCTCGACCCGCTGTCCGAGCACTTTCGTATGATTTTCACAGCTTGCAGCAATCTGAAGCCAATTACGGAAGTCCTGCGATGGGTAACTGAGGAAAAATGTGATGATGGTCACAGTCGCAACCGGGGTGCAAGGGCGAATCGCTCGCTTAACCTAAGTCGAGACAAGCATTCACCGCACCTTCTCTGGGGGTGGCGGCGGAAGCAAAAGCGGAGGCATGGGACCACCGAATCGGATGGTTTCAAACATCTTCAACACCAATTCTTGTTGGGTAGCATTCAGTTCTTTTGCCCAAATACAAAGGGAATTTCTGCCTGCAACCTTTGGGAAATATGCGCCTGTGGTGCCATGCCCCGGCGTGCGAGGGCTGACTACCCTTGCGGTGTGACCACCGACACGCTTTTTGGCGACTAGGTATGCTGGTGCCTTATCCTTCTTGAAGTAGCCGCTGGAGTGTCGGCCAAAATCAAAAGTGAGCACCACGCCATCCCCGGCGAATTCACCGACAAACGAATCAATTCCCTGTAACTGGCGAAATTCCCATCCTGCTGGAGCCAGAATCGAAAAGGGCCCAGCATCAAGTTTGTGCCAACATGCAGTGATGACAGCGGCAGCCCCTTCGCAAGTGGCTATATCTACTGTGCTGCTTTTATCGGATTGGGCTATGGCACAGGCTGTCAAAAAGAGGAAGACCCCACACCAAGCGGCGTTGCTACATTGGAAGGCCATACGCAGATATTATGAGACGGCGATGTTTTACGGACGACCAAATGCAGCTTTCACCTGCTGTTGATGCATATACCAGACAGCCCACAATACGTAACAACCGGGCACCAACACTGCGAGAATATCAGCCACTCCATGCGCGAAGATTACGTGGCCTGTCATGCGTATCAGCGACAGCCCGTAAAGGACAATGACGGCCGCCCGCGCCCAGTTGTGAAGTCTTAGCAAAGCAACACCAAGGCAAATGCTCAGAACAACCACCGCGACCAACATCCAAGCTAATCGGCCCTCCGGTCGGTGCGCGGAGAGCATTTCACTCAGAACGAAAGCAACCCCGCCGAGAATGTTGAGCCATGCTATGACCGTAATACCGACAGGTCGGTTCATCGGCTGGTCATCAAGTCTGCGTGCACGGCCCTGTTGTTGACCCACAACTGAGCGACTAGTGAACGCCGCGACGGTGAAGAGCACCACCGCAATCGGAAGAGCTAACACGAATCGCCAGCCAAGGAAAAAAGCGGCTACAGCAAGAAGAATTTGCTCGTAGCCGGGTAAGGGATTGGGAATGCCCTGCTTTAGAGATGGAAGAAAAACAGCTTCTATAACTGCGGGAACGGCAAACATTCCGCCAATCAACACAATCGACAAGATCGTAGCGGTCCTATAACGCACACGCCCTCCGAAAAAAGCGAGCGAGACCAGACACAAACCAACGGAACTTCGCCAGACCTACGACCTCATCGACGAGCATGGAGCTTGTGCATATAACCAGCTGTATCGCGAGCGTCGGACAGCGGCACTGCCACGGGCGGTTGATGTCGAGATGTCAATCTTCGGGTTATCAATTCGAGCGTGGCCGTTCCCCCAGTCCGCATTTAAATGAAGACCTAATGGCATCCGCATTCTCGCACGCAGTCGCGGCACTCAGTATCGGAACCTGCTTCTATCGAGCCCAGATTCCTAAGCGCGTTTGGGTTGCTGGTGCACTGTGCTCGATTCTGCCCGACTTGGACGTGATCGGGTTTCGGTTCGGCATCCACTACGGCGACTTCTGGGGACATCGTGGCTTTACGCACTCGCTGGTTTTCGCCGCCCTCTTGGCAGGCATGGTTGCGCTTGCCATCTTCCGGCGCGGAGCAATGGGAATCGGTCGATTCGCCCTGTTCGCCTACCTGTTTCTGGCTACGGCAAGTCACGGAGTGCTCGATGCGATGACGGACGGCGGGCTTGGAGTGGCCTTCTTTTCGCCTTTCGACAACCGCCGATATTTCCTGCCATGGCGACCCATCCACGTTTCACCGATTGCACTCCATCGGTTCTTCAGCACACGAGGGTTCGCCATTCTGCAAAGCGAGCTTCTGTGGATTTGGCTTCCCGCGATACTGTTCGCGGCGATGGTGGTGATGTTGCGCAGGAAGAGCCAACCAGACGTGGTGATGCCGAATGAGTAAGCAGATCGCAGAGGATTCTTGCGCCTTGTGCTCAGTCACACCGCAGCAGTACATCGTTCCAGACTTTGCTTTTCCACCATACTCAAGCCAGACAGCGGGCCATGACGGGCAGGTCGGATCAAAGATGGTGAAGTCCTCGAAGTCATGTGACACGAACCCAGTCACTTCCACGAGTTTGTGATTGTAAGCCGCGGGATCGTTCTTCAGTTGGCAAGCAGTGAGCTTCTCCGGTTGCTCCTCGCACGCAGAGATCGCAACGAACGTGACGACAAAGGCCAGCACTGTGAGTGTGAATCTACTCTTTTTCATTGCAGCCATTCACTAATGTCAAAGGCGCATACTAAGAGACCCAGATCGTGACCTTGTTTGTGACCTTCCATTCACCGTTTTCTTTGCTGAGAAAGAGTAATGTGCCCCCGCCGCAGAGCATATCGCAGGAGTTCCCGACATAAAGAAGTGCGCGACTGTGCGCAGCGTCTATTCCCGGACGAGAAATCAGCGTTATGCCCGGAGAGTTGGGGTACTTGTCCCGAAAGCTCTGCCAACCACCATTGCCCTCGACTGACCTCTTAGCGGTTTCCGCATCCACAAGGACGATCTCGACCGAGGGTTTCAATTTGTCAGCTTCGATCCTTACGGGGGTCTTGTTTCGAGCCTCGAAATCGTCCCTCGCCTCTTTTGAAAAGTCTTTGAGCAGCGGTTGTGCTTTCCCGCCAAACTGCGTCATCGCTGCCATGCCGGGAGGGAAGCCAGTTGAGGTTTGATCGATCAGAATGACCCTTTCAATTTTCTGTTTTCCGTACAGATCGCTCAGCGCGGTTATGTAAATGGCATAGTCATCCGCTGTGCAGGTTTGCAACGGGCTCTGGGGAGCAGCGGTTTGGGCTAAGGCACTCGCGGCGGCAAGTATGAGCAACCAGCCAAGACTTCTCGTGAAATGGGGCATCGACGCCTCTCTACCCACATAGACACCGCGGTATGGTTTCCGGGTTGTCCCTTGGCGGTATAGACCTACAAATATAGTGATGGCACTTTGGTCTTCCATTCCACTCCATTTGGCAGTTCCTCAGCGGCAAACTCCAAATGAATTACTCGACGGTTGCTCGGAACCGTTGCCGGAGCGGAACTATGAAGCAGTAGTGGTCGCATGAGGATCGCATCGTCCCGACTCGCGATACACGTCACGGCTCCACTCTTGGGCCAATCCTGAATCTGTCGATCTGACAGGAAACCATGCTTGTGTGAACCCGGAACTACCCGCAACGGGCCGTTATCGGCATTGCAATCGTCCAAATGGATGCGAACTGCCAGCATCCGCGACATTACGTCCGATGCGGGACGAACGTGGTGAACACCAGCCTTGATTGACCACGGCCCCCAGCCCGGAATCTCAGTTCGCGCTGCCACTGCGATAACGCAGTCCTGATGCCAAGTTACTTTCCAGTTCGCCTCTTCCGTCTTATTGAAGAGAATTCCTCGAACAGCAAAGCAACCTGAGCCTAGCACTTGCTCGACCAAGCCTCGCACAAAACTCGATCCTGCGAGCCGCCTCACGGCGGGCACATCGAGCAGATTGCGCTCTCCGGCATGGCTCGTATCGAGCACGGAACTGAGTTCATAAATCGCCCTGACATCGAAACAGGTGGAAGTGACCGCGAAGCCGTCCTCCGCAATCTGCCTCAGTTGCTCGGTGGTTAATCGCGATGTCGCCATCCACTCCATCTCGACCTAACGAACTCGCACCACAGGCTGACCGCACCGAGTGCAGTAGACCGCGTTCGGCGATGCCAAGTGCCCATTGGCACAGCGTGGGCTTGAATCCATCGCCTTGGCAGCCGAGTACAGAATCGCCAGTGCAGCGGAATAGAACACCATCCAGAGACCGGAGAATCCTCTCCAATCTGCGGGTGAAGTCGTGGTGTGATGACCGCCGCTTGAAGTCTGCCCCATGGAGATCATGAAGTTCACAAATTCGTAGGCGGAAAAAACGTACACCATGTACCGCATCCAGTCAGGCGCTCCCTTCAGGACGACTTTCCAGAAGTCTTTGCGATTGGCGTTTCCGACCAATCGTTGCGCTACAAGCACCGCTGGGAACCAGACAACGAAGATGCCAACGTGGAGAACCCAAAATGCCGATGGAACACCGCGTCCCATGAGTGCTCCGATGTGAACCCACAGGCTGACCACCAGCCCAATAACTGAGAGCCAAACAAAGACCCAGATGAACGGTCCAAGCCATTCGGGAATCGCAGTGCGTGTGAACGATTCGTCATCGCTAGAGGGAGGCCGATTCTGCAAAACGGCTTCGATGTCAGGTTCTAGCATCATGGACTGCGATGGTTTGCTAGGGCTGTATCGGACAGCAACCGCCTTCCCCCTCAGATCGCGAACAAAATCGTCAGCGGCAGGTTGCGTCGGGAACTCGCGTTTGTACAGACCTGAATGGATGCTTCCCGCGACCGAATACGAGTACCCCAATTGCGCAACGTAGTAACCACGCTTCGTGGTGAACGAAAACTTCGGTTTCGTGACTTCAGTCGATTCGATGCGTCCGTCTGCAATCGGCCAGCCAGCGGCCCGCCTGCGCTTGAGCCAGCGCCACGAACTCAAAAGCCAGCCGCCAACGAGAAGCGCGAGCCAGAGGTAGATGATCCACGGCCACGTGGTTGGATCAGTCCATCGGATCGGCGCGTTTGCAAACATTGCTCTGTCATTATGCCTGACCAAGCACCGTTCTCAACGCCATAGGAGATAATGCGAGGACATGTTCCGAACTCGATTCAAGAACGAAATCGTTGCGGAATTTCTTCCTCCGTTGCGACCAAGGAAAAAGCAGAAGCTAATCGTGCTGTGCGACGGCATGCCTTCGATCCCGCGAAAGCAATCGCTGGCTGAATTTATCGCTGCGAAGGGTTTCTGGGTGATTTACCCGCGCTATCGCGGGGCGTGGGAGAGCGGCGGTGAGTTTCTGGCGAAGTCACCCCATGAAGACATCTTCGATGTCCTCGACGAATTGCCGAAGGAATTGGAAGACATCGCCTTCGGTCAGCGATTCCGGCTGGCACCACATCAGGTCTTTGTAATTGGCGGCAGCTTCGGCGGTGCGGCGGCAATCTTGTTGTCGCGAGATCGACGCGTCACGCGGGTAGTCGCGAATTGCCCAGTCGTGGACTGGAGCATTCTGGACAAGGCTGAGAAGGCGGAAACTTCCAAGGCGAACTATGCCGAGTACATGGTGACCAGCAACCCGAATGCAAGTCCGGCTCTGATTCCAATCGGGCATTTCGGCTCGGTGGACGACGTAGCTTCGGTCGCGGTGATGCTGGCGATGAACGACTACATGACCGGGCAGACCATCTCGGTCAATGGCGGCTGGTATATGAGCTAGTTCGCTGAAGGGTTGCCGTTCCGTTTGACCCTTGCCGTGCTTGTGTTAGATATTGTGACGCATGGACGTTGAACGCATTATTGACGACATCGAGCAGCTACAGGAAATGTTCGAAGCGCCGGATATTAGGCCACTCAACGCAAGCGACATCTCTGCTGCCAATCGAAGGCATGACGAGATGCTCGCGCATAGCCCGTGGTTTCGGCTATGGCAGCATTTTGGCGTCTGCTGCCGATCAGAGGCCCCGGTACTCCGGCTACCCGAATAGCAACGGTCCGAATCGACCGCACATATTTAGGAAGTTATCGCAGAAGCTCATTAAAATTTTCTTTATGAACGCAGCAATGCACCACATTCGAACTGCGAGTGAAGAACTCGGCAAGCTCCGGTCAGAAGTGCTTACGCTGGAAGAACGAGTTCAGACTGCACAACGAACACTTCGAGAAGCGACTCAGGCATTGTCCCATCAGGAGCACCGCCCCGTTTCCGCACTACAGGTGGTTCCGGTCCCTCCGTATCGATTGAGGGGTTTCCCTCTAAAAACAAACCCGGAGCTTTGCGCACGGGTTCAGCAGGCGCTCAGCCTTGAGACGAAGAAAGAAGCCGAGATCGCGGTTGGAGCGGTCATCGATGCTCTTGAGCAGACGTTACTTAACAATCTGGGCATCGAAGGGTTCTCGCTCAAACTGGGTGGGTTCGGAAAGTTCAAAGTCCGCCATCTCAAGGCAACGACAAGACGGCTTGGATTCTCCGGCGAGACGGTCACGACAAAGCCCAAGAGGAAAGTGAAATTTGTTCCTTTGGGAATGCTTCGTATGTCCGAAAAAGTTGGGTGAAATCCGACCAGACCTGCGCCAGCAGCGCAACATTGCATGGGAACTCTGACCACCCAAGTTCCGCAACAATGCTCGTCCTCAGAACAGGTCTACAGGGGCGAGCCTTTCGAGTACGTGGACAGCCACTATGTCGGGCACGATGGATTTGTGGTCCCTAAGGATTTTGCCGAATTCTGCGAGCGGTTTCCCCAACACATCAGACGGTGGGTCGCGAGGCACGTTGGTGACAGGTTTGCGTTAGCGGAAGAGATCGACGATTGGACTCAAGACTTGTGCCTCCACATGAGTTCGCTGCCCGCCACATCGAAGTACCGAAAAGCAGGAAAACGAGATGTCATTGAGACCTTCGATCCATTCCGTCACTTTGGAGCAAACCTGCCTCGATTCCTCAATTACGTCAATCGCTGCCTCGCGAACAGGTTTCGAACAATTCATTCGAATCGCATGAAGAACCCCGTCTCTCGCGCCGATCCGCTGCCCTCGCTTGACGTTGGCGAAGTCGCGTGTGCCGATGACGAGCCACACCGACAAGTCTTGCTGGAGAGGTTGAAGGCGCTTGACCTTAGGTCGCGCAAGCAGATGGAAGACAAAATCGTGATCGGGGAGTTCGTTGATTTCGTTCGTGCGAACAACCCGCGACTTGTGGCCGTGCTCGAAGCCATTGCTGTGACCAGAACGCAGGGGGAAGCAGCACGAAAACTGGGCATAGCAGGGGCGGATGTTGGACGCCTCTCCCGGCAAGTGCGGGAGTTAGGGCGTTCTTTTTTGAGCCGGAAGGCACGAAGGCAGCGTAGCCCATACCCGGTCAGACGGTGCGGAATCGAAGCTAGTGCATCGACCATCGAACCCATTCCTGCACCTGAACCACTCAGCGCAGACCTCAACACCACATATTGGAACCGCGTTGATCTCTACAACGAGGTCTGGAGCAAACCCCTCGTCAACCTCTCGCGGAAGTACGGAATTTCCGATGTCAGGCTGGGGAAGGTGTGTCGGAAACTGAAGATACCCCATCCCGGACGAGGTTATTGGGCTAAAAGAGCGGTCGGGCAAGCGGTCGAACAGTTACCGTTGTCGGAGTTCAGAGATGCACCTGTGGTGAGGAGGTCGAAAACCAAATCGAGACGGCGAAAGCCGCCCAACTAAGATCATGTTTTGCCGTCAACCCACAACTCAACCCACCAACCCACACTCCGACCCACAACTATCGGTTTTGGGGCTCCTTACAGCGACTTTGGCGGCTCCCGGAGTTTGTAAGTCGCTGAAAAGACGTTTAAGCTCACGCTTTTAAGGCATGGGTCGCAGGTTCGAATCCTGCCGCGCTCACCAAGATTTCAAAGTACTTGGCCGATTTCGGCAGGAGTGATTTCGGGCACCCCCGGACACCGGTTCCAGGACGCGGCGCACCAGG
>JBAUAN010000191.1:0-17667 GCA_049675725.1 Candidatus Sulfotelmatobacter sp. | reverse complement strand
GGGGCAGTGGGCAGTCGGCAGTGCGGCAGCGCGCGCCACCCGTCGAGATTTGGAGAGGCCGCGTTTTGATGACAAGTATTTCAGGTCAGCCCGGTCAATGAGCGCTATCGAGATTTTTCGACAGCCTAACCGTGCTTGCTCGCAAACCTGCGGTCTAGCAATCGGGGGGGGCACTCGGATGCTGGAAGCGAAATTCGTTCCCTCGATCCAACAATGCCCCCAGCGTGTAAGACAAAGACGTGTAAAAGGATACGATGACATCCTCTTCGGGGTGGTCGCGAGGCGTTCCCGCGAAGAAGTGAGCACCCAATTGATCAACGCTGAGGTGAAACCAGGGTGGGGTGAATCTCAGCCCGGGTCCATTAATGGGGTCCGCTCCTTTGGGCGGTGTACGAAAAGTTCTTCCCGATGGCCGTTTCGCACGACGTTCCGCGCGGCGTAATTCTCGAAGGCGCTCTCTTGCTCTCGATCTCGCACATAGTGATGGCTATGCCAACAACGTGCTATGTGGATATGGTGCCACGCCGGTTTCGGTGTCATTCTTTGGCGTTAACATTGGTGACCCGTGGGAGCGCGCGATGAGATACAGGGCTAAACTTACGCCGGCCGTTTCTGTCGTGTTATTTCTGTTGTTGGCATTTCTCACATCGAGCGGCAGCTCTCAGAATCAGAGTGGAAATCCGCCCGAGACTGGCGCCCAAAGCCAGACGAAAAGCAACGTTGTTTACGTCTGTGCCTGCCTGAAAACGAAATCTTGTTTTTGCCTGACCGAGGCCAAGATGGAAGGGCCCTGCGCCTGCGGAACCGAAGGCGGACCGCCGCTGAAGGCCGTGCCGAAAGATAGCTCCTGGGCTAAAGAAAACCGCGATGCCCTGGCAAAATAACTGGGAGGACAGGAATTCTTGTTCGCCATCTCTCAGGGGCAGGCGCGCTATCGGCGTCATTCGGGCCGTACTCGTTCTAAGGAGCGAGTAGGGATCCCGCTGGGATCGCCGCCGTTTGACACCAGGCGCACGCCCTTTTATCCTAACTACATGCTTAACCCTGCCAGCGACCGCCCGTGTTGTTGCATCTGTTGTTGTATGCACGCGCCGCCGTGTGGGTAGCAGGGTCAGCGAGATTTCCCAACCAACCCACCCGCGGCTCACCGGGTGGGTTTTCGTTTTCCGCGAAGATCGCCCGGGATTTGAAAGCCCCGCGGAGCAGTTTTTTGCACGTTAACGCAAATTTCACGAATGAAGAATTCAAATTAAGAATCTGAAAAGAGGAGACGAACATGACCACCGAAATCGCAACCGAAGTCACCAGCGTTCCCCGCATCAACGACACGGCTCCCGACTTCACCGCCGAGACCACACAGGGCACGATTCACTTCCATGATTGGATCGGCGACGGCTGGGCTATCTTATTTTCACACCCCAAAGACTTTACTCCCGTGTGCACCACCGAGCTCGGTTACATGGCCGGCCTGCAGCCCGAATTCGCCAAGCGCAATACGAAAATCATCGGCCTGAGCGTGGACCCCGTCACGAGCCATGCCAAGTGGGCCGTGGACATCGAAGAAACCCAGGGCCACAAAGTGAACTACCCCATGATCGGCGACCCGCAACTCAAAATCGCCAAGCTCTACGGCATGCTGCCCGCCGAAACCGGACACACCTCCGAAGGCCGCACCGCCGCCGACAATGCCACCGTGCGCACGGTGTTTGTTGTCGGTCCCGACAAGAAAGTCAAGCTGCAGCTCAGCTATCCCATGAGCACGGGCCGCAACTTCGACGAGATCCTGCGCGTCATCGATTCCCTCCAGCTCACGGCCAAACACAAAGTCTCCACCCCGGTGAACTGGAAGCCCGGCGACGACGTCATCATCAGCGGCAACGTTTCGAATGAAGAAGCGCAGCAGAAATATCCGGCTGGCTGGAAGTCGCCCAAACCCTACATGCGGATCGTCGCGCAACCAAAGTAAGCGAGGTGCGGCAAGAGACTGGAAGGCTGCGGAGTTGCTAGAACACGGCGGACTACCGGCAAGCATCGGGTAGTGCGCCTGATACTTGTGTGTGAACCCGCTCAAGGCGCCGGGGCCTGGCCTGCGGAGAGGAGCTTGCGAAGTTGAAATTGCCGTGTGCCGAAAGCAGCGAACGCAAATTGCGTTTTGGGCTGCGCGCGATCGGCAGTTGGGGCTGGCTGGCGTTTCTTTTGGCTGGGCTGATGAGTTTGCCCATGGCGCCGGCGCTAGGGCAGGACTCTACTCCGCAGCAGCAGGGGCAGGTCGAGGGTGTGGTTCGTGATTCGGCGGGGAAGCCGGTTGCCGGGGCTTCTGTGTCGCTTCAGGGAGAGGATCAGTCAAAAGCTGAAACCAAGACGGACGCGGGCGGAGCTTTTATATTTCTGGCGGTTCGCGCCGGCAGATACTCGGTGAAGATCGAGAAAACCGGATCTCGCGACGCGATCGAGAGTTCCATAAACCTGCTTCCGGCGGAAAAAAAACATTGTGATCTGGTGTTTCGAGGAGCGGGGGAATCGTCTGCTCCTTCTGCGTCTTTTCCTTCTTCGAGTGCATCGTCGGCAATCGAGCTTGACGACAGACCTAACTTCATCGTTGCAGGCGTTACCGATTCGACTGGCTCGGGCGGACATGGATCAGAAACTCGGATGCGAACAGGCGAGGTGCTCGCGAAAGAGACTTTGAACCTTGAATCCGGGGAATCGAAGGGAGCCTCATCCTCATCCCAACTCGCGGCGGCGGGATCGGCCGGTCTCGAAGCGCATGCGTCTGAGGGGGCGCTGCGCACGGCTCTGCTGCAGAGTCCGCGGAGCTTTGACGCCAACCATCAACTCGGCGAGTTCTACTTCCAATCGGAAAAATGTCGCGAGGCCATTCCTCTGTTGCAAACGGCTTATCAGGTGAATCCTGGAGATCACGCCAACGCCTTCGAATTGGCGCTGGCTTTCAAGGCTTGCGGAGAGTTGACGCAGGCACGTGAGCAGGTGAACCGAATGCTCGCGAGAGAAAAAGGGCCGAGTAAGCAAGACGAAGCGGATCTGCGCCGCGTGTTGGGGGATCTCGACGAGAAGCTGGAATATCCGCTGGAGGCGGAGCGCGAGTATGAGCGTGCGGCCGGCTTGGACGCGAGTGAGCAAAATTATTTTGCGTGGGGAGCGGAACTGCTTCTGCACCGGGCGGTCGCTCCGGCGCTGGAGGTGTTTGGGCGGGGCGTTCGTCTGCATCCGGATTCGGCGCGCATGTTGGCTGGGCTGGGCGCAGCGCTGTATACGAGCGGTTCCGTTGAGGAAGCGGCGCAGCGTTTGTGCGCGGCTTCCGACCTATCGCCGTCGGACTCAGCTCCTTATATTTTTCTAGGCGAGATGCAGGAGGCGACTACCACGCCGTTGCCCTGCGTCGAGGACAAGCTGGCGCGCTTTGCGCGGGATCAGCCTGAAAATGCTTTCGCGAACTATTATTATGCGCTGGCTCTCTGGAAGCGCGAACGGGGCTCTCAGAATCCCGACGCGCTACGTCAGGTTGAAACCTTGTTGCTGAAGTCGCTGGCGCTTGATCCAAAACTCGACCTGGCCGATTTACAGCTGGGCAATTTCTATTTTGCGCGCGGAGCTTTTCAAGAGGCGGTCACCGCTTATCAGAAGGCGGCGGCGTTGAACCCCGGTGGCAGCCAGGCTCATTACCGGCTCGGCCTTACCTACAAGCGGATCGGAGAGGACGCTAAAGCGCAGCGCGAATTCGAGGAGTACAAACAGCTCGAGAAGACAGAAGCTGCTGCGCTCGAGCGACAGCGGCGTGAACTGCGACAATTTTTCTTTGTTTTGAGAAGCGGGGCCTTGAAAGGCGAGCCGACTTCTCACGCGGCTCCGGATCCGCTTCCAACGTCTGTTTCGAAATAGCAGGCTGGCTGCGGCGGTCGGCTCCAAGCCCCAAGCCTAAGATGACGTGATCGCGAACTCGCGCACCACGCCCGCCGCGCCTTTTTCCCGAGCCAGGTACTGGTCGTAGATCCAGGCGTAGGTCTTCTCCAAACCAGTTTTCAGCGGAATGCTGGGCTCCCAGAGGAGATACTTTTTGATCAAAGTGTTGTCGCTGTTGCGTCCGTTCACTCCCTGGGGTGCGGAGAGATCGTATTTGCGCTCCAGGTGAATGCCGGCAATTGCTTCGACCAGATCGACTAACTGGTTGATGCTGACGGCCTCGCTCGATCCCAGGTTGATGGGCTCCAGAATTTGCGAATTCATAATCTTCTGAATGCCGCTGAGGCAATCGTCGATATACATAAAACTGCGCGTCTGATGTCCGGTACCCCAGATTTCAATTTCGTGCTTTCCGGCCAGCTTCGCCTCAATCACTTTTCGGCAAATCGCGGCGGGAGCTTTCTCGCGCCCTCCGAACCACGTGCCCCACGGGCCATACACGTTGTGGAAGCGCGCCACGCGGGTGTAGAGACCGTAATCTTCGCGGAAATGGCGGCACATCCGCTCGGAAAACAGCTTTTCCCAGCCATATCCATCTTCGGCAAGCGCCGGGTAGGCATCTTCTTCCTTCAGCAACGGAGCTGCGAAGTCTTTTTGTTTCTCACCGTTGTAAACGCACGCCGACGACGCATAGAAATAACGAGTGACGCCGTGCTTCACCGCTGCCTGCAACATGTGCGTGTTAATCAGCACCGACAGCATGCACAGGGCCTTGTTCTTCTCAATGAATCCCATGCCGCCCATGTTCGCCGCGAAGTTGTAGATTTCATACGCTCCGCGCGCGACGATCTCGCAACTCTGTTTCTCGTTCAAATCCAAAGACAGATTCTCAACATCGGCAAAGCGCTGATACCAGTGATCGAACGGCTTGATGTCGACCGCGCGAATGCGCCTGTGGCCGTGCTCCCGAAGCGATGCCACCAGGGTTCCGCCAATAAAACCACCCGCTCCGGTCACTACGATTAGGTTGTCGAGGTTAGGCATGTACCTAGAATACTTCCTCGCTAGACGCGCGCACAATCGGCTGGGCAGGATCATGCTTTTGGAAGGGCCGGGGGCCTTGCGCTTGATCCGGAACCGGCGACAGGCGATAGAGCACGCTGCCGTGGGGCGGAAGCGTCACCGTCAATGCGCGCATTTCGCCAAGATTCTTGTGCTCCCAGAGGTCGCGAAGCTTATATGTTTTTCCGGCCAGCTCCAGATCCTTCCATTCGTAACGCAAGACTGTTTTAGATTCGGTGCGATTGAAAACAGCGAGGTACCGCTCATCGTGCTGACCATTCTCTGACGCCGACTGCGCCAGCCAAACCACGGCCCTATCCGTATTGATTACTGGATGATTTCCGCTGGAGTGCTGATCCACCGCGATGACTTCGGGGTTGGTAAGCAAAGACAACGTCCAGGCGTCTGCCGCGGTTAGATCTCCGCCGACCATGAGAGGAGACGGAAAAATAACCCAGAGCGTCATCAACATTCGTTGTTCATCGTGAGTGAGCCGAGTATCGCGCGGAGCGCCCCATCCCGGAGCCGGGCCCAGACGCCCGAACGGGAGCATGTCGGCATCGGGCCAATGTCCGGGTTCAGATTTGCCGGCCCATTTGGCAACGTTGTCGAACTGGTCGCCGAGACCTTTCGGATAAGGGCCATCGTTGTGCCAGATGTCCCAAATGTCGTCGGAAATTCTCCACATCTGCGCATACTTCCGCATCTCATCCAGCTTTTCTGTTGGCGCCGGGCCGGGCGAAAGGCTGAGCACGATAGGTCTTCCGGCTTTGTTCAGCGCTTGCCGGATCATGCGAATGTCGTCGCCTTTATAAGGATGGCTGCTGATGCAATCCACTTTGATCAGGTCCACTCCCCAGCCCGCGTACAGCTTGGCGATGGAATCGTAATACGCCTGCGCGGCTGGTTGCGCCGGGTTCGTGCCGAAGTTATCGAAATTCCAGGGACAGGTATCGGAGGAATCCGCGCCGTCGGCCACCGAGTAGGATGAATCGGCGATCGAAAGTTTATTCACCACTGCTTGTTTGGGAATGCCGCGCAAAATGTGGATCCCAAATTTCAAGCCGAGCGAATGAACGAAGTCTGCCAAGGGCTTGAACCCGACACCGTTCGCCGCAGACGGAAACCGGTTCACGGCAGGCGTGTAGCGGCCATTGTGATCAAGGGAGTACTGGAAAGTTTTGGAGTTGCCTTCCGCCGTCGGGTTCGTGACAAACCACTCCATATCGACGGTGACATATTGCCAGCCGAAGGCTTTCAGATGCTCCGCCATCCATTGTGCGTTCGCTCTGACTTGCGCTTCGTTGATGGTTGTTCCGTAACCATCCCAACTATTCCAGCCCATGGGCGGGGTCGGCGCCAATAAATCCTGCGCGACGAGGTTCTGCGCAAACAAGAAGATCGAGATAAAAAGCAAAAACCGCCATCGCATAAAAATCTCTCTCAGCCCATCGCGCATCTTCAGCGCCACGCCACGTTCGACCGTTACCTCGAACGATTCGGCTGCGTGAACAATGCTCGCGCTCAGGGCCAGGCCACAAGCGGTCGCGTGGAGCCCGAACTTCTGCCGTGACGGTGAAGTTATGGTTTACTTTAGCGAATACAACCTAGAGGAGCATGCGTAGTCGTGTCAACAAAAGAAGACGCTTCGTTTTTTGCTCCTGAGTTTTGCTTCTCAACGGGAGGGATGATGATTGCGCGAAGGTAGTCATGTAATTTATTGATAATCGGGGACGGAAGCGCATGCAGTCCGGTGATTGCCCCGGTCTTCAAATGGTGGAAGGAAAACACGAGGGTTTTGGCTTCAACGAGTTGCAAGGTTAGGGTCAGAGCAATTCGGTCGGTTTCGGGTCGTTTTGGGCGCTTTGTAAAGCAAAGTGGCAGCTAACTGGCAGTAAACTTCGCACCAGTCAACCCACCGGTCCAGAGGACCGGGAGGCAGGCACCTGATGAGCAAAAACGTCGCCGTAAGAATTGTGAATGAAGCGGTTGTCACTGAGGACGATAAGACCATGCTGCAACCGTTGGTTGCCGATATAGTCGAGGCTTGCGAGGATTGGGGTTCGGGGTGGGAACTGGTTGAGATAACACTGCGGAAGATGCCGTACGATTAGGGACCAGGCACCGGCCTCCGGGTTGTACCCTCGGTAATCTAGCTAGCATGAGATTTTTCTGAGACTCTTCAGTCGGCACGGTTTCGTGGTCTAGTGGAACAAGACACCGAGAGCGTAGCGGCCTCTGGAGAGAGGATTCAACCGCTACGCTCGCTTGATCGGGAAGGTCTGGGTCCGAATCCCCACCGAAACCCTGCCAACAATATCATGTGTGTCAAGACCGGGCACCGGACCTCGGGCTAATGCCGTTGGTCCGGCTTGCTCCACGGCCAGCAGTTCGCGGGTGCCGCCATGTGGTCGCCCCGGCTGCAAACCCATTGCGAACCGCCAAGTTCATTTCGTTTTTTCCGGCTTGTGCCCTAGTGTGATTTTGGCAGGCTTCGGAACCGGAACCTGCGGAGTTTTCTGGCATCGTGAACCTCGATTGGCGCGGGGGCTCATCGGCTCGCCCTGCGCCGCCAGAGAATCACGCATATTCGGCTTCCGGTTTTACAAGTCAAAGTGTTCAACTGGCTGACATCCTCGCCGCGCTGTGCAGCACGGCGAATTACAACTTCTTCCCTGGAGTGGGACAACAGGGACTCTAATTGCTCGTCAGTCATTGTCTTCAATTCTTTCATTGGAATATCAATTCTCATCGGCTCACTCCGAATGCTGGTCGCTCGGAATTGTCCAGCTTGGCGACATGCTGCGATAATATTTCCCAACTTCGGTTCTGTGCTTCGAGCTTGGCAATCAGTGTCCGGCATACATTTAGCAGGTCAAAGATTTGTGCATTCTGTTTTTCCAATTGCTCAACCAATTTGCTATCGAACATTTTTTCAGTCTCCTTCGATTTTGATTCCGAGCGCCTTCATAAATTTCCCATCGACATCCGCCACCATCGCCGCCAGCTTCGCGGTTTCGTCAGCCTGTTTGTAGATTTCCCGAAGCGCATTATCGAGTGGAATCGTATCGCCAAGTTGTGCCTGCAACTGCACACAACGAAGCAGCAAAGCATCGAAGCGTTTGCGCGAAACCCACGGCCATTTCATAAATTCCTCCAAAAGAAAAAATTGCCAGGTTCCGGGGTCTCTGCGACCTGGCGGCGCATCAATGGGGCCAAAGAAGGTTAGCCCCGCCCCTCGGCTGAAGAAGAGGCCATCCCCATCAGCCGCATTGCACTGAACACACAGCTTTCCAACGCTTTTATAAGGAATTGACCTTGGTACGCTGGAGACCGAAAATTGAATCCCCATCAGTGACCCCTCCACTCGCCTGAATCCGTTAACAGGGCCGGGTTTCGCCTGATGGGGACGCCTCGGATTTATCAGGTCCGAGGCTTTGCCGCTTACCACGGCAAACTTAATCTTTCGTGAAATGGAAGCCCCCACGATTCGTGGTTTCCGGCTGCATACCAGGACCACGCCCGTGCGCCAAGCCCTTCGAAACTTTGCGGGCAGTTGCGATCTTCTCAGCCTTTGCAGCCAGTTCCAGATATCTCGGAACCAGCGGCGCGAGTTCCTTCGCACGTTTGAGCAAATCCCCATGCTGAAAAATGACCTGTTGTTGCTTGCGTTTTGCGCCGCCCAGATTCACTTCAAGAATTGCGAGCCGTCGACGGAATACGCACCCATCGCAGCCACAACCGCCCTTTTTCGGTTCGAGCCCGCGCTGACGTGCCTGGCACAAATCCAAACCCGGCTGACCCAACATGCTACGCAGATAAACCACCTCATCAGTCAACTCTTTCACCGCGATACTGTGTTTTTGATTTTCGCGGTCGATGAAGACTTGCACTTCCGCTGGCGATGAATATCCGCGCAGCCGCCTTTCGAGTTCATCAAGCTCGCCTCGCCAGTCGTATTCCGGCTCGGCTTGTTTCGGTTTGCGGGCTTCTTCCGCCGCTCGGCGTTCAGCGCTGGCCTGGTTAACTGCGTCCATGTCAGGGATGAGTGTTTTAGGGTCCGCACCGCTCCAGAACACATTGGTTTGTTTTAGATCGACTTCCATGGTGTTACTCCTTGTGAAACGAATTTTGTTACTGGTCGCCTGGTTGAAATTACGGCTTGCGAATGGTTTCGTTGATTTCCATGCGAACCCTGCCCGCCGCTTCGTTGATGAAGATGACATTCTTGGTTGTGAGAACGTCGTCCTCTTGAATCTCCTGACGGCTCAACCCATCGCTGATTTTCCGGCCGATTTCTGTGAGGTACTGCCGCGCCTCCTTGTCGGAGGCATAGAAAAATTCGTTGCGTTCAGTGAATTGCATGTTGTTCTCCTTGTGTGAAATTTGGTCGCTTCTAGAATTCTTCTTCCGCCTGCTGCCTAGTCAGGTAATGAGCGCACGCGGTAATCGCCTCTTGCATGTTCTCTGGCGTGCGAGGCTTGCCTGTGTGGTAAAAATAGTCATCAAGGAACATCTCCGCTTTTTTCATCAGTGCTTCATGTTCCTGCTTACGGTGTTTTTGCCACACGGCAAGCTGCCTTATGATTTCAGTTTTTGCGGCCTCGCGCTTCTGGATGTAATTTTTGATTTGATCGTCATCTTCAATCATCGCCGCTCCTTAAAATCCAAGATCGCTCATGCGCTCGTTCCACTCGTGCTCGGCCATCAGGTCGTATGCTTCTTCCGATGGGGCAGGCAGTAACTTCGGGGTTTGAAAGTCGCGCCCGGTGCCGGTGAATCCCCTCATCGCATGGCAGAAGGCATCTACGCTGTGGTCCCGATCGCTGGCTGGAAAATTCGCCAAGTCCGTAATGAACTGCGTATTCCAACCTGCCCGCAATAGGCTGACGGACCTTGCCGAAGTAAACGGTGTCACCGCCTCAGCCCGGACGACCTTGCTATGCACGGGCTTTGCCTTGAGCAATGGAAGGTTCGGAAACTGAGCTTCGAGAATGTCAATCAAGGCGCGTCCCGAATCGGCTTCTTCCACCAACAAATACGCGGGGCATTGGGGAGCGCCCGCGCACAACTTGCGGTATCGCTCCAGGACCACAGGCAGCAGCCGGTCGAAGGTCGCCTTAATCTCGAAGTTATCGAGCACGGTAAACCCCCCATCAAGACGGCGACCGACTATGCAGTTATCGCTCGGGTCATTCGCAGCCTTGGTGCGGCTGGCCGTATCCCACGCGGAGATAATCAGGCTGTAGTCATCCATGCTGACCCGCTCGATAAACTCCCAACAATCCGATGGGAACATTTGGTCAGTGCCATCAATAGGCACTCCCATGTACAACGGGCTATAGATGCGCGGTCCTAAGTCGGCCTGCTTGCCTCTAAAATCATCCTCACTGAAAGAGTAAGGTTGCCCCGGCTTGGTTGGACCGGAGCGATACGCTGGAATCTGAATCAACATGATGTGTCCTCGATGTAACTTTCATCGTGCAGGTTCGTGGCCGCGAGGTTGATGTAACGAAATTGTCTTGCGCGGGGATTGCTCTTGGCCCTCTTGACTAACTGCCCGATGGGGTCATCCAGGTGCCAGCGGGTGTGAATCCCGAAAATTTGACCACCCGGCAGTAAGCGGGTCTCGGCTGCGGAATTGAAGTTTGACCACACCGTTTGCCGCGTTGTCTCCGAGTACGCCTCGCTCAGTGATTTCAGCAGATCATCAAAAATCAAGTAGTTAGCCCGATGTCCAGTGAGTTGTCCGCGAATGCCTGCGCTATGCAGGGTCGGTCTCCCATCATTGTTTGAGACCATGAAACTGTTCTCCGTGGCCTTTGTCAGTTCCATCGGGCATAAATCCTGAAAGACTGGCGATTGAATGATGCGTCTCACCTCGGTTGCGGCAAGCCGCGCCAGGGCATCCGAGTTGCTGGTCAAAATCACATGCGTCATGGGGTCCCGGTAAATCAAATACGCGGGTAGCAGGATGCTGAAAAATTGCGTCTTGCCGCTCCCCGGCCACGCGGAGCTAATGACGTTGCCTCCACTCTCAAGGGCCATTTCGGTTTCTTCCGCCCACAGTTCGTGATACCAATCAGGCACGTAGTTCGGTTGTATGTTCTTGATGAACTCAAGCATCCTCATCGGTGCCCTCCGTCAACTGCGGAACGTCCCACAATGGGGAAGACTTCGGCGGTGCCACTTGCACGAATGGTTTGCGCGGCATCTCACGCGCCAGCGTCAGCAATTGCTCTACCTGCTCGGCATCCAAACCACGCGAAGCTAGAACAAACTGGCGATATGGTCCGATTGCATCCCCATCGAGATGGACGTTGATATTCTCCGAGCGGGTTGCGGCGGCAGTACCTTTGATTTTGGAATCCTCGCGGATGATGGCCAAGGCCAACTCAATTCGCTTTTCGGGCGGAATGAGAAAGTCCTGCAACTGCTCGCGCAACACCCGCAGTTCTTCGATGTGCTCGCCGCGCCAGATCTGAAATTCGCTTTTCGCGTCCTGATTCACTTCGGCCATAAGTGCCAACCTGTCTTCTCGAATCGTGTTTCTACTGACGTTCAAGGCTTTCGCCAACTCCACGTCAGTTACATTTGGCGTGTCCCGCACAAGCCGCGCCACTTCGAGCCTGCGTCGTGATTGTTCTTCGCGGAGCGTCCGCAAACGGGCTGATGGGAAAGTCATGCGGCCTTCTTCTCCCCGGCCAACTCTGTCAGCCAGTTCTCGATGTCCTGGCGTCTAAAACGCAGGTGTCCCGCAACCCTGATGAACGGAATGGGGTGCTCCTGCCGCGCTTGGCTGCGTACGCGGGTCATTTCGTAAACGGCGGACCTCTTCAGCTTCAAGATGGCCGCCACATCATCTAGTGTGAGAATGTCCACGGCGTTACTCCTGGGCTGCGGCTTCGGCGGCAGGCACTTCTTCCGGGCCGATGGCATCGTCCAAGAATTCACGACCAGCATCCGTGAGGCTTATGAGTTGAGCGGTGCCATGCCCGGTGGGGGCAACGGCGATATACCCAAACTCAATCAGCTTGTTGAGTAACTGCTGCCACTCGGGACGGAATACCCGTTCTCCGCAACGGGCCGCGATGTCACCACCAACCAAGTTTCCCTTGGTTCGCAGTAACCTCAAAATGTTCATCAGGCGGCTGCTTGTAACGTAGTCGCCTCCGAGTGCCTCGGATAATTTGAATGGGTCAAAGAGGCGTGAGTTATTGTTGACTGTCATGTTTTTCTCCTTTGTCGTAATCGAATGTCTCTTGCTTCAGAATTCGGCGCACGGTGGTTTCACCAATTGAAAGCGACTCGGCAATCTCACGATTGCTCTGGCCTTCAGTCTTGAGCGTTTTTATCTGTTGCAGCATCTCCGGCTCGCGCTTTGCCGGTCGCCCCTGCTTTTTGAACTCACCGGGTTTCTGGTAGACCGGAAATCGCCCGTTACTGAGGTTGGAATTCCCGTCCCCATCAAGTACCGCGATGGTGAAGTTCAGTGGCTTCTTGAAGCCCCGGCCCTTGATGCGCTTAATTTCAATTTGTGAGGTCGCAGGCAATGCTTTGAAGCCGTACCCGATGTCCACCTTGCCGCCGAACGTGGCGCTATCCTTGAAGTACTCCGAGGGGTCAATGTCACTGCTCTTGGCTCCAGTCTTAGTGGCGTGGGCGGTCATAATGATTGCTACGCAGCCATGGACCGTCATCAACTCGCGCAGGCTCTGCATAAATTTCACCCACTCGCCCGACTCATAAGCGTTCTCGATGGCCGCAAAGTCCAGCATTGTGTCCAAAATCAAGATGCGACCGCGCACGGCCTGTTGCAGGGCCGGGGAGTCAATGCTGTGCATGATGTTTTTGGGATGCTTGACGCGGAAATCGTTGCCGTGTTTCGCCAGGTTGAACGGCGCGGCATAATCCGCGAACTGCTCGCCCGACATATCCTCTTCCAAGAATAAAATCGGGTAACGATGTAACACCGCGAACTGGTCAAATACCAGTCGCCCCTCTAAAATGGCCGCACTCAACTCAATCGCGGCCATCGTCTTATAGGTCTCGAATCTTCCTGCAAAGATGTGAATGCTTCCCTTAATAAGGAAGTCATGTACGATTTCCTCCACCCCATCAAATCGCAATTGACCGAGCGCAGGAAATTCCTCTTCCCAGTTATCACTGTCGCCAGTTATTTCCACCCCCCACTTTTCTTCATAGACGCCGTGGTAGATGTAGACATCCACAGCAGGACAATTCTTTTGGAAATCGGGCAGGTACTTCAAATCTCCTTCTTCCGGCTCAACGATCAAAATAGCCTTGACTCGGTGGGAGGAAGGCTCACCCGCGAGCGACTTCAGTAAGTTCTTTACCGAAGCCCCATCGCGTACCGCTTGTTCTATCGCCTGCAACCCGGCCACGTTGCTGAAACTGATTCGCCGTTGGTATTTCCGAGTCACTTCCCTGGCAGGAAGTGCGGGGATAGGTTTCACATCCTGTTTGATGACTTCTCCGCCAATCCCAAACCGCCTGATGGGGGTAATCATCTTTGGTGGATTACTGATTTCCTCCAACGATGACAAACTCTCAATAAGAATTTCGCGGGCAGATTCAGCAGGGATGTTCAATTTCTTTTCGACATCCAGGTGCATGAAAAATTGCACGCGGCTGAGGTCCACGACTTCCTTTTCCAACTGCTCACGGATGTAATAAATTCTCGGGTCCTTCGGATATAGACCCGGCACAAGAACGCAACCATCAGGTTCACTTGTGGTTTCATACCCCACGTCAAACCAGAAATCATCTTCGCAATAATCGCCGCCGATTCGTTCCTGCTTGAAGGCCAAACAGTGCGGATAGAATTGTGTGAGCTTTCCCATTGGTCACCTTGCGTGCAAAACAAAAGCCTCGCCGTTTGGCGAGGCCATCAAATCGAGAATGTCAGTTACTAACTAACGAGATAGCGGCTTTTCGACTATCCCTTCAGGTACATAGAAGCCGCGCTTTGTCATTACTCTGAAGAACACAACATCCGGTAGCTTCGGACGCTGCGGTTTCGCAACGACTTCAACCAGGCGCGTGTTGCGCTTTCGAGTTGGTCGCCGTTTGCGTTTAGTTTCGATGAACTTCCGAGTACTGACGGAGTTGGGGCTTTGAAAGAGTTGGAGTTGTTTCACTGCTAACGCTCCAGAGTGGCGCGAGTTCTCGCGCTACTTGATGCTCTGGCAGCCTCTTTAATCCGCAAGCGGAGCAGTTATAGTCTAAGCTGACTTGAGGTGTTCCCGGTGCTCGGCCCGCGCTCTTTACGTCTTGCGCGGCGATCTAGCCGGAATTCCAAATGCAAGTTCATCCTACCAAAGAGTAGATGCGAGCGGAAGCGAAAAGATGCAAGTTGGAAAGAAAATCTTTGTGCCTCCCTACTAAAGGTGAGTGCGCCGAAACGCCATAAGTGCGCCGAAATGATTTTGGCGCAGAGGTTGCCCAACCCGATGATGGGAAGAGACCGACCAACGGTCTCCCCATCGGAGGTGCGCCGAAAGTAAGTTTCTAAGGGATGTGGCGCGGCGCAGCCGTGCATAGGACCGTGCATCGACCTTCGTGGTCTACTTTAAAACCATTCAACTTTTGCGGTTCGGTGAGTGCTTCCTGACGTAGTGCGCCGAAAGTCAATTGGCGCATTTACTCATCTTCCCGGTTTCAGCAACCGTTTATTACTTGTAAGTGATTGAGTTCAGGATAGTCGCTGGCTGGTTAGTGACACTTACTTACCCAGGAAGACGAGTAACAACAATGGAATTCGCAGCGCGTGTTTCATCCCATCGAACTTCACCCTGCCGCGCACAAAGCGAACTTCGGAAGCGTTCGGCAACACCAAGTCGTGAAACTCGGCTCGCCATGTATCCGCAGGCACTAACAACACGGATGTGACACCGTGTTGCTGCTCGATGATTGCTTTCTCGCACCATTGCCACACACCGACAAATGGCGGGTTGCACCAAACCACACCGGACCAAGGTTGTTTCAGGCCGTCATCATCAATCGTGTAGTAACGCCTGCATCGGTGCTCGGCTTTCGAGGCCGCAACATCCAGCGTGAAGCGAAACTCTTTATTGACCTCATCGAATAGGTCCTGCGGCACCGGATAATCAACGGAGGCTCTTGCTTTGCGTCCTTTCACAGTGAACAGCTTCTTCTTACGACACACGCCCTCGCCCATGGCCAGCGCGTGCAGTTGATTCTTCACTGCTCCGCGCATCCACACCAGCTTCTGCCGATGCCAGTCCTCGCCTGTCTCCGTGTCCAGCATCGCGATCTGCTGGTAGCGCGTGTGCAAATCACAACCTATAATCATCATCGCTCGGCTCCTTTCCTCCGAGCCTTGGTTGCTTGAGCGCTCCCAAGTCTACTCGCCCGCGAGGAGCCGACACGGTTATCCCATCAGCCAATAGATCTCGCTGGGAGGTGAGAACCTTTGTCGTTACGCATTTTTCCCGATCGCTCGGAACGCCCTAGGGTGGGGGGGGTGGATTTTTGTGCTTGCTTGGTTCGTTGGCAATCTCGCCTTGATTGCTGGATTCGAGGCGGCCCAAGGATTGCTGCAAGAAGTGCTCGTTCTGAGTGTCCTTGCGATAGCTTTCGGTGCCTGGTGGGGAGCGTATCGGATGTCCAACTACCGTAGCCGAGGGGGTTTCGTTGTCATAGCATTATGGACGCTTAGTCTCATCGTTCCGCTTCTTGACTTCCCTCATTACGTCCGCGATGTCTTTTTCTGGGGCTCCGCTGTGATGCTCATGCTGCTTCTGGCGGCTAGCTTCCTGCCACGGTTCAGGCAACGAAAACGCAACTCGCCCGAAGCGAGTTCATCGACGCCGCCTACAGTTACGACACGCTGAGTCGCCGGAATGAATTGCAGCTAAACCTACGACGCAAACGGCAATACCCTCTCCGACGCCAGCGGTAAGTCCTACTCCTGGGACTTCGAGAACCGGCTGACGCAGGCAATAGTACCCGGCACCAACGGCGGAACGACCACCTTCCGCTACGATCCGTTTGGACGCAGGATTCAGAAATCCGGGCCGCTCGGCACCACGAACTACCTCTATGATCGGATGAATCTGGTGGCGGAGATCGATAGCTCAGGAAACGTGCTTGCCAGGTACACACAAAGCAAAGGCGTCGATCAACCGCTGGCGCAACTGCGGTCTGGAACCACGAGCTACTACGAGCAGGACGGTCTAGGCTCAATCACATCCCTGAGCAACGCGGCAGGTGCGGTTGCCGAGACCTACACTTACGACAGCTATGGCAAACCGACGGCGTCCACCGGAACGCTCACCAATCCGTTCCAGTACACAGGCCGCGAGTTCGACACAGAAACGGGAATCTACTACTACCGCGCGCGTTATTTTGATCCGACCGCGGGACGCTTCCTCAATCAAGATCCGATCCGATTCGGAGGCGGAGCGAACTTCTATGCGTACACACGGAATAATCCAGTAGCTCGAATTGATCCATTTGGCTACGACGGTACATGTAATAACCCAGCATATTGCGTTCCCGGCCCTGCAACTTGGGGCACGATGTACCTTGGGCCTGATGGAGTGTGGTACAACGACGGGCCGCCTCCCGATCCGGCACCGCCCGTTCCAGACGACGGGCCGACTCCTTCTCCGGATCCTCCGGACCCGAACAAGAAATGCGACCATTCGCAGGATCAACCGCAGGATCAGCCGCCCCCAGATACACAAACGCCGCCGCCGACCACAACTGACTGCGACCGGGCTTTGACAACGGGTACAATCGCCGTTTCGGCTGACATTGTTGGCCTTATACCTGGATTTGGCAACGTCGTTAGCGGTATCGCAGCTGGCGCGGGGATAGCAGCGGGAATTTCCGATGATGATCCCACCGGAGCAGCAGCTTCAGGTACATTGCTTGGCCTTTCGATCGCGGAGGGGGCCATAAAAGGCGGAAAGGTGATACCTGGCCTCGGCAATGTACTCGCGGGTGTTATGGGAGTCTACGACGGATATCAATTGGGCAAGACGATGGCCCGATGCGAGTATTAAGAAGCTCGTCGGAGGATTAGATATGTTTGACTACGAATCTCCCAAGGAGAGAGCGCCTTAGAGGCTCGCAAATCTGGTTGGTTTGGATTGTGGGGGGCCCCCAAGCCATTCGATGTCATCCAGATGGCGTCCGGAGGATCTTATTCATATGCTGGCGGACAATCGATAATGCTTGATCGGCACGATATCGGTGCTGGTTATACCTCCAGATTCGGTGGGGGTGCCTATACTTTGGAACGTATCTTTGCCCATGAGTTAGGGCATGCAGCGATGGGCAACCTGGATAATGGGCCGGGACAGATGAACAACGTAAATTGGAATGAGAATCCCGTCATGCGACAACTTGGCGATTTCAATGACCGGACAGCGTATTAGGCCGCGAGCTTGGAGGATATGATGAAATTGTTCTGGGGGGGGATTGCGTTAGTAGCCTTACTGGTAGTTACTGGATATCACTTCACACTGCAAGGCCAAGAGGGCAAAGTGACGATAAAGATGTACTATTTTCCAATTGAAGCAGAAACCCTCACGCCGGTTACTTCTGCAAACATACAAGAGCGAGGAAGATATTGTGAAATTCACTCCGCCAAGGATACTGAGATGATCAACAATGTGCTGCGAGGTGCTACCA
>JBAUAN010000190.1:0-59957 GCA_049675725.1 Candidatus Sulfotelmatobacter sp. | reverse complement strand
CTGTCACGGCAGAGGCCGCGGGTTCGAGTCCCGTCGTCCCCGCCATTCTTTGAAAGGCTTACGAGAGAATGGCCCCATCTAGCGGTTTTGTGTCGCGGTTTGTGTCGTAACCTTCGGTTTTGACCCCGTTTGCCAGCGCATCGAACGCTTCCGTTTCGTCTCGATCCGGACTTGTAATAGTGGGCGAGCATGACCTGAGAGACATGACGGCAATTGCCATCACTGTCCCGTCGCTCGCTAATGGGAACGAGTACAAAGCATCCGGCGACGTGCCGCACGAGAGCAGTATCCCGAACATGGCACCGGGTGAATCTATTACGGTTTATTACTCGGCCTCACATCCTTCGGTTTCGGAGACTCGACATCCCGTGTCGATGGTTGACGATGCCTGGCCAGTAATAATTCGTCTTCTTCTGGCCTTTCGAATTCATGTCAATCGCTAACGTCGTTAGCCCGCGATACAAATGGGCCTATCGGTTTGGGAGTCGGAACATGCTGCCCCGGCGATGCGCAGAACCGAATCGTGAGCGCCATTGAGATAGTGCAACCTCCGTACCCGCTTTTCTTGGTTCCACAATCCCTAGTCCTCCCTTCCTCATCGAAAGAGACCCGAGCACATGCTCGCCTCGCTTCGTGATACAGACGAGAAGCCGCTCGGACATTGCGCGGTATAAACGGAATCGCGGTCAACTTTCATTTTAGGCAGCACGGGCCTTCTGCACGAACGTGGACACGAGTACACTTGCAAATCGAACTCTCGTCAACCAGGAGGCCGCTACATGCCAGGGGATAAAGAATTGAAAGATGTTTCGAGGCGAAGTTTCATCCAGCGCACTGCTCTGGGCGGCGCGGGACTTCTGATTGCCAAGGACATTCTGGGTTCGGAGCTGGCCGCCGCCGTGCCCAAGAGCGCGAACGCTACGATGATTGGCGTCCCGTTCGAAGCCCGGGAACGCGTGCGCCTGGGAATCATCGGGGTCGGTGGACGCGGTTCCGACTTGCTGGGAAATTTGCTGGCCATCGACAAGGTCGAGGTCAAGGCGATCTGCGACGTGGTGCCGGAAAAAGTGGCGCGCGCGCAAAAGGCGGTCACCAACGCAGGCCAGCCAAGCCCCGCCGGATTCAGCAAGGGCGAATTGGATTTCAAGAATTTGACCGAACTCGATCTCGACATTGTCTATGTCGCGACCCCGTGGAACTGGCACGTTCCGATGGCGGTCGCCGCCATGAAGAATGGCAAGCATGCGGCCGTCGAAGTGCCAGCCTGCTCCACGCTGCAGGAGTGCTGGGAAATCGTCGATACTTCCGAAGCTACGCGCAAGCATTGCGTCATCCTCGAAAACTGCTGTTACGGCTCGACCGAGATGATGGTCCTCGGCATGGTGCATGATGGAGTCTTCGGCGAAATCACCCACGGCGAAGCCGCTTACCTCCACGACCTGCGCACCATTTTGACTGCCAATGAAGGGGAGGGCCTGTGGCGCCGCTTTCCCCACATGCAGCGCAATGGCAATCTTTATCCGACGCACGGACTGGGACCGGTGGCCCATTACATGGATATCCATCGGGGCGACAGGTTCGACTATATGGTTTCCGTGAGTTCCGCCGAGGCCTCGCTGAGCGCTTACGTGAAAGCGAATTTTCCTGACGGAGATCCGAAGCGCGCGGAAAAGTACATCTGCGGCGACATGAATACCAGCATCATAAAAACGGTGAAAGGCCGCACCATTCTTCTCCAGCATGACGTGGTGAACCCACGACCTTACAGCCGGCTCAACTCGATCTCAGGGACGAAGGGTATATTCGCCGACTATCCACCGCGCGTGTTTGTCGATGGCCAAAAACAGGCCGACGGTTCCAGCAAAGAAGATTGGGAGAAAATCGACGCCTTTCGCGACAAGTACGAGCATCCACTCTGGAAGACAACGGGAGAACTTGCGCGTAAGATGGGCGGCCACGGCGGAATGGACTACGTCATGAATTACCGGCTGATAGCTTGCCTGAAAAGGGGTCTTGTGCCCGACATCAGCTGCTACGATGCCGCTGCCTGGAGCGCGCCGACTCCGTTGAGTGAAGCATCTGTAGCGCAGAACGGCGCTCCGCAGAAATTTCCCGACTTCACCCGCGGGAAGTGGAACGCCAATGCGGACGCTCCAGGCTTTGCAGTTCAGACTTAAACGTTTTGCGGTTCAGACTTAAGCGCCAGGTAAGTCCATGCTTCGCTGAGTTGATCAGCTGACTTGGTCATAGGAGCTCCTTTATGATCGAAAGCCCGCAGGTGGAAACCCCCGTTTTAGAGCTGCCTGTAAAAGAACCTCTACGCAAACCGGAAGGCGCGACCCGCGTGGTCTCGCTGGATGTGTTCCGTGGAACTGTGATGTTCCTGATGCTCGCCGAAGCGATGCATTTGCATGCGGTGGCGAGCGGATTCCCGCACAGTACGTTCTGGAGGATCATCGGTTTCAATACCGATCACGTCGACTGGCAGGGCTGCTCGCTGCATGACCTGATCCAGCCAGGCTTTTCTTTCCTGGTGGGCGCGGCGCTGCCGTTTTCGATCGCCAGCCGAAAATTGAAGGGGCAAACTTTCGGACCTATGCTTGGGCATGCCATCCGGCGCGCGTTCATTTTGATTTTTTTAGGAATCTTTCTCCGGTCGCTGTTGTCGCATCAGACCTACTGGACCTTCGAAGACACGCTGACGCAGATTGGTTTGGGATACGTGTTCCTGTTCCTGCTGGGATTCGCGCGGGTGCGGACCCAGGTGGTGACGCTGGTCCTGATCCTGATCTTTTTTTGGGCCGCGTTCGCGCTTTATCCCGCGCCGAGTCCGCACTTCGACTACGCCAGAGTGGGAGTTCCAGCTGACTGGACCCACAACTACACCGGATTCCTTTCTCGCTGGAACAAGAATTCGAATCTTTCGTGGGCATTCGACGTCTGGTTCTTGAACCTGTTTCCGCGCGAACATCCTTTTGTGTTCAATGAGGGCGGTTGGTCCACGTTGAGTTTCATTCCAACGCTCGGAACCATGATTATGGGGCTGCTGACGGGGGAATGGTTGAAGGCCAAAGGAACGAAGGAACAGAAATTGCGCGGCCTCGTCATCGCCGGCGCGGGCCTGGTGCTGCTCGGCCTGATTTGTCAGTGGGCCGGGATTTGCCCCATCGTGAAAAGGGTCTGGACATCGTCCTACACCCTGTACAGCGGAGGCCTGGTGATCCTGATTCTTGCCGGCTTTTACGCGCTCGTGGAATGGAAAGGCTGGCAGCGCTGGGCATTTCCGCTGGTGGTGATTGGAATGAACTCGATTGCCATTTACGTGATGAGTTGGACCATGGAGAGCTTTGTCGGCGGCGCCATCGACCGCCACTTTGGATGGGCGCTCTCTCATATGACGGGGCCGACCTTCCAACCCGTGCTCCATGGTTTTACCCTGATCCTGATCTTTTGGATCATCCTGTTCTGGATGTACCGCCGCAAGATCTTCTTAAAGATCTGAGCGATTGCGCAAGGCATTGCTGGCTGAAGCGGCCGCTCAGCAACCGGAGACTCGGATCAATGCTGAACGAATGGACGACTCAGTCCACTTGGCATCGCCTCTTGATCGCCCCGGGGACGGGATCGAGCAGACACCATCGCGTCGGTGGGGGGTGAGTACGGTGCGCCGTGCGGCCACTGTTCTGAGAGTCGGTATTTGACAGCGCAAAGAACGCTACAATCTGAAGACCTCCGGCAATAGTTGCAGAAGGAGCCCATGAAACGACTCGCGAACGTTGTGCTGGTGGTCGGCGCTCTTAGCGCCGGTTTCTTGCTCGGACAGACCACAAGTAACTCCGACAAGTGGTGGACTCCCGAGAACGACGCTCTGGCCTCAGCTCCACAAAATCACAAGCTTCTGTTTGAAAACGACGAGGTGAGAGTGCTCGAAGTGACCGTTCCGCCCGGCGTTCGCGAACCGCTCCACGCTCACCGTTACCCAAGTGTTCTTTATTACGTCTCATCTGCGCACATGAAGGAATACTCGCCCGGCATAGCAGCCGTTGACCACCCTCGCAAAGAGGATGGCGGAGTCGTATTCCTGCCGATCGGCCCCCCGCATCAAATGGAAAACATGGAGACCACCAAGCCTCTGCGAGCCATCCGGGTGGAACTGAAAAAAGACCGCTAAGCCGGACGGAGCTATCAGGATTTCGGTTGACACAGCTCTCGGTCGTTTTATAATCATTCTCATCCGATAATCGTACGTCTCACCCATGCGCCTCACCCATGAGCAGTTCCGTGAACTGGCCGCGAAGCACGGTTTGGCGGTCACGCACCAGCGTCAGGTGGTCTATGGGGCCGTCGTCGCTTCCCACGGGCACTATTCTCCAGAAGACATTTATGCCGCCGTCCGGCGCCGCGTTCCATCTATTTCTCTCGCCACGGTCTACAACAATCTGCGGCTTTTCATCGAGTGTGGGTTGCTGCGGGAGGTCACTCCGCATGCAACTACGTTGCGCGTGGACGGCAATCTCAAACCTCATCACCACCTGGTCTGCTCCCGCTGCAAATCGGTGCAGGATATCGAAGGAGAGTTCATCGATTTCAAACGGCTGTCACGGCATGTGCCGGACGGTTTTGATCTGACGCAGCCTCTGGTCGAGGTCTTTGGCCTCTGTCGCCGCTGCCGTGCAAAAACTTAACAGAAACATTCTGTACCCAATGGATTTCTTGTCCAAAATTTCCGAACAGTTTTCTTAAAAGAAGGAGCAATCATGTCAACCGAAGCGAAGTGCCCGTTCACGCATACCGCAGCTGGAGCCGCGACCAATGCCGATTGGTGGCCGAACCAGCTGAACCTGAAGGTCCTGCACCAGCACTCTCCCTTATCCGATCCGATGGACAAGAAATTCAATTACGCGGAAGAGTTCAAGAGCCTCGATCTGAATGCTGTGATCAAGGACCTGCGTACGCTGATGACGGACTCGCAGGCTTGGTGGCCGGCCGACTTTGGCCACTATGGACCGCTCTTCATTCGTATGGCGTGGCACAGCGCGGGCACATACCGCATCGGCGACGGCCGCGGCGGGGCTGGAGCCGGGCAGCAGCGCTTCGCCCCGCTCAATAGCTGGCCGGACAACGTGAACCTCGACAAGGCGCGCCGGCTGCTGTGGCCCATCAAGCAGAAGTATGGGAGGAAAATTTCCTGGGCCGACCTGATGATTCTTGCCGGCAACGTTGCCCTCGAGTCGATGGGCTTTAAAACGTTCGGTTTTGGCGGCGGGCGCGAGGACGTGTGGGAGCCCGAAGAGGATATTTTCTGGGGGCCTGAAGGCAAGTGGCTGGCGGACGAGCGCTACAGCGGCGACCGTGATCTTGCGAATCCGCTCGCTGCAGTGCAGATGGGTCTGATCTATGTGAACCCGGAAGGGCCGAATGGCAAGCCGGATCCCATCGCCGCGGCACGCGACATCCGAGAAACTTTTCTCCGCATGGCGATGAATGACGAAGAGACGGTTGCGCTGATTGCCGGGGGTCACACGTTCGGCAAAACCCACGGCGCTGCCGATCCGAACAAGTATGTCGGCCCAGAACCTGAGGGCGCCGGTATCGAGGAGCAGGGCCTCGGCTGGAAGAACAAATTTGGAACGGGCAGCGGGGATGATACGATCGGCAGCGGCCTGGAAGTTATTTGGAGCTCCACGCCGACGAAGTGGAGCAACGACTTCTTCGAGAACCTGTTCACGTACGAATGGGAACTGACGAAGAGCCCGGCTGGTGCACATCAGTGGACGCCGAAGAATGGCGCGGGCAAGGGTACGGTGCCGGATCCGCAGGATCCATCGAAGCATCACGCGCCATCCATGTTGACCACGGACCTTTCGTTGCGGTTCGACCCGACTTACGAAAAAATTTCACGGCGCTTCTACGAACATCCGGATCAGTTCGCCGATGCGTTTGCGCGGGCGTGGTTCAAGCTCACGCATCGCGATATGGGGCCGATCTCGCGCTACCTGGGCCCGCTGGTTCCGAAAGAGACGCTGCTGTGGCAAGATCCCGTTCCCGCAGTGGATCACAAATTGATCGGGGAGAAAGAAATTGCTGGTCTCAAGGCCAAGATCCTCGCGTCGGGACTGTCGATCTCGCAACTGGTCGCGACGGCCTGGGCGTCCGCGGCGTCGTTCCGCGGCTCCGACAAGCGCGGCGGAGCGAACGGGGCGCGTATTCGCCTCGCGCCACAAAAGGATTGGGAAGTGAACCAGCCGCCCGCGCTGGCGAAGGTTCTCAAGAAGCTGGAGGCAATCCAAAAGGAATTCAACGGCTCCTCATCCAACGGGAGCAAAGGCGGAAACAGGGGGAAGAATGTGTCGCTGGCCGACCTGATCGTGCTGGGCGGCTGCGCTGCCGTCGAGGAAGCCGCGAAAAGAGCCGGGCACAAAGTGAAGGTTCCTTTCTCGCCGGGGCGTACGGATGCTTCGCAGAAGCAGACCGACGTGCACTCATTCGCGGTGATGGAGCCGGTCGCGGATGGGTTCCGCAACTATCTCCGCAGCGGACAGGTCCTGTCGGCTGAAGAGTTGCTGGTAGATCGTGCGCAGTTGCTGACGCTGACTGCCCCCGAAATGACGGTTCTCGTCGGTGGGATGCGCGCCTTGAATGCGAACTTCGGGCAGGCCAAACACGGCGTCTTCACCAACCGTCCCGAGACGCTGACGAATGATTTCTTCGTCAGCCTGCTGGACATGAAGACGAAGTGGCAAGCCTCGCCTACATCCGAAGGAGTATTTGAGGGGCGCGATCACGCGACGGATAAAATCAAGTGGACTGGCACGCGCGTCGATCTCCTGTTCGGGTCGAACTCCCAGCTTCGCGCAGTCGCAGAAGTTTACGCGTGTGACGACTCCAAGCAGGCGTTTGTGAAGGACTTCACGGCTGCGTGGAGCAAGGTGATGAATCTTGATCGCTACGACCTGGCCTGAGACTCCGCGAAGTGGCGGACAAACTGGCGGTCGCATTCACCACCACGCAGCAACGCCATCGAACGACTGGAACTCGCGCGTATCGTAAAACGCTGTCGCGATGAAGCGCGTTGGCATGTTGGAAGTTGCGAACCCTATTTTTGAGCCATCGTGCCCTAAAATCGGATAAGGGACATACCGCTGAAGAATTCAGATGCAGGGAGGAAGTGGCCATGGAAAACCCAAACGAACGCAATCCCGAGCCAAACCCATCCGAAGCAGAGCAACATATCCGGAGTGCTTACGAGATTCTAAAAGAGCTGCAACAGAAGATCGGAGAGCACCCCGAAATTGGGGCGGCCATCACGAAACTGGAGATGGCGCTGAATGTTTTGGCGGTACAGACTGGCGGCTTGCTGTAGCTGTGGCGCGCGTGGTTCTTGCGTCATCCGGCAGTCTTCGATCGGTGGTTCGTCACTCACCCGGTGGGCCTTTAGGGTAAGATGTGTGCGATTTCCGAGTCACAAACTTTCGGTACAGCAGCCCAGGAGACCCCTAATTGGACCGTTGCAAGTGGTTGGTTCTTTTCTTTTCCTTTCTCTTCTCCTTTTTGTGGTTCACGCCCGCGTCGCGGGCACAAATCGACGACGCCACCAGAAAGCTTTCTCACGATATTTTCCAGCAACTGATTGAAATCAATTCCACTGACTCCGTGGGTAGTGTGACGGCGGCTTCCGAGGCGATGGCGCAACGCTTTCGCGACGCGGGATTCCCCGAGGCCGACATTCAGATACTCGGCCCCAATGATCGAAAAAAGAATCTGGTGGTGCGGCTCCACGGGACAGGGAAGCGTAAGCCCGTCCTGTTGATCGGCCACCTCGACGTGGTCGAGGCTCACCGCGAAGACTGGACCACTGATCCCTTTAAGTTTGTGGAGAAGGATGGTTTCTACTACGGCCGCGGCACGCAGGATATGAAGAGCGGCGACGCCATCATGGTCACCACGCTGATCCGCTTCAAGAAAGAGGGTTACACCCCCGACCGCGACATTATTCTGGCGCTTACCGCCGATGAAGAGGGCGGCAAATCGAACGGCGTCGACTGGCTGCTCAAGAATCACCGCGACCTAATCGACGCCGAATTTGTTTTCAACCACGATGGCGGCGGCATCCTGAGTGATCACGGCAAGCCGGTGATGATGACGGTGGATGCCACCGAAAAGCTGTATGCAGATTTTCAGCTCTCCGTGACCAATCCCGGGGGCCACAGCTCACTGCCCCGGCCGGACAATGCAATTTACGCCCTAGTGGATGGGTTGGTGCGGCTGCAGAGCTATCAGTTTCCCTTCGAACTCAACGAAGTGACTCGCACCTACTACGAGCGCATGGTCAAGGTGGAAACGGCCTCGCGCGCTGCCGATATGAAAGGGATGCTGAAGAACCCGCCCGACGCGGAGGCGGTGGAGCGGCTTTCGAAAGATCCCATCGACAATTCCACCACCCACACCACGTGCGTCGCCACGCGCCTCAATGCCGGACACGCCAACAACGCCCTGCCTCAGCGCGCCGAGGCCAACGTAAATTGCCGGATTCTGCCGGGACATTCCGCGGAAGAAGTCCGGCAGCAGCTGATTAAAATATTTGCCGATCCGACGATTAGGGTGCGCTACGTCGACAACTTCGGCAAGGTTTTCGACACCGCCTCCGACAAAGAGAGTCTCCCACCTCCGCCGCTGCGCCGCGACGTATTCGGGCCGCTGGAGAAAATTACTTCCGAGATGTGGCCCGGGACGCCGGTGATTCCCGACATGGCCACTGGCGCCTCGGACGGCGTCTATACCATGCGCGCGGGAATGCCGACCTACGGAATTGCAGGCACCGCCATCGACCGCGACGATATCCGCGCTCACGGCCGGGACGAGAGGCTTGGCGTTCGGTCCTACTACGAAGGCGTGGATTTCTATTACAGGTTCTTGAAAGCGGCGACTTCAGAATAGGCGCAGCGTTTTACCACCAAGGAAGGTTCAATGCACACAGTCCTTCTCCGCATTGCCTAAGCTTACCTAGTAGCTGCAACCCCCAAGAGTTACGTTGGTCGAATCCCGATCCGCGCCGGCACTGCGCACCATGATTGGTGCAGCTGGCGGCAAGCTGATGATTACAAAGCGGTTACAAGCTTCAAGCTATGTGGAATAAATTCCTTGTATAGCATTGAAAACAAACGATTTATATCTCGACGTTAAAACGATTTAAGCCCCGCGCCTTGGGGCTCGATCTGTCTTACGGACCGATGTCAGACGCGCTCTCCTCCAGCGTCAGCCGGCTCACAAATCTCCGCACGGGGCATTTCCTGAAGCGATCACCTCTGGCCGTGGGGCGCGTAAAATCTTCATGGATCAGGTGAGGCCCAACAAAATGCGAAACAGGATGAGCCAGCGCCTGACGTTGCTGGTCATGAGAAAGTTCTCTTTCACATGTTCGCGTCCGTTATTCCCTAACTGATTCGCGAACTCCGGATGGGTGAGCAGATAGCGAATCTGGTAGGCGCAGCCCTCTACCGATTGCACCAGGACTCCCGTTAATTTATCGATGACTTGCGTCGGAATTCCTCCCACGGCGCTGGCAATCGTCGGCTTGCTCTTCCACAGAGCTTCGGTCACGGTGAGGCCGAATCCTTCTTTGAGAGACTTCTGCACCACGACGGTCGAGGCTCGCTGCAAGGCGTTGATCTCGAGAGCTGACCATGGAGGCAGGTTCAACACGATGATGTCGGGATCGTCCCCAACTGCTTCGCTAACCTCCCGCAGCACTACTTCCCCTTCAGGATCGTCGCTGGCGCCTCCTCCGGCCAGCACGAGCTGGCAGTCTACGTATTTCTTCGCCATTTTGTAGGCCTGGATCACCCCTACAGGATCTTTCAAGCGATCGAAGCGGGAAATCTGGGTCACAATCGGCCGCGAGCGATCAACGCCGAAGTCATCGCAAACTTTCTGGATATAACTTTCTTCCAGAATTTTATTCTTTTCCGATAACGGATCAATGCAGGGATAGAGCAGGTACTGGGGAATCGGCAGCCGCTTGGTGAAGTCGGGAGAAGAAAAAATCGCCGCGTCGAATTGTTCCACCATCGGCCGCAGAAATCCCCATACTTCCGGGTGGGGGTTGGAGAGATCGATATGACAACGCCAGATCCAGCGACCTGCGCCTTCTTTGGGCGAATCCTGTTTGGAGCGGATCAGACCGAGCGGCTGCGGATCGTGAATAATGATCAGATCCTCATCGAACTTCATGCGCTGCCGGTTCTGCTCCCCGGTCAACTGAAAACCGTCTTGCGCCGACTTGGTCAGCGTGTAGGCTCCGCCGTGTAACGCGTTGTGAAACGCTTTAGTCACCTCAAAAAAATCGTTTCCACCCGTCATCACTTCCCATCGAGTATTCACTTCCACTTCGTTCAGCAACGGCACCAGCCGGTTCAGCATTTCGGCGACACCGCCGCCCACCGCGGTAGAGTTCACCATCTTGGCGGTCTTATGCTGCAGCGCCTTCGCTAAAAAGCGGAGTTCGTCGAGTTGTGGGCGGCCGATGATGGGCTCGTAGTCGTCGAGTCTGGGCGGAGAAGGTGGTGGTGGCGGAGTCTGCGGAATTCGCGGTTGGCGCCGGCGCTCGGACTTCGGTGGCGGCGCCACGGGCACGGTGGCCGCAAACTGCTGGTCTTCGGAAAAGCCGGTACTCGCCGTGAGGTCGGGCGGGGACGCTTCCGTGTTGGTGTGCGGTGCTGACAAACCGGCGCTGTCTTCCATTGTTTATGCCTTCCTCTGCTTGGTGCTTCGCGTTGTCATTGCGTTGTGCTCTTCACGATTCGGAGAATTTGCTGGCGTACGCCCTCCAGGGTGGAAGTGTAGATATCGATGCGATTGATCCGGGCGCCCAGTTCGGCCAGGCCTAAGTCTTCGTCCAGCCAGAGTGAAAAGTCGTTCGACTGCAGCTTCAGGCGCAATCGCGCCTCGATAAAGTGATGATGGATTGAATGAATCGTAACCCCGGCAAGCCCTGCGGCAAACTCGGCGAGGCTGCGAGCCACAAGCGCTGTAGGCATCACAACCGTGTCGGAAGCGCAGAAATGAAACGGCTTGCGCGCCGCGCGCCCTGCCGCCTGCGGATGGCTCTGCACGTAATCGTCGACGATCTGCATCAGTTGTTGCCGGAGGTCCGCGATGGAAGTAAAGCTTCTGATGTCCACCCCGGCCAATCTCTCGCCCAGGCCGGCTTCGTTGCAATCCGCGTAGGCCCAGTGGGCGAAGTCATTGGAAAAGCCCTGCCGGATGAAGTGATGTTCCTGCAGCGTGCGGAACGTATGCTGAAAAATCGATTCTTCCGGACAACAGTGCAGCGCCTCGCGAAACTCTGAAAGGTTGGCCGCTCGCTGTTCGCCGATCCGCAGAAGATGGGCGGCGGAGTTGAAGTGGAACGGGGCTCGTGCCTGGAGGTTCTGGATTTCGTTGTTTCTGTCTTTGCGCATATGGGATCTCTCGACTTTCAAAGCACCGAGGCTCTGGACATGGCCTTCATCTCATCCGGAGCATCGAGTCGGACCTCGCACAACTCGCCGATCAAATTTCCCGCCCAGCGATAAATGTTCTGTTCCTTGACCACCTTGCGCAGGCGCTGCATGCGCGCGGTGCGCTCTTCGGGTTCCATCTCCAGCGACAACCGAATCGCCTCCGCCGTCTGCTCGATGTCGTAGGGATTCACCAGCACCGCGTCGCGCAGTTCGCGAGCGGCGCCCGTGAACCGGCTCAGGATGAGAACCCCTTGCTCGTCGTGGCGCGCGGCCACAAACTCTTTCGCCACAAGATTCATTCCATCGTGCAGGGAAGTTACCAGGCACAAATCGGCCGTCCGGTAATAGCGATCAATTTCCTTATGACTGTGCTGGCGCTTGAGAAAAACGATCGGCTTCCACTTGCCAGTCTGAAAGCGCCAGTTGATCCGCTCCGCTTCCGCCTCCACTTCCGCCAGCAGGTCATGGTAGCGCTTGATGTGGGTGCGGCTGGGCGCTCCGATCTGCACAAACACCAACTTTTCCCGGTAGGCCGTATGTTTTTCCATCAGGCGTTCAATGGCGAGAAAGCGCTCCAGGATTCCCTTGGTGTAGTCGACCCGGTCCACGCCCACGCCCAGGAATAATCCCTCCACACCCAGTTCGCGGAATAACGTAACGCGGTCTGAGTAAGCCGACTCGTGCGCGGACTCCGGAGCAGCCTCGGTAAAATCGACGCTGATAGGGAACGGTTTCACCGCCGTGCGATGATCCTCGCGGTTTACGGTGAAGTGTTCCCAGTCGATGCGCGACTCCAGCGCGCGATCTACCGATTGCAGGAAGTTGGTGCAATGCGACTGAATATGGAACCCGATCAAATCCGCGCCCAGCAAGCCATCCAGCAATTCGCGCTGCCACGGACAAATACCAAAGGCCTCGGGCATGGGCCAGGGAATATGCCAGAAAATCGCAATGCGCGCGTCGGGACGCTCCCTTTTCACCATGCGCGGTAAAAGCGCAAAATGGTAATCCTGTGCCAGCAGCACGGGCTGCTCCACGCCTTTCATTTCTTTCAGCACCGCCTCGGCGAACTTTTCGTTCGCGCTCCGGTAATGTTCCCAATCGGATGAACGGAACAGCGGCCGGGTATGCGCGATGTGGCAGAGCGGCCACAGTCCCTCATTGGAGAAGCCGTAGTAGTAGCCTTCCTCCTCTTCCTTCGTAAGCCAGACGCGCCGCAACGTGTATTTCGGATCCTCCGGAGGAACGCGGAGACGATCAAATCGGTCGACGGTTTCTCGATCGGCATCCCCGTTACCGTGCGCGATCCAGGTTCCATCGGAAGCGCAGAGCACTGGTTCAAGTGCCGTGACCAAACCGCTGGCCGGCACAATCGCGTGCACCGACTTCCCTTGATGCACGTGGGTGTAGGGCTCGCGATTGGAGACCACGAACAGGCGGCTTTCCTGCAACCGGCTGCGTATGTGCACAGAGAGTCGTTCGGCGGTCCAGACCGAGTCCGCCGCCTGGCGCAGTTGCGCTTCCTTTTCCGCCGCAGTGCGCGCCGCGCTAAGGCTCTCGGCGAATGTGGTTACCTCGTGGGCCAGCGGCTTCAGCAAATCCAGGTCGGGAAATTCCGCCCGAGGCCCCATAGGCCGTCCGGTGCGCAGGGCACGCATCCATTGCGCCGCGCGAGCGATGGGTCCGGCAATGCTCCAGCGCACGATCAGCAGTGTGATGAGCGCGATGAGCAGCACCTGCACCAGCACCCGCAGAAAGCTGTCACGCCACGTGTGCGCCGTTTGCAGGTCGATGTAGCTGATGTCCTGGATCATCACCAGGCTGCCGGCCACCGCGTCATGCTGGTGAAGCGGCACGGTATAGACGTAAAGAGAGGAGCCGTTCTGGCGAAGGTACTGCGCTTGCGCCTTGTCGTCGCGGATCGCTTGCGCTACGGCGGAAGATCGAGTCGTGAGTTCTTTTGGCAGATCCGAGGACCAGGCGATCGGTTCGGCCTGGTTGTTGTAGACGGCAACCCCCGCCAGTTGCTCGCGGTGGCTGAACCGCTCCACAATGCGTTCCAGTTCCCGTGGCGATTGCCGTTGCAGGTAAGGCTCAACATTACCGGCGAGGCTCTCGCCGAGCACTTCGGCCCGTCGTTCCAAGTCCCGACGCAGCCTCCGCTCCTGCCCGCGCACCTCGACGTAGGAGGAAAACAGAGAGACCAGGGTCACCCCCAGCATGAGCGAGACAATCAGCCGAGCACTCAGGAGTCGCATGTCGCCTCCGCGATCCTCTGCAACATCGCCTCGGAAAGAAGCTGCGCAATAGAATCGCGACTCAGTAAGTTGCCATCTAGGTCATGGCGGATGCTTGCAGAAAGCGAAAGGGCGCTATCGGCGAAATTGATTGCCTCGGAGCGTGCATGCCGGTGGCCACTTCTCGCTCAGCGTAACTTCATTGCTGTCAACAGCATGGATCTGGCCGGGACCAGATTCTAGCGCCCAGATCGGAAATAATTACCACTTTTATCCAGTCAGCGAGAAGGCGCGACCTTTCAGAAAGCAATGTCACGGCGCCGATTCTGCTCTAGCGATTCCGTTTTCCAATCGGCTAGGCCAGTGCCCCCGCGTCGGCGACTTTCTCCAGTGTGGCGGTTTCCTGGGCACCTGTAGCGCGAAGCAGTTCGACTGCCCACCTCAATCGCGCGACTTTTTGAGACGCAACGTAAACCAGAAATCCTGCTTGTGCTAACTGCTTTTCAAACCGCTCGGCGTCCGCGTCCGAAAATCCCAAACCCACCAGCGCCCGCGAATTGCCGCACAACGCGAAATCATTCCTGGTCACCACCAGCGCACTGAAGAACGCACGCGACCGGATAAAAAAACCAACCCCAGGGATCACGACTGCTCCCAACTGGGAAAGCCAGCCAATCAGTTCGGAGGTCGCCGCAACATCTCCGCCCTCGGTAATAAGAACGCCTGCAGAGCGCACGATCTCGGCGATCGGATGCGTGGGCGCGAGCATCACACACATGCTGTCGTTTTCGAACCCTGCGACATTCAGCATGCGAACTACTTCTTCAACGTCTACTTCATCCGCATAGACCCCGTAAGCTGCAGCGGTGTTTTCCATAAGTTTCACACACTCCTTCGTACGCCCTCGTACCCAGGGATGCGGTGCAAACACACGAGACGGCCCGCATCTGCATCGCGGGAGAATCCGCCAAGTTTGTGGGACCCGGTTTCTGTGCTGTTAGCACAATCACTGCCAAATCGCTAAACCCTTGTCCAGCGGCCCACAGAGCGGCGCTGGCGAAGTTACCGTTCGGAAAAACGCACGCCGCGCGATGTAATTTTTTCCGCATGCTTACGACCGCCAGGGTCGGGCCTGGCCTGCGAAGATTTTCTTGCAGGCGATGACAATTTACTGAGCTCGCCTCTCCAGGGTGAGCACTCTTTTTTGCGCATCTGTCAGCAATCACAGTCACTACTCCGATTGGCAGGCGGCTTGCATGGGCCGGATCCAAGCAGTACCAACCCTATCTATCGGAGGTTTGTGATGAAAACTTTTCTACCGCGTCTCGCTCTTGCATTGCTGGTTACGGCGGGCATGATCGCGTTGAATTCGCCATCCAGCGCGCAACAAGGCAAGCCTGATCCTCAGCAACCAACCGCCGCTCAGCAGCAAGCCCAGCAGCCAAGCGACGCGCAAGCTCAGGACTCCAAGCCTTTCAACGGCACGATCATGAAAGAGAAAGGCAGGCTCGTCCTCAAGGACACGGCGACCAACGTCAGCTACCAACTCGATGACCAGGATAAGGCGAAGCAGTTCGAAGGCAAGCAGGTAAAGGTCGTGGGAAAGCTTGACCTGGATACCAACCTGATTCACGTGGAGACCATCGAACCCTTGGCGTCGTGAAGCGGTGGCGACGGCGCGAGTGCCGCCCTCACGGGTAAGCGGCCCGGGCGGAGTGGCACGTGGAACCCCAAGCTACGGCTTGGGCACGCGTAAGGGGCAGGGAATAGTGGGACAAACACTTAGGAACGCTGCCCCTTCGCGCGGCTTCCGCTCGCTCATTGGCGCCGATGTTGTGGGGATTCAGGGAAGCTGCGTGGGTGCCATGGTTTGCGCGTGCTCGGGTTGGTTGAGAGGCAAGGCTTCAACGATCTTGTAGTCGCGATACTCAATCGAAAGGGTCGCCTTCCCGCCGATTCGAATGTAGCTTTCGCTGTGATTTTCAGCCGGCAGCCAGAAATCATCCACCTTCACGTACCGGTGAACCACGTCCGTTTTCTTGATCCAGAACGAAGGATTTTTGGCTGGCTCCGCTTCAATCCGCACCACCGCAAAATCCTTGGCGTCGACCCAGATTTTTCCGCGATACAAGAACTTGTTTTTCGTCTTGGGAAAGAGGTCGAGGATATAGCGGGCGCCATCGGGCGAATTTTCATACCCTGCCAGCGCGAAATTGTAATTCTCCGTGTTCAGGGTACTATGCCGACGGTTCTCTTCGTTCCCGGCTTCCTGCTCGCCTTCCAACAGTTTCTTGAAAATGTGGTCGCCAATGAACTTAGATCCCGTCTGCGACACAACAGTGAATTCCTTGGAACTCGGCGCATGAAAAGCTACATGCACCACCATCTCAGCATCGTGATCGCTGGGGAATCCGCGGTACTGCACGCGGTAAACGCGTGTTCCCACGAACTGAGTGAGCGCGGCCGCCCGGAGCGCATTGTTTTTCTGCAGATTCTCGACCACCACCTGCACTGGCAGGGGAGCGTCGATTACCGAGGACGCAGATCCGGCCGCAGGCTGGGCTTGTGCCGTGGTTTGGTTCAGGAGGAAAGCGATGTGGATCAGCAGGAAAGCGCAAGACAGCAGGAGCAGTCGGAGCACGAGCGCACTACGGGAGTGGGCTTTTCTCATATTCCTCGCTTGCTGGCCGCTGCGGCTTCGTACTAATGTGAGTCTACTCCAGATGGGCCAGCACAACTTCCACGGGAGTTGCATTTTGATTTTTTCCAGACGCACATTCCCAAAGGCGGAGTTCAAAAAACGCCCCAATTTGCGGCACTTTTCCACTCGCCACCTCGTCTTCGGTTTTTTTCCCAGCATTTGACGCGCCAAAACCGCCGGGAAATCGCCGGCCTCGCCCACTGTACTGTCGAACAGGCCACAGCTTGTACCTCGGTAAGTTGTAGGTGCGAGGGGATGAGAAGATGATCGGCAGAATGTTTGTTCCCCACAAGTTGCGCCGCTGGCCTCGCGTTCCGGTTGATCTGCCGGTTAAAGTAGTCACTGCCAAAGGTTTTTCCACTACCGTGGTTCCGGGCCGCGGAACGGAGTTGAGCGAGGGCGGCATGGTTCTGTATGCAGGCATCCTGCTGAGCCCGGGCGACCTGCTCGAAGTCGAATTCGATATGCCATCCCGTTCGCACCTGACCGCCATCGTCCGTTCGAAGAATGGTTTCTGTTTTGGCCTCGAATTCCTCGCGCCGCTGCCCGACTAAGCTGGCCCGACTCAACTGGTGAGCCCAACAGATAGCCCGCCAGACCAACCGGTCGGTGGCATTGTAGCCCGACTTCTTCTAGTATCTTCTTGCAGGGCGCCGGGAAGACTATGTATTTCGAACAGTTTTATCTGGGCTGTCTCGCGCACGCTTCCTATCTGCTGGCGTCCGGGGGCGAGGCGGTCGTGGTCGATCCGCAGCGGGACGTTGACCTCTACCTTAAGGCCGCAGACGCTCAGGGCGTCAAGATTCGTCACATCTTCGAAACTCATCTGCACGCTGATTTCGTCTCCGGACATCGAGAGCTGGCGGCTCGAACCGGCGCCAAAATTTATATCGGAGCTCGCGCCGCGGCCCAGTTTCCCCATGTGCCTGTGAGCGATGGTTTTGAGCTGCTACCAGGCGCGCTCCGCATCCGGGTGCTTGAGACGCCGGGGCATACTCCTGAGAGCATCTGTCTGGTAATCGTCGATCTGGAAAAATCTCCCGATGCGTGGGCGGTTCTGACGGGGGACACTTTATTTCTTGGGGATGTGGGCCGTCCCGATTTGTCCCGGGAATACACGCCCGCGCAGTTAGCGGGAATGCTGTACGACAGCCTGCACGATAAACTAATGCCGCTTGCGGATGACGTGCTGGTATATCCCGCGCACGGCGCAGGCTCTCTTTGTGGACGAAACATGCGCGCCGAACGCTCTTCAACGATCGGCACGGAACGTTTGACCAACTACGCGCTGCAAATCCGCAGCAAAGACGAGTTCGTTACTCAGCTGACCGAGCACCTGCCAGCGCGTCCGGAATATTTCTCCCAGGACGCTGAGATCAATCGCTCTGGCGCCACGGCGCTGTCTGATTTGCCTGAACTTCGTCGCCTGGCGCCGGCAGAACTCGACCGCATGCTGCAGGAAGGTGAGATCGCGCTGGATGTACGCGCCTGCGAGGAGTTTGCTGCGGGTCACGTGCCGGGCTCAATCAACATCGCGCTGTCCGGCCAGTTTGCCACGTGGGCGGCGACGGTGCTGGGATTGAAGGCGCGTCCTGTGCTCATCGCGGAATCGGAGGAGCAACTGGCTGAGGCGCGGGTTCGGCTGGCGCGAGTGGGCATCGAGGATCTGGATGGATGTTTGGACGGTGGTGTAAGCGCCTGGAAGGCTGCGGGATTTTCTCTGGCGACGTTAGCCCAGATTACGCCGGCCGACCTCAGTCAACGGCTGGGCCAGAATAGATTGCAGGTGCTCGATGTGCGCCGCGAGCCGGAGTGGGAAGCTGGGCACATTGAGGGGGCGGCGTGGTGGCCGCTGGATCATTTCAAGGTATCGACTCCAGAGATTGATCTTAACGCACCCATCGCCGTCCATTGCAAAAGCGGCTACCGCAGCGCGATTGCTTGCAGTTTGTTGCTGCGGGCAGGCTTCAAGAATGTCAATAACGTGGCCGGCGGTTTTGATGCCTGGCAGCAGGCGAAGCTGCCATTTGTTAGCGAGAAGCCGGTGGGCGCCTGATTTTTGGAGAAGTGTTCCTTCAGGAACACTTTGTCAATACGAAAATGTATGTACAGAATTGTACAACTGGGGCGTTTGCAATAAGTTAGAGAGGATCGCCGAAATCCACCTCCAGTCCTAAAGGTCACGAAACCGAAGCTCAGAGGCTGTGATGTTCTTAGAGATCCTTCGCTTCGCCCTGGATGACAAACCATAGAGAGATTCAGCGCCGGGATCAGGAAACAGCTTACAAATGAAAACGGACAAGCTGGCTAAGAAATATCGCGTCGACAGCGGTAAACACTTTCGTCTGAAGGACTTCGATCCTGCCGACTGTGGCGGCCGGAGTTCGAAAGAGCATGCCGCGGAAGCTCTGCAGGAGGGCATTGTTCGCACCGCGGAACTGCAGGACATGCTTTACGCGCAGAATCAGTGGGCGGTTCTGCTGATTTTCCAGGCCATGGATGCGGCGGGGAAAGATGGGATCATCAAGCACGTGATGTCGGGGGTGAATCCTCAAGGGTGCCAGGTGTATTCGTTTAAGGCGCCCTCCGATCCCGAACTGCAGCACGATTTTCTCTGGCGCACCGAAGTCAAGTTGCCAGAACGCGGACACTTGGGAATTTTCAACCGGTCATACTACGAAGAAGTGTTGGTGGTGCGGGTTCATCCCGAGATACTGAAAGGCCAGAGGACTCCGCCAACACTGGTGACGAAAAATATCTGGGAGGAACGCTTTGAGGCGATCCGCCATTTCGAGCAACATATGGGGCGCAATGGAACGGTGATTCGCAAATTCTTTCTGCACGTATCGAAGAAGGAGCAGAAGCGGCGATTCCTGAAGCGGCTCGAGGAGCCGGAAAAGAACTGGAAGTTTTCGGCGGCCGACATTCGCGAGCGAGGATGCTGGGAGGATTACCAGAAGGCCTACGAAGACTTGATCCGGAACACGGCAACGGAGCCGGCGCCGTGGTATATCGTGCCGGCTGATAATAAGTGGTTTACTCGGCTGGTGGTATCGGCGGTCCTGGTGGAGACTCTCGAAAGCCTGGATCTTAGCTATCCCAAAGTGGACGATGCCAAACGCCGGGAACTCGCGGCCGCGAAGAAATTGCTGCTGAAGAAGTGAGCGTTCGTGGTCGCGGTGGCGAAGTCCCGACAGAATGATAAGTTCTATTCAGAGCGCTGACTTTTGTCGAATCAAACCCTAAGCGGGGTGAGAACTCCTGGCATTGCCTGCGGCACGATATGCATGTATGGGGTCCTTCGCTTCGCTAGGATGACAGATTAATCGGAGTGACAGATTAAATTGAGATGTGGGCTGCACACTTGGGTTCGCGGGGGGGGTAACTTCAAAATGGTGAATCGAGACATGCGTTGCGGGAAGAAGTTCGGAATTATCGGAAGAGATGGAGTTTATTTCTGTGCGCTTACATTGTTATTTGCCCTCACGGGATTCGCGCAAACCAGGGTAGACCGGAAAGCGAGCGAGACGAAGCCCGCGGCGGCCGACGCTGCGGACCAGAAGTCCGACGATTCCAGCGCTGACTCGACCAATCCTGAGGAAAAACCCTTCAAAGGGATGAAGTATCGGCTGATCGGGCCTTTTCGAGGCGGACGCTCGCTGACAGCGGCGGGAATCCCCGGCGACCCGACCACGTATTACTTCGGATCCACTGGCGGCGGAGTCTGGAAGTCTACGGATGGCGCCATCACCTGGTCTCCGGTCTTCGACAAAGAGGGAACTTCTTCCATTGGCAGCCTGGCAGTGGCGAATTCGAATCCTAATGTGGTGTATGTGGGAACGGGCGAGGCTTGCATCCGAGGCGATATTTCTCACGGCGACGGAGTGTACAAGACGCTGGACGGTGGTAAGACCTGGAAGAACGTTGGGCTGCGGGATTCGCGCGCCATCGGCAAAATCATTATTAATCCGTCGAATCCTGACATTGTTTTCGTCGCGGCCCTCGGCCATACTTACGGGCCGAACCCGGAGCGCGGCGTGTTCCGCACCACCGACGGCGGCAAGACCTGGGACAAGGTTCTGTACAAAGACGAAAACACCGGCGCGGTGGATATTGCTTTCGACCCGCACAACTCCAACATTCTTTTTGCGGCGCTTTGGCAGGCTCGGCGTACCCCGTGGAATCTCGCGAGCGGCGGGCCGGGCAGCGGAATCTACCGCTCCGTCGATGGCGGAACGACCTGGAAGCATCTGGAAGAACACGGCCTGCCCAAAGGTCCTTATGGGAAGATCGGAATTGCCGTTGGGGCCAACTCCGAGCGAGTGTATGCCTTGATTGAGGCGCGCAATCCGGATGGCGGACTGTACCGCTCCAATGATGCGGGTGATACGTGGGAGCAGGTCAATCCCAGCCACAGCCTCTGGCAACGGCCCTGGTATTACATGCACGTGATTGCCGACCCGCAAGACGAGAATGTGCTGTACATCATGAATGTGGATTCCTACAAGTCGACCGACGGCGGTCACTTGTTCAACAAAGTGAAAGTTCCGCACGGAGACAACCACGGTCTGTGGATTGATCCGCGAGACTCGCGGCGCATGATCGCTTCGAATGACGGGGGCGTGACGGTTACGCTGGATGGCGGGAAGAACTGGACGCCACAAAATAACCAACCGACCGCGCAGTTCTATCACGTGATCACCGACACGGCCACGCCCTATCGCGTGTATGGAGCCCAGCAGGATAGTGGCACCGTGGCCATCGCCAGCCGCAGCGATTCGGGATCGATCGACCGTGCGGACTGGTATGACGTGGGGGGAGGGGAAGCGGGATACATCGCGCCGTATCCGCTCGATCCCAACGTGGTTTACGCGGCCGACTACCAGGGCAACATTACGCGCTTCGACAAACACACCGGCCAGATCAAGGCAATCACAGAGCAGCCGGATCTTTCCGATGCGAGAGGCGCGGCGGAACTGGAACATCGTTTTCAGTGGACTGCGCCGGTTCTGATTTCTCCACACGATCCCAACACGCTCTACCACGGGGGCGAACGCGTGTTTAAGACCACCGACGGCGGAGTGCATTGGCAGGCGATCAGTCCGGATCTAACTCGCAACGACAAGACGAAACAAGGGCCTTCCGGCGGAATCACAATCGACGACACCGGCACCGAATATTACGATACGGTTTTCGTGATTGCGGAATCGCGGCTCACGGCGGGGCTGATCTGGGTGGGCACCGATGATGGTCTGATCCAGATCACGCGCGACGCGGGCAAAACCTGGGCGAACGTTACGCCCAAGGAAATGCCGGAGTGGAGCCGGATCAGCCAGATCGATCCTTCGCCGCATGAAGCGGGCGTGGCTTATGCCGCGGTCGATCGGCACCAGAACGACGAGCTGCGTCCTTACATTTACAAGACTTCGGACTACGGCAAGACGTGGACGAAGATTACCAACGGGATTCCGGATACCACGTTTGTGCGCGCGGTTCGCGAAGACCCGAAGAAACGCGGTCTGCTCTACGCCGGGACAGAAACGGGCGTCTATGTTTCTTTTGACGATGGCGCGAACTGGCGTCCGCTGAAACTGAATCTTCCGACCACGCCGGTCCACGATTTAATTATTAAGGATAACGACCTGATCGTCGCGACCCACGGGCGGGGGTTCTGGATTCTCGATGACGTTACGCCGTTGCGGCAATATGAAGCGAAGATCGCGGAGAAGGACGTATTCCTATATCCGCCGGCTATAGCGTATCGCATGCAGGCAGGAGCTGGTGGCGAGCGGCATCCATCGAAAAGAACCGGACAAAATCCGCCGGCGGGAGCTGTGATTTACTATTGGCTCAAGGACGCTCCCAAGCCGGATGCCGGGTCGAAGAGTGCGATCAAGCTGGAGATCCTTGATGGTTCGGGCAAGGTGATCCGCAAATATTCGAGCGCGGAGGTGGCGCCTCTGGACGAACCGCTCGATCCTGACGACAAAAAGCCCGAGAAGGAACTTAAGGTGGAAGCTGGCCTCAACCGCTTTGTGTGGGATCTGCGTTACGAGGAAGCTCATCAAGTTCCTGGATATTATCTTTGGGAATACAGTGGCGGGGCGCACGGGCCGGTAGCCGCACCGGGTCACTATCAGGTTCGGCTCACTGCCGGCGGGCAGAGCCAGACTGCGCCACTGGAAGTGAAGCTTGATCCGCGAGTGAACGTCAGCCAGGCTGATCTGGAACAACAAGTGAGCGTTTTGCTGGGGATTCGTGAGAACCTGAACAAAGTCTATGACACGGTCAACCAGATTCAAGACGTGCGCTTGCAGCTTGCCGGACTGCGGAGGCGTCTGCCAGAAAACGCGAGCGGGAAAACGATTGCGGCTTCGGCGGACGATCTGGAGAAGAAGCTGGTGGCGGTACGCGATCAGTTGATCAACCTGACCATTAGTGCGAATGAAGATTCCCTGGCGTATGCGCCGCAACTGGATGCGAAGCTGGCGTATCTCGCGATGGATGTGGGCACCGCGGATTCGGCTCCAACCGAGGCCGAGCAGAAAGAGGTCGAGAAACTGAATCGGGAGACGGCGGACGTGCTGGCCTCGTGGGAAAGTCTGGAACACGGGGATCTGGCAGCGTTTCAGAAACTGACCGCGGAAGCGAGCTTGTCGACAGTGGTAGTTCCGCCTGCTGGTCGGGCACCGGATGCGGAGGGCGCGGAGGCGCACTGAAGAGCATCACAAACGCGGAGGCGGAACGAGGGCGAAACCCCAGAGGCTAAAGCCTGATCCTCGGGAGCCTGGATGGCACGGCTGAAGCCGTGCCCTTCCCAAGGCTACGCCCTCCCAAAGCTGCGCCCTCCCCAAAGTTGAGCGCTACTAAACCGTTGAGTGGGAGGGCTTCCATCATGCGCGCTTTTTGCGGCGCAGCGTTTATCCCAGCGTTACCCCTATTACTTCCGTGCTATTTCGATGGCACGGACGTGCCTTGTTCGTCTGCCGAAGCGTTGTTATTGTGCCGATAGAGTGTGATGTTCCTCCCTCAAGGAACCAGCCGATTGGATTTGGGGGTAGTTATGCGGATCATGCATTTGTGCTATGCGGCAGTGGGATTTGCGGTGGCGCGCTGGATTTTCCGGCGTCAGGCATTGCCGGTAGCGGACCCGGTTTCGCGTTTTCGGTCGTCGGGCCTTTTGTAGATTTCGGGACCTTCTGTGATCAGCGGTCGTGGTTTGGGCGCGCGCCCGTTGCGCCTCCATTTCGTCTCGCGCGCCCACCACGATTCTTAGCGGAAACCGGCTCGTTACCATGGGCTGGTTACCAAGGTTTTCTGCAACGTCCAGCCTGTTTCTATTTCTTACTACAATCTGATCAAGAGATTTTCCCGCCAAAGAGGCCGCGCCGCTTCAACCGAATTCACTCCCCGACGCCACCAAGTAACCGAGCCAGGATGCTCCCGCTCGCTGATCGGGTCGAGCCGCTTAGGAGCGCATGCTAGACTAAGAAAAAACTTACCCGTGAGGCGCGCGCATGAAATTTGGCGTCATCATTTTTCCCGGTTCCAACTGCGATCACGATGCCTATTGGACGATTCAGCACGTCTGCAAAGAGCCGGCGACGTTCCTTTGGCACGAATCGCACGATCTGGAGAACTGTGATGCGGTGATTGTTCCCGGGGGATTCGCCTACGGCGATTATCTGCGTACTGGCGCGATCGCCAAGTTTTCTCCGGTGATGGAATCGGTTCGCAAATTTGCTGATGGTGGCGGGCTGGTGCTGGGCATCTGCAACGGGTTTCAGATCCTTTGCGAAGCGGGACTTCTGCCGGGGGCGTTGTTGCGCAACGTCGGGCTCAAATACGTTTGCAAGCCGGTGCAAGTGCGGGTGGAAAACGCAGACACGCCCTTCACCAACGCCTGCCGCACAGGCGAGGTGCTGACCATTCCGATCGGTCACATGGAAGGGAACTACTTCTGCGATCCGGCCACCCTGGACGAACTGCGCCGCGATAATCGCATTGTTTTCCGGTACTCCAGCGCTCGCGGCGAGATTACGCCCGTGGCCAATCCCAACGGATCGTTGGACAATATTGCGGGCGTCTGCAGTCCCGGGGGCAATGTAGTCGGGATGATGCCGCATCCGGAACGGTCGGCCGAGCCGGAACTTGGCTGCACCGATGGGGTGAAGATTTTTCAGTCGATGGTGGGGGCGCTGGCGGCGAGTTGAAAAAATGGGGTCAGGGATCAGGGGTCAGGGGACAGTACGCCGATCCAATATGCCGAGGCAATACTGGATCGGCATCGTGCTATAATCTGTGTTCGCCTGCATGAATATCGAGGTAATCCTGTGATCGTTTCGGGCGAATCCTGCGCCATTCTTGGACTCATTAAGCACGGACGATTGAGCACGGATCGTTTACACGACAGATCATAAACACGAGGTCTCGCCATGTCTGGCCATTCAAAGTGGGCCACAATCAAGCACAAGAAGGGCGCGCTGGACGCCAAGCGCGGTAAGATTTTTACCCGTCTGATCAAGGAAATCAGCATTGCCGCGAAGAACGGCGGAGGCGATCCGGATTCGAACCCGCGACTGCGCGGCGCGATTGTTGCGGCCAAGGCGGAGAATATGCCCGCCGACAACATCAAGCGGGCCATTCAGCGCGGCACTGGCGAACTGCCTGGCGCCACCTACGAGGAGTTTTCTCTTGAGGGCTATGGGCCTGGCGGAGTCGCGGTTCTGCTGGACATCAATACGGACAATCGCAATCGTACCGTGAGCGAAATTCGCCACGCCTTCGGAAAAAATGGCGGCAACATGGCCGAAGCCGGCGCGGTTTCCTGGATGTTCCACAAAAAAGGCGACATCATCATTCCGAAGACGGCGGCGAAAGAGGATGACCTGATGAATATTGTCCTCGAGGCCGGCGGCGAAGACTTGAATGATGACGGCGAGAACTGGGAAATTCTCACCGAACCGTCGGCATTCGAGGCCGTTCTCGAAGCGGTAAAAAAGGCTGGCATTGAGCCCGCGTCTTCCAGCGTGACTTCGATTCCGCAGAACTATATCAAGCTGGAAGGCGCTGCCGCCAACACGATGATCCGGTTGATGGAAGCTCTCGAAGAACACGACGATGTGCAGAACGTCCATTCGAACTTCGACATCGACCAGAAACTTCTGGAAGAAGTCGCCGGCTGATTTGCGACGGCCTCGGATTACTGCTCAGCCGCCCTTGGTGGGCGGCTTTTGCATTGCTGCTGATTTTTCTTGCATCGTGCAGAGGTTTTCAACATCTCCGTGGAAAAGTCTGAGGAAAAACCATCTGCTATCGTCGTAAATGCTTGGCACAGTGAGGTTTCAGCACTTTGCACTGCGCGGAGTGCGGGCGGACTGGTGAGAAGGAAGAGAGACGGCCATCCTCTGGTGAAACTCAGACTCGACAAACTTCTGGTGGAGCGTGGCCTGGCCGGCTCGCGCGAGCGCGCGCAGGCGCTTATTCTTGCGGGCAATGTGTTGGTCGACGAGCAGAAAAGCGACAAGGCGGGCGCGCAAGTGGCCGCGGACGCGTCGATTCGGCTGCTCGGGGAAGATATTAAATACGTAAGCCGCGGCGGTCTCAAGCTGGAACGCGCGCTGGAATATTGGAAGATTCCGGTGGAAGGGAAAGTTTGTTTTGACATCGGAGCTTCGACCGGAGGATTCACCGACTGTTTGCTGCAGCACGGTGCGGCCCGGGTGATCGCGATCGACACCGGCTACGGTCAGATGAACTTCAAGATTCGCCAGGACCCGCGGGTCCGCTTGTTAGAGAAGACCAATGCCCGTTACTTGACCCGGGAGGCCGTCACTCGCGAGAGCATCACTCGCGAGAGCATGGACGAAACTGCCGACCTCGTCGTGATGGACGTGTCGTTCATTTCGGCCACGCTGGTTCTTCCGGCGGTCGTGGCTGCGGCATTTCCGGATGCTGCCGCGCGCACGGGCCGGCAGATCGTCGTTCCGGAGATCGTGGTCCTGGTGAAACCGCAGTTCGAAGCGGGCCGGGAACATGTGGGCAAGGGAGGGATTGTCCGCGACGAGGGCGCGCAGCTTGCCGCTGTGGAACGCGTTAAACAGTGTTTGGTGAGTCTGGGCTGTTCCAGCACGGACGTGATCGAGTCGCCGATTTTGGGTGCGGAAGGGAATCGCGAGTTCCTGCTGCGGGGAGTTTTCTAGGCTCGTTATTGTCGAAGATTAAAGCTTTCCCGCACCGATTCTGTACAATCTTGTTTCGCCATGGCCAGCTCGCACTCTACTCCTAAAGTCGCAGCGATCATCTCCAGACCCAATCGTCCCGAAGTCGCACAGGTCGTGCCCGGGCTGCTGGTATGGCTTTCGGGCCACGATTACAAAGTGGTGATCGATGAGGAAACCTCGCAATACACGAAGGGTCCCGAAGTAGTTTCGCGGGCACAGATGTCAGCGCGGCCGTTGAACCTGGTGGTCGTGCTCGGCGGAGATGGCACACTGTTGTCTGCGGCGCGGGCCACCGCTACTGCGGATGTTCCTCTGCTCGGCGTGAATCTGGGATCGCTGGGGTTTCTCACGGAGGTTCCGCTGGCTTCGTTGTATCCGATGCTCGATGCGATTGGGGAGGGGCGCGCCGCGGTCGAACAGCGTTCGCTGATGCAGTGTGAATTACTCCGCGGAGAAGAAGTCCGTGGCAGTTACTTGGTCTTCAACGATGCGGTGTTGAACAAGACGGCGCTGGCTCGCCTGAACACTTACGACCTGTATATCGACAAAGTGTTTGTCTCCAGCTATCGTGCAGACGGCATGATCGTGGCAACCCCGACCGGTTCGACTGCTTATTCACTCTCCGCGGGGGGCCCGGTGCTGATGCCAACGGTGAACGCCTTTGTGATTACGCCGGTGTCGCCGCATTCGCTGACGCACCGGCCGCTAGTGGTGCCGGACTCGGTCGAGATCGACCTGGTGCTGCGCAGTGATGAAGAACTCGCGTATCTCAGCCTCGACGGCCAACCGGGGCTCGACTTGCGCGACGGCGATCGTGTCCGGTGCAGCCGATCCGAACACAAGGTCAGCCTCTTTCACACGGATACAGACTTCTTTCATGTGCTTCGCACAAAGCTCAAGTGGGGAGAGCGGTAGGGAGAGAATGCTTCTGAGAGACTGAGGCCGCGCCCTTAACCAGGATCAGCGTTCGGCTCGTACCAGGTCTGCAACTGTCTCCCGGCGGCGAATGACCTTCGCGGATTTTCCTGACACGAGGACTTCTGCTGGACGGGTACGCGTGTTGTAGTTCGAGGCCAGCGCCATCCCGTATGCGCCGGCGTCCAAAATTGCCAGAAGATCTCCCTCTTTCACACTAGGCAATGCGCGATCGCGGGCGAAGAAGTCGCCGGTTTCGCAGACGGGGCCTACGATGTCGACGGTTTCACGCGATCCATCGGTCTCCGGAACGGACGGCCGCTTGAGTGGAATGATTTCATGGTAGGCGCCATACAGCGCGGGGCGAATTAAATCGTTCATCGCGGCATCGACAATCACAAAGCGTTTGCTGCCGTTCACTTTGCGATAAATCACCGATGTAATCAGAGCTCCCGCCGCTCCCACGATCGCGCGCCCGGGTTCCAGCAGCAAGTGAACGTTCAATCCTTGCAACGGAGCGATGATTGCCCGCGCGTAGGCCGCAACTTGCTCCGAGAAATCAACTCGGGTTGAGGAGTCAGCGGGGGCTGGTTTCTGATACGAAATCCCCAGGCCTCCACCGGCGTCAACATAATCGATGGTGTGGCCATCGTCTCGTAATTCGCGGACCAGTTCCGCGACCCGCGTCATCGTTTCGGCAAATGGGACGACATCGGTGATCTGGGAGCCGATGTGAACACTGACTCCAGCTGCTTTGAGATGCGTCGCTTCCGCGACTTTGGCGTAGAGTCGACGGGCCTCGCCGATCGGTACGCCGAATTTGTGGGCATGCAAACCGGTTGAGATGTAAGGATGAGTATCGGCGGCCACGTCCGGGTTCACGCGCAGGGCAACTCGAGCCACGGTTCGCAGCTGCGCGGCGCTGTCCGCGAGAACCTGCAGTTCTGATTCGCTCTCAACGTTGAACACGAGAATTTTCGCCTTGAGGGCGGCGGTGATTTCGTCACGGGTCTTACCCACACCCGAGAACACTACCCTCGCGGCTGAGCGGCGGTTCGCCGCGAGCACGCGTTCCAGTTCTCCGCCGGAAACCACGTCGAATCCACATCCGCTTCTAGCGAGCATTCGCAGGATATTCAGGTTGGAATTGGCTTTGACCGAATAGCAGATCGTGTGGGGTATCCCGCGGAAGGCTGTTTGAAAACTTGCCAGCCGCTCCCGAATCACGGTCGCGGAATAGACATAGAGCGGGGTGCGGTAGCGTTCGGCGAGCTGTGCCAGATCGACTTCATCGCAGTGCAGTGCCAGCTCCGAACTGCGACGGACTCCGCGCTTCTGAACGTAAGCAAAACCGGAGGCAGGCACTCGCGATGTCTTACCGCGCGCGGTCATTTCTTCTTCGGCGGTGGATGTGCGCCGTCACGAACCTTGATGGCAACCACGGTCTGATCGTCGAAGGTTTCGACGCCCGCGGAATGTTCCGCGACGGCCTTGAACAGGGAATCGACCACGCAATCCGCGGATTTGGCCGCACAACTGGCAACAATTTCCTCTACGCGCCGTCGTCCAAACATCTCGCCGCTCCGGCTGCGGGCATCCAGCATGCCATCGCTGAAGAACACAAACATTTCTCCCGGCTTCATCCGGAACTTGAATTCGTCGTACTCGGTTTCGTCAAATAATCCCAAAGGAAGGCCGGTCGCCTCGATCACCTCATTCTTTCCGCCGTGGACGTAAATGGGGCGGGGCAGGCCGGAATTGGCCACGGTGAGCGTGCGATGTTCATCGTCCCAAACCGCGTAGATGAGCGAAACGAATTGGGCTTCGATGCGACGCTCGGCGAGAGAGAGATTCACGGCAGAGAGCATCTCCGCCGGCATGGGTTCGATGGGCGCGTGCGAACGCAGGATGCCGCTCACCAGCGCGGCGTAAATGGCCGCCGGCGCACCTTTGCCGCTGACATCGCCGATTACAATTCCCAGCCGTGACATGGAATAGGGGATGAAGTCATACAAGTCGCCACCGATCGCCCTCGCGGGGACAAACTTTGCAGCGACGTCCAGATGCCCGAGCTTGGGCCGGGCGTGAGGCAGCAGGCGCATTTGTAATTCCCGGGCCAGAGCGAGGTCTCGCTCCAGGCGGCGCTCCTGCCGGGCGACTTGCTCATAGAGACGAGCGTTTTCAATGGCGATGGCAATCTGCGCCGCCAGCGTCGTCACGGTGCGTCTGTGGTCGTCTGTAAAAAAACCGCGTCGCGTATGTTCCAGATCGAGAACCCCGATCACTTTGTCCTTATAGATCAAGGGCACCACGAGCTCCGACCGCGTCTCCGGATTGGCTTCAATATAGCGGGGATCCTTTGTTACATCGGGCGCCAGCACCGCCTCTTTGGTCTCAGCCGCGTATCCGATCAGACCTCGCCCCAGAGGGATTTCGTGTTTGAGCTGAATATTTTCGTTGAAGCGCAGCGAGAAGCGATGCTGCAGTTTTTCTCCGGTCGCGTCGAGCAGGAGAATGCTGAACATCTGGTAATCGATAAGGCGGCGCATCAGTTCCGCGATGCGTCCGAGCAGTTCGTCCAGATTCAGGATGGAAGTGAGTTCGCGGGCGATTTCATTCAGCAGCAGCAGAATGCGTGACTGCTTCATGGTGCGCGTGTAGAGCTGGGCGTTTTCGATTCCTGCCGCCATGCGCGACGCCACCAGGGTCAACAGGCGGCTGTGCTCCTCGGTAAAATACCCGGGCTCGCGCGCTTCCAGGTCAATCACGCCGATCACGCGATTCTTGGTGAGCAGCGGCACTGCCAGCTCCGCTCGCACGTTGGGAATCCCAGCGATGTATTTCGGGTCCGCGGTCACGTCGTCGACGAGTACAGCTTTCCGCATTTGCGCGGCTCTTCCGGTGACGCCCTCGCCGACTTTCAGCCGCGTCCGTTCAGCAAATTCCGGCGGATACCCCACCTGGAAACGGATTTTCAGTTCCTGAGTTTTTTCATTGAGCAGCAGGATCGCAAAGATTTCGTAGTCGATGACCTTGCGCACCACCTCCGCAATCCGCCGCAGAGTCGTGTCCAGGTCCAGCGAGGTCGCGAGCACGTCTGCAACTTCGAGCAGAAGAGGCTCGATTTGCAGATGCTGCGCCGGTTTGGAAAGAACAGATTCCATAGTTTCTATGATAGCAGCCGGGTTTCGTGGCGCGGCGAATGCGCGGGTGTCCTGATTCCTCGCTTCTGCTAACGAGCGCAGCGCTCGTCAGTGTCCCGCTTCCGTTTTTATTCCCGCGGTACTATGCAGATATCGGCCAGGTTACGGTAGCGTTCGGCGTAATCCAGCCCGTACCCAACCACAAATTCATCGGGAATTTTGAAGCCAACGTAATCTCCCTGCAGCGGAAGCTTGCGTCGCGAGGGCTTATCGAGAAGTGCGGCGATCTTGAGCGTCCGCGGTTGCCGCGCCAGCAGCATCTTTTTCAGATAGGTGAGCGTCAGCCCGGTGTCGAGGATGTCTTCCACCACGATGATATTTTTGTCTTTCAGCGTTTGATCGACATCCTTGGTCAGCTTCACTTCGCCGGTGGAATCCCATCCGCTCTTGAGTTCCTGCGTGGGGCTGGGACGATTTCCATAGCTGGAGACGCCGATAAAATCGAAGGTAGCATCCAGGTCCAGTTGGCGCGAAAGATCGGCTAAGAAAATCGCAGCGCCTTTCAGCACGCCCACCAGCATCACTTTTTCGCCCTTGAAGTCTCGGGTAATGTCCGCGCCCAGCTCGGCCACTCGCTTCGTAATTTGATCTCGCGTGATTAGCACCTTGAGGTCAGCCATGGCGTTTCATATTAAACTAGGTGGGCAAGCCTCGCGGCGCATTTGAGACTTTTTTATGCGCTCCGAGAGCCAATCAAGCGGCATCATTTGATTTGTTTAGCTAGGAGCTAGGAGCTAAAAGCTAGGAGCTGTCTTCATGAACCTCAAAGGCCTCAAACTGACGTGGCTGGGACATGCCACTTTCCGCATCGAGACTCCCGCCGGCAAGACGGTCATTATTGATCCGTGGATTATGGGAAACCCCGCGTGTCCGGCGTCGGAGAAAGACGTCAAGAAAGTTGACGTCATACTCATCACGCATGGCCACGGCGATCACATTGGCGACGCGGTGGAGATCGCGAAGAAGCATGTCCCAAAAGTAGTCGGGATTCCGGAGATGGTCGGCTGGCTGGAGAAGAAAGGCGTAAAGCAGACTGCGATGATGAACAAGGGCGGCACGCAGACCGTCGGCGACATTAAGGTCACCATGGTTCATGCCGACCACTCCTGCGGCATTCAGGATGGCGACGAACTGGTCTACGGCGGCGAAGCTTGCGGTTATGTCGTGGAGTTTTCCAACGGAGTGAAGACTTACCACGCTGGCGACACCAACGTGTTCGGCGATATGGCGATCATTCGGGAACTCTATGCCCCGGATATTGCGATGCTGCCCATCGGCGATCATTTCACCATGGGCCCGCGCGAGGCTGCCTACGCCTGCAATTTGCTTAAAGCTAAGACGGTGATTCCCATGCACTTCGCAACCTTCCCGGTGCTCACGGGAACTCCGGGAGCGCTGCAGAAGTTGGTTCCCGGCGTTGAAGTGTTCGAGATGAAGCCAGGGGTGATGATTTCGTAGTGTCGAGGTCCGAATGCCAAACAAATCAGACAAGCCCGGCTGGCGGCACTACAACGGCTTCACGGCCGCGCCGGTCGACGATTATCTCTACTTCATGCTCCCGAAGCGCGATGCGGTCCTGGCCGAGATGGAAGACTACGCCGCGGCTCATGACGTTCCTATTGTCGGGCCTGCCGTTGGTCGCATACTGCAGCAGCTCGCGTTGATGACTAACGCAAAGAATATTTTCGAGCTGGGATCAGCCATTGGCTACTCGACCATATGGTGGGCGCAGGCCGTGGGCGAAAAGGGACGCGTCACCTACACGGACGGCGATCCTAAGAACGCCGAGCGCGCCCGCGGCTATTTCCATCGGGCGGGCGTCACTGGCCGCATCACTGTTCATACCGGCGACGCGCTGGAATACCTCTCGGAGCAGAAACAGGAATTCGACATCATCTTCAACGATGTGGACAAAACGGATTATCCGCGCGTGCTGCGACTGGTTTCACCACGACTGCGCAAGGGTGGACTCTTCATTACCGATAACGTGCTATGGAGCGGCCGGGTCGCTGAAAAGAATCCGAAAAGTGCGGAGACTAAAGCTATCCTGGAATTCAACCGGCAGCTCGCTGCCTCCCCGGAATTTATGACTACGATTTTGCCCATCCGGGATGGCGTGGCGGTGGCGTTGAAGAAATAGGTGCGCCGCAATTCGTGCGAGACTAACGAACTCTCGTTCCTAATCGGGCAATCAAATCGATTTCACTGGGATGGCCAGCAAATCGTCCACCAGCCCGACTTCCTTCTGCAGAAATGGTTCCGCATAGGTGACACCGCCCAGCATGCCGTAATGCCGCGCCATGGCTTCCACTCGCGCATGAATTTCGTCGTGAGCAGGGAACAGGTCCTTGCCCGCCTCCTGATCGCTGAACTGCGACTTATACGCCATGATGGAAGCGAACTTTTCCGTAAACTGCGCGCCGATGTCGACCACAAACGTGGGCCGCACATCGTAGTAAAGCGTGGCGTAAATAATCTTGAACGGACGATGAGGCGCTAGTGGCGTTGCACCGGAGGGCTCCGAGCTCAATGCTGTTGGCTGACTGCTGGCTGCTGAGTCTGGATCCAGTTTCGCCAGCCCTGCGAGAAAGCACGCTTCATATCCCAACACGGATGCCGTGTAATGATCGGGATGGCGCCCCTTCCAGTAAGGCAGAATCACCACGCGCGGCCGTGTCTGCCGGATCACACTTGCGACTTTCAGCCGGTTCTCCCAGGTGTTCTCGACGCGTCCGTCGGGAATGTCGAGTGCATGGCGCCAGCTCACGCCGAGAATCTTGGCGGCGGCGTCGGCCTCACGCGCCCGGTCTGGTGCGGTACCACGCGTGCCCATCTCACCCTGCGTGAGGTCGAGGATGCCCGTTCGCTGTCCGCGCTGTGCAGCCTTCAGCAGCGTTCCGCCGCAAGTCTGCTCTACGTCATCGCGGTGAGCGGCGATCGCCAGGATGTCGAGGGATTGTTCGCGGGGAGAGGAAGACATATCAATCGAGGTTGCCCTGCTCGAGCACCACGTTCTCGCGCACGATCAGCCGGTTCGCGGCCATTTCTTTCAGCGTGGGCAGAACGCGGCTCACGTGTTCGTCGGTATCCACGAAAATGATGACCACAGGCAGTTTGCCGCCGGCTTCGATCAGATGAGCGGTTTCCACGCGGTGCCGGCCCAGGAATCCAGCAACGGCATGGAGGGCCGTAGCCGCGTAGACGTTTTCCTTGCGCAGGTAGTTGAGAATCTCCATGTGTAGCGGCCGGTGATGCCACTGGTCGGCGTCGTTCACGTAGATGGTCACCTGCACAGCCATCGCGTTTGCCATTTTACAGTAACCCCAGTTACAGCACCCGCGCCAGTGCCATGCCCGCCAGGGCTCCGCCCAGGCACAGCAGGTTATTGCTGAAGATGTTGGCGAGCATCAGGGCCCACTGTCCCTGCTCGAAATAAGCCATGGTCTCGAACGCGTAGCTGGAGAAAGTGGTGAACGAACCGCAGAATCCGATCACCACCAGCAGACGCCAGCGCGGATCGAGCAGCACGCGCTCGGAGCTCCAGATGACAAAGAAGCCCACGATGAAACTGCCGACGATGTTGATGCCGAGCGTCCCGTAAGGGAAAACCGAGCCGAGTTCCCGAGCGGCCAAACGGCTTAGAAGATAACGCAAATTGGCGCCAACAATGGCGGCAATCGATATGGCGAGAAAATCCTTCACGATGGAACCCCCTACAAAACAAACGTGAGACAACGCAAACTTTTGTAGGAGTTATCAGCCCGAAGACCTCTGACAGCGAACGTCAGGCGGTTATGGCGAACTCCATCGCCGTACTTACTTTTTTACCATACTCTGGGTTCAACGGTTTCCGGTTTTTGCACCATTTAGGAATGGAAACTCGATTTTATTCCGCAGCGTGCGGCCGCCACTGTGCATCTCCTGTTCGTAGACGAGCGTTCCGCCGTCATCGGAACGAGAAAAACGCTCCATGATTTCCAATTCCTGCCCGGCGAAGAATTGCAGCGTTTGATGGACAAGAGCTTTATCGTCCCAGTAGTGGAAGGAGTGTCGTCCACAGCTCTCCCCGTCCTTCGGGAACAGGCTGCCACCGCCGAGCATGAACGAAATGGTTCCGGGCTTGCGAGTTTCGTTGAAACGTTGTTCAACCAACATCTGAAATTTCTGAGCCTGATCGCGCGAGCGGAGATTCTCGGCGCGTAGAGGATGAGGCCGCAGCAAGCCATTCAGATACGCGCGTACGGTCTGAAGCTTGTCCTCGGGGAGTTCGTCAAACAATGCGCGGACTTCATCTCGAATACTCATAACTCCTCTCGGCCACTGCAGTGAGGAGCAGCGAAAAAGTCACTGCTTTCTTTCCACCAGAAACCGAGCCAGTTCTTTCAGGGTCTCCGCGCGCTCTCCGAAGCTTTCTAGTTCCGCAAACGCTTGGCTTACCAGTTCGTCCGCCTTGCGCTCCGACTGCTCCACTCCAAACAGCGAAGGGTACGTCGCCTTCTCGGCCGCTGTATCTTTCCCCGCTGTCTTTCCCAGTTGCTCGCTGGTCTGGGTCACGTCGAGAATATCGTCGACGATTTGGAACGCCAGGCCGATCGACCTTCCGAACGCGCGCAGGTGAGCAACTGCTCCGTCGTTCGCGCCGGCGTAGAGCCCTCCGCTCACCAGGCTTGCCGTGATCAGCGCCGCCGTCTTGGCGCCGTGAATATATTCCAGCATAGCCGCGTCTGGCTTGGTGTGTTCGGCTTCCAGATCCACTACCTGCCCGCCGATCATGCCATCCACGGTCCCGGTGCCGCGCGCGATTTCCTCAACAATACGCACTCGCGCTTCCGCCGGACACTTCAGCCGTGCCATCACTTCGTAGGCTTGCGTCTGCAGCGCGTCCCCTGCCAGGATCGCGATGGCTTCCCCGAAAACTTTGTGGCACGTGGGGCGGCCTCGTCGCAGGTCGTCGTTGTCGAGCGCGGGAAGATCATCATGGATCAGCGAGTAGGTATGCAGCATCTCCAGCGCCGCTCCCAATTCTTCGATCCCAGCGGGCAGCGATCCGGCAACCATGCGCCCGGCCTCCATGCAAAGCACGGGCCTTAGGCGCTTGCCCCCGGCAAACACGCTGTGGCGCATGGCCTTGTGAATGGAAACAGGATGCTGCCCTTGTGATGGGATCAGCCGCTCCAGCGCAGCGTCCACCGCGATTCTGCCTTGTTCAAGAGTTTCCTTGAGCATGAAGCAGTGAGTATAGCAAGGGCGAGCGCGGAGGAAATTGCCGGCCGGGCATGCGGGCAGTGCGAGTCTACGCCGCCGTGCTTTGTGCCAGGGCCACACTCCTCAAGATCGAAGCTAGTATGACCTCCACGTCGTGCGCTGGGCACACATCAACGGCGCCCGCTTCGAGCGCAGCCATCCACATTTCTTCGTCCGGAATGCGGTGCGTGCACACGATCAACAGGGGCGGAAAATCCTGGTGCAACTTCTCAACATCGGCAAACTGGATCGCCTCGACATCGAGAACCGCCACTTCGGGAAGGTTTTTCGCAATTTGATCGCGCAGTTCGTGGTCGGAGGCCGCCACATGAACGAAACGAAACAGAGAACGTAACCCACCGGCCAGGGATTGGGCTATCGCAGGATCCTTCTGCAGAACAACTACGCTCAAACCCATAGATCCCCCGAACAATCGCCGTCGACAGCGGACGCCGCGGCAAACAAGGCTGCGGGTCGGGGAAACTCCAACTCCACAGACATCTGTACTGATGAACACAAGACGAATTCACGCGACAGGCCTTTTTCTCTTAACGCCTGGCTTGCGCTTTTTCCGTCTCCGGCTCGAACGGCTCGGCCTGGAGCTTCCCGTTTTTTTTCAGCAGAATCTCCACTTTGCCTTCCGCCTGTTCCAGTTCTTTGCGGCAGGCGGAAGAGAGCTGCATGCCTTCTTCGAAGAGGGTGAGAGATTTCTCCAAGGGAACTTCTCCCTTTTCCAGTTCCTGAACTATTTTCTCCAGTCGCTGGAGGCACTCCTCGAACTTGGGCAACGGGTTTCTCCTGTACTCATTGTAATCCTACTTTTGGGGCTCGCTGTCCAGTCAATTCTTGTAAATTCCCGCAAAACTGCAAAATCGTTTTTTCAGATTTGGAACGATTCTTGGAATGGTGAACTAGGGTGATGGCTGCGATCGGCTTGCCGCCTGCTCGGTCTTTCCCAGGTATCGGATCCGGCTGGTCAAGGCGCGGCCGTTGTTGTCGATGAAGGTCGGCGCCGCGTGAGCTGAATCAATCACGCTGTTGGCGAGATAGGGATTGGCGTGGTTGGTCACGTTGTCGAATCCGCCGCGCAGCGCCCAGTAACGCCCGAACAGATGGAAACGCTTTTCGAATTGGAGATTCACAGTGTAGTAAGTTGGCAGACGATAAAGCGTGGGAGAATTGCCGCCAACGATCTCTCCTTGATCGGTGGTGCCAAAGAAAGGCAAGCCGGTACGCGCCTCGAAGGAATACACCAGGTCGAATTTGTGGATGACGGGCAGCTTGAAAAACGGCAGCATCCCATAACCCACGAAGCGGTTGGGCGTGTCCCAGGGGTAGGGACCGGGCAGTTGCTGACTCAACAAGGGAAAATCTAAACTGAAATCGAACACCTGGTTGGTGGTTGATCGAGAGCGCGTGTAGGCGCCGAAGACTTCGTACCGCAGGCGAAAACGATGACGCAGGCTAACGGTGAAAGCGTCATAACGGTCGTCGCGGCCATTTTCGAGAAAATAGGTGCCGTTCACCGTGTCATTCAAAGTGTTGTATGCGAAACCGTGGGTGCCGCGTTTCTCCATGAACTCCAGTTTCAGGAACACGGCGGAGGGAAGTTTCTTCTCGAAGCCAACGCTCCAGTTCAAGAACCGCGGGGCGGAGAGCGTGTTCCGGTTCACCGTGAACGTGGAGAGTATCGGCGTTGGAAGTAGCGTGGGATTTCCGTTCTGATCTGTGGGCTGCACCGTGCAAGAGTTGGAGCCGGGCGGGAGGCAGGCAAAGAAGTAATCGGTTCGTTCTCCTTCGAAGGGCTGATGAAGCAATCCCAAAGTGGTGTTGTCATAGACAATTCCAATGCCCGCCGAGAGTTTGGTGTTGCCTTCATCGTCGAAAATGTAGGTACCCGCCAGTCGCGGCGAAAAAAGCGGCGCGCGCACAATCTGGTCCCAATCGAAGCGCACGCCCGGCTCAATGAGCAGACGGTTTGTGATCAGCCAGCGATCTTCTGCGTAGGCGCTAGCCTCGGTGTTGAATAGCGTGTTGTATGGGCCCCCGGAGAAAGCCGAATAACGCGCGCAGGTATAGGGCGGCACCGGAACCCCATTCGCATCGATGGCGCATGGCTGAGGCTGTTGGCCCACCGCCGGCTGACCCGGTAGCAAGTAAGAAATCGGCTGACGCAGGAACGCGGCATCGTAGTTCAAACGGTCCACATCGAAGCCTGCTTTGATGTCGTGGCGGCCGTGCCACTGATGCGGCGGAACATAGAGGTTCGCCAGAGCCTGCTCCCTTCGGGCCAGTGTGTTCCGGTGCTCATAGTAGTTACCTGTGGCCCCTCCCAGGCTGCCGTTCGGTTCCGGCGGCAGTACGATGTATGGAATCGCACCGTGTGGAGTGAGCCCCACGCTGTACTGGTCCACTCCAAACCCGGTTTCGATGGCGGTGCCGCCGCGAAAATAATATTGGTCTTTGAGCGATCCGATAAATGCAGTTTCTGCGTCAGTGGCCGTGCTCGGTTGAGGCTGAAGAACCGACAGTCCGTCGTTTGGATCGTGATAGTAGTTCGAAAGAAAACTGAAGGTTGCGATGTTGCGGCTGGTCAAATTGGATTGCAGCTTGGCCAGGTTATCTACGCGCCAAATGTGGTCGCGGTCGGCGCCGGCGGGCAGTTGTTTTACCAGGTTGTCGTCAAATTCTCCATCGAGCGAGTCGATAAACCAGACCTTCCCCTTCCGAATCGGGCCAGACATGGTCGCAATCGGTACCCACTGGCTGAGGGAGACTCCTTTCGTGGTCTGGATCGAAGGAGTGAAGTCCGTGGAAGTAAACCGGAAATGATCGTTACCGATTTTCGTGTTTAATGCCAGGACTCCGCCCGAGCCTTTGCCAAACTCGGCGGGCTCGCGGCTCGGCGTCACTGCCAGAGAGCGGAATGACTCTACGCTCGTGCGCACCTCCAGCTGGCCGCTGGTGGGCTGGGTCACATTGAAACCGTCCAGAAGCGTGAGCGTCTGCCACGTCTCTGCGCCTGCGACGTGCGCCTGGCCGAAGGCGTCTGGCGTGACGCCGGGAATAAAAGTCAGAGCGTTGCGGTAATCGTGCGATCCCGGGTAGGGAATGTCGACGATCTCAGTGCCGCTGAGCTCTTCCTTCGAAGAAATTTGCGTGGGGTCGATGGCCGGCACGGATTCCACCACGTTCACCACTTCGCGCGTCTCTTGCTGATGAGTAACGGTTACGTCGAGATTGGCAGCGACGCCCACCTGCACGTTGGACTGCGAGATCGCGTAGTAGCCGATCTTTTCAACGCGAAGTTCGTAAGTTCCATGCGGTAGATCGAGGAACTCGCAGCCGCCTGCGAAATCGGTCAGGCAGCGCAGTGGGGCAGCCAGAGCAGGAGCTTGTATCACGACACGCGCGGACCCGACTGGCACTGCATTTTCGTCTGTCACCGTAACGGTGAGTTTCTGTGCTGTGGACGCGGGCGTTGACGAGGATGCTGGGGGTGGGGCAGCTTGTCCCCATCCGGAGACTGAGAAGAGGCCACCGAAAAAAAGAAAAACAGCGGCTCGCATGAAATGGCGCTTCCGGACTCAACGCAGATAGGATACCTCTTGTCCGGAGGCGGTTGTGACGTCAAAATCCGAAAGTTTTTGGTAGCGGTGCAGTTTCCCTAAATGCGACAGGCCATATTGAGGGAAACTACGCCAGTGGGACGGCGCGCTATTTCGCGCCGTTCGTGCCCAACGCTTCCAATACATCCACGGCCGAGCTGTACCGCCCTTGCGGTGCGCTGACCTGCGCGCCCTGCACGGTCTGCCGCACAGCCAGCAGCATCTCTCGAGCAAGGGCGACGCCCTCAGCGCGCGCCGCTTCAGGTGTCTGCGCGCGCGCCATGCGTTCCAGGACCGCGTCGGGGACGCTGACGCGCAATTCATTCTTCATGAACTCGGCATTGCGTACGCTTACCAGCGGCCAAATCCCCGCCACCACGGGAATGCGGCAATGCTCGATGCGGCGCACGAAGTTCTCCAGCAGGCGAAGGTCGAATACGGGCTGGGTCACGGCATATTCCGCCCCAGCCTCCACTTTGTATTCGAAGCGGCGAACCTCTTCATCCAGATCGGTGAGCCCAGGGTTCGCCCCTACGCCTATCACAAATCCCGTTCCAGTCCCAATCGGATTGCCGCCCAGATCGAGGCCGCAGTTCAAGTTATGCACGATGTTCACCAGACCGATGGCGTCGACATCGAAGACCGCAGTCGCATCGGGATAATTCCCCATCTTCGGTGGATCGCCGGTGATGCAAATCAGGTTCTTGATTCCCACCGCCGCCGCTCCGAGAAGATCGCTCTGGATGCACAGCACGTTGCGGTCGCGGCAGGTGTAATGCAGAATCGCGTCGATCCCCACTTCATGCTGAATCAGCAGCGACAGCGCCTGGTTGCTCATGCGCGCCGAAGCGCGCGGGCTGTCCGGGATGTTTACTGCATCCACGCCGACCGACTTGAGAAACTTCGCTCCTTCAACTTCCTTTCGAATGTCGATGCCCTTCGGCGGCACAATCTCGACCATGGTCACAAACTCGCCATGGGCGAGCTTCGCGCCCAAGCTCGATCTTTTCTCCAGCGGAACAGCTGGTGCGGCCGGGGTCGCAGCGTGACTGCCCGCCACCTGGGCCATGGCTGTTTTTCCTCGCGCTTCGCCTACCCGCAACGCAGACTTCATCACCCGGATGTGCTCCGGCGTGGTGCCGCAGCATCCGCCGACCACCTTCACGCCGGCAGCGACAAACTTCCGCGCATAACTGGCCATGTATTCCGGAGAGCACAGATAGATGTTTCTACCCTCGACCGATCGCGGAATGCCGGCGTTCGGTTGCGCGGCCAGGGGCAGGGAAGTCAGTGCCCGCACCCGCTCAATGGCATCCAGCATGGCCACCGGGCCCACGCTGCAGTTGCATCCGATGACGTCCGCACCCCATTCTTCGATTTTGGGAACGAACGTCTCTGGGTCCGATCCGTCGAGGCAATTGCCGTCTTCGTCGATGGTGACCTGCGCCACAATCGGCAACCCGGCCTTCACATCGCGCGCGGCGAGCATAACCTGATGCAGCTCTTCAAGATAGCCGAACGTCTCCAGGATCAGCACGTCCACGCCGCCTTCCGCCAGCGCCTCAATTTGCCTCCGAAACGACTCCCGGGCTTCTTCAAATGAGGTTTTGCCCAGGGGTTCAATTCTGGTTCCCAGCGGGCCAACCGAACCTGCGACCCATACATCGAAGCTTTTGGCAGCCTCGCGCGCCAAATGCACCCCCGCGAGGTTTACTTCACGCACTTTGTCGGCCAGGCTGTGCCGCGCCAAACGAAAAGAATTGGCTCCAAAGGTATTGGTTTCAACGATCTCCGCGCCTGCCTGCAAATATTCGTGGTGAATGCCGCGGATCAAGTCGGGCTGCGAAAGGTTCAATTCGTCGTAGGAACGGTTGATAAAAATGCCTTTGGCGTAGAGCAGCGTCCCCATGGCGCCGTCGCACAAAACCGGGGATTGCTTGATTCGCGAAAGAAAGTCTGCCGGCATAAGGTTATGAGTGAAAATAACAGCTATAGTCTTGAGAATACAGGATGCCCGCCGGTTGTGCATCCAGTCAGATTCGGACAACACGCTCGCTTCAATGGGGCAACGCGGGTTCGCGTGGGCGGTGGCGGCAGCGAGCCCTTGGTGAAGGTCTGCTATAATCCGCTATTTCGCATTTAAATCTCCATTTTTCATGTCGTTAGGAGCTTCCGGTTTGAAGAAATCCGTTCTTGTTCCCGGTGTCCTTTTCGTCGCCAGCATCTGTCTTATGTCATGCAGCAAGGCGTCCAAGCCGAAGGATCCTCCGAGCGGCCTGGACACTCGCGTTCTGGCTTCGCAGAGTGTAACTGCAGGATCGACGTTTGGCAGCCTGGTGATCGTCGACGCCTTTGATGACACGCTTCCGCGGTCCGCCGGCATCGGCGCTGGCACCTTAAACAGCCCTGGGCTTATGGCCATTTCCGCAAACCGGGCGACTTTGATTGTTTTCGATTCAGGCAACAACAACGTCGATGTCGTCAATACGTACACGGAGTCCATCAGCGGGTCGATCGCGCTGCCGGGCGCGACCACCAGCATGGTGATTCCCACCCAGAGCGCCACTCTTGGTTTTACTGCGGTTCCCACGGCCTCGGTGAGTGGCATCCTATCGCCGGCCGGCGCCGTTGTGGAGATGAATCTGGCGTCGACTTCGACCATTTCCACTATCGGCGTTCCCGGCGCGCAGACGGTTGTCACCAACTCCGGGGGAACGCAGTTATTGGCCTTCAGCGACGACAGCGACACTATGGCGGTGCTTTCTCCCGCAATCGCGGTTAGCCCGGTGGACCAGGGCTGCGATAGTGGTTCTTCGAGCACAGCCTGCTTTTTAGTCACGGGCTTCAGCCGCCCTGTCTATGCCATTTACTCAAGCGACGGCTCGACGGCCTACGTCCTGAATTGTGGATTGGAGTGTGGAGGCTCGCAACCGGCCAGCGTGGCTGTGGTGAATACGGCGACGTTCGCCATAACGAATACCATTCCCGTTGAGGGCGCTACGTGGGCATTGCTCAACGGTACAACGCTTTACGTGGCCGGCACGCCGCCCCCGGCCACTCCCGGAGCCAATACCTGCGCGGGCGGACCCCCAACCGCCGCAACCAAGTGCGGGCGCCTCGACATCGTGGATCTGAATTCCATGGCGGTGGTGAACACCCAGGAGCTCTACATCCCCGATGGTTACCACGACCGTATGGATATGAGCGCCAACGCCCAGCTTTTCATCGGCTCATATACCTGCACGACCATTGGTGACGTGAACAATCCCGTCGGGGAAGTGCGCGGCTGCCTGGCCATCTACGACACCGGCGAGGGTAACGTGGTGATCCCTCCCGACAACGGGGACGTGACCGGCCTGGCGGGCTTGACCAATCGCCAAGTGGAGTATGTGGCGCAAGGCGGGAATCTTCGCGTCTATAACACGGACTTAGACATTCTGCTCGAGAACGAAGACTTCATTCCTACCGGCACCATCCCGATCGTGGGGGTGGTAACCGACCTGAAAGAGATTGACTTCTACTAGAAGGCTTCTTCCATGCGGCTCGGGAGCCGAAGCTTATACGCCGGCAATGTAGTGCGGTGATGTAATCAGTTTGGCGTTCACGATCCGGGCAGCGAGTGAAATCGCGATGTTACGTCAGCTATGGCTTACGAATTGAAACCGAGTCAATAGGGCTTCAATGGGCTAGTCACCCTCCTGACAGCCGTCGTATCGAGCATGCGGGAGAAGACCAGCGGAGATGTGCCAGGCCTGAAGCCATGCATCTCTCGCTTGTCTGGACGTGCCGTCGTCCGCCAATCCGGAAGCATAGTGTTGCAAGGCTTTTGAACGAGCGGCTTCCGCCTTCCCGCCTGATGTTCCACCAGCCTGTATGATGATGTCAGAAAAGGCATCTCCAACCATAAAATGCAAGTGTGCAGCGGTTCGTGCATCGACGCCCTTAGCGATCAATTTCTCGCCAACCGAGATAAATGTTTCCGGAGGCTGACAATGGGCGGCCCTCATCCAGGCAAGCAAAGCTAATCTTCCGCCCTCGGTATCAGGAGCCAGGTCTTTCGCCTGATTGAGCCAGTTACCGGTGTAGTAATAGTGAGTGTCCCCCGGCTCATTTTCTCCAATCACTGCGCCGAGGCTCTCTAACTCCGCTCTCAATTTGGCCTCTGCCGGACTGACAGAACCATCTTGCCCAAAATGGCCGTCGCGCGCCTTAAGTCCACCCTCTCTGATGCCCTCGAAGACCGTAAGTAAGCGGTCCGCAGCGAGCAGGCCCGCTGCCTGCTTCTCTGGACCAAGCGACTTCAAAGCGCTCAACCAATCGCGGAGTACGGGCACGAGAGGTTTACTCCACTCGTCCCCGGCAGGGTCGGTAAACTTCTCCAAATCAGCGTCGGTGCAGCTCTGTCCACAGATTTCCGTAAAGCGCTTCTCCTGAAGGTCGGAAATCGTGACATCCAGGTCGTACAGTTTCTCCATGCGATCAGAAATCGAAGAGTCCACCCCCGCCAGAGGGACTGCTCGATGAAATTGAGCAGATTCCGCTTCGGGATCGTCGTTGTTTTGTGAGTCAGGGAACATCGGTTGCTTCCAGAACGGCAGGTAAGCCCACACGTAGGCTGCGGGCCCAAACTTTGGTTTGCCGGTATCGAAAGCGAGACGGTGCCCTGAATCATAGGCATTGATGATCTCGATTGGGCCGGAATGCCAGACCCCGACCTGATCCTCGCTGGGGCCATATGTCGAACCAAACTGTCGGTTGACGGTTCGTTGCACGGCGCGCCCCGCTGCTTCGTCCGATACCTTGACTTCGACCTGGACCATACTCATCGTGCAGGTATGGTTGATCAAGAATTGTCCCTGCAGGCTAGGAAGAACGGCCGGAGAAGGCGCGTGCGGTGGATTGAACGAAACCAGTCGCGCGACCTGAGCGCCATCCGCAAGCGTCGCCCTTTCGGCCAGGATTACGCACTCACCACCGATGCCAATCGATGCCGGGTCGATTTTTGTTGCGCCGGGATGATGCGCCGTCCACTCATTGACGGTGATTCCTTCATGAAGCTCCGAGATAGCTCGGTCGGCAGCAACTGCAAAGTTCGGGGCGTCGCCCCAATCACCAGTCGGGGGCTCAACTTTAGGTTGAGGCGCCGGTGGTTGAGCGGGTAGTTCAGACACCGACGCGTGGACTGAGGGACGATGAGTGGAGAGAACAAACGCAGATATACCAGCCGCGACGGTTACGCTGAGCAGGATCGAAGGGCGCCTCATATCACTCATTTGAGGCTGCTGTCCCTGAGTTTTCAAGATTACTGTTGTAAGCAGCCATTACACTCAAAACCCCTCAGCCGAAGTCTGTGGGTGATATGGCGATGCTAGCGATGCTGGTGTAACAACCTTCGCGCACCAGCAGCGTTGATCTATTTCTGGTGTGGAGAGTACCATCTCCGCAGTCTGCGGCTGCTCCTCTGGAAACCTCAAAGATATGGCCCTCTCCCGACGGCGTGCCATCCAGCTAACGATAGGCGGCGCGGCGTTCGGGGCCGCGGTCTCCGCGCGCTGGTGGATCAAACGCCTGCCTTGGACGGGAGAGCCTTCTCCCTCAGAAGTTTCTCCGTCGGAACACGGGATGATGCAAGCCGTCGCCGAGGACTTCATGAGGAGATTCGATGTCCCCGGCCTTTCGGTTGCAATTGCTCGTGCCGGGGCGCTCGTCTATGACGAGACGTTCGGGGTTGCAAGCCGGGAAAGCGATGAGCCGCTTTCAACGTCCAGTCTTTTTCGTATTGCAAGCGTGAGCAAGCCGATCACGTCGGTGGGCATTTTTACACTGATACAGAAAGAGAAAATCAGCCTTCAGGACACCGTCTTCGGGCCCGGCGCAATTCTCGGCACCGAATACGGGAGTCAGCCCTACAAGGCGTATATCAGCGAGATTTCGGTCGATCACCTGTTGACGCATACCGCTGGAGGATGGCCGAACGATTCCAGCGATCCGATGTTTCGGTTTCCGCAGCTCAGCCAGGCAGACGTGATTTCGTGGACTCTGGATGATCTGCGCATCGAATATCCTCCCGGCGAACACTTCGCATATTCCAACTTCGGCTACTGCGTTCTCGGACGAATCATCGAGAAAATTGCGCAAGTGCCTTACGCGGAATACATCCAACAACAGGTTCTGCGGCCTTCTCTGATCAAAGATATGCGAATTTCCGGGAACACGATCACCGAACGCGCTCCCAATGAGGTCGCGTACTACGGGCAAAATGGAGAGGATCCATACGGGATGAATGTTACGCGGATGGACTCGCATGGAGGTTGGCTGGCGAGCGCTGCCGACCTCGTCCGCTTCGCGAATAATATTGGCGGGGCCGGAAATCGTCCCGGTCTCCTGAGTCAGGATTCCATTGTCAGCATGACCACACCCGGCCCCGCAAATCGTTCATCCGGTGAGGTGAAGTATGCGAGAGGCTGGGACGTTAGAAATAACGGGCGAGGGAATTGGTGGCACAACGGCAGCCTGCCGGGAACGACAGCCATCCTGGTGCGGACGGCGACTGGTTTCTGCTGGGCGGCGCTGGTCAACACTCGCCGTCAACCTGCGGACGACATCAATCTTGCCCTGGACCGAATGGTGTGGGATATGGCTCGGCAGGTCCGAGGCTGGAAACCTTGAACGGGGAAGTGGCTTTGTCCGGAGGTCAGGAAGTGCGCGGATTTTGTGCCTAAGAATGGCAGGCCATTTCACTCGTAATGGTCAACGAGCCGCTGGCGGCGACAAAGATTTGCTGAAGCCTGAAGCTTTATTTCCCCGGCTCCAGCACCAAGCTATGGGCTTTGGCGGCTTGCACTGCTCCGGGACTGAACGGCAGCGTGAACGTGGTTCCCTCGTACCAGGCTTTCCACTGGTCCATGTAGTAGGGGCTTAGGAAATTGCCGCCTTGTCCGGTCACGATGTTCAGAGTGGATCGGTCGAGATCGGCGAGATTCGCGGTGAATCGTTCCGAGGGTCCATGATGCCGGGTGACTGCCTTTACCGTGTAACCGCTGCCCGATTGCTCCTGCACGCCGGGGCCGGCCCAGCGTTCGATGATTGGAATCTTTCCCAGCACCGGATGCTGAATTTCGACCGCGTTGAAACTTCCCCAATGCCAGGATGCCAGGTCCGTGGGCGCATCCGCATCGCTGACTGCAGCTTCCACTGCGGCCGTCAATAGTTCCTCGTAATTGGGATATTCTTCGGGCAGCCAGCGTTTGGGGTGATGGATCAAAATATTCTCTAGCCAGACTGAGCGCTGCTCCCACGAATAGGTTTTCCAGGTCAGGGATCCTTCGGTTTTTGGCGGTGCATTCGGCAAATCTGGCTTCTTCGAATCGCCGGGCGCGGCTCCCAGCTTTGGTTCGAGCAGTAGTCGCCGCAATTCACGCGTTGAAACCTGCGTGATCGTCGGCGCTGCCGAGGAAGCCAGCATGCGACCGTCCCAGTTCCTCATCAAATCGGCCGCTTGTTTGGCGCGTGCCGAGGGCTTGCCGGCGTGGTCCACGGCGTAGACAAAACGCTCGGCCGCGAACAGGTCAGCTTCCGATTGAACGTCAGTCTGCAAGGCGAGCATGTCTGCGGCGGAAAATTGCCGTCCCGATTCGAGCACGTGGTAAATGCGCGCTGTGCGCCAGGGAGCTTCCCATTCCATGCTGATCGAGTGAGGGTAATCGTCGGGCGTGATTCTTCCGTTGGCTGTCGCGATGATTCCAGAGGCTGGGTTGTAAATGTTCGGCAGCTTCTCGAATGGAATGAAGCCGGTCCACTCGTGGGCGTTATCAGCGCCGCTTACCGGTAAGCTGCCATCTCCGGCCGCGCGAATCGGAACCTTGCCGGTGGCGTGATATCCAATGTTTCCGTCCACGTCGGCGTAAACCACGTTTTGTCCCGGTGCATCGAGCTGCGAAAACGCATGCTGAAAATCTTCCCAATTCTGCGCGGCGTTCACGTCGAAGAACGGTATCCGGAGGCCGTCGTAGAGCGTCCAACGCAGCGCCAGGGGGCGCGTCTCGCCCGGAACCAGGTCGGTGATGATGGGCCCGTGGCGCGTGATCTTCACGTCAACCGTGACGTCGGGCTTGTCCTTGACGTGAATCACTTCGGTGCGATGTTCGGGCTGCAGCCAGCCCTGCGGTGTCTGGTAAGCGCCCTGCGCGTTGAAATTTTCAATGTAGACGTCCGTGACGGTTGGGCCGACGTTGGTGAATCCCCACGCGATTCGCTGATTGTGGCCGACGATCACGTAAGGCATTCCCGGGAGGGTCACGCCCTCCACATTGAAAGTTCCGGCCTGCAGATGCGCTTCATACCAGAGATTTGGCATCTGATGACCGAGATGCATATCGTTTGAGAGCAGCGGTTTGCCGGTAGTGGTGTGGGCGCCGGAAACTACCCAGTCGTTCGATCCATCGACAGGCAAAGCTTCTTCCTGTGCCTTCACTTCTGCCTTTACCTCCGGCGCGGATGTTCTTTGCTGAGTGACTGCGTTGTCGGGGCCGTCGTCATCATCGCTGTCATCATCGTCGTTGTCGGAGTCTCTGCTATTGGTGTGCGGGTCGTTCAGATCTTCGCGCATCACGGTTGGCGGACGGTCATGCCACGAGCGATTCACGTAAAGATCTGCGCTTAGTTCGGGCCCGAGTTTGGCCAGAATTTTCTCGCGGTCGAGCGCGTCGTAAAAATAGTGATAGTTCAGGTCTTTCACCATTCCGTTGGCGATGACCACGGAATCTTCCGGTTGCCATGGTTTCGGAGAATATTTCAGAATCCGGAATTCAATCGGCAACCGAGCGCTGTGCGTTTCGATATATGCATTCACTCCCCGCGCGTAGGCTTCGAAGTAACCGCGGTCGCGTGGATTCGTGATCTCGATGGATTTTTTCGCCGCCGCCCGCAACCCCAGAATGCGCTGTTCGCGGTCGAGTTGGAGCGTGGCTTCTCCCAGAATCTCAGAGAGTTCACCCGCTCCGAAGCGTCGCATCAGGTCCATTTGCCAGAGGCGGTCCTGCGCCGTGACGTAGCCTTGGGCGAGGAACAAGTCTTCCAGGGATTTGGCCTCGATGGTGGGAACGCCGTGTGCGTCGCGCGTCACCGTAACCGGAGCGGAGAGTCCGTTCACCTGCAGGCGACCGTCGAGTTGGGGCAGGGCAGAACACGCCACAAGATAGGCATAACCCGCACCTGCGGCAAGAATGGCGATGACCAGGCATGCCAACCAGAAAAGAATCCGGAGCGCGGGCGAGCGGCGAGTTGCAGGTGCGACGGTGACGATTGTGCTCATCAAGAAACTGTGTGCCGGTCAGATTCGTATAAGAACAATAACATTCGAAGAATTCTAGTCCAGGGTGGCCGTGCCGGCTTTCCTCGTTAAGCGCCAATTTCATTCTAATGAATTTCGTTTTCAAGATGACCGGTGATATTCTGACCAGGCCGCGGATGAGACCGTTTTCTTCCGATGGCGCCCGGGTTTTTCAGCGCCTCGTTTTGCCAAGCGTCGTTGTGCCGTTCGCTGTGCCGACCCATGCTGCAAAAACGCATTGATGACCAGCCCAACCTCTCGCGTGAGATGGTCCGCGAAGCGCAGGACATCCTGCATCGCCATCTGAAGCGCGTCGGTCTGAAACAGACGGCTCAACGCGACACCATCCTTCGCGCTTTTCTGGAAACTCGAGATCACCTCTCCACCGACGAACTGCATCGCGTAGTGCAGAAACAAGATCTCCGCATCGGCTACACCACTGTTTACCGCACGCTCAAGCTGCTGGCGGAATGCGGGCTGGCGAGCGAAGTGGCCTTTCACGACGGGATCGCCCGCTACGAACACCAATACAACCGCCGCAGCCATCACCACATGGTATGCACAGAGTGCGGCAACTCCGTGGAGTTCTTCTCCCATGAGGTTGACCGCCTGGAGCAGGAAATTGGACAGAGGTACCGCTACCTCGCCACCCGTCATACGTTTCAAATTTACGGGGTTTGTGAGGCCTGCCAGAAAAAGAGCCACGCGCCACGCCCGGTTTGAGGGCTGCGCGTTTTGCTGAGGTGCGCGACCAATGGATGCAGTGAACCCCATGCCGCTTTCGTGCCCTCAGTGCTCCGCGCTGATGCCTGACTCTGCCGCCTTCTGTCCGGGCTGCGGACGGCCGATGCAAATCCCGGTGCGCGCCCAAGCGAAGATCGGCATTCTTACCGAGAATATGGCCGGCGCGCTCGCCTATCTCACGTTCATTCCAGCGACAGCTTTCCTTCTCATCGAGCCTTACAGCAAAAACCGTTTCGTGCGCTTCCATTGTCTCCAGTGCCTTTTCCTCACGCTGACGTGCCTGTTGCTCGGCGTTGCGCTCAAACTTGCCAGCCTGGTTCTATTCCTCATACCAGTGGTTGGCCCGCTTTTCGTCTCGCTGGTTTCGATTCTCGCGGGGCTGGCGGCATTTGTGATTTGGCTAGTGCTGGTGGTGAAAGCGTTCCAGGGCGAAATATTCAAGCTTCCGGTGCTGGGCGCGCTGGCCGAAGGGCAGGCCAATCTGATTCCGGGCCGACCCTCTTAGAAATCCAGTAGCTCGCCAGAAATTTGTGGATTGCTTCGGGCGCGGCTTTCTGCTATTTTGCCGCCACGTTCTTTGGGGCGGCGGCGCAGCGAAGTCATGGAGAATGTGGATTTCAACTAAGCGTTGAGGAGGCCTTGTATGGCGTTTTGCAATCTGTGCGGCGCTCAGGTGGCCGATGGCACCACTACCTGCGCGGCTTGCAGTAGCCGCGCCCCGGCAGCGCCGGTAGCCAGCGGTTCGGGGATGGCCGACAATGTGGCCGGAATGCTCGCCTACATCACGATCATTCCTGCGATTATCTTTCTGGTGACAGAGCCCTACAACAAGAGCCGGTTTGTCCGCTTCCACTCGTGGCAGAATCTTTTTTTGCATCTGGCCGCGGTTGTGCTTTGGATCGGCCTGTTTATTGTCTCCATTGTTTTGGCGTTTATCCCGATCCTGGGGCACGTGATCTCGTTTCTTATCTGGGCTGGCCTCTGCCTGGGCTTTCTCATTGTGTGGATCATCCTGCTCATGAAGGCGAACCAGGGCGTGATGTACAAGCTTCCCGTTATCGGCGATCTTGCCGAGAAGCAGGCCAACGCGGTGTAGATGTGCTTCGCCTTTTGTCCCGGTCGCGTTATATTCTTTGACTGGGGCTGGGGCAATGACTTCCTGAATTGGGCGAGTGGGGCCAGGATCGCACCGCTCGCCCTTGACTTTCTCCTGCCAAACTGTCATTCCTATTAACTTTTACCCCAAGCGAGGTACGCGCCGGGAAACAGCTTTCCCGGCGGGAATCTTGAGTGAGAGGCATTCATTGCGAGTTCGGGTTTTCTATCACGACAAATGTTTTGACGGAGCTTCCTCCGCCGCACTGTTCTCCCGCTTCTACCGCGAGCGCATCCGCGGCGACGCCGAGTTCACGTTCTCCGGTCTTGTCCATCGCGCTGGAGCATTGTTCGACGAATCCCACTTCGATGGCGACGAGAACGCCATTGTCGATTTCAAGTATTCCAGCTCGCCTAAGATCACATGGTGGTTCGATCATCACGAGAGCGCCTTTTTATCCCCGGCCGACGCCGCTCACTTCGAGCAGGATCAAAGCAATCGCAAGTTTTATGATCCTGATTTCAAGTCCTGCACCAGCTTTATCGCTATGATTGCGCAGCAGCGTTTCGGTTTCGATCCTGCATCGGTTGCCGATCTGGTTCATTGGACCGACATCATCGACGGCGCGCTCTATCCGGACGCCAAGACGGCGGTCGAAATGGAGGCGCCTGCCATGAAGTTGACCATGGTTATCGAATCGGCGCCCGACCATGGTTTTGTTCCTAACTTGATCCCGTTGCTGGCCGTGAAGCCGCTTGCTGAAATACTCGAAGAGCCTTTCGTCGCTCCGCTGCTGCCGCCGTTGCTCCGGCGTCACGAAATTTCCATCGAAATCCTGAAGCAGCGCACGGAATGTAAAGATGCCACCATCTTCTTCGATATCACTGATCACGATCTCGAAGGCTACAACAAATTCGTTCCCTATTATCTCCATCCTGAGTCCATCTACAGCGTAGGCCTCAGCAAGAGCAGTTTCCGCGTGAAGGTTTCAGTGGGATCGAATCCCTGGGCGCCGCAACCGCCGGAAGTAAACCTGGCTCGCATCTGTGAACGCTACGGCGGCGGCGGTCACGCCCGCGTGGGAGCGATTTCCTTCAACGTGAATCAACACGCGGCCGCGATCCGGGCGTCGCATGAGATCGTGGAAGAATTGCGCTCGGCGGTTCGGCAGAAGAGAAAGTGACATGCTTGCCTTCTCAGATCACGTCTCGACGCGCCGAATTCATCTGGGGTGATACGCTGCCTTGACGAATTCCCCAGCCAACCTGCGCCCGCCCGGAGATAAACCGCTGACCGCAGTGCCGCGTCTTCCGATCCGTGCCCAGAAACCCTTGCTTCGCTTTGTTGCGTTGTTCGAGTTCGGCAAAGGCGTTTTCGTAATGGCGATGGGTCTGTGCGCCCTGCTGCTGGTGCACAAGGACGCCTGGCTACTGGCGGAGAATCTCCTGGCGCGGTTTCATCTCAATCCCGACCGCCGCTACGCTCAGCTTTTTCTGGATTTCGCGGATCGCGCGACCGACGCCAGCCTCTGGACCGCGGCCAGCCTTGCCTTTACCTACAGCGGCTTGCGCCTGATCGAGGCCTATGGCCTGTGGCGGCAGCGTGCCTGGGCCGAGTGGATTGCCTTGGTCTCCGGAGCTGTGTTTCTCCCCCTCGAAATCCGCGAGCTTTCCCGGGGCATCACCGTGCTTCGCGTTGTGCTTTTCCTGGGCAATCTGGGCGTTGTGATCTACATGTTTTATCTTCTTCGCTACAACAACCGCGAGGGCCAGAAAGCCGCGTCTGGACCTCCTGTTGACTAGAGCCAAGCCCTGAAACCCCGTTACTGGAGCCCAAATCGGCGTTCTGGCTATTGGAAATCGCGGCCCACTTGGGTCATAATGCACTTGACGCGCGCGCTCCCACGGAGGTCTTATGCGCATCCTCACTCTTTCCTGTTTTGTGCTTTTTCTGACTGGATACTCCGCCGCTCAGGACACCAGCTTTGCCGCCGGGCCGCAGTATCTGCTCACGGCTTCGCCCCTTCTTGCTCGTTCCATCGCTACGCCGACACTCTCCCTCGACGCGCCGTTGCCGCCGATCGAGTCGGCCAGCGTCAGCATTCCCGAAGCCGCATCCGAAGTTGCGTTTACGACGAATTCGCAACTTGAGCACCAAGCCGATCTCATTCCCATCTACTACGGTGCCGATAACCACTACGGAGTTTCAACCGCCGTGGTCGAGATCAGTTTTCCTGAGGGAGCGACGGAAACGTTAGCGGCACTTCCGTCCAGCATCGTTGAGACTGGAGTTACCGAGCTTGTCGATCCGCAAGCGTTGCGCGTACGCGGCCACGGGGTTACGGTCGCGGAGGCTGCGGCGTACTGGAAGAGCCATAAGCGGCCCGTGACGCGCAACATCACCAATGAAGACGTGAAGCGGTTGCACGCGGCTGGCTAGCCGGGAACCTTCACCGAAATCGCAGCTCCCTAGTTGTTTTGCGGCGTAGCCTCGCGCTGGGGTCCACGTGTTAGCCTAGGTGGACTTCAAACGCTTCCGGGGAGTTCATGACTGCCTCCAGCCCTTCGCACATCGACCTGCAAGCCACCGCGAAACAGATCATGATCGAGCACGGGTTCGAACCGGATTTTCCGCCGGAAGTGCCTGCACAACTGGCTCATGTGCGGGCCCACCCGCCGCAGATCGCTGCCGGTGCGAATGTGCGCGACCTTCGCCAGCTCCTGTGGTCTTCCATCGACAACGACACTTCGCGTGATCTGGATCAGATTGAAGTCGCCGAGCGCCTACCCAATGGCGACGTGACGGTCAGGGTGGGCATCGCCGATGTTGACGCCTTCGCGCCGAAGCAAACGCCCATCGATCTGCATGCGATGCGAGAAACAACCACCGTCTATGCCGGCGTCCGAAACTTCCCCATGCTGCCCGAGGAATTGTCTACCGGGCTGACGTCCTTGCTCGAAAATCAGGATCGCCTCAGTGTGGTTTGCGAGTTCGTAGTCAGCACCGCGGGCGGAGTGAGCGGCGGCCAGCTCTATCGCGCGCTCGTGCGCAACAAAGCACAACTGCAGTACAACTCGCTGGGCGCGTGGCTGGAAGGGAATTCGCCGGCGCCAGCCAAGGTAGCTGCCTCAGGCGACTTGCAGGCACAACTTAAACTTCAAGATGAAGTGGCACAGCAGCTGAAGAAGCAGCGCTTCGAGCAGGGAGCACTCAGCCTGCAGACCGACGAAGTGCGCCCGCTCATGCTGAATGATCAAGTAATCGACGTGGTCCATCAGGAAAAAAACTCCGCCACTGAGCTGATCGAAGATTTCATGATCGCGGCCAACGGCGTTGTAGCCAGGATGCTGGAAAAGGTTTCTTCTTTGCGCCGCATCGTGAGGACGCCGGAACGCTGGGACCGCATCGTACAACTGGCTGGGGCCAAGGGTGCTACGCTTCCAAGGGACCCAGATTCGAAAGCCTTGAATGATTTTCTTATCCAGCAGAAAGCTGCCGACCCCAGCCATTTCGGCGATCTATCGCTAGCGGTGATCAAGCTGATCGGCCCCGGCGAGTACGTTCTGGAACGCGCGGGCGACACGGCCCCGGGGCATTTCGGTCTCGCCGTGCGGGACTACACGCACTCCACAGCTCCCAATCGCCGCTTTCCGGACACGGTGACGCAGCGGATTATCAAGGCCACGCTGGCCGGCCAGAAGAATCCTTACACCGACGACGAACTCACCGCCATAGCCGCTAACTGTACTCTGAAGGAAAATGCCGCTAAGAAGGTTGAACGGGAAATGGGTAAGCGGCTGGCCGCCATCGCCATGCAACACAGAATCGGCGAAATCTTCGATGCTATCGTCACCGGCGTTACGCCGAAAGGAACCTTTGTCCTCGTGCAGAAGCCTCACGTGGAAGGGCTGCTGGCGCAAGGACATAAGGGCCTGGATGTCGGCGACAAGCTGCGCGTCAAGCTCATTCGCACCGACGTGCAGCATGGCTTCATCGACTTCGCCAGCGTCTGAGTCCGGCTGCGAGCGCTACTCGGTCACGACTGCCTTCACCAGATTTCGCGGATGATCCACGTCATATCCCTTGCCCACGGCAACGTGATAGGCGAACAGTTGGAGTGGAATCACTTCCACAATCGGCAGCAGCAGTTCCGGTGCAGCGGGAACGTAGAACACCGAATCGGCAATCGTCTTCACTTCCTCGTCGCCCTCGGTCGCCACCGTCACTAGCGGCCCGCGCCGCGATTTCACTTCCTTCATCACTTCCAGGGTTCGCCGGTAACGCAACAGCGAGTCCGGGTCGCGATGGTCGCAGGTGGCGAGCACCACCACCGGCAGGTTCTCGTCGACCAGCGCGTTGGGCCCGTGTTTCAGTTCTCCCGCCGGATACCCCTCGGCGTGCGCATAAGAAATTTCCTTTAGCTTGAGCGCTCCTTCACGCGCGATCGCATAGTGCACTCCACGGCCCAGATAAAGGAATTTTTCCGCCTGAAAATGTTTACCGGCGAATTTCTCCGCCAGATCATCCCAGGTGGCCAGGTTCGCTTCAATCGCCTCGGGCAGCCGCAGCAGCCGCTGCAGGTAAGACCGCGTTACTTCCGAGGTCATCCTTCCGCGCTTGCGCGCCAAAAAAAGCGCCATCAGGTACAGGATGGTCAATTGCGTGGTGAAGCTCTTCGTGGCTGGAATCGCCAGTTCCGGCCCGGCTCCACTGATCAGCGCCGCTCCTGCTTCCCGCACGATGGTTGTCTTGTCCACATTCGAAATGGCGATTGTCTTCACTCCGCGGGTCAGCGCCTCGCGCTGCGCGGAAATCGTGTCCGCGGTCTCTCCGGACTGCGTGATTACCATCACGATCGGGTCGACTGCAGCATGCGTCGAGCGGTAACAGTATTCGCTGGCGTACTCTACGTCTACGGCCACGCCCGAGAGATCTTCGATCATGATCTCGCCCGCGAGCCCGGCGTGGCGGCTGGATCCGCTCGCCGCAATGATCAGCTTTTCAAACGTCAGCAGAGCGCTTTCGATCGCCTGCAGCTCCCCAGGGAAAATGATGTCGTTCCGGAGATGTTTCGCGACTGTTTTGGCAATGGCCTGCGGCTGCTCGTAAATCTCACGCCGCATGGCATGAGAGAAAGCCTGCGAGGATGAAGCAGCGGGAGATGAAAGGTTTGCCGACTTATTCCGCTTCGCTTTAGAAGTTCTAGGCATCGCGGCTGAGATTAAATCATTTCCCCCGCTCCGATCAAACCGGGGAGTGTTCGGGGGCCCCATTTCTCGCGTTCTTTGCGAGATGTGGGGAATCTGACTTCATTACTACTCTGCGAGAACCCAGAAAATCATGTATAAGAACTCGTTGACCCGTTCTAGTATCCTCGTGAAGCGCAAATCTTCTTAGAGCGAAAGGACTGCTCATTTGGCGACCGACGAAAAGGCTGGTTACAACCGCTTTCTCCTGCTGGTAGCGGGGTTGGGAGGCTTGCTCTACGGGGTTGACGTTGGCATCATTGCCGGCGCGCTGCCTTATCTCGAAGCCACTTCCGGGCTGAATGCGGGCCAGCTTTCCATCGTGGCCGCAGCCGTGCTTCTCGGCAGCGTCATCTCGACCTTGTTCGCCGGCACGCTGGCCGACTGGATGGGCCGCCGACTTCTGATGGCGCTCAGCGGCTTGCTGTTTGTGATGAGCATCCCCATGATTGCGCTCGCTCACGGTTATGAGCCGTTGGTGCTAGGCCGTCTGCTGCAAGGCGTCAGCGCCGGCTTGATCGGTGTGGTGGTCCCGCTGTATCTGGCAGAGTGTCTCTCAGCAGCGAGCCGGGGCAAGGGGACGGGCGTTTTCCAATGGCTGTTGACCCTCGGCATCCTCATCGCCGCGGTGGTTGGCATGTTTTTCAGTTTCCGCGTTGACGAAGTGGCGAAGCTCGGCGACCCTGTGCGGCTCTTCGCCTTCAAGGACACCGCGTGGCGCAGCATCTTCTGGGTTTCCCTTCCCCCCGGCATCTTGTTCGTGATCGGCAGCTTCATGGTGGCGGAGTCTCCACGCTGGCTGTTTCGCCATGGCAAGCGCGACGCCGCACACGCTGCTCTTCTCCGCTCTCGGACGAAAGAGCAGGCGGACCTTGAACTTCAGGAAATGGAACAAACAGCCGCCGCGGAGAAAGCCCAATCATCAACCGGAACCCAGGTCAAAGAGTCTCTGTTGCGCCGCAAGTACGTTATTCCGTTTGTATTGGCCTGCGTCATTCTCGCATGCAACCAGGCCCTTGGTATTAATTCCATCATTCTCTACAACGCCAACATTCTTTTGCAGAGCGGTCTCTCCGATATCCACGCGCATTGGGGCTACGTTCTTTTCACCCTTGTGAACTTCCTGATGACCATCGGGGGCGTCATGTTAGTGGATCGCAAGGGACGCAAGTTTCTGTTATCCCTGGGCACCGCCGGCATTTTAGTGTCGCTGATATGCACTGGCTTGCTGTTCCGGCAGACGGAGCGACTGCGTGTCGATTCCCACGCCGCCGTTCAGTCCATGGTCACGGCAGATCAGAAAGTCTCGCTCCGCTACGACGAAAAGACTGCAAATACCCTCCTCACTGCGAGCGGGGAAGCCGGCCGCGCGATCAGCAATCAGCCCACATCGCTTATCGTCATCTATTCGTGTGGAGATTTTGTTGCCGCGAGTAACGCCGTGCGTTCCGACGACTCTTCCGCCAAGCCTGTTGAGATCACACGGGCAAGCTGCCTCCCGGCCAACAAAGTGGTGGCATTCTTCTCCAATCCCTTCAGCAATCTCGACGCTTCGCGCCAAGCGCCGCTCAGAATCGAGAATGCCTTGATCACCCCCGTTCCTAGCGAGCACGAAGGCTGGTTAGTGGCGAGCACTCTGCTTGTGTTTATGGCGTTTTATGCCATCGGTCCCGGAGTATGTGTGTGGCTGGCGCTCTCGGAACTGATGCCCACCCGCATCCGCTCCAACGGCATGAGCATCGCCCTGTTGCTCAACCAAGCCGTCGCCACCACCATTGCTGCGATCTTCCTGCCCACCGTCGGCAAATACGGCTACGGGGTCATGTTTTTTGGATTCGCCGCCTGCACCGTAATTTACTTCATCACGGCCGCCGTGTTCTTACCGGAAACGAAAGGGAAGACGCTGGAGGAGATCGAAGCGCACTTCGAGGGCGCGAGTGCCCGGACTGCAACCTAACCGTCTGAGTGCTTCTATTGTTGCGGCCTCAGCTCACCGTGCGGAATGCCTTCTGTAACAGCTCGTAACGCCCGCCGCGATCAGCCCGGAGTCGTCATTGGAGTCCGATTGGCGGGTTGGCCGCGTCGAACCCGGCCATTGTAAACTGGAGTTGTTCTGGAAAAGGGCTTCAAGCGCGTGGCGAAGGCATCAGAAGTTCGTAGAAACCCGAAACCGAAGCTTGAAGCCCGACTAAATGGCCCCGTAGCTCAGCTGGATAGAGCAGCGGTTTCCTAAATTGCAAGTAGTGCTTTGCTGTTGTTTGTTTTCAACAGTTTAGTCTGTTGTTCATTGTGCCTATTTGTGCTGATATGCGAGATTTCCGGGCCGTTTTATGCACAAACTATGCACAAGTTTCCGGCACTAGAAGTGAAACGCGATCCGGGCCAAGAAAACAAAGCCGACAAGGAAACAAGACAGGGCGATAGCAGCAGGTATCAGAATGCAAAGCAGTTCGCCCTGTCTCAGTTTGCCTTCGGTTATTTCGCCGCCAGTAAGCGTACCTGCTGCTCGGCGCTCTTCGATATTACGCGCTTTGGCCAACTCGTGACCGCGCAGCAATCCCACGATAGCAACCAATGAGACCGCAACGCAGGCGATCAAGCAAACCGCAGCTACTTTGGCAGAAAATGCGACAATCGGATTTGCCGTTCTAACCGTGCCAACAGCCGAAGATGCCAAGAGGGCAACTGCAATACCGGAAGCCGTGATAATAGTCTTGAAAGCATCGACGTACATGTTCCGGCTATCGATACTGCTCCATGACCAGCCTTTTGTTTTGGCCACGTGCCAATAATGCCAAACCAGAAGGAGTGGCGTTGCGCCGACGGCTGAAACAAACACGTAGAATATGCAGTGCATTCGTGGCGGGATTCTACCACTGGCCCTGTCGAATATTGTATAAAAGCGTTGTGGCCCCGTAGCTCAGATGGATAGAGCATTCGTTTCCTAAACGAAGGGTCGCGTGTTCGACTCACGCCGGGGCCACCAGCCTGTTCACTACCGACGGCTGCCCCCTGCACCGGCGCAGACACGCAGCCTTTTCTATTCTTCCCAATCGCCGAAGTTGGCTTTCAGAGTTGCATCGAGATCAAACTGGCCATCTGGTTTGAATTTGTGCCACGTGCCGTTACGATTTTGAATGCCGGCTGCTGGCTTCCCCGCTGCTATCCATTCTTTGCGCGCTCCCGCATTGTCGCCTGATCGAATTTCTTGCTTCCATTGTCTCAGCGCATGCTCTGCTCTGATACCGACGATTTCTTTTTCATCGAGCGCTGGCGGTGGTGTCGCGAGAGCATCGCGGCGTCCGTACGCATAAAAATACTCTGCCACTAGCAGTTCTTTGGTTTTCTTCTTTGCCATCGTGATCCCTTCCAGCTGTCACGATACGAGCGGAGCGCAGAGCAGCCAAGATTACCGTAGTGTAAAATTGACGCGCTAAAGGATGCATTGCTGGATGGTGAATAACATATGACCTACAGATTGAAAGTAGTTCGGGGAGAACTCAACTTTGAGGCAGAAGGCGACAAAAAGTTTGTCCTTGATATGCTGGCTAGATTTGACAAGGCATCATCTCCGACGCCTGCAGCCTCAGTAGAACTTACCCGCCCGGCCAAGGGTCGTCCCGCAACACCACAGCTTGTAATTGCAAAAGGTACGTCGCCTGGCGAATTTATCCGACAGTTTCATTTCAAAAAACACACAGACTTCGTGCTCGCATTCGGATACTACCTCGAGAAACACTCGGGGCTGGCTGAATTCACGGCGGCTGATGTGAACGCTTGCTATTACGAGGCCAAGATGGAGAGTTCTAATACGAGCCAAATGATAATCCAGAACATCAAGCGCGCCCTCCTAATGGAAGCGAAGAAGCGCGAGAAGGCAAGCAAGGCTACCCGCAAAACGTTTATGC
>JBAUAN010000189.1:0-47545 GCA_049675725.1 Candidatus Sulfotelmatobacter sp. | reverse complement strand
GAATTCGGAGCGTCTGCCGGCGCGGTGGCAGTTGAATCAACCGAGTGGCGGGCCGTTGAACCAATCTGGCGTCCGGCGCGCCGATATAAAAAGTCGTCACGTGAAAGCGAGCCGGGTCCAGCCTGCTCATAATGTCGCGGGCGCTCGTCATCTGCGCATTAAAGCCATCCTGGTCGGCGAGGCTGTCCACGAGAAGCCGGATCGGCCTCATGCGCGTTTCCGTTCCGCGTCCAGTTGATTGCTTATCGCCTGACGCAATGTCTCTTCTGGCTTCCAGCCCAGCGCACGCACGCGCGCGTTCGATACCCACTGCTCGCGTACCGGCGAACGCCCCTCATCCGCGGGACGAGATTTCACTTCAATCGGCTGCACGCGCGCCAAATCCAGGTAGAGGTTCACGATCTCCGTAATCTCGATCGAATTGCCAGCCGCGACATTGTAGGTTGTTCCTGGGGTGCCAAACTCCGCCAGATGCCAGAGTGCGCGAACGCAATCGCGCGCGGAAATAAAGTCACGCTTCGGCGTAATATCCCGCAAGCTCAGAATCGGCGCCTTTCCCCGCTCGATCTCCAGGATCTGCCGCGCCAGAGTTCCACAGAGCAAAGCGGGACTCATATTTGCTCCGACGGGATTGCTCATCCGCGCCGTCACGAGCCAGGCTCCCGATCGTGCGTAGGCCGCCACGTCCCCTTCCGCGGCATACTTGCTGCGCGCATAGTCGCCAAGCGGATCTGCCGGCTGATCTTCCGACAACGGCATTGCTGCGGTTCCGCCGCAGCCGTAAACGGCAGTTGAGCTGCCCAACACAATCCTTGCCGCCGGAAGCAGACGCCACGCCTCTTGCAGCAGATTCCCGGTTGCCACCTGGTTATCGTAGAAGAGTTCGGACTCGCTTCCGTTGATCCGGCCGGCAAGATGAAAAATTCTGTCAGGCTGAAAGCTGCGCAGGGCCGAGGACAATTGTTCTGTGTCCCGAGAGAGATCGCACTCCGTACGCGACAAGCTGCGCACTTCGACGCCGGCCGTCGCCTGCAACTGGGCAAGAAGATGGCCGGCAAGAAAGCCTCCTCCACCAGTGATCAGGACCCGCATGACGAGTTGCCCAGGAATTCCGCGCGACGTTCCTGAAAAACTTCCAGCGCTTTTTCGTAATCGGCCGGCCGGCCAATGTCGAGCCAGAAGCAATCGCTCCGGTAGCACTGCACAGGCTCGCCTTTATCCATGAGAACCTGCATCAGTTGCGGGATGTCGAGGTAACGATTCGGCGGAACGTGCTGTAGCACTTCGGCGCGAAACGCATTCACTCCCATGCTGACGTGATACGTCTGCACCGGTTTTTCGACATAGCGGGTAAGTCGCTGGTCGTCACCAATCTCCAACACCCCATAGTCCACCGGATTCTGGCGCGACTGGGTGGCAATCGTGGCGATTGCGCCGTGCTTCCGGTGATACTCCATGAAGGCGCGGTAATCGAGAGTAGTCAGAGTGTCGCCGTTGATCAGCAGAAAATCCGAATCCAGCCCGGAGATCAAACCCAGAGCGCCGGCGGTTCCCAGCGGAATTTCCTCGCGCACAAACTCGATGGGCCCACCCATTCGTTCTCCATCCCCGATCAAAGCGCGAAAGAGATCGGGAAGATATCCGACCGCCAGTATCACGCGATCGAAACCCGCGGCGCGCAGTTGCCGGATGATCACTTCCACCACCGGCATGTCGCCGATCGGCATCAGTGGCTTGGGCAATAGCGTGGTGTAAGGGCGGAGTCGCGTGCCTTTCCCGCCCGCCAGAACGACAGCCTGCATCTCTGCAAATCTCCCAGACCGCGTAGATTAGACCGCGTAGCTCCCCACGCGGTATGCCGCCAGGTTCGCGCTGATATAGTCGACAACTCGCTTCAAGCCTTCAGCGAGAGGCACTTCGGGCTGCCAGCCAAGCAGGTCGCGCGCACGTTCGGTTTTCGCTATGAGAAGTCGCACTTCGCTTGCCGGTGGACGCACTCGATCCGCATCGGTAACAATCGCCAGCTTACGTCCCGCGATCTGCATGATCATCTGAGCCAGTTCGCCAATCGAGGTGCCCTCGCCGGTTCCCAGGTTGATGACCTGCCCCACGGCTTTCTGCGCAACGCCGGCGCGCAGGAAACCTCGAACCGTGTCTGCGACGTAAGTGAGATCGCGAACAGGATCCAGCGAGCCGAGGCGAAGCGTGTCCCCTCCTGCCAATACTTGCGAAACGATCGTAGGAATTACTGCTCGCGCCGATTGCCGCGGGCCGTAAGTATTAAATGGCCGCACTGTGACCACCGGCAAACCAAAACTCAGGTGATAGCTTTCCCCCAGTTTGTCGGCGGCAATTTTCGATGCCGAGTACGGAGACTGCGCCTGAAGAGGATGCTTCTCGTCCATCGGCGTGTAACAAGCAGTTCCGTAAACCTCAGACGTGGAAGTGATCACCACCCGCGTTCCCGCCGCCTCTCGCGCCGCCTGCAGCACGTTGAGAGTGCCGCGAACATTCGTGTCCACGTAGCTTTCCGACGCTTCGTAGGAATACGGAATCCCGATCAACGCGGCCAGGTGGAAAACAACATCGCAGCCGCGCACCTGGTTGCGGATGAATTGTGCATCCCGAATATCCCCGAGAACAACTTCCACCGAGTCACGGACCTTGGGCGAAACCTGCTCCAGATGACCCCAGCTTCCGCGACTGGTGTAACGCACCAAAGCCTTCACCTGGGCGCCCGCGCCCACCAGGGCTTCCACCAGATGGCTGCCGATGAAACCGCCGGCCCCGGTTACAAGCACACGACGATCGCCATACTCCGACTTGCTCATTGTCACTGGGTTTCTGATATTCAGGCGCTCTTATTTCGGAACATCATCTTCCGCACGTCAGGCTTCGACACGTTCCGGAGACGACCGTGCCCATTCTAGCCGAAGTTCGCGCAGCCTTGCTTGCAGGCGCGAGCTCACATCGCGCTCGCGAACGGAGCCCTGAAGATGTTCCCGCGCGCATTGCAAAAGGCGGCGCCGCACGGGCTTCTCCGCGCTTGCGGGCAGGGGATGGAGTTCCCCGGGGTCCGCTTCCAGATCGTAAAGGCGATCGGCGGGAGGATCGAACTCGAGCACCAGCTTATATCGCGCTTCCCGGACTGACAGCGCTCGAGGCCCCAGACGATTTTCGACGCGAAACGGGTTGGTGCAGCCCGCAACACATTCGGAGATTGCCACCTCATCGTAACTCGCGCCCTGGCGAACCTGTTCCCAGTGGCTCCGGCCACGGAACGCGGAGGGCGCGGCCACTTGGGCGGCTTCCAGCAACGTGGGCGCCAAATGCAGCATGCTGAATGGAGACTCAGGCAACTCCTTCTTTGCGGCGCCAGGAACGCGCAGGAGCAAGGGCACGTGAATTAATTCTTCGTTCACGCGCGATGGAGGATGAAAGCGGCCTCCGTGGTCGAGAAACTCCTCTCCGTGATCGGCGGTGAGAGCAAAGATGCAGTCCGCCCATCGCCTGGAATCGCGGAGCTCGGCAATGAAGCGGGCCATCTGCTCATCGACCCATCGGATTCCAGCGTCATAAAGAGCGAGGATGCTCTCACGGTGACGCTTGAAGCCTCGCGGCCCAAGGTCGCCGCGATTCCAGTACGAATTCAAATAGCGCGCACGAAAAGGAGTAACTGGGTCCCCTCCCATGAGTTCCAATGCCTTTTCCTTCGGATAGTAGGGCGCGTGCGGATCCATCAAATGCAGCCAAAGAAAAAACGGACGCTCGCCGATCGAGTTGAGCCAGGATAATGCGTGATCCACAATCACATCGGCAGCTGGAAATCGACGAAGCGCGTCGAGCGAACCCGCAGCGGGAGTCGCCAGGCGCTGACAGTATTGGAAATACAGTCCGTCATAGACCCCGGCCAGCGGCCCCAGGCGCGGTCGCATTTCCTGAAGTTTGCGGTTGAGTCGGCTCGCCCATCCGTTGCCACTAGGAAGCGGCGCTGTGGTCTCCGTGAGAGACGCGGCCTCGGTATTTAAAAAGTCGCGAAAGGTATCAAAGCCGTCTTCATACCCGAACTGGCCCGAGATGTAGGGATTGGCCGCTCCGAAGGAAGCGGTCGCATATCCACATCCCTTGAGAACCGAGGCCAGGCAGGGTTCGCCGGGAGCAAGACCCAGGACGTCGCGGCCGAGCGCCAGGGGATGGCGCGAAGCCATGATCGCCGGGAACGAATAGTACGTGGGTGCGCCCGCGACAATGGCGGAGGGAAAAACGAAACTTTCTGACGCCAGAGAATCGAGAAACGGTGTGGTCGGCCGGTCATAGCCCATGAAGCCCACATGGTCGGCGCGCAGGCAATCCACCGTCATCAGTATGATTGATTTCTGCATGCTCGTCGAGGCATCACCACTCAAGCTTCCTGCACGCGCGCAACCCTGGACCTGGTGAAGTATTTTCGCGTGACGTTCACACCGACCGTCCCTTGCGCCGTTTCATAGGAGCCTTTATTAACGACCTCATAGAGGTCTTCACTATGAAGATATAGCAGATCGCGATGCGCACGCTGCAACGCGTCCAGGAACTGATCGAGAAGTTCGAGCGTGCGGCTGCGAAAATCCTGCGCGGAAGAATGGAAATTAATGGAGTGCACCGACACGATCGCCGGAATCTTGCGCTCGAAGCAAAGCTCGGCTTTGCGAACGCAGGCATCGAGAGAGAACTCTGGATTTACCGCCGGCTCGAATTCCACTGTGCGGTGCAGTTGAAGTATCCCGTGACGATCAAAATGGGGCGGGACGGGAACTCCAGGACCGTTCTGCGCCACGCGGATTCCAATTTCCGCCCAGGCTCGATGAGTATCGTCGTTCGCGCGGTAGCCGGGAGCGCAAGCCGAGCTCGGGAGCGTGGAGAATAGTTTCGCGAAGTCGCCGACCGCTTTACCGATCAGATCACGCTGCGTCTCAGCAGTAAGGAATCGGTCGTCCGGCGCAGCCTCGGGATCCCAATATTCATAGCCGATCCAGGGCATGCGCCAGTGGATGTACGGCGTTCCGGCTTTCCACAACGTTCGCAGAAGGTTTCCACGTTCGCCGGAATCGGTACGTTGACGCTCGACGAGACAAGGCTCGACGGCGGACCGGCAGAAATGCGTAGTGCCATGCAAAGCAGGACAGAAAAGGCCTTCCCGAATGCCTTCGCGGTAAGCCTCTAACAGACCGGGCCGATTCCATCCGGCGGGGAGTCCCTCGGCGAGCGGCAGAAGATGAATCTGCTGAAATCCGTTTGCCGACATTTTCTCAAAGTTCAAGTTCGCCGTTATGAAATTCATTTCAAGGGACGGAGAACGTCCTGCAACATCGCGATGGCCGCGCAGCACCGCACGCAAAGCGGCAAGATCTTCGGCGGTTTCGAGCGTGTAGTAATCGTACGGCCGTTCGCCCAGCACCAGCCCCGCCGCGGAAAGTTGTTCCAGTCCCCCGCGGTCGCGCAGTCCCGCACGGCCCCAATCGTCGCTTTGGAGGAGAACGACAGGACGGTCGAAATGAAATCCTTCGACGGGAAGCAAGTCCCTGCCACGCCGCCAAAGCTTTCCGAGCAGGTTCATTTCTGCGCCCAAACACTGTAGTTCCCGGTTGCCTGGTCGTTATCGGTACGGGCGACTTTTTCCAGAGCCAAAGCGGACAGATTCAGAACCGGAACCACAGTCCACTCCACCAGGCTGCGCAACGCGGGATAGCGGGCAAACATGCTGAGGCAAACCGCACAAGCCCGAAAAAATCCCGAGATGCTCGAACCTTCCGGAACAACCTCGACCCGGCCGAAGGGCCGCAGCAAATGGCGCAATCCTGCTGACGTAAAACGCCAGTAATCATCGTCCGCGATGCGCGGATAGAATGCAGCGAAGCTAAAAAGAGCGACTCCTCCCGGTTTCAGCACGCGATAGATTTCCCGCACCGGCACCGCAGGTTCGAGCACGTATTCCAGAACTTGCGTGCAAAACACAAGATCGAAAAGGCCCTCGGGAAAAGGCATCTCGCCGGCGTTCGCCTGCAAGTTGACGAGCGGAGACTGCACCAGATCCACCGCAATGTACTTCTGCACTCTTCCGGCAAGCAGCCGACGATAGGGCTGTATGCGGCCGCCCACGTCCAGCACGCACAAATTGGAACCCGGCACCGCACTCAGCCAACGCTCAAAGTTCTGCCTTCTCTTCCTGAGCACCAGATAGCTGGAGTTGCGCAGAGAAGGAGCGAAACGCTCTCCAGTTTCGTGATTCACGAATTCGAGGGTTTCAGTCCGGGCCATGAGCTTGAGGATCGGTGCGAGGCCGGGATCGCCTCAGATGTAGCCGAGTTCACGCAGCCGCTCTTCGATGATGCGCTGTTCGGCAAGGTCGAGTTGCAATGCGTCATCGCGCAACAAGTCGCGAAGGATGAAAGTGAGTAATTCTTCCAGAGTGCCAAACTTCCCGGAGAACTTCTTTTCGGCGGCATCACACACCTCCGCCGGCAGGCGAACTTCCCGCATCCCGGTCATGGCTGCAACCCGGCGGTTGGCGTGCTCCCCATCGCGGCGCGGAGTCGCGACCAGATCGCAGTCGCAATTAGCCGGTCGTCTGCATCCAGACCAAAAGTGAGGATCGCTGCGGCAAACACGGCGTAGGCAAGCAGGAAGGCAACCGCGGCGGCGAGCCAGTCACGGTGAAAGGCAGCAGAATTCATCCGCAGCAACACGATCGTGGCCAGCATGGCGAACGTGGGAAACACAAGATGGACGTAACTGCGATTGTAAGGAGACAAGCCGAGCGCCTTGCGGACTTCGAGCAGGTTCCACAGGTTGATGCCCACATTCGTGACCGCCGCGGCAATGGCCGCACCCACGCCGCCCAGCCATGGAACCAGCGCAATGCTGAGGCCGACCATTACGATCGCCATGACAACCTGCACTTTGATCAAGCGATTCTCGTTTCCCGACATCAGCAGAAGATATCCCACGGAACCAACTCCGCAGTTTACCAGTTGACCCGCGGTTCCGATGATCAGAATGGGCCAGCCAGCTTCAAAATCGCTGCCGAAAATCCGCATCAGCGGACGGGCAAACACGATCACTACCGTCGCCAGCGGCAACGTAAGCCCCACCACCCATTTCGTCAGAGACTGAAACAATCGCGCCAGCAAGGCATGATCGCCACGCGTGTGCAGGTCAGCAATCACCGGAGAGAAAATCTGGTTGATGGAAGACAGAACCAGCGGAATGTACACAACCAGCGCCGCCGCTACCGAATAGATGCCCACGTCGCGCGGCCCGCGATAGAAGCCCAGCGCGATCTTATCCACCTGCACCATGAGAAATTCCAGGAACCCAATCCCTAACATGGCCGTGGAGAATGTCCAGATTTCCTTTTCGAGTCGCGAGCCGCGCTGCGCCGAGAAGCGAGCCTGGGCTGGAGTGAGTTCGCGAACCGCGACCAACAGCAGTATCGCAACCACGACGGCGCTGAGAATCTGCGCGCTCAGGTACCCTCGAAGTCCCATACCCGCGGAAATCAGAATCACGGCGAGCAGCATGGTCAAAGGGCTGCCGACAAAGTTCACGATCAGAGTTCTTCGCCCAAGATCTTTGTAGCCAGTCAGAACCTTGCCGTAGAACGACGTGAACACGCTGAACAACATAATCAGCGCAAACCATGGCAGATATTGCACCAGAGCGGTGGAATGATAAAAACGGACCGCCACCCACCGGCCGGCGGTCAGCAGAATGGCGGCGAACAGCAGGTTGGCGGCCAGTAAAGCTCGCGATCCGCGCCACAGCAGCGCATGCAATCGTTCGAATTTTCCAGCCGCACAATACGACGCCACGAAGCGCACCGCCGACTGCGGCAAGCCAAGGGAGTTGAATACTCCCAGGAATCCAACCAGGGTAATCCCAAGAGCGAATATTCCCAGAGCGTCAGGGCCCAGGGCGCGGGCCAGATAAACCTTGAAAACACCACCGAACGCCGCGCTGAATATGGTCCCCGCAAAGAAAACGCCGGATTGCCGCGAGATATGTCCGACTTGGGAACGGAACTGCTGGGTCGGGCCTGCGTCAGCATCCGGGCGCGCGGCCGCCGGTGCGGGCGCCCCGGCTCCATCGCTCCCGGCAGCAACGTCGACATAGGAGAGGCTGGCAGGCGAGCCAACCTTGGCCGCCGAATCATTCGCTGCTGAATCGTTGGCGGCTCGGTCGTTGGCGGTTGGATCCTTCATGAAATCCGCCTCGCGGCGCCGTCCGTTCGTGACTTTACTCCCAACCATCGGCCAAGCGCCTCCGGTTCGGCTGTCTTCCAGAAGCTCTCGGTTGGTGGCGAGTTCCGCGGAGCGCCGAGGAATTTCGGGATTTCATCCAGCTCTTTTGCATTGCGCAGAATCTGTGCGACGCCGAAGCGCGCATATTGCTCAACATAGCCGAACGAAGACGTCGTTAGCCACCCGCACACGAAACAAGGAACGCCGCGCGCGAAACAATCCAGAACCGTGGTGGATTCCACGGTCACTCCAAACCAGGCATTCGAGAGCAGCCGCTGCGAAAGCGGACCATCCACCACCGTGATTTTCTTGAGGTCTCCCTTCGGCAGCAGACTCCGCACCATCCTGGTTCGCTGGGAAAGACTCTCGAAAGGATGAAGCTTGAGAACAATGCCGCGTCCACTTTCTCCAGCCAGGCGACAAAGGGAAGGCAATAGTTCGCGATACACCTCTTCGCCGCGCATACCAGCATTCTCGTAAGGCTCGGAGAAAAAAACTATGCAGGAAGGTTGCGCCCGACCGCCATCCTGCGCAGAATCACTCGGAGGGGGCGCGGGGGCGCCGAGAACCACTTTTTCCGGCGGCAGCGCACAGACGCGGAGCAGGTAGTCCCGCTCCATTTCGTTCTTGGCAAGATAAGTATCACAGGGCAAATCCTTCAGAAGATAACGTCCATCCATGGCGCCGTGATGAAAATCCGCGGTGGAGATTCCACGCCGGGCCGCCAGCATGACCGGAAGCCGGGTATAGATATTGCTGTCATCGCCGCACAATACGCCGCACACGGGCTCGCGCTCCATCACGCTGCGCCAGGCGTTGCGGGCGCGGAGACCAGACTGAAACCATCCCGGAAACTGGTCGAACATCCCGGCGCGTGAAAGCACGGCAAACTCGGGAATCGCGCAGAGATCGGCTTTGAGTTTAGTCCACTTTTCGAGAATATCGGCGCACTCTCGGACTGGTAAGTCGTTTTCCACGTAGGCCGCTAAATTTCGCGTCTGAACATTCGGGGGAAAGTCACTCAACCGGCCGCTCTGCCGGGTTGCAACCAGAAGAAAGGATTGCTCCGGCAGCAGTCTGGCATAGGCGGCAGCCATGCGCGAGACATTGCCATACGCGCTGGGCAGCAGAATCGAGGGCTCCGTCAACGGCGGAGTCCGGGAAGCAAATCGCGACCGCCATTTATAACTGGAATCGTACTTATCGAAAGCAATCTCTTTGATCTGTCCCGCGGAGAACCGCCGGAGCACGCCTCCGTAATGCCGGACACGCGTTATCAAGCGCGCAACGGGTTGCTGGGAAAAACTCTGGAGCGGACATTTCAGCAAATCGCATACGGCGCTCGCCGGCCAGCCTGGTCGCGTCGCCCATATCTCCGGATTGGCGCCGATTTTCGAAATCATGCGGAGGAAAACCAGGACCGCTTCGGTCTCCGGCACAATGAACAGGCAGGTAAGGTCCCACCAGTCGATTCCCTCTTCGTCGAGCAGGCGGCCCAAACCCGGCGAGAACAGCTTCCTCACCTGCCTCAGGTCTTCCAAACCGTTCCGGAAAGAATCCGCACGCAGCACGGGAGCATGAGCCTCTTTTTCCCAGGCGGCAGCCGAAGAGGCGGAAGACCGTCCCAAATCGACGATCAAATCCCAGCGCTGAGCCGACCATGGTCCGCGTTGTGGAAAATCCTCGGGATGAAGCAGAAGAACGCGCATGCGATGTTGCGGGGCAGCCTCAGACGGAAGCCGAAACCTCCGCGGGAGGTGCCACCTCCGAGACCGGAGGGTGTCCCTTGATGATCTGAAAGCTGAAGACCTTTTGCCGCACCAGGGAATAACCGCGTCGGAAGCCAGCCTTCTCGATCCCGCGAACCGAAGCTGTGTTGGTGGCTGCACTGAAAATCCACGGCCGCTTCCCGGCGCTGCGAACCCGGTTAGAAATCAGTCCAATGGCGCGGCCGTAGTGACCCTGGCCACGTGCCGCCACCGGTGTCCAGCAATCGAACAGCAGCGCCGCCTCCGGAGAAGGAGCCTCTACTTTGGCATTCAGCTCATCCAGAAAAAATCCGCTGAACGGCGTTGTCCACGCAAAATGAACAGGAATCCCGCTGGCGTCCACCAGAATATAGCCCTGATCGTTTCCGGTGCGCAGACGCTGGGCAGAGCGCAGAAGATAGGCCAGGGTCATCTCATCGTCTGCGTATTGCTGCGCCGCCGAGGCCAATTGGTTCAGATTCAGCGGCCGCAGCTCCCATCCGCCGGTATCTGACCACACCGGACCACTCCACTCGTAAAAGAACACTTCCGTTTGCGACCAGCAAAGGTCTCGCAGCTTCGCCGCGATCCAGAGAAGCGTCACTCCCAGACCTCGCTCCCGGGTGCGCTTGCGGACACTTTGCACTCTCGCGGCGACCGAACGAACTTTGCGATCCAGGTCGGGGGACTTTCTCAACGCCGTAGCCGCACGAAAACGGGCGATGGTCTCGAAATGACCCACCACCGAGGTTTGCAGCGTCACGTGCAGCGTCTTCCGGGTCCGGTTGGCAACGCGTTCCTTGTAGTCTTCGGCGCCAAGCCCCAGATCGATAACCTGCAACGTCTTGTTCTCTGCCGCTTCCTCGATCAGTTTTACCAACAGGCAAAAGCCCGGTGAGTACTTCTCCAAATCGCTGTCGAACGTGGGCTGGTACCAAAACCAGGTGTCGCGAAACTGGAATCCATAATTCCAGGCAACTGCTTTCGTCCCGGTCATCATGCGTGTAAGTGCGAGCCAGCCCGTGCCGGAGAGCGACTTGGCCAGTTCTTCGAGAAAAACTCGCCGCTCCGGGCGAACCAGGTTGCTGATGCGCCCGGTAGCCAGGAACCTCCCCACGTGTGCCCGGGAAAAATCCGGAAGGATGGGCTGGACCTCGCTCCACATCCTCGAATGCTCCAGACGAACCGGCGCTTCCCGTCCCATCGCATTGATGAAGCGTCGAAGCATTTTTTTCCTCGGCAACACCGGCTTCTCCTCGCCTCTACCTTCAAGCGAACCCAACAACACCTGCGCGCACTCGTAGGCAGTTCGCGCAAAACAATGGAAGTGATGGTCTTCGGCGCCGCGATGCACTGCCGAGACCGTGGCGGAGTCGGACGGCAGATTGGTGAGTACTACAACCGAAATTCCGAGCCTTCGAATCCCGGCGAGTACCTGATCGACGAATGCGGCCCGGTCCTCAATTGCACTCAAAACATCGCAATAATCCCCAGTCGTGGCGCAAAGAAACGACGCTACCCCCCCGGAAGCATCGGTCGCCAGTGCCGCCACTCCACATAACGAATTCTGTTCGTTGTAGGCGAGGAACACGAGGGGGTGCAGGGCCGCGGGATAAGCCCGGTACGCTGCCAGGGCCCACTCGTAGGTATAGAAAACCTGGGCCTGCTCCACCCGCTCCAGCAGCGCATTCCACTGGCGGCGCAGGGTTTCGTCTTCCGGGATTTCTCTTAGCAGGACTAAACGCAATTTGCCCAACTCACCCGATCATCCACGCTTGGCGAACACGTAATAGTACCAATCTGTAGCGTACTCTCGGTCCCGCTGGGGATATTCATTCCCCACGATGCGCTCGATCCTGAAATGAAAGCTGGCCAGTTCGTCGATAGCTCGTTCGGGGATCCAGTAGTGAGTGAGCAGCCCTCCATGGGCCGTGTCGGCGAGATTTCCTTCTCCGCGCCAAAACGCTTGAGACGGAACACGCTTGAAAAAGCGCGGCAAACTTGACCACGCTGATTGGCCTATGGCCAACGCAAACCGCAAGCTGGTAAGTCCGGCGAACAATAATGAGCACAGCCACCGGGATGTACCAGAAAATCGGAGGGCGATTCTCCTCAACCGATCGCGATTCCAGCTCCGCCTGACCAGAATCGCCCGCGGGTTGTGCGAAGAAAAAATCAGCACGCCCCCCGGCTTGAGAGCGCGACGAATGTGTTGCAGGCAAGCGCGTCGCGCTGTGCCCGGCAACATGTCGATCCCGTTGAAAGAAAACACTACGGCTTCGAAAGATTCGTTTTTAAATGCGGAGAGGTCGGCAGCGTCAGCAACCCTGAATTCCAGCTGAGGAAATTTGGTCTGGCAGGCTTTGATCATCGCCTCCGCATAATCCAGACCGACGTAGTATGAGGCCCCACACGCCAGATGCGCCGTGGTGCGCCCTCCGCCAACGCCGAGGTCCAAAATACTGCTTCCCTGCTTGATGTACCCATCAAAGAGCAATCGCTCGCAGGGCGTCAGGTAGTCCAAAGAAGCGTAATACGAAACCACGGGCGCTGCGCTGTAGACCCGGAGGTTGGTTTCTGGCGAATCACCCGCCATGGAGTCCCTCACCCTCGCGCCGACCGCAATCGCTCCTGCGGTTTCCGGCCGGCATGCCGCTGCAAGGCGGTATGGAATCCAGCTACGTGCGCTTCCAACTCCGCAAGGCTCATGGAAGCGGTGACGTGTATGCGAGGTAGTCCATACCGGGGAAGCTCCGCGCCCAGCCCTCCGCCATAGTTCAGAAAGGCGGCTGCGTATCCCGCATCCTTGGCCATGACGAGAATTTCCGGCGTGACCGATTGCGCATCCCCAAAAGGATAGGCAAATGCCCAAATACGCTTCCCGAGAACGGCTTCGAGACAAGCCCGGCTCTCGTTGATCTCCGCGCGAGCCAAATCCGCAGGCAAATGCGAGAGCAGAGGATGACTCATAGAATGCGCACCGATCGTCATTCCAGCCGACTCCATTTGCTTCAGCTCAGTACGGTTAAGAAGCCGGAAGCGCCGCTCCGCGGGCAAACTGTTTGCGGGAAGCAGCGTGTCGGAATTTCCAGTCCCCAAACGGACTCGCAATGCCTCGATAAATGCCATGCGGCTCTCGGCGCCAACCCTCGACAGCTGCTTTACCGAATTCCACCAGAAAGCGCGCCGTTGTTTGCGGTGCCCCAGCGTGCAGCCGATTTCGACGTCTGAGCAGGAAATCTTGAAAGATCCTGCGGGAGCACGGAGAAGCAACAGAAAAAGCTCTTCGTACCACAGTGTCGCAGGTCCATCACCGATGGACGCTCCGGTTACGAAAAACAGGCAGCGAACCCCTTCTTCCTCGAGCACCGGCAACATCGCTGTCAAATTGTTCACCAGTCCGTCATCGCAGGTGAGAAGAACCGCGCGCGGAGGCAGAACCCGTCCCTCTTCGCTCCACAGCAACATTTCTTCCGGCGAAATCACCGTGTAATGCGCTTTGAGCAGGCGAAGCTGCCGGCGAAAAACTTCGGCAGACAAGAGATTACTATCGAAAACCGGATCCACCGGCTCATATCCTCGCGGCAAAATGCCATGGTAAGTAATCACAGCCAGCCCGGCCGCGGTGGTGCGCCGAAAAACACCCGCCTTCGCAAACGTGGGGTACACGACGCGCTTCAGCAGCGGACTGACTATCTTCATTGCGCATCATCCTGATTGCGAACCAACCCGATTTCAAATCAACCGGCTTGCGTGTCAACGCGCTGCATCAATCAAATCCCAACTCAGGGGCGTTCCACGCTCAATGTTGCGAGTCGCGCGCCGCCCCATCACCTCAGTCAAGTGCCGCGTGTGCAGCCCGTGGCCGGGACGAATCGAGCGCACATTCTCCGCGGTAAACGGCTCTCCTTGCCTCATCTCCTGCACCACAAATAGCGAGCGCCGGAAAACGCGCATCCCCGCTTCCTTCTCGCTTAGCCCGAAGTGGACCGCGCCCAGGGCCTTCTCCGCGTCGCGCACCGCTCCGACCATAGCTTTGAATTCCTGCGGCTCCAGAGAAAACGCGCTGTCCGGCCCCGGCGTCGAACGCGACAGCGTGATGTGCTTCTCGATGATGCACGCGCCCAGGACGACCGCCGCTACCGGAACGCTGATCGCCATGCTGTGGTCGGAAAGCCCCGCTGGCACTGCAAAGCGTCGAGACAACTCTGGGATCGTGCGCAGATTCATTTCTTCCGGCGCCGCAGGATATGCGCTCGTACACTTGAGTAGCGCAATCTGCGTGGCCCCAGCCTGCCGCGCCGTCTGCACCGCCTCTTCGATCTCCTCGACGCTGGCCATGCCGGTAGACATAATCAGGGGCTTGCCAGTCTCGGCGATTTTTCGAATCAACGGGATATCAACCAACTCAAACGACGCCACCTTATGAGCCGGCACGTCCATCTTCTCCAGAAAGTCCACTGCCGTGGCACCGAAGGGCGTGGAGAAAAGATCGAGCCCCAGATCATTCGCTACAATCTTCAGCCTGGGTTGCCATTCCCAGGGCGTGAACGCCTCGCGGTAGAGCTGGTAAAGATTGCGCCCGTCCCAGATCGTACCCCCGCCTACGCGGAACTCCGGCCGGTCGCTGTCGATGGTGATCGTGTCCGCGGTGTAGGTTTGCAACTTCACTGCATCCGCCCCTGCGTCTTTCGCGGCGTGAATGATCCTGACCGCCTCGTCGAAATCCTGGTGATGATTGGCGGAAACTTCCGCAATCACATACGCCGGTTGACCCGCGCTGATGGTTCGTTTCCCGATAGTAATCTGCAGGGCCATGCTGAAAGATTTCCGGATCAAATTCTGTCCGAGTCGCGCGATTCAATTCAAGAAGTGTTCAACCCAGAGGCGGACGAACAGAACGAATCAGCTCGAAAGCTTCCGCGGCAGCACAGCCGGCCACGCTCCCCCAGTGAGCCGCAATCGCGCGCAGCGCCTCCGGCGAACGCGGGTGTGGGAATTCGCGACTCTCCGTCTCATAACAAGCCATCGCCGCAATCTTGACTTCAAGCGTCCGTGTGACATCAACGAAAACGTTCGGCCGGAACGCCGGCCCCACCTGCTGAAACGCCCATTCCGTCGACGAGGCCACCTCGAACGCATAAATTTCCCGCACCGGCTGCCCGCTAACGGGACGAGTCGCCGTGAGCACCGCCCGATGAATCACTCCATGATCAATATTGAGATCGCCGCCGTGATGCGTGTAGATAACCTCGGGCCGGAGCTTTTCCACCAGATCCTCCACCAGCTTCACCACTTCCAGCAACGGAACCGTGTCGAGCCGATTGTCCGGCAGTTTGTGCAGGAACAGTTCTTTCACGCCAACTTTGCGGCTAGCCGCGCGAGCATGTTGGTGCAGGAGAGACAACTGACCGGCATCCGCGGCATCCCGCGTCCCGTGGCGTGAAGTGATTCCTTCTCCCAGAATGGCGAAATAAACATCGTGCCCTTCCTCCACCAAACGCGCGGCCGTCGCTCCGCAGCCGAGGATCTCATCATCCGGATGGGCGGCAACCACCAACACAGCGCTAGCGGCCACGGCTCATCTCCGCCAGCATCACCCACTTCTCGTTGACGAAAACACCCTGCCCGGCAAAATGCGCCTCCAGCAACTGCTCGAACGCCGGCCGTTTTTCTGCGTCATAGAAAGTCGTGTTTTGCCAGTAGTTCAACACGCGCTCAGGAGTGCTCCACCGCACGGGGTTCACCATGGTATGCACAGCCGTCGAGGCAAAATTCCGCGCTGCCCAAGGCAAAACCGTCTGCAGCATGAAACGTTCGCTGGAGAACGTCACGCTCTCGGCAAGCCGGACTCCGCTGGCCCGCACCAGATCGAACAAGGGCTGATTGTTCGGCCCGAACGGTCCTACCACCGCGATTCGGCCCTCGGGCCTCAGCCACGGTCGCGCCTGTTCCAGCGTTCGTTGCGCGTCGGCGCTGTAGTAGAGTCCGTAAGCGCAAAACACCAGGTCAAAACTCGCGGGCTGAAATTGCGCATCGAGCAATGAGGAAGAAAAATCGTCCAGTCCGCATTCCACGAGCGTGAGCCGCTCCTGGTTCGCCGTTCCCACTTTCGACCGAAGCGCGCTCAATGCTTTCGGGGAAATGTCGAGCGCCACCACCTGTCCGGAATTTCCTACGCGATCGAGCAGCGGAATTGTCTGCCCGCCGGTTCCGCAGCAGAGTTCCAGCACCCGGCTCCCGGCCTGCACGTGAACCCGCTCGAAAATCCACGTGGCCAGGTCAATCTCCTGCGACGCGGCGTTTTCGGCGATTCTCTGTTCTAGCAGTTCTGCTTGAGTGGCCCGGGACACAATCATTCGCTCCTTGGCTCCTTATAGCGGACTTTGCTCCCTGGCACAAACATAGTGAATGGCGCGATGTCCCTTCACGTCGTCTTCGCCCAGGTTTATGAATCCAGCTGCTTCAAAAGCGCGGCGCGAGGCACGATTTTCCGCCTTCACAAAAGCGTGAATCCGCACGCAACGTCCTTCGCTCAAAACGCGCCGCGCTCCGTTTCTGATTACTACCGCAGCCAGACCCTTGCCCCGTTTTACCGGAGCAATGCTGACATCCACTTCGCAGTCTCCTTCCGGACGCCTGTCAAACCGGATCTGCCCCACCGCGGATCCTTTCTCATCTTCCGCGATCAATATAAGACATTTTTCCTGGCTCAGCTTTTCGGCGAACCATGCTTCGTGAGTCTCCCACGGGATCGGAGACGTCGAAAAAGACGCCGCGCGCACCGCCGCATCATTCGCCCACTCCCACAGCAAACGGCTGTCGTGAGCCGTCGCACGACGCAAGAAAACGCTCGTGCCCGCGCCGACACTCGAGACCACTCGCCTTGCCCCGTTCCCGTCCACCAGTGCGCGAGAAGCGCTGGAGAGAGACTGCCTGACCTCCCGTGACCGAATCATCTTCGCCAATTCCTCTGCGATTTTTCCCGCCGAAACGTCGCGCGAACTCCCCAAGTGGATGGCGCACCCCCGCCGATGCAACTCCCGCGCCAGTGCCGTCTGGTTCGCCGCCACGTCCACCAAAAGCGATGGCAGACCCAGCAGGCACAGCTCCCAACAAGTCGAACCCGCAGCCGAGATGGCTACGTCGGCATCGGCCATCAATTGCGCCATCTGCGCCGTGTCCCGCTGGATCGTGATTTTTCCGCCCGCGCGGACCGCGGTCTGATCGAGCGCTTCGAAATGCGGATTGCTGCCGCCGACGACCACCATCGTTTCCAGGTCTCCGACCCCACCCATCCCCAAAGCCTCAATTACGCGACCCGTAACATTCTCCGGATCGCTGCCCCCCATCGTCACCAGGGCTTTGTGAGCAACGGAGGGGACTTCCCTTTGCCACTGCCGCCACGCATTGAACTCGCGCCGCAACATGCAATATCGCGGCCCGAGAAGCAGCCGCGTGTAAGGTTCGCGATTCTGGTAAAGCGCCTCTTCAGCACAGACGTTCGCGTTCACGACCAGGTCCGAGGAGTACCGACCGCCGTGCCCATAATCATCCATGAACAGAACTTTCAATCCCGCGGATTTCAGGGCCCGCTGGTAGTCCTCGCCAAACTGATATCCATCCACCACCACCCACTCGGCCTTGTGCTCGCGGGCAAGCGCAGCGACGCGCGCGGATTCTTCCGCCGATCCCACCGGAGCCACGGCCGCAAGCGAAAATACCTCGCACGACTCCGCCCGCAATCTTGCCGCGAGGGCTGGCGTGCTCTCGGCCATGACGAAGATGGCGCGTCCCCCGGCGTCCTGCCACGCCTGCGCCAGCGCGATGCAGCGCATCACATGCCCCGTACCCATGGCGACGCTGGCATCCGCCCGAAAAAATAGTGGAGAGACTGTCATCAGGAAATCAGATCAAGAAATCGGATCAACAAATTACGATCAAGAGATCAACTTCAGGAAGATTATCAGCCTCGAGGAGATACGAAGCCTATCAGCCTTCGTGAACGGCCTTCTGCGCCACCGACCGGTTCAACTCCATCAACGCAGGCTCGCGATCAAGCAGCGCGAGAACATCCGGCCATCGAAAATCATCTCTGGCTTCCAATCGCGCGTAAATCGCCCGCACAAATTCCAGATCCTCGGGAGTGTCCACTGTCCACCGATGCGGGCTGAAGTCGGCCTCCCCGGTCACGGACAAAATTTTGAACTCGCCGGGATGCTCGGTGATATACGGCGTCACGTGCGTGCGCTGGTAAGGCTGATCGGCGGCCCGCCAGGCCTGCTCCAGCGCCCGCATCGTCATCACTTCGGTGTCAAGCCCGCGTGGATAAGTACGCACAACGCAATTGGAAGCGTAGTCCGGCATCTCCCGCCGCTCCGGGTTCAGAAAAGCTGAGATGGTTTTGTCGGTCACTTCGGGGTCGACGAGCGGACAATCCGATGTAATGCGCACCACCACTTCAGCCCCGGTCAATTGTGCGGCGCGGAAATAACGATCGAGCACATCGTTTTCATCGCCGCGAAAAACCTGCATCGAACAGCGCCGGCATTCCTCGACAATCGCATCGTCTCCTGGACGATCCGTAGTAGCGATCAATAATTCGTCGATAAGATTCGAGCCGGACAGGCGCCGCGCCACTCGCGCCAGCATGGTTTCGCCCTGAATATCCTTGAGCACTTTGCCCGGCAGCCGGGTGCTGCCCATTCGCGCCTGAACAATCGCAACGACCTTCAATCACCCTCCCGGATCGCGCAACGCGCAACAAACGATGCGCGGCGATCGCCACCAACGAACTACACCGCCCGTCGTTTCTTTCTCAGCAGAAACACCGTATCCACGTTTGCGCCCTCGAGATAAGGAACGTGTTGCTCACGGACCAATTCCAGATCCTCAAATCGCGTCAGGTAGCGCCGCGCGTAATCCATCTTCCACAAAAGTCCGCTGTGATTGCGATCGTTCACCTCGGTCACGTCCGGGGCGTAATACTCCATTCCCCAGATGTATGTCCGGGCGCAGCGATGAATCTCATCCATCGCGCGAGGCAGGTCTTCTGGCGCAATGTGGATCAACACTCCGGACGTGAACACCACGTCGAATGCCGCGTCCGCGTGCGGAATAGCCAGCGCCGACCCCTGCGCCAGCGAAATGTTTCGCGCGCGCGACCGGGCGATCTCCAGCGCATAGGGCTGAAGCTCCAACCCTGAAAGGTTCGCGTATCCCATGCGCTGCAAAAGCAACAACTGATTTCCCGTATTGCAACCCACCTCGAGAAAACTTGCATCCCGCGAAATGCCGCCAAGAAATTCCTGGTTGAGCGCTGTCCTGGTGAGCCCGTAGTTCTTCCGGTAGAGCGTGTCCACGGCGTCCGCATCAAACGTGTTGCGGTCGGTATATTCGCGGCCGAACTCGCCTTTCCACACCTCCATCTGCGCCGTATCCGTAGATGCGGATGTGGCCGCAGCCGCGTCGCCCGTCTTGAGTTCGCTCATCGACTGTAGTGTCCCACCACTTTGCTCACCGCGCGGATCACATCGCTCACATCCTGATCGGTCATGGCATGGAACATGGGCAGGCTGAGCAGGCGCTCGTAAGCCCCTTCCGCCACGGGATACCCGCCGCCGCGGTCACCAAATTTTTCCACGTAGTAAGGATGACGATGCACCGGAATGTAATGCACATTGACGCCAATGTTCTCCGCGCGCAACGCGCGAAAAACCTGCGCGCGATCTGCCGTGAGTTTTGCCAGGTCGAGACGAATGGGATAAAGATGCCAGGCGGGATCTACATCCGGCCGCGTGACTGGAGGAATCACGCCAGGAAGCTCTCGAAACGCTGCCGTATAGCGCGCAGCAATCTCGCGGCGTCGCGCCAGGTTGCCATCCAGCTTCTTCAATTGTTCAATGCCGAGCGCGCACGCAATGTCCGGCAGACGATAATTGAAGCCGAGCAGCACCATCTCGTAGTGCCATTGGCCGGCGCTCTGGCGCTGGCGGGCATCGCTCGAAATTCCATGATTGCGAAAGCGCCGCAAAGTCTCCGCGAACTGCGCGTTGTTCGTGGTGACCATTCCACCTTCCCCAGTCGTGATGTGCTTTACAGGATGGAAGCTGAAAACGGTCATGTCGGCGATGCTTCCGGTCGCACGGCCGCGATACTGCGCGCCCAGAGCATGGCACGCGTCTTCAATCACGATCAGCCCGTGGTCACTGGCAATCTTCTGGATCGCGTCCAGATCCGCAGGATGTCCGGCGTAAGCCACGGGAAGAATCGCACGTGTCCTGGAAGAAATCTTCTTCGTGATCTGTTCCGGATCGATGTTGAGTGTGTCTGAGCAAACATCAGCAAAAATCGGCATGCCGCCCTGATACAGAACGCAATTCGCAGTCGCCGCGAAGGTCATCGGAGTGGTGATGGCTTCATCGCCAGCGGTCAGCCTGGCAGCAAAGGCCGCGGCATGCAGAGCCGCAGTGCCCGAAGTGAAGCTCAACGCATGTGCAGCCCCCACGTGAGCCGCAAAGGCCTCTTCAAACTCGGCGACCTTGGGGCCGGTCGTCAGCCAGTCCGAACGCAAGACATCGACTACCGCCTGGATGTCAGCATCGTTAATGGATTGCCGCCCATACGGCAGCAGCGTCTCGCGCACGGGTGATCCGCCAAGGATCGCGAGGGCTTGCGGACTGACCGAAGTCGCACTCATACTCGTTCGTTCAAGCTGATTTGTCCAAGGCTGATTTGTCCCAGCCGGTTCGCCTACGCCGGAATGCGAGCCGGAAGGGGCTGCTCTTCCGCCGTGAGAGGTGCAACCAAATCCTGCAGTTCGCGGTTACTCAGCCAGCGCTCGTTGTTGTCGCTCGCGTAGCGGAATCCCTCTGGCAACGGGCGGGCGTTCATCCAGTTTTCGCGCCGCCACCAGGGATGGGAGGGCTGAATGATGTAGCGGTCTTCCACCTCCAGAGTATTTCGCGCTTCATCCTCGGAAACCAGAACCTCGTGCAGCTTCTCGCCCGGACGGATTCCGATGGTTTCAATGTCGCACCCGGGTGCGATCGTCTCGGCCAGGTCCACCAGGCGCATGCTGGGAATTTTGGGGACGAAAATCTCTCCGCCATGCATTTGTTCGATGCTGCTCACCACGAAGCGGACTCCCTGCTCCAAGGTCAGCCAGAAGCGGGTCATGCGCGCATCCGTCACCGTGATGCGGCCCCGGCGGCGCTGCTCCATAAAAACCGGAATCACGCTGCCGCGGCTTCCCACCACATTTCCGTAGCGGGCGCAACTGAACCGTGAACCCTGCGCTCCGGCGTAGGCATTGGCCTGCACAAACATTTTCTCGGCGCAAAGTTTCGTAGCACCGTAGAGGTTGATGGGATTCACGGCTTTATCGGTGCTAAGGGCCAGGGTACGCGACACGCCCTGATTGATGGCGGCGTCGATCACGTTACGCCCGCCCATGATGTTGGTTTGTATGGCTTCGAACGGGTTGTATTCGCAGGCCGGAACCTGCTTCAGCGCGGCGGCATGGATCACGACCGTCACCCCGGCCAGCGCCCGTTCCAACCTTCCCGCGTCGCGCACATCGCCGATAAAATAACGCAGGCTGGAATGGTCGAAGCCCCCGGAGCGCATATCGTGCTGCTTCAGTTCGTCGCGGCTGAAGATCACCAGCCGTTTCGGGTGATACTCCCGCAGCATGATTTCGACAAACTTTTTTCCGAAAGATCCCGTGCCACCGGTTACCAGGACTGTTTGTTCTGCCCAATTCATTCCACGCGCCTCACATCCCTTACTTGCCAGATTTCGGCGTCATCGATTTTGGCGCCATCGACTCGCGCCAGCATCGCATCCCTGCCACGCCCTTGCGGCGCCAGGAGCTCGACCATTCCAGAACCCATCCGGCGACGCCGAGCGAAGCTGTGCACTGCGGAAGACCTAACGATCAAATGGTCGCCTCGCCGCCTGAGAATGGCAGTGCAGGGTAGTATAGCGGAGTTTATCGGGAATCGCCGCCGGATGCGGAATCCCGGCCGCAAAGACCGGGCCCCGACTTCAATTTTCGTGATCGTTTTTCCTGCCCCGCGATGCTAGAATTACCAGCGAACTCTCCAGCTATCGAGTTGCGAAAGAAACTCCTGCGAGACGAACCAGCCTTCTCGGGCCGGACCGGAATTTTTTCGTTGGGTATGCAGGCCGGCTCCGGCCGGGCCTTGAAGCGTCTACAGATTCGTTGAGGAGCAGGCATGGATTCGGGACCTTTGGTACAGGCGAATAACGCGGCCGTCCGCGAATTGCAGCCCACAGCAACTTTTGACGTGGGACGATCTCCGCGTCTGTACTCCAATCTTCCACCGCAGGAATCCGCCGTCGGGGAATATTTCCGCGTCCTGGTTAAGCGTAAGTGGATTGTGATCGGCTGTCTGCTGACCATCTTCACCGTGGTCGCCATCGCCAGCCTGAGGGCCACTCCCATCTACGAAGCCAGCGGCAGTATTTCCGTCAACAAGCCGGACTCGTCGCTGAACTTCAAGGATGCCAACGCCATCAGTTTCGACTATTACGATCCCACGGAAATGGAGACCGAGGTCAAGATTCTGCAGAGCGATCTTCTCGCCCTGCAGGTCATCAAGGAACTGAATCTGGATCGGCAGCCGGAGTTCGGAGGAAGGCCGCCGATGTCGACACTGCCATCTTCGCTGGATCTGGCTCCGGATCCGCTGGAGGCTAACCCTGCGCGAACCTCGGCCTTACTCGCTTCCTTCAAGGGAAGGCTCACGATCAGCCTCATGCCTAATTCCCGGATCATGCTGGTCCGTTTCCGGGACGCTGATCCGCAGACCGCTCAGAATGTGGTGAACAAGCTGATGAGCGATTACCAGGAGAACAACTACAAAGCCCGGTTCAATTCAACCATGCAGGTCTCCGATTGGCTCGGCCAGCAGTTGGTTGACCTGCAGATGAAGGTGGAAACGTCTCAGGAAAAGCTGGTGCGCTATCAGAAAGAGCACGAGATTCTGGGAATCGACGAAAAACAGAACATCACGACCTCTAAGCTGGATGAGCTCAACAAAGCCCTCACCACCGCGGAATCGGAGCGGATGAGCAAAGAAGCGTTCTACGATCTGCTGAAGGCCGGTGATCCTGACGCTATCGCCACCAGCGCGGGAGGGCTAGAGGACTCCGGCGGCGGCGGGCAGACTGCCTCCCTGTTGCTCGAAACTTTGCGCGCCAGACAAGCAGATCTGAAGATTCAGATCGCCGACCTTAACACTCAATTCGGCCCGTCTTACCCCAAACTGGCCCAGCTGAACAATCAGCTCACGGAAATTGACAGTGAGCTTCGGGCCGAGATGAAGAAGATTGCCAGCAAGGTCAAGGGCCAGTACGAGGCGGCCAAAGCGCGGGAAGACTTGCTCGGGGAAGCGCTGGACAAACAGAAGCAGGCCGCCAACAAGCTGAATGAGAGCGCGATCGAATACAGTCTGCTCAAGCGCGACCTTGAGACCAACCGCCAGCTTTATGAAGGCCTTTTGGAGAAGCTCAAGGAAGCGGGCATTTCCGCCGGACTGAAATCCAACAATTTTCAGATCGTGAACAGTGCCCGGGCTCCAACCGCGCCGGTAGAGCCAAATGTGCCGCGCAATCTGGGGTTCGCATTCGTGCTGGGGCTCACGTCGGGGGTTGGGTTAGCCTTTCTGCTCGAGGGTTTGGATAACACCGTGCGCACAACCGAGCAGGCCCAGGCCATTTCCGGGCTTCCGCCGCTCGGTATGATTCCTCTGGGATCGAAGACTGCTCGCGAGGGCTCGACCTCAAAGCGTCTCATGCTGGCCTCGTCAAACGAAGCCGTGGAACTGATCACGTATGTAAGACCGCACTCACAGATGGCGGAATCCTACCGCGCTCTGCGCACTTCTCTCCTGCTCTCCCACCTGGGTGCTCCGCCCAAGGTCATCATGGTGACCAGCGCCCTGCCTCAGGAAGGCAAGAGCACCACCAGCATCAACTGCGCCGTGGTGCTGGCGCAAAAAGGTGTACGGGTTCTGCTGATCGATTGCGACTTGCGGCGCCCCAGCATTCACAAGACGCTGGGCATGGGTCCGCGCAGCGGCTTAAGCAACGTGCTGACCGGCAGCACCACCTTGAAGCAGGCAATTACCGTGGCTCCAACGCTTCCCAATCTCGACGTTTTGCCTGCCGGAACTCCGCCGCCCAACCCTGCCGAGTTGCTCGCGTCCACCAACATGCGTGATGTCCTGGCCGAATTGCGCGAGACGTATGACCACATCGTGCTCGACACGCCTCCCACCTTGTCAGTGACGGATGCGGTTGTGCTTTCGCCGCGGGCCGATGCGATTGTGCTGGTGATCCGTTCCGGAAACACCACCAAGCAGGCCCTGCGCCGTTCCCGTGACATTCTGATGCAGGTCAATGCTCGCGTATCGGGCGTTCTTCTCAACGCCGTCGACTTGAGTTCTCCAGACTACTACTACTACTACGAGTATCAGGGCAAGTATGCCCAGTATTACCGCGATGACGGAGCGTCCTCCGACGAGGAAGATCCTGAGGCAGAACCACCTGCTTCGTCCAGCAGCGCCTAGCCTGGGCGTGTCCCGGCATGACTATGCAAATTTCTTTCAACAAACCAGGTCAGAAGTGGTTAGTTGCGGTCGTGACCGTTGGGTTGGCGGCGGCCTACCTGAGTCTGGCCGGGCGGGAATGCGTGGCGTCCTGGTATGGCGACCGCGTCGACCTCGCCAGCCTGCAGAAGGCAGCCCGGCTCGACCCCGGCAACGCTGATTACCGCGACCGTCTAGGCCGCTACTACGATCTCATCGCCCACGATCCCTCGTCGGCGATCGGGCCTTATCGCGCGGCGGTCCAGCTCAATCCTCATTCCGCGCGCTTCTGGTTTGATATGGCTGGCGCCTATCAGGTGCTGGGCGACATTACCAGCCAGACCTTCGCCCTGGAACATGCCATCGAAGCCGACCCCACCACCCCCGACGTGGCCTGGGAAGCGGCAAACCTCTATCTGGTTCGCGGCGAAAACCAAAAGGCCCTGCGCGAATTCCGTGTTGTGCTCAGCACCGACCCGTCTCTGAGCGGGTCGGCAATCCAATTCTGCTGGCGCATCGAGCCTGATGTCGACGCCCTTCTACGCGACGTTGTGCCACCTCATTTGGATGCGGACGTCGCCTTCCTGAGCCTGCTGATGTCGAAAGGCGAGACCGCTGCAACCGCCAAGGTCTGGGCCGCCCTGGTGGCCCTGAATGAACCCCTGGACCTGCGATATGTTCTCGAATACTTTCACTTTCTGATTCAGCATAAGGATGTGGACGAGGCCTTGCTGGTGTGGCAGCAGGCCGCCACCCGAATGGGACTTTCGGCCTATCTCCCATCGGCCCATAACCTGGTGGTAAACGGAAATTTTAATTTCGACGTGCTGAACGGCGGTTTGGACTGGCAGTATCAGAAGCAGCCGAACGTCGAGTTAACCCTCGATCCTAGCGACTTTCATGGCGGGCGGCGTTCCCTTCTCGTCACCTTTGACGGCCCTCAGGTCAGCGACGCCGGCTTCTTCCAGTACATCCCCGTGCAGCCCAACACTACCTACGTGTTCACCGGTTATTACAAGACTGGCGAATTCGACGGCGCCGGCGGACCCCACTTCACCGTCCAAGACATGTACAGCCAGGCTATCTATTACGAGAGCGACGAGTTGAAGGAGGCCGGATTCTGGAAGTCCGCTACGGGCGAGTTCACTACCGGACCGGAATGCCAGCTGCTGGTGTTGCACATCCGCCGCCTGCCGGAGGGCAGTCCCATACGTGGTAAGCTCTGGGTCGGCGATTTCCATCTGGTGAAGAAGCCCACAGACGATTCAAAAGCGGCCAAATAAGTCGATTTCATGCCCCCAGCAAACACTGCCGAAGCCAAACGACGCGCACTCTCCGAACAGATCGGCTCAGGTCTGCTCTACGGAACCTTTGGCCTGCTCATGTTTGGTCCTCTGGCGTTCGGCGCAGTGGAACCCTGGTCGATGCTCACGCTCGAGACAGGCGCGATTCTTCTGGCTCTGGTGTGGATCGGAAAGCAATGGTTCGACGGCGAGATCAAAATCCAGTGGAATCCCTTGTTTCTCCCGATGGGGGTCTTCGGCCTTCTGGTTCTGGTGCAGATCGTGCTTCGATCCAGCGCCTACCCGCACGACACCATCTCCAACGCTTTGTTGTTCGTCGCTTACGCCATTCTTTGTTTCCTCTCCTCGCAAACTCTGTTGCGCGGCGCCCAGGCTCGCAAACTGGCGCTCATTTTCTGCATTTATGGTTCCGCAATTGCCGCTTTTGCGCTGCTGCAGGGCATTTCTCCCAACGGCCGGCTCTACTGGTTGCGCCTGCCGCGCCTGGGCGGCTGGATTTACGGCCCCTACGTCAATCACAACCACTACGCCGGGCTCATGGAGTTGCTGCTTCCGATTCCGCTGGTGCTTTCCCTGACCCGGCTCGCGCCGTCGAAGGAACGGATCGCTGCCGCCAGCGCTGCGGCCCTAATGGCGGGGACGATTTTTCTCTCCGGCTCACGCGGCGGAATGTTGGCTCTGTTCGGCGAACTGGTGGTGCTGGCGGTTGTCCTCGTAAGGCAACGTTACGACTGGCGTTCCGCAGCCGCACTTGGCCTATTTCTGCTGCTGATGGTTGGCTTGTTGACCTGGCTCGGCGGTGACGAACTCAGCCGCCGGCTGGCCAGCGTGCATGGTCCTCACGCGGATATCTCCAACGATATGCGCTTCCAGATCAACCGCGACGGTTTGCGCATGTTCTGGAAGCGGCCGGTTCTGGGTTGGGGACTTGGATGTTTTCCCGTGGCTTATCCTCAGTTTCGCACCTTTTACACCAACTTCTTCGTCAACGAAGCGCACGATGACTACCTGCAGTTGCTGGTGGAAATGGGACTGCTCGGGTTCGGCACCGTGGTCTGGTTCTGGATCGTGCTTTTTCGCCGAGCCGGGCCCAAGATCAAGAACTGGTCCTCCGAGGTTGGAGGAGCGGTTACTCTGGCGTGCATCCTTGGAATCGCTGGCATCCTGGTGCATAGCGCAACAGACTTTAATTTGGAGATTCCCGCCAACGCCGCGCTTTTCTATGTGTTCTGCACCGTTGCGGCATCCGAGCCGATGGTGGTGCCCAAGCGCAAACGCAAGCCGGTACAATCGCCTGCAGAAGAGACGCTGCCAGCTTCGGAAGTCGTATAAAAGGGCTTGGTACCAGGTCACGTTGAACGAATACTGTGTGGGGAACGCGCGTTCCTGAGTGACCCGCAACGTTTGGACCTGACGGCGCCGGAGGCTCGGGAGATTGCGTTCAGAGTGCATATCTGCGCCCCGACTACGAATCACTCAAATCATTCCGATCGTCCCCAGCCAAGTCTCCACTAATTGAGGCCATCCTGTTATCGGATGCTCCGTGCGCCGCAGCCCAAACGCATGCCCGCCATGCGCGTATAAATGCATCTCTACCGGAACCTTAGCCTTCTTCAGTGCAGCATAGTAAACCAGCGAATTCTCTACGTCGTCCACCGGGTCATCCTCCGCCTGCAACAAAAACGTAGGCGGCGTCTCACTGGTGACACGAATATCCGAATTTAACTCAAAAGGTTTAGGGGCAATCGACAGATGGCCTGGATAAAGAGCCACCGCAAAATCCGGACGACAGCTCTCTTTATCGGCCGCATCTACAGCGAGATACAAACGCTGCTTAAAATGCGTGCTCATCGCTGCTACCAGATGCCCGCCTGCCGAAAACCCAAGCACTCCAATTTTGTGCGGATCGATGTGCCATTCCGCGGCGTGAAATCGAACCAACCCCACTGTCCTTTGCGCATCTTCCAACGCCATCGGTGATTTGGGATATGGCCCGGATCTCGGTTCTTTTCCATCACCCGGCACGCGATACTTCAATAGCACACATGTGATCCCTCTGGACGCCAGCCAGTCACAGACCTCTGAGCCCTCGAGATCGATGGCCAGAATCCAATAACCGCCGCCGGGAAACACCACCACAGCAGCGCCCGTATTCCTGCCCGTTGGCGAGTAGACCGTCATCGTTGGCTGCGAGACCCTGCCGACGTAGACCCATGGCCTGTCGGCGACCAAATGGTCCTTCACCCTCGTCGCAGCGGCCTCCGGCCCCGTGACAGGTTGGGCATCAGGCGCTTTCCCGGGCCATATCGGTACTTGCGTAGGTCCCGGCGATGGCTGCCAGGCAGGAATCTGCGCACTCAGGCCGCCAAACGCGAACACAACACATAGAGCAAAGATCAAAGGCTTCATCACAGTCCGCAGAGCTTAATATAACCAGCCGCTGCAGGAATCCGATGATCGAAAACTCTCAAGCTAAATTCGGGTGCCTACGGAGTAGATGGACTAGCTGGGTTATCGCTTTGGATCAGCACCCAGGTCGTGACGCCGCCAATCGCTGCCGCGCCTGCCCCGACCGCGATGGGGGAATTCAGAAGGCCGCCGCCAGCGGCGGGAGCCGCTCCTGCAGCGCGCTTCTTCTTTTTCTTCTCCTTGGGCTGATCTTTGTCGTTGTTGTTCACCTGGTCTGGCGATTCTTGCCGCGTCGTGTCCTGGCCTTGCTGCAGAGTAGACGAGCCGCTGTCATCGCTGATCAGAAGATCGCCCTTTTTCGCGGCAATTCTTACCGTGCCATCGACATCGGTAACGGTGAACTCCGTCCAGGCACTGGAAGCGGGAGCGATTTTCACATCCCCGGCGGTGGTCGCGACTTCCTTCGAAGTGGCAACCGTCAGCCCGCCATGCTCGATCTTCAAAGATGCGCCTTCAAACTGCACCAGGGAATCGGCGAGCACGGTAATGCTGGAACCAGTTTGCGTAATGTTGGCCAGGGAATCAGAACGGGTCTGCAAAAGATCGCCGGAGAAAATGGCCGAAGAAAAGCGAGGTACGTGTGCGCCGTTCACCCATGCTGTCCCGTTGGTATACAACATCGCCGCATTGGTTTCAGCAGCAAACATTGAAGCGGGAAGCAAGAACAGCAGCACGTACCCTACCATTCTGCGGAAACAAAACTGGCCCATTCCCACACTCCGTTAATAACTGTTTTGGTGACCTTCTCGAATGCTACCTCCCCAATGGATTGCCAGTCAATGGCTTTTGTGCTCTGGACGCGGGTCTGCGGTGGAAAACTTTCCGCAATTGCCGCCGGTTCAACGATGAAACTCGATGAGATGAATGTGTGGAAGACCTTACTGTCGTACCTGAATCTTGTGTGCCAGCGCGCCACTGCGATCAATATTGCGCTTGAATTTGCGAGGGCACAGCGCCTTCAGCGGTGCGATCAAGGCACGTCCTTCAGTGTGGCTTTAGCCGGTGAGGTCGAACTTTTCGCCACAAGAGCTCAATGCCAACGGTCCACCGCATTCCACCACAGCAGACGTAGCCATTCGTCCACGAAAGTTTTCGCCCACTGCCGGTGCGTCCACCAGCGCGTACCAAACTGTGTGCTATCGAAAGATGCTGCCACGGAGAAGGTTCTGCCCGGCAGCTCCTGCCGGAAAATACTCAGCGCCCGGCGCGTGTGGAACTCCGACGTGACAATCAGGACCGTGCCGCTGCTCACCCCGGCCAGGCATTTTTCCACATCACGCGTCTCGGCCTTCGTCGAAAGACCCTCGGTGGGACACACGCTGACGGCCGCGGCCTCGGGAAGACTCTGCACATACTTTTGCGCCAGTTCGAGCTGCGTGAACGTGTAGATTCTGGCCTCGGCGGGAACGTCGATCATCACTCGCTTTCCATACCCTTGTTGCAGAAGTTCCAGCGCCCGCGTCGGACGCCGGTCAGTTTCCCCAGCAAGCACAACAATCACGTCGGAGGGACGCGGTGCATCCACCACTAGAAACGTGCCCGCCTTGACCGCGAAGATCCCGAGGAGCACGACCAGCACCAAGCCGGCCACGACCCAAACTCGAGTTCTACCTGCCATTCTCATTTGTTTGCATGCTCTCGCGGATCGCGCTCGCCTCCTCGTTCTTTCTGGAATCGATTTCCGAAGCTTGTCGCGCCTGAATGCCCCCGCGAATTACAACCACCGATGCTGCCGGTAATTCATAAGCTGTATCCGCGCTGACATTCTGCTTGACGTGTAGAATCGGCCCGTCCGGATCGGCCATGCCGAAGCTTTCCACTTCCACCGAAGGTTCAGCCGGATATTCGGCATGCCCCACGAAGCGCGTATGTCCCGGATGCCACTGATACTGTGCTTTTCCGAAAGTCGAAATCTCAACCGCTCCGTCGAACGCCTCGTTCTCGTGGCTGGCCTGGTCTTCAAACGCGATCTTCACCCGGTGAGCATTTGGCTGATCGCGATTCACAATAAGCAGCGACCACCGGCCATCGGGACGCTTCAGGGCATATGCCGTCACCAACGCATGTCCCGCGCCGTCGTCGATGTCGCTGCGGGCGGGAAACACGTCATGCGATTTCCCGCCCGGAGCGACCCACTCCAGATTAATCAGTTGGGCTATGAAGAACTGCGCGAGAGGCTGCTGAATCTTGTATTGCGCGTCGACCGTGAGCATCCCAAAGGTTCCCGGCGAATCGTTGCAGCCGTGTTCCATTACCAGCGGCAGATAATGAAAGTAGTAAACGCCGTTGCCACCCGCGGTCAGAAATGAGCCGATATAATCGGCGAGCCAGAGCCCCGAAAAAATGTCCATGAAAGTTTCGCTGGCTCCGGAGGAAAGATTTCCCTCGGTGATGAACATGGGAAGGTCCGCGGGAATTCCATCATCGTGCCAGACTTGCATGATGTGGTTGATGAGTTGCGGCTCCTCATAAAGGCTGCCCCAGGGAATCTTGCACGGCTCGTAAGGATAATGTTCGAAAGAGAAAAACGAAAGATCGCGCATGCGTCCGTGCTGTTTCAAGTAATCGATGAATCGCCCGGTCCATGACACTTTGCCGTTCGCAGCCGGCCAGGTTTCAATATCCTGGTTCACGCCCTGAAATGACGGTCCGCCCAATTTAAGACTCGGATCAAGCTGATGCAGAGCAGTAGCCCACTGCAGATAAAGTGCTCCGTAATCCTCCGGCGCGGTGTATTGTCCGTCCGCTTCTTCCCCCATTTCGATGTATGAGATGGGGTAGCCCCGTTTCCGCAGATACGCAATCTCCGCGACAGCATTCTCCGGCGTATCGTAAACCAGCGCGATCGGGATCATGGCCGGTAGACCTCGGGTCACTCCGCTGGTAAAGAAAAAATCGAAACCCACCTGCGCTTGATGAGTCGTTCCGAGATCGGAGGCTTCGTGCCATGGGTCCACGGAGGAGCAATACGTCGTGGTCTGTTCCTGGTCGGGCGTATGCCGCATGATGTCGTGGAATTTGCCGTCAGCAGAAACCGTTCCGAGATAGATTTCGCGGATTGCATAGCCGACGCAGGCACGAACGTCGGCAGAGGCGTGCCCTGGTGCGCAAGTATTGGAAGATTCCGTCATCAGAATGCGCAGGAATCGAACTGGAAGAAGACTCGCATTCAGGCGCATGATGTCTGATCCGCCGTGACCCTTCTCAACGACCCCCAGCGGGAACGTCTGCCACACCCCCTTGGTTGGCGAGTGCATCGGGTCGTCCCCCGTCCAGTGCTGCACTACAAATTTCGTAGCGAACGGTTCCCCCCATTTGATCAGGATGCTGTCGACTTGCTGTATTTGCGCCAGATCGATCACGACCCACTGCGGATGCAAAGAATCGCTCTCGCCAGTGAAGCGCTCCGTCAGATAGGGATTGCTCTTCCAATAACTATTCTCATCGCCATCTGTCATGCGCGAAAACCCGGCGTTCGGCGTGCCATCATTCCGGGTAAAGCCGCGATGCGGCAGCGAATATCCATACGAGTAACGGATCGGTTCGCCAGGAGTTGCCGAGCCCACGAAATATCCTTTCCCATTACCTTCGCTCCAGGTGCCCTGCGGATTCCAGTGCCACGCCTCAATGGATAACTCCGTATTATTTCGATAGCTGACCGGCTGCCACCCGGAAGCCATTGCCCTCGCCAAATTCGGCTGCGTCAATCCGCTGTCGACAGCCTCCGACGGGATTCGGTCAATTCCAGCCCCCAGAGTCTCGTTCGGACGAAAGTGATTTGTGGAATGCGCCGGAGTGATATCGACCTGGATAGTTTGTGCCGACGACAACGTCACGAGAACGACGCATGCAAAAACAAACTTCAGCGCCATGAGAAGCGGGCTTCTAAGAAGCACGACTATTTTGTTCAAGCCACAACTCCTCGGAATCGAAATCGTCGCATTCCATGACTGCAAAACTATTTCGTGGCACTCCCCGTTCATCGCGAGAGTCGTGCGATGTATACCGCGAATGGATCAAGGGCGATCTGATCTAATTTGCCGCCGGGCGCTGCAGTCACAGTCGCGAGCATGGTTGTGACCTTTGCGGAAGCGAAACCCTGTTGGGAAAGATTAAAACCGACCTGCTGCGGGGTCGCTGACATATTTAAGACAACCAGTACCGCCTCATTCTTGTAACGGCGAAGGTAAGAAAGGACGTTGGGATTGTCCTGATTCAACGCGACATAGTCTCCGTCCAGCAAGGCGCGGTCCTCGTGCCGAAGCGCCAGCAGGTGTTTGTAGAATTGCAGAACCGAGTCAGGGTCTCTTAGTTCGCTGGCCACATTGTGGGTTTTGTAGCTGGCCGGGACTGGCAACCACGGCTTAGCTGCGCTGAACCCGGCGTTGGGCGAGTCGTTCCACTGCATGGGTGTGCGTTCGCCATCGCGGCCTTTTTCCTTCGGCCATCCGGTAATCCCAAGCGGGTCCTTTACGTCTTCCTTGCGTACCGGATCATTGTTCTCCATCGCCAGTTCCTCACCGTAATACATGATGGGCGTTCCGCGAAGAGTCAGATACATCCCGGCCATCAGCTTGGCAATCTGGTCGTTGTGTTTTCCGTCGCCATAACGCACAGCGGATCGCGGCATATCGTGATTGCCGATCACGTAAACCGGCCAGCCGCCCGTGGATTCAGCGTTTGCGATCTGGGTACGAAAGTCGTTCGCCGACAGTTTATTCACCGTGCAGAACATGAAATCCATGGGCAATTGGATTTCGTCATTGTGGTCGCCGTAGTATTCCTTCAATTCCTCTCGATTCGACGTATAAGTCTCTCCTATCAGGACCGCATTATTCTGGTCGGCCACCTTGCGCAACTTTTTAAGTTCAATGTGATTCTCCGGTAATTTGTCGTTGTATTTATTTTCCATGTTGGGATCGCCCAAATCACTCGTGCCCGGCAATACCGGATTGTCGTGAAGATTCGGATCTTCAAACAAGAGATCCACGGCATCCAGTCGAAACCCGGAAACGCCGTTCTTATACCAGAAGCGGGTCACGTCGAACATGGCTTTTTCCACTGCCGGGTTGCGCCAGTTGAGATCCGGCTGCTGGACCTCAAAGAAATGGTAGTAATACTGGCCCGTCTTCGGATCAAACTGCCAGGCCGACCCGCCGAAGTCGGAGATCCAATTATTCGGAGGAACGCCGGGAGCTTTCCCGTCACGCCAAATGTACCAATCCCGATGCGCCGAAGTTCGGGATGACGCGGAATCGAGAAACCACTTGTGCTGCGAGGAACTATGATTCAGAACAAAATCCATGATGATGCGGATGTCGCGCTTCTTCGCTTCCTTCGCCAGATGCTGGAAGTCTTTCAGTGTTCCGTACATCGGATCGATATTTTCGTAATCCGAGACGTCATATCCGAAATCGAATTGCGGCGATGGATAACAAGGCGAAATCCAAATGGCATCCACGCCAAGATCCTTCAGGTAATCAAGTTTCGACGCGATGCCGTTGAGGTCGCCGATTCCATCGCCATTACTGTCGGCGAAGCTGCGCGGATAAATTTCATAGAAAACGGCATGCTGCCACCACGGGTGGACTTCCGAATCAGCGTCCCGGTCCTGCGCGCCGGCGAAGGACAGGGCAAAGCCTGCAGCCGCAATCAGCAAAGCTACGGTTCGGACTCTTCGAAACATTGTTCGTCGCTCCTCATAACGCCAAAAGCTGAAATGCCAGCTTCTCCGACATTACAACAAAATGAAATTTGACCTCTGGCTCGGAATAGCTTCCAACCGTCCGCAGTCCATTTGGATTCTCTGCCCCACTTGCGGCCGGCGCAACTTTCCGATGGACTCGAGATTCTGGCCTGAGCAGCAGTTCCTACTCTGCGTGAGGAGTGAGTGCTTGAGCCCGTCTTTCTACGATAGAAAGAGTAGGGCTACAACGATTGGCGATGCGGTCTTTCGCTGCCGACGACCGACTCGCGTGTGCGGACATGGTAACATTTTGGCCGTGCCCATCAGTGACATAAGCCCTGCCGCACAAGCTCTCCTACTGACATCGTGCTCGACTTCCGCAAACTCGATGCGTGTCCAATAGACCTGTCAGTGCCTACAGTGATCGAACTCAGGAGGCCGTCCTCGGTTCAATAGCCGAAACCTGCCGGCGATAGATTGTTGTTACGTTGTCATGAAGTGGCAGGCAACGGCCTCACCGATCTCCTTAACTTTAGAATCCAAAGGCCCTGCCCACTCGTCTTATATGTTTTAGTTTCCCTTTTTCTTCACTTCCCATGCATCACGACCAGCGCCCACGCCCGTGGATGGTGATTCTTGCCTTCGGACTCGTGTACCTGTTCTGGGGGTCGACTTATCTCGCCATCGACATCGCGGTGCAGAACATCCCTCCGGCGCTGATGTGCGCCACGCGGTTCTCGATTGCTGGAATCGTGATGCTGGCAGTTTGCGCTCTCACCGGACACAAAGTTCTATACTCGCCGCGTCAGATCGCGCTCGCGGCCGTGGTCGGCGTGTTGCTGCTGATGGGCGGCAATCTGACGCTTTCCTACGCCGAACTGACGGTGTCGACGGGACTGGCCGCGCTGATCATCGCCATTACGCCGCTCTGGTTTCTGGTGCTCGATTCGCTGCTGCTCGGCGACCATCACATTTCCGGACGCGGCAAGGTGGGGCTGGCGCTGGGGGTCCTTGGGATGTTTGTCCTTTTTTATCCGAAGCTCACTGCGAAAACCGCGTTGGGCCGCCACGAACTGTGGGCATCGGTGAGCCTGCTCGGCGGATCATTCTCATGGGCATTGGGATCGGTGCTGTCGAAGCGCTGGCAATCGGGCATGGACGGATTCAGCGCCACCGGCTGGCAAGTGCTGGCCGCAGGCGTGGCGAATTTTCTCTTCGCGCTCGTGGCCGGAGACTTCTCGCGCGTGATCTGGACCGCCCGCGGCGTTGGCGCCGTGATGTATCTGGTAGTGTGCGGCTCGTGGATCGGGTATACGGCCTACATCTGGCTCCTCGGGCACGTGCCCACGTCGAAAGTCTCGACCTACGCTTACGTGAATCCAGTCGTGGCCGTGTTCTTGGGCTGGCTGATTTTGCACGAGCACGTGGACCGCTTCATCCTGCTGGGCAGCGCGATCGTCGTGGTTTCTGTGGTGCTGGTGACCAGCGCGAAGGTGAAAGAGAAGACGGTCGCTGAGGAATTGCCGGTCGAAGCCGCGGGGGATTAACGACCTCGGACCTCGGGCGTCGGACCTCAGACTTCCGCCTCGATCCATCTCGATCCATGTGGAGAGTTCCGTCCTTCGACAACCTCAGGGCAGGCTCTCGGCTGTCCAGGCTCAGGCGAAGCCCGGCGCGCCTAATCCGAAGTCCGCCGCCCGAACCCAGGGTCCAAGGTCTGAGGTCTGAAGTCCGAAGCTTCCTACTTCGACGCTTCCTCATCCTCCTCCGCATCACTCACCAAATCCACGGCACGCCCACGAATCGCGAAAGTTTGTTTCGTGTCGCTGGCTGGCTCGAAGCTCACCCGCACCGGTCCTCGCTGCCAGGTGGGCGCGGGGCACGCGGAATCCGGAGGCGCATCGTCAGGGATGCTCCCCGCCAAGGCTTTCTTGAGCACAGGCTTGCGGCGGCTGAGTTGTGCGACTACGGCTGAAATCTTCTTGCCGTCGTCAGACACGCCGCAATACGCCACATAATCCCGATACCAGCTGGCAGCGGAATAGTTGCTGTCAAACTCCGCCAGGTTGATTGCGGAGACGTGGCCGGTCATCCGGTCCACCAGCAGCCAGCCTCCACGCTGCCATTGCCAGCGCGGCGCGCCGGAATCTTCGGGCAGACTGTCATTCAGGCGAAACGCGCGCTGCACCACGAACAGCCGCTCCGTGACTTCGTGCGAGGAGCCGAGAGTGTATTCCTTGACGCGTCCATCCACCAAGAGCGGGCGCACTTTCACAGTTCGAGGTTGAGTTTCGTCGTTAGCGCTCCATTTCACGGGCACCGCTTTCCCCAGGGTGATCACATGAATCTTTGCGGCGGCGGCACCGGCCGCAGCCGAGAAAAAGATGGGGGAGACCATGACCGCGGAGAACGCAACCAACGGCAACATCCCGGCAGAGCGGAGCAGGCTACGGCGCATCTCTCGAGATTAGGCACGACGGTTGCCCTGGCGCAAGGAAACCCGTCACAAACTGGGCTACGCTGTTCCGAATCGGGACCCGCGAGAGTCCACCAGTACAAAGATTGTCACGATAGCTGGTCGTCGCTTCGCCGCGAACACAATATTTGAAGTAATATAGCCATACGATCTGCAATTATGAGTTTCTTCCCCCCCTCGCGTAGTCCGTTGCGGCAAGATTCCCGGACAACTTCGCCGAAGGAAGCGTCGTCTTATCTAGAGATGTCTGATCTGTCGTTTCGCCGGCCGATGCCGCGGATTTTAGTGGTGGACGACCAGCCCGCCATCGCCGGGTTGATGAGCCAGTTGCTGGCCATGCGCGGCTATGAGGTGGTGACCGCGGCCAGCGCGGAAGAAGCCGAGGCCGAGATTCGCCGCCAGTCTCCAGATCTCATTCTGTCCGATGTGATGATGCCCGGCAAGTCTGGGTACGATCTTTGCCGCGAGCTCAAGGAAAACCCGGCGACGCGCCTCATCCCTTTTGTCCTGATTACCGGCTTGAGTGACAGCAGCGATAAGGTGCGCGGCATTGACGCCGGCGCCGACGACTTCCTGAACAAACCCGTGCTGGCCGAGGAGTTGATTGCCCGGGTGAAGTCACTGTTGCGGCTGAAAGATTTCACCGACGAACTCGAAACTGCCGATTCTGTGCTCTGCACCTTGGGCCTGATCGTGGAAGGCCGCGATCCCTACACTGAGGGGCATTGCGAAAGGCTGGCTCTGCACGCCCCGGAACTGGGCCGCCAACTGGGCCTGGACGAAGATTCGATTCGCGCGCTGAAGCGCGGCGGATACTTGCATGATCTCGGCAAGATCGCCGTCTCCGACGAAATTCTGAAAAAAGGAACCAACCTGGCTCCGGAAGAATGGGCCATCATGAAGCTGCATCCCATTACCGGCGAGAACATATGCAAGCCGCTGAAGTCGCTGCGCCTGGTGTTGCCCATCATCCGCCATCATCACGAGCATTCTGACGGCTCGGGCTATCCCGATGGGTTGCGTGCCGGGGAGATTCCCCTTCTGCCGCGGATTCTGCAAGTGGTTGATGTCTACGACGCGCTGCGCACCGCCCGCCCCTACAAGCCTGCCCTTACGCATGACCAGGCCGCCGAGACAATGCACGAAGAAGCCCGCCGTGGCCTTTGGGACGCGGATCTGGTAGCCGAATATTTCTCCATGCTGGAACGCCAGAGCAACGCGGCGTAAGCCTTTCCTCACTTCTGGCCTGCAATCAAGAATCCCATAGGATGTTTCTCCGGTGCGTGCCCACGTACAATAGCGGCGTTGTTCGGTCTCGCTCGCGAGCCGGGCTCACGATCAAGGAATCGTCTGGCAGACATTGCGAACTGGAACTGGAAACTGATTTGGAACCCACCCACAGCATCGTCGTTCCGGCCTACAACGAGAGCGCTCGCCTGGGTGCGTCTCTCGAAAAAATCCTGAGCTACATCTCGCAGCAGAAATGGTCCGCCGAAGTCATTGTTGTCAACGACGGATCGCGCGACGATACCGCCGAAATCGTACGCTGCCTCGCACGAAATAATTCTGCATTGCGGCTAGTCGAAAATCCGGGCAACCGCGGCAAGGGTTACAGCGTGCGCAATGGCATGTTGCAGGCGCGCGGCGGCGTGGTGGTTTTCAGCGACGCCGACCTGTCTTCGCCGATTGAGGAACTTCCCAAACTTCTCAACGCTCTGAACGACGGTGCTGACATCGCCATCGGTTCGCGGTGGCTGCAGGCCGAACTCCAGACGCAGCGCCAGCCGCTTCATCGCCAGCTCTTCGGGCGCGTTTTCAATCTGCTGCTGCGAATCACTCTCGGCTTGCGGTTCAAGGATACGCAGTGCGGCTTCAAGGCTTTTCAACAGCGGGCGGTGAAGAAAATTTTTCCTTTGCAAAAAATCGAGCGCTGGGGATTCGACCCGGAAATTCTTTTTCTCGCCCGCAAATTCGGATTCCGTGTGCAGGAAGTTCCAGTGGCCTGGGCGCATAGCGGCGGCACGCGAATTCATCCTCTAACCGACGGCTCGCGCATGTTCTGGGAAATGCTGCGCATCCGCTGGTATGACTTGACGGGAAAATACGATAGCGGGCAGCCGGGTGAAGCGGAACGCGAGAAGACCGCGCATGGGAAAACGGGATAGCGAATCTAACGCCGGAGCTTCACGCGGATTTTTTTTTCTCCAACGCCGAAGTCACCGAAGCCTTAACCGCGTCCACGACTCGCCGTCCCATCTCGGTCGTGGAAATTGCAGTCTGAGTCTTGCCCACCAGATCGGCGGTGCGCGAACCCTGTGTTAGCACGGAACCCACCGCGTCCTCGATGCACGCAGCTTCGCGTTCCAACTGGAACGTATGACGCAGCATCATCGCAACCGAAAGAATTGCCCCCAGCGGATTCGCGATCCCCTTGCCCGCGATATCCGGAGCCGATCCATGCACCGGTTCGTACAAACCGACAGGGCCGCCGATGCTGGCCGACGCCAGCAAGCCCAGCGAGCCGACTACTCCACCAGCCTGGTCGGAAAGAATATCGCCAAACATATTTTCCGTGAGGATCACATCGAAGTCCTTCGGACGCTGCACCAGCAGCATGGCCGCGGAATCAACATACTGGTGCGCGAGCTTCACTTCCGGATAGCCCTGGGCAACGCGGGTAACCACTTCCCGCCACAGCCGCGAGCATTCCAGAACATTTGCCTTGTCCACCGATAAAACTTTGCGGCGGCGCTTCAGCGCCAATTCGAAAGCCACTCGCGCGATGCGCTCGATTTCCGGTTCGCTGTAGCGCATGGTGTTGATCGCAGCTTTCGAACCGGATGCTCCCGGCTCCGAGCTTGCGGAGATGGATCTTGGCTGACCGAAATAGAGGCCTCCCAATAACTCGCGCACGATGAGCATGTCGGTACCGCGCACGAACTCAGCCCGCAGCGGCGAGCAGTCTTCGAGCGCCGGAAAAAGCACCGCCGGCCGCAAATTGGCGAACGCTCCCAACTCCCGCCGCAACCGCAACAGGCCAGCCTCCGGACGCTGATGATTGGGATAATGATCGAACCCCGGGCTTCCCACCGCTCCCATCAGCACAGCAGCGGATGACAAGCAAGCCTGGATCGTGTCCGCAGGCAGCGGATCACTCACCGCGGTCAGCGCAGCGGCGCCGATGAGTTTGTGCTGAAGTTCGAGCCGGTGGCCAAACCCATCCGCCACAGCCTGCAGCACGAGCACGGCTTGTTCCGTGACTTCCGGGCCGATCCCGTCGCCGGGAAGAATGGTGAGTTTGAGGATCATGCGGGAATTAGTGTAGCGCGGAAATCCTGCGAACCACTACACGCCCCAGAGATAGTCTTCCTGCTCCGGGTGGTGCTCCTGTGCAACCGGAACGGACATGCCGTAAGCATTGGCGGGCGCGGCGTTCGGAAACGGCTTCGGCGTCTCCGGTGCTGGCGGACCCGCAATGGCCGCGGCGGCTCCGGACAGCGGTTCGATCAGCGGAGTCGCGGATCCCGCGGGCTTGTGCGTGTCGCGGATCAACTCCAGCAAGTGGTGATCTTCCACGTGCTTAATCTTGTCGGCGAGGCGGACGAAGCGGCGGTAGATGTCGTCGAGCGCGCGCCGGTCGAACTGGTAGCCCAGCTGTTCGCAGCGCATGTTGAGCGCGTGGCGTCCGGAGTGCTTGCCCAGCACCAGCCGCGAATCGGGCACGCCCACCGATTTCGGCGTCATGATTTCGTACGTCAGCGGGTTTTTCAGCACGCCATCCTGATGGATGCCCGCTTCGTGCGCAAATGCGTTTCGCCCAGTGATGGCCTTATTCGGCTGCACCGGAACGCCCGTGATCTCGCTGAGCAACTGGCTCGCGGGAAACAATTGCTCGCCGACCACGCCGGTTTCGAAAGGGTAGCGGTCGGGACGAACTCGCATCGCCATCACAATTTCTTCAAGCGACGCATTGCCCGCGCGCTCACCGATGCCGTTAATCGTGCACTCCACCTGGCGCGCTCCGGCAGCGATCGCCGCCAGCGCATTGGCTACAGCCAGGCCCAGGTCGTTGTGGCAATGCGCGGAAATCGTCACGCTTTCGAGGCCCGTAACCTGCGCGCGAATCGTAGAAATCAGCTCGCCGAATTCCAATGGCATGCTGTAACCCACCGTGTCCGGAATGTTCAGCGTAGTTGCGCCGGCATCGACTACAGTCTGCAACACACGGCAAAGAAACTCAGGATCGGTGCGGGTTGCGTCCTCGGGAGAAAACTCGATGTCGTTGCACAGCGATTTGGCGTATCGCACGGATTCCCGCGCTTGCGCCATGCACTCGTCGCGCGTGATCCGCAGCTTGTACTGCAGGTGGATGTCAGAAGTCGCCAGAAACACGTGAATGCGCGGACGCGCCGCATCCCGCAGCGCTTCCCACGCCCGCTCAATATCAGGCCTGCAGGCCCGTGCCAGCGCGGCAATGATCGGTCGGCGAATCACGTCGGAAACCGCCTTCACCGCCTCAAAATCACCGTCCGAAGCAATGGGAAAACCCGCCTCAATCACGTCGACGCCGAGCCGGTCGAGCTGATGCGCCAGACGCAGCTTCTCCTGATGGTTCATGCTGCAACCCGGCGATTGTTCGCCGTCGCGCAGAGTGGTATCGAAAACGGTGATGCGGGCTCGGTCGGTCATGGCCTCTCTCAGAGACGAACAATCTATGCTACGTCGTCCACACGCAGAAGAAAAACTTATAATTATTTACTGTAGATTAGTACGACTTATATAATAAGCATTGCTAATGATTCTGCGGCAACTATAAAGGCCCGCGCTACGGAGGCTTACACACTTGGAACTGGCGCAGCTCGAAGTCTTCCTGATGGTGGCGCGCGAGCATCGCTTTTCGCGCGCCGCGGAAAAACTCTATCGCACCCAGTCGGCGGTCAGCCAGACCATCCGCAAGCTGGAGGTCGAACTGGGCGAGGCTCTATTCGACCGCTCCTCGCGCGAGGGAGTTCTCACCGACGCCGGCAAGGTTCTGGTCGAGTATGCGGAGAAGCTGCTGAACCTGCGCACCGAGGCGGCTGAATCGCTGGTTGAATTGCGGGAACTGCAGAAAGGTAAGCTGGTCATTGCCGCCAACGAGTTCACAGCGCTCTATCTGCTTCCGATCCTGGCAGAGTTTCGGCGTTTGCATCCCATGATCAAGATCACGGTGCAGCGCGCGCTGGGCAGCCACATTCCCGACGATGTTTTGCGCTACCGCGCGGAGTTCGGCGTCCTCTCCTACGAGCCGCAGGAACCCGGCGTGCACGCCATCGTGGTGTATCTGGACGAACTGGTTTTTGTGGTCCCTCCCAAGCATCCGCTGGCTGCCGCAAAGCGAGTCAGCATCCGGCAACTGGGCGCGGAATCTTTCGTGGCGCACATCGTTTCCTCACCGTATCGCGACAAAGTTTTGCAGTTGTTCAAGACCCATAAAACCCCGCTGCACATGGACCTGGAACTCCCGACTCTACAGGCCATCAAGCAGTTTGTGGCGCTGGGAAGCGGCGTGGCATTCCTTCCGGAGATCAGCGTAGAAACTGAACTGGCGCGGGGAGAACTGGTGCGCATCCCGGTTCGCGAGTTGCAGTTGAACCGGAAGCTGCGCCTCATCTACCGCAAAGATGCCAATCTTTCTCACGCCGCGCGGGCTCTGCTCAAAGTAGTGGAAGCAGTGGCGCGGGAGCGCAAAGGCCGCTACCGTTTCCAGCGCGAGAATTAACGGCCACGTTGGCCGAAATTCCGCGGGGAAAGCCGGCCGCATTCACGGCGAAAAAAATGAGGAAGCAGAGTGCTGCTTCCTCACGCGAACTTCCTGTCTAAATTTCAGCCGAAATTTCGCCCGGCTATACTTCAGCAGTCGGCGCAAACTCCGTTTTCGTGAAACGCCTCCAGCGCGTCATTCACGGACGAATGAATCTCCAGCACCGAGTCAAGTTTGGTCAGGTCGAGCAGAGTGCGTACGAGATTGTTGGGGCCGGCAACTTTAAAGTCCACATTTTCTTTCTGCGCCCAGGTGTACAGAAGCGCCAACTCTCCGATGCCGGCGCTATCGAGGGAGCTGACACCGCTTAGATCCAGAACAATTTTGCGCGCCTGAGACATAACGTCACCCACCAGACGCGACAGTGCGGCAGCTTCATCGCGATAAACGATGCGCCCCTGACAGTGAACAATGATGACGTCCGCCTGATAGCGGGTTGCTAAACTCAGCTTCAACGTCGGCTCCTTAGCTACTCCGAAAGCGGCCATATTTTGCGGCCGCGCTTGCCAATTTGTACTCATAAATTGCATCCTAGACGATTAGACGACCTGGAATGGATTTTGGCATCATTAAAAAGGGATGAATTTCCCACCGAAAGCACAGAACGGGAACGTCCCGGTGGGACACATTTTGTTAACCGGGACATCTTCTCTGTCCGGTACACTGCATCTAAAGGATTTTTCGTTTATTAAGAGCGTTTTTGCCGGCGCCGGGCGCCGGGGAGGATTTTTCGTGTCGAAACTTGCAGCCACTGTGCTGGCACTGGTGTGTTCGGCGCTGTTCGCGATCCCGATGTCTGCGCAACTGATTCCGCACGGCGATGCATACGCCGGCGGATCTTACGACCGTTCGGAATTTGTAATCCCAACGAATCTTTACCGCCTCAAGGGTTGGGAGGGTTCGGGCGAGGTCATGCCCCTGGCGCGCGCTCCTCACCTGGGATTCGTGATCGACGGCAGCGGCATCTATGGCCACGGCATCAAACAGTACACCTTCGTGGGGGGCCCTCGACTTTCGATCATCTATGGGAAGTGGCGGCCGTTTGTTAACGGTATGGCTGGCCTGCAGATGATTCAATCGGGAGGAAACACCTACAACCCGCTGGCAATCGATGTTGGCGGGGGCGTCGACTACAAACTCTTCTTCAAGAAATTCTCCTGGCGGGTGCAGGGCGACTACGTCCGCACACGCTATTTGAGCGCTCAGCAGAGCGACTACCGCGGCTCCACTGGACTCGTCTGGCGCTTTTGACGCCGCGAGCACCGAAATCAGCAGTTGGGAATTAGCGATTCGCCCGCAGAATTGTCGCTGCCATCGGCAAAGCCGTGACGGCCCAATGCGAACTGCTAATTGCCCCTGCTCGCAGAATCCTGCGTGCAAATGCTGAACGCTAATTTGCATTTCGTCACATCCACTTTTTTTCTTCCGCGTGCATCCAACAACTTTCCGAACCGTGGGGTGTTATTCGATGCAGAAGGGAGGAAATATCTGCATGCGCAAAGTTACGGTGGTCGCCTTCACTCTCATTCTGTTCGCGGGTTTGGCGAGCGCGCAGGTGCCAACGTCCGGAAATATTTTTGTCGGTTATTCTTTTTATAGCGCGAGCCCGTCTACGCTCGATCTCGCCGACGTGGGCCGCCCCAACATGAACGGATGGGACGCTTCCCTTGAGGGCAAAGTATTGCCGTGGGTGGGAATCGTGGCCGATCTCAGCGGCCACTATGGCCAGCAAAATTTCACTGAACCTACTTCGGATGCCACGGCGACCGTCACGGGCCATGAAACGGACGTGACGTTTGGTCCGCGGTTGTCTTTTCCCATCGGAAAGTTCCGGCCCTTTGGAGAGGCCCTGTTTGGCGTCGGGCACGTGAACACGGGGCAGGGAATCTCCACCAGCGACACATCGCTGGTGACCACCGTGGGTGGTGGGCTGGACTATAAGATCGTCCGCATCCTGGCTGTGCGCGCCGAAGGCGACTACGTGCAGACCCGTTTCTTCAGCACGACGCAGAATAACTTCCGGCTCTCCACAGGTATTGTTTTTCGTTTCTGATCGGCGAACTTCTCCGCAACGATCTCTTCGCGCTACGCAAAAACAGGATCCAGCCCAAAGCCGGATCCTGTTTTCTATGGCCACGCAGAAAAATCTTAAAAATCGTCCGCCGTCGAAACCTCGCGAAATCTAGCCCAGGAATCCAACGACTACGCCCAATACTTGTGATCGCGCAGAAAGTAGTCTTGATTCCAGTAGTTCACGGCGGTCCTCAGGAAAAGCCATCCTACCCGCAGGTGACCCATTTTCTGGAAGCGCCGGTTCGTGGTGTAGACGCCGCCGCGCACAATGCCGAACCGGCTGCGCTCCACCTGCAGCGTGAGCTGGTAATCTTCGGCGTAAAGCACCCGCTCGTTAAATCCGCCGAGCTCCCAGAATTTCTTGCGGTCAAACAGCATAAACATTCCGGTCGCAAAGGGATGGTGCACCTGCGAGGCGTACTGGAAGAAATTGTTAACTCCGTAAACAGCCCTGTCGATCCAGCTCCCGCCGCGGCAAAGAATGTTGGTGGTCACGCAATGCAGCTGCTTGCGCTGCGCCAGTTCCACCGCGCGCCGCACCACCGAGACGTGCGCCGGCTCGATGTCGGCATCAAGGAACAGCACGTAATCGCTCTCCGCCTGCGCCGCCCCCAGGTTGCGGCCCACTGAAGGCATGCCGCCGCGAATCACGCTCACGTTCAGGCGATCGCGAAAGCTCAGGACAATCTCGGGCGTGCCGTCGGTCGAATTAGCGTCCGCGACCAACACCCTCGTACTCGGCATCTTCGAGTAGTCCTGCATCGTCAGCGAAGTCAGCAGCCGGGGAATCAGCTTCGCCTCGTTCTTCGCCGGAATCACGATCGTCAGTTCGCTCGCCGTCGTCGAGCTCGCGGGATGCAGATTCGGCGCGGTCATGTTCTCGATCATCGTGTCCTCGATAGTCATGCTCGTTGTAGTCATGAATGCATACCCCCTCTTCATCAATCGTCAAATACGTGAGCCGGGAATCCACCCACCCGCCGGAGTTGTAATAGTGAACGCCGTCTTTCTCAACGTGGGCGGCCTCGTGCGTATGCCCGCAGAAAATGCGGTCCGCACCGTGATGATGAGCGTAAGCCAGCGCGCCGCTGGAGACCTTGGGCGACATGCGCAGCCAGCGTGTATTCAGCCGGTCAATCAGCCGCGCCACCGGCTTGCGCTTGAAGTCGAGTTTTTGCAGCAACAGATACAGCGACGTCCCCACCCGGCTGAGCCGGAGTCGGTTCACCTGAAAGCCGTCAAACTGGTGCCCATGGATGGCCACGTGCCGCAGTCCCTGATACTCCCAATTGTAGTGCTGATAAACCCGTACTCCCACCAGGTGCGACATGATGTCAGTTAGGCCATGGTCGTGGTTTCCCTCGACCCACACGATTTCCACGTTGCGCTTGGGGTTCGAGAGCTTGCGGATGTAGCCGAGAAACTTCCAGTGCTCCTTGGTCAGGCGGGCAAAGTTGAGATCGGCGAAAATGTCGCCGAGAAGGATCAGCCGCTGGAAGCGATTTTTCTTGAGCACGCGCGTGGCTTCGCGCGCGTGGCTGGTCTCTGCACCCAGGTGCAGGTCAGAAAGGATCAGCGTGTTGTAGCCATGCAGATCCACATTTCGGTTCTATCAAACGAATGTTACGGGGTGATGAAATGTGCATCAAAATTGGTGCATAGGTAACTGCGGAAGTAACCCGGAATCTCACCTAGCAGGCAGCCGCGGCACGCCCGACCTGTCGGGAGAAGGCTAATCGATGCCAGGGCCTGAAGCTACTGGTTTGGCAGACTCGATCAGCGGCCCCAACCCTGTCCCATCCACTCAGAGCGCGATACCAGTGCCCCTCATACTGCCCCTGCACGCCATGGGCAATCGTCCCCATGTTGAGCCCATACCAATCGTCACCCCTGCCCGGCAAGTAGATGTAACCGCGCTCCGTGGCGGGATCATATTCGTACAAGACTACATAGACTAATTTCTCGTCGGGGAATTTCGCGTAGAAGGACACTTCGTAGCGTTGAAGTCCTTTTGGCCTCTCCGTAACAGTCTGTGACCAGTCAATGATGAACCCTTCGGTCTGCTCTTTGCCGTTGATCGTCACGCCTGGGCCCGCCCACACATTGACATCTACATCTTTGAAATTCCTGATGTCGGTGACTTCGATTGGTGTCTTGAGGTCCGTACCTTTGATCGTGATTTTGCAAATGTCCGCTTTTGCGAACATCCGGGCAGGGATCGCCAGCGAGAGGAACGCGACCAAAACAGCAAGCTTTTGCCTCATTGCTCACCTCGGCACACGTCGCCCCTAAATTAGAACACCCGGAATTGGACGGGGCAAACTTTTGAGCCAAGCTCGACGAGAGCGGCGGGAACCCTACTTCGGCGCAGGCGGCACGTACTCTTTCGGCAGCACCGATCCCTCCCCAAAGAAAAACTGCTCCAACTGCTTGACGATCACTTCCTGATCCTCGCGCCGCGCCGGATTCAGGCGGTATTCGTTCATCAGCATCTTGCAATGGTCCGCCCACATCTGCCAGGCCTGTTGCGAAACGTTGTCATAGACCTTGCGTCCCAAATCGTTATCGAACGGAGGCTCATCCAGCCCGGGCAGTTCCTTCTTCAACTTCACGCAAAAAACAGTGTGCGCCATAACCTTCCTTCAGGAAATCAGGATCAGGGATCAGGAATAAAGAACGCGAAGCTTTATCTTACCTTGAACCCGTGGAGCGCCGTGGAAGAGCGGCCCTTCTAGGGCCGCGAAGTCCGTTTTCAACGAGTGGAGGGCTTCAGCCCCGGTGGCCGCAGTTCCGCTAGGGCTTCGCCGCCGCCAAGAGGTATTCCGCCAGGATTCTCTGGGTTTCCGCATTCGTTGCCACGACCGACCCGTCCGCGCCCGCCGATGTCGTCGCCAGTTTGCCCTTAACTCCAATGTAGACCGCATCGTAGGAAGTGTCGCCCAGGTTCTCGACGCGATGTTTGAAGGGCGCATACCAGCGCGACTCGCCCGCTTTAGCGTAGACCTCGCGCACCTTTCCGTTTTCGTCGGTGAAACGAAGATGCGCATCCGTCAGGCTCACCACCACGCCGCCAGGATGATCGTGCAGCGCCG
>JBAUAN010000188.1:0-88495 GCA_049675725.1 Candidatus Sulfotelmatobacter sp. | reverse complement strand
AAGGTAAGTGACGCGGTCCGCATCGCTGGCCAGGATTACTTGTCGCGCATTCCCGCGCTGAGTAACATGGTGGGGAACGTCGACGATCACAACACGCGGTAGTCGAGCCATAGAAAGAAACTAACAGAGAATAAACCGGAGAATAAACCGGGGACAGACGGGACGTTCACCCATTTTCCTGGCGCAGCAGTTCTTGGAAACGGGAAAACGTCCCGTCTGTCCCGGTTTTCCCGGTCGAGCGAAGCTCGACAGCTTTTTTCGTCGCGCTGAACATTTTGCGAAAGTCCAGGAAAGCTCGGCCGTAAACCCTAACGGGACACGCTCTTAGCTGTACATACAAAACCGCCAGCACAAAGTGTTCCTGCAGGAACACTTCTCTACAGCGGAAATCCCCGGCCTTCGAATCGCGAACGCCGGGGCAGCCTCAGTTCGAATGGCGCCCGACATAAACACAAGAAATCCGGGACATCCTGCCCTAGGTCCCAATCGCTGCAATTCCAACCCCTCCGGCAAACGCTACCGAGGGTTCCCGCGTCTAACTTAATGGCGCAGGCTCCGGCGCGTTCTATGGTGCATTCTCCGGCACTCCGGGACATGGGCCACACTGCCGTGGCGGGGGCGTTTATAGCGAGTATAATAAGCAAATCGTTCCTGGGAGGAAGTAGGCATGGATTCGCGGGAGATTTGGGTGCGGATGCGCGCTCATCGTTGGGTTTATACGTTCAGTATTCTGGCCACTCTTTCAGTCGGCATCCTGATCGGTTCGGTGATCTCCTACGGCGTGAAGGGCAAAGAAGGGCAAAAGAGCAGCGACGCATCGCCGCTGACCATGCCTTCGCCGCAGCAGCTTTCGAACACCTTTTCGCAGATCGCCAAGCAGCTCGAACCGAGCGTGGTCAACATCAACACCGAATCCACCATCAAGAACGTGCACCGTCGCGGTGGACAGGCTCCTGACGACGACCAGGGCGGCGACGATGGAGGCGGGTTTGACGACTTTTTCAATCGCTTCTTCGGCGGTCCTGGCGGCCAGGGTGGCGGCGGCAACGAAGGCTCCATCCGCGAGCGCTCGCTGGGTTCGGGCGTGATCGTGGACTCCAAGGGCTACATCGTCACCAACCGCCACGTGGTTGAGAAGGCGGATCGTGTGCGCGTGCGTTTCGAAGACGATCCTCCCGGCGTGCAGCACGAAGCCAAGGTCGTGGGTACGGATCAGGAAACCGATCTGGCGGTGATCAAGGTGGACGTGGATCGTGCACTCCCCGCGGCGAAGATGGGCAACTCAGACAGCATGCAGGTAGGTGACTGGGTGCTGGCTGTGGGCAGTCCGTTTGGCTTGTCGGAATCGGTGACGGCGGGAATCGTGTCCGCCAAAGGGCGCGACATCGTGCCCAACCGCCAGTTCCAGACCTTCATCCAGACCGATGCCGCCATCAACCCCGGCAACTCCGGCGGCCCGCTGGTGAACATGGCGGGAGAAGTGATCGGCATCAACACCGCGATTCTGAGCGAGACCAACGCCTATGCGGGCGTGGGCTTCGCTCTGCCCTCAAAAACCGTGGTCGAGGTTTATAACCAGCTCATCGAACCCGAGCACCGCGTGGTGCGTGGTTCCATCGGCATCATGTTCGGCAAGGATGAGATTCCGGCGATTGCCCGCGTCTATGGCACCGGCTCCGGCATTACGGTCTCCAGTGTGGTGGCCGGCGGTCCGGCGGAACAGGCGGGGTTGAAAGTCGGCGACACCATCGTCAGCGTGGACGGCAAGAAAGTAACCAAGGGCGACGAACTTGTTTCCGATATCGCCTCGCGAAAACCGGGGGCAAAAGTGTCGCTCGGCTTTGTACGCAACGGCAAGGCACAGGATGCGACCGTTACCATTGCAGACCGCGCGAAATTGTTTGCGGCCCGCCTGGGCGAAGATCAGGACAGCGAAAGCGACAACACGCCGAAACCCAGCAAGTTTGGCGTGGGAGTTCGCAAACTGACTCCGGAAATGGCTGACCGGCTCGATATTCCGTCCGGCAGAGGCGTGATCGTGCAGGAAGTCCGGCCGAATTCCTTCGCGGAAGACGTCGGCCTGGGCCGTGGCGACGTCATTCTGGAAGTCAACAAACAACCGGTGAACAGCGAGGACGACTTTGCTCGCGTCGAGTCCAGCATGAAGAGTGGTCAGGATGTGGTATTCCTGGTCCGCCAGCGCGGCTCGACTCGTCAGGATGGCACGGCCTTTCTCGCCGGAACACTTCCGTAACCGGAAATAGCCCGATTGGATCTGGCACTGTATCCCTTGATCGACGATGATGATGGGGGATGAGCACGGTGCCGGATCCAGTTGGGCTTTCTTATTTTCCGGTGCGGAGTGGATGACCTTAGTCGAGAGAAAATTTCGCAATGATTGAAAAAGTCTGGGCAGGAACTCGAACCTCGCTGTCCAGCGCGGCTGTCGCGCTCTTGCTGGCGTGTGTCCCGGCGTTGGCGGCGCAGGCCAGCCCTCAGACTTCGGCGGGCGCGGCCGCGACCAGTCCGGCTCCGGTGAGCAAATCCGCGGCCAGCACCAGCAATACCCACACGACCGCCGCAGCCGGGGGCTCCAAGTCGACGGGCGCTGCCCACACGACCTCAGCCAGAAGGCGTCCAAGTTCACGAAGGAAGAAAACGGCGCGGGTGCGCGGACAACAGAAGATTGACGCCGATCGCACGCAAGCCATTCAGGAAGCGCTGATCCGCGAGCACTATCTCACTGGCGAAGCCACCGGCAAATGGACTCAGGCTACGGAAGATGCCCTGCGCCGCTATCAGGCCGACCATGGCTGGCAATCGAAGACAGTGCCCGACGCGCGGGCCCTCATCAAACTGGGCCTGGGACCAAGCCACGATCACCTCCTGAATCCGGAAAGCGCGATGACCACCGCCCCAGACGCTCCACGCTCGACGTCCTCGACTCCCGCGTCGCACAGCGCCGATCCGGGCCCACGGGTGAATTCCAACACGCCGGCACCAGCAGATCCAGCACCGGCCACAACTCCCGCGCATGACGCGCCAGCCCCGCAATAGCATCCAGCACCCTGGCGTCTGCTAGCTTATAAATCCTCGGTCGGCTGGACATCCGCGATGCCTCAGAGGCTAAAGCCCGCATGTTTACTGGCTCCTCACGGCACGGCTGAAAGCCCAGCCCTTCCCGAACCCCTTATGAGATGGCCTTCGCGAAGCTGGAAGCTGATGTCGAGGGCCGAGAACTGAAGCGCTGACTCTTACCCGCCAGACGTCTTGCGATAGCTCCCAATCACGGGCCGGGGAAAATACGGCAGCGGTTTGTTCTCGATGATGGCGCGGGGATTGCCCTCGACCAAGGCCTCGGCAACTTCCTCGCCGCAAATTTCAGCCGCGGCCTCACGCGCCGTAGAAAGCACAGGCACGCGCTTCTCCGTGTCGTGAGCATCCGTCGCGAGCACATGGACGGCGTTGCGCTCGAGCAGCCATTGCGCCACGCGGCGCACGCGTTCTCCCCAAAATCCGGTGAGCGCGGAACCCGTCATCTGGATGATGCAGCCTTGCTCGGCCCACTCCACCACCCGCTGCGGGCTTTCGCGCAAAATCGGATTGCGCTCGGGGTGCGTGACGACCACAGTCATGCCACAGTCGCCGAGCTTGAGAAAAGAATCCGTAGTCTGCGGCGGCACGCCGTAATTGCTGAGTTCGACCAGCATGTAGCGGGTGTTGCCGATGGCGTAGCGCGAAGCATCGTCCAGCGCGGCCTTCACGTTGTCGATGGAAAGATGGAAGTCGCACCCCAGGATGAGTTCAGGCACGGGCCCGATCAGTCCCTGCAAATGAGTCACCAGCCCCTGCAAATATTCCCGGTCGTAGTGATAGCGATCGTTGGCGTGTGGCGTCGCTACCTGGTGAGTGATGCCGTCTTCGGCCGCCATTTTGCACATGGCTACGGAGATGTCCCATGACTTCGAGCCATCGTCCACTTCCGGAAGAATGTGGGAATGAATATCGACCACGATAATTTGAAACCCAAGCTGACGCCGAGGGTTGCGCCTAGATTGATTTAAGCAGATTCGTGGGGAAAGAGAAAGCGCGCGGAGCGGGCACCTGCAACGAATCAGTTTTTCCCGTAGCGTTCAAGAATGAAGTCTGCGATTCCGGCGTAGGCACTCGTCAGCGTCTTTTCATCGGGCAGGAAGACGATGCGGAAGTGCTGTGTGCCTGGTTTCTGGCCAAAGCCGGAGCCGTGAACGACCATGACGTGTTTCTGGCGGATGAGTTCTTTGACAAAGATTTCGTCGCTCTCGGGGATGTCAATTTTGGGGTAAGCATAAAAAGCTCCGCGAGGGGCTACGCAACTCACGCGCGGCGTGGCCTCACACCATTTCTGCGTGAGATCGCGGCGAGAGCGCAGTTTGCGCCGCACTTCGATGAGATGATCTTGGGGGCCTTCGAGCGCGGGCTTGATGGCGTACTGCTCAGGGTGGTTGGCGCAGAGGCGCGCGCGCAGCAGGCGGTGAATGCCTTCGGTGTAAGGCTTCACGGCAGCGGCGTCACCGGAGACGATGCCCCAGCCGATACGCCATCCGGGGACGAGATAGTTCTTCGACATGCCGCCGAAAGTGATGCACGGCACGTCGGGCGCGACTTCGGCGAAGGCGATGTGAGGGGTGCCATCTCCATTCGAATCGGGCAGAATCAGTTTGTCGTAAATTTCATCGGAGAAGACGACCAGGTTGTGCCGGCGTGCGAGTTCGGCGATTCGTTCGAGCATCTGCCGCGTGCACAACGAGCCGGTCGGGTTGTTGGGGTTAATCAGTACAATGGCGCGGGTGCGGGGCGTGAGCTTGCGTTCGATGTCGGCGAGTTCCGGCTGCCACGCGTCTTCTTCGTTGAGGTCGTAGGCGTTGAGCGCGATGCCCAGCTTGCAGAGCACAGCCGAGTACAGCGGGTAATCGGGACAGGGCGTGAGAATGTCTTCGCCGGGATTGACCAGGGCGGAGATGCAGAGGTCGACAGTCTCGCTGACGCCTGACGTTACGAATACATCCTGCACAGTGGTGATGCCCTTGCGCGCGGCCTCGCCGCGAATCGCTTCGAGCGCTTCGGGAATTCCGGGCGACGGGGCGTAGCCGTTCTTGCCGTCGCGCATGGCTTTGTAGGCGGCTTCGATGATATGGGGCGGAGTCTGGAAATCGAAGTTCAGGGGGTCGCCGACGTTCAGGGGCAGGACTTTGTGGCCTTGCGCGATGACGTCATCGGCCGCGCAAGCCAGGTCGCGGATGGCGTAGCGAACGTTGTCGAGGCGGGAAGCGGCGGAGATTTCGCGGGTTGGCGTGATGGGCATCAATCGAATTCTAACCGCAGGCGACCGATCGACAAAGCTCGCTGTTGTAGATCCTCATCTCAGCTGGCTTCCCTGCTACGAGGCTAAGAACTCTAAATGGCGGCCCGACGGCCTCCGGGCAGAGCTCGGCTTCCAATCGGATGAGTCCGGCGCATACACCGCTTGTCTCGTCGGTGGTCAGATTTCCTCGCTTTAGGAATTTGCCCAAACTGCCGCTGGTCCAGGCCGCGATATTGTCATAGGCATCGCCACTCCCACTGAGGGCTTCCATGATCCGGGTGTTCCGTCCCACCGAGTGACACAGGATGCCTTCCGTGGCGGCCAACTCTCTTCGGGAAACGTCAATTCCTCCATTCCATCGGATTATTACTTCGTAGGCCTTCGGGTCTCCGTCGTCATGACCACAGACTAGAAAGCCAAAGAGCGGCTGACTGTTCGCGATCTGATCTGGGAATGGCCCTTCATGACGAGCTGCCCAAATTGGTCAAAGTTATTGCGACATTGCTCCTCAAATAGCTTTGCAAATTCGACAACGCGCATGTTTTCTGCAACAGCGTTCTCGATTTTGCGGATCCATGCGTGAAAATCATAGATCGTCCTGCCCCTCGCCGTGTAGTAGCCGGTGTAGACGGTAGCCACACCGATACGATCCTGCAGCAGTTTGATTTTCACCCCATCCTGCCAGCCAGAATCTAGGACGGGGACGGGCTTACCCCGTGGCGTTACTTGGCTGTCAACTCCGAGAGCCATCCCGCCCGGGGTAACCAGAAGTGCAAGAGTAGTCACAAACTGAATTCTAGTCTTCTCGGTCGATCTGCGCTTTCTGCAGTTTGTCGGAATAATCTACGTAGACTGATTTCCATTCCGTATAGAAATCGATCGCGCCGATGCCGCCTTCGCGGTGGCCGTTGCCGGTGGCTTTCGTGCCGCCGAAGGGAAGGTGCACTTCGGCGCCGATGGTGGGTGCGTTGATATAGGTGATTCCGGTGTAGAGGTCGCGAATGGCGGAGAAGGCTTTGTTTACGTCTTTGGTGTAGAGCGACGAAGACAGGCCGTATTCGATGCCGTTGGCGATCTCGATGGCATCTTCCAGGCCGTCGCAGGGGATGATCGAAACCACGGGGCCGAAGATTTCTTCCTGGGCGATGCGCATCTTGGGGTCGACGTCGGAAAATACTGTCGGCTCCATGAACCAGCCGTGTTGATACTGATCCTGATCGAGGCGATTGCCGCCGCAGAGCAGCTTCGCACCTTCGTTCTTGCCGATGTCGACGTAACTCAGGTCGGTCTGCAATTGTTTCTCGTTCACCGCCGGACCCATTTCGACCGACTCGTCAAGGCCGTTGCCGACTTTCAGCTTCTTCGCGCGCTCGACATAGCGCTCCACGAACTCGCGGTAGACGCCCTTCTGCACAATGATGCGGCTGGTCGCGGTGCAGCGTTGGCCGGTCGTGCCGAATCCGCCCCAGAGCCCGCCGTCGATGGCGAGGTCGAGGTTGGCGTCGTCGAGCACGATCATGGGATTCTTGCCACCCAATTCCAGCGAGCAATGTTTGAAGCTCTGGGCTGCAATTCCGCCGATGATGCGGCCTACGGCAGACGACCCGGTCAGCGAGATCGCGCGCACGTCGGGATGCTCGGCCAGTGGCGTCCCCACCGCGGGGCCGAAGCCCGCAACGATGTTGATCACACCTTTGGGCAGACCGGCGTCAGTGAGCGCGCGGACCAGATTGAAAGTGGAAAGCGGAGTGTCCTGCGCCGGCTTGATGACGCAGGTGTTGCCGCACACGATGGCCGGCAGCAGCTTCCACGAAGAAATTGCCATGGGAAAATTCCAGGGCGTGATCATGCCGCAGACGCCGATGGGCTGGCGCACCGCCATGGCGAACTTGTTCGGCATCTCCGAAGGGACGGTGGGGCCAAAGAGGCGGCGGCCTTCGCCGGCATTGTAGTAAGCGGCGTCAATGGCTTCCTGCACGTCGCCGCGCGTCTCGGCCAGCACCTTGCCCATTTCGCGGGTCATGTCGCGGGAATACTCTTCCTTGCGCTCAATCAGGATTTCTGCTGCGCGAAACACGATCTCAGCGCGACGCGGCGCCGGCACGAGACGCCACTTGGCGAAGGCACTCTTGGCCGCGTCCACGGCCGCGTCCACGTCGGCCTTCGCGGATTTCTGAAAGATGCCGACCAGGTCACGGGTGTCGGCGGGATTGCGATTCTCGAAGGTCTCCCCAGTCGAGGAGTCGACCCACTCGCCGTCGATGAAGTTCTTGAAAACTTTCGCCTGGCTGCTGCTAAGCGTGGCCGGGGCGGCCAACGTATCGGTTGCCATGATTGCTCCTTGAATGATGTTGCCGTGAATAAGTGCCGAGATACTGATGCTACAGCGGGCGCCGGAGATGCGGCAAGGAGCGGCTTCCCGCTCTCGGCTTCGAGCACCGCCGGAGAAGAGCAGGTTCCTCCACTGCGCCGTCGCTGGCGCTCCGGCTCCGGTCGGAATGACAGTGGGTTGTTGTTTCCCGATCTAGCGCCAACGTTTGAGCTGCGGCCAGAGTTGGGTAAGGGTGCCGAATTTCGAGCCGCGGCAGATGTAGACGTCGATCTGTTTTTCCAGTGCGTAGGGGTTGTCGGCGGACGTGCCCACGAACTCGACGTGCTCCCACAGTTCTTCCAGGCGTGCTCTGCGGTCGTCGAGCACGATCATGCAGTTGCCGGAGTAGCCGCGCGGTCCCCAGAGGAACCAGGTCTGGTGGCCGCTCAACGATTGCGGAAGGCCGTAGCGGCGTCCGAGAAAATCGATGGCGCCAGCCTGGCCATAGTCCTGCGCGAAGATGCCGCAGCCTTTGCGTTCGTCCGCGGGGATGCGGTTCCATGCGATCGCCGTCTCGGCGACGATTTCCTCCCAGCCGAATTGATCGGCATACCACTGGGGCAGAACGGCGCGGGCGTGGCTGTGCTCCATGACCGGCAACTTCATGGGCAGATACTTCATATAAGCGATGAATCCATCCGGCGACAAGACCGGCACTGTGATAGGCAACTGGAACGCGCCGCTGGCGAGCAGCACGACTACGATTCTGGGTTTCAGCCAACTCCGCCGCGGGCGGTTCTGCTGGGATCTATCGATCGCGCTCTCAATTACGACCGCGCCCGCCGCCAGCAGCATGGGATACACCGGAGCCAGATAGTAATTCTTCCCGTGGAGAACAAAGAAAACCGTGTAGCAGACCACATAACTCCAGCCCAGCACCCGGTAAGTCCTGAGCCGCGGCGAAAAAAAGAACGCAGCCAGCCCCGCGAGCCAGATGGGAGCATTGAGCGGGTTCACCAGCAGGGTCTGCTGAAAGAAGTAGGCAAACGGCCCCAGCACCACGTCGCGGCCTTCCGCCCTGATATTGCGCATCAACTGCACGAACGGCCAATCGTAGTGCACGTTCCACAGGAAGTTCGGAAGAAAAATCAGAAACGCGGCCACGCCGCCCAACCAGATCCACTTGTTAAGAAAGACGCGGCGTTGCTCGGTCAGCAGCAGGCCGATGACTATGCCGAAGCCGAAGACCGCAATGGAATATTTTTCCTCCATGCCCAGACCGGCGATGACTCCGAACCAAAGCCAGTAGCGCGGATCGTTGCGATTGATGGCGAGAATCGCGAAATAGGCGCAGCCCATCCACAGGTTGGGTTCCAGGCAGTTGGTACCCAGCAGGCTGCCGTTGGAAAGATATTGCGGCGCGACCACAGCGCAGACGGCGCTGAGCAGAAGGGCGTAGCGGCGTCCGCCGAGCTCGCGGGCGAGAACGGCAGTTTGCACCACGAGTAACGAAGACGCCAGCGCCGGGATGAAACGAATGCTGCGCAGCGAATCTCCCAGCAGCGCGCGGCCGATGTGAATCAGAAAAGGAATCATCGGCGGCTGATCCACATAACCCCATGCCAGGTGGTCGCCGCACGCCATGTAATCAAATTCGTCGCGGAAGTAGCCGTAGCGGTTATTGAAGTAGCAATGGAACAGCAGCTTGGCCAGGGCAATCGCCCAGATCACGGCCATGCCCTGGGCAAAAACGGATTGCCGGCCGTGAGCGGGCGCGGAGGCGGAACTGGCAGCGCTAGCCATGGGACGATCAGGATAGCTGAATTCCGGAGGGAAAGTGGAGCCAGCTTCCGGCTTCCGGTATGCGGCTTCAGACCCTGGACCTCGGACGTTGGGCCTCGGACCTTTGACCTCGGAGCGTCTGCCTCGGGTTGCCTCAGCCGATCTGGCTACTCGATTGTGCCTCTGCTTCGGATGCCAGACGTCCCATGTCGGGAGCCGGAAGGCGGCGCGTCCCGAAGCGGGCGGCGGGTCGGCGCACCAAGGTAACGTCCCAAGTTGTTAACCTGTGCTTCCGACCGTTTCGCTTGTGCTAACGTTTTCTTTTACCGCATATTCACTAAGGTTTAACAAGGGTTTTCGAGCACCAGTGTCTTCTGAGAATCGCAAATCGGGAATCCACATCAAGTGGAGAGCCGTCTCGTACCGCAGCGTTGCCCTGATGGTGCTGGCGGGCGCCGTCATATTTTTCATTGCTGCGAGGCTGACCTTCCCGCAATTCACCGCGAATGCCCTGCAGTCTGCCAATGACGTAGCGGGCAGGATTCTGGACAAGATCGGAGGCATGGCTCCGCCATCCGGCTCCGGAGGCTCGACCGCCCAGCAAGCTCATTTCACGGCGCTCGACGGAACTGTGCGAGTAAAAAAAGGCAGCGGAAACAGCTGGCAGCCGGCCGACTATAACGTTCCGCTCGATAAAGGCGACGTGGTGCAGACCGGCTCGGAAGGCATGGCGAAGGTGGTGTTCAACGACGGCACCAGCTACACCGTGAAGCAGGACTCGCTCATCGTGATCGAGGAGAACTCGTCCAACGACCAGCAGCAGACCAACGTTGCTGTTGCGGTTAGCACGGGAACCGTGGACCTTTCTACAGCCACTTATGCGCAGGGGTCGAAGTCGACGGTGATTGTGGACGGAGCGACGGCGTCTCTGGCTCCGGAATCGGCGGCGCAGGTGCGTAACAATCCTAAGGATGACACGCATGAAATCCTGGTGAAGAAAGGTTCCGGCGAAGTCACGCGCAACGGGCAGACCGTTCCCCTGGCGCCGTGGGAAAAGGTGAGTTTCCGCGGGCAGGACTCGCACCTGGAAAAAGCCAAGGAAACTGGGCCTCCGGTGCCCATTTCGCCGGCGAACATGATGCCCATTTTCGCCTCCGGCGAAGGCACCAAGGATGTGGAGTTCTCCTGGACGGCGATGACGAATGCCACGGGTTACCGGCTGCAGATTTCGAGAAACCCTTATTTCTCTTCGACCTTGGTTGACAAAAAGGTCAATACCGCCGATGTTACGGTTACCAGCCTTGGCGAAGGCGCTTACTACTGGATGGTGCAATCCTATGATGCTGCCGGGAAGGAATCGGCAGAAAGCGAAAAGAACCGCTTCACCATTATTCCGAAGGGGAAGCAGACCGACGCCATCAATCTGGAGCTGGATCCGTTTATCCAGCATGGGCACGTCATCGAAGTTACGGGTAAGACCGAAACCGGCGCGCGTGTCATGGTGAATGGGCGGGAGGTGCCGATGATCACCACCGACGGCTCCTTCCACTACTTTACGCCGCCGTTACCGACGGGAGAGGCTGTGATTACGGTGACGGCGCAGACTGCGCAAGGCGGAGTGAACACGACGCAGAAGAAAATCATCATCCAGTAGGGAAGCAAGTTGAGAAACCGGATTGGTTTGAAGTTTGGTTCGCGGTTCCTAGAAGCAGAACTTTCGGGCAGAGTTGCGAAGCATCTCGTAGAATGGGAACAGCCAGCAGCCGCACCCCGAAAAAATATTGCCCCCGGGAATGTCCGGGGAGAGTAGCGGTTAATGAAGACTCGGAAAGAACCTCGTCATGTCAAAGAACGGATTTAATTCCAGCGCAACGCGCGGGCACAACCTGAGGTCGCTGTTCAGCATTTTTTCGAGCGACCTGGCTATCGATCTGGGAACGGCGAACACTCTGGTGTATGCCCGGGGCAAAGGCATCGTGGTGAACGAGCCTTCCATCGTCGCCATCAACAAGAACACAGGCGAAGTGGAAGCCGTTGGCAAAGAGGCCAAGGAAATGCTGGGCCGCACGCCGGGCAACATTGTCGCCATCAAGCCCATGAAAGACGGCGTCATTGCCGATTTCAAGGTCACCGAGAAGATGCTGAATTATTTCATCCAGAAGGCGCACAACCGCAAGATGCTGGTGCATCCGCGCATCGTGATTGGCGTGCCTTCGGAGATTACGCAGGTGGAAAAACGCGCGGTCATGGATTCCGCCTATCGCGCCAAGGCCAGCGAAGTTCACCTCGTCGAACAAGCCATGGTAGCGGCGATCGGCGCGGGGCTGCCCATCACCGAACCCAGCGGCAACATGGTGGTCGACATTGGCGGCGGCACAACAGACATTGCGGTGATTTCGCTGAGTGGCATCGTCTATTCGCGTTCCGTGCGCATGGCCGGCAATCAGATGGACGAAGCTGTGATGAATTACCTGAAGCGAAAATACAATCTGCTGATCGGAGAACGCACCGCCGAGCAGATCAAGATGGAAATCGGCTCCGCGCATCAGCTCGACAAGCCCATGACCATGGAAATCAAAGGCCGCAACCTGATCGAAGGCGTGCCCAAGACCATTACCGTGGACGACGGAGAAATCCGCGAAGCGCTCAGCGAATGTGTTTCCACGATCATGAACGCAATTCGCGTGGCCCTCGAGCGTACGCCTCCCGAGCTTTCCGCCGACATCAGCGACCGCGGCATCGTGCTCACCGGCGGCGGCGCGCTGCTGAAAAATCTCGACAAACGCATCCGCGAAGAAACTGGCCTTCCAGTTTCCATCGCTGACGACCCGCTGTGCAGCGTGGTGCTGGGCACCGGCAAAATGCTCTCGGACTTCAAGCTGCTGCGCAAGATTTCGATTGAATAGCTGCAAGTCGCGAGTACCAAGTACCAGGTACCGAGCAAGACTGGGATTCTCGGTACTCGCTACTCGGTACTCGGTACTGACTTATGGAATCCGTCCTCGGCCGCTACCGCAATCTGGTCATCCTGGTGGGTGTGTTGTTCCTCCAGATACTGGGCCTTGCGGTGCAGGTCAAGCGCAGCAGTGACACGGAAAAAACGCGCTTGATCCGCGTCTGGGCGGTGGATATGGTCACCCCATTCGAGCGCGTCCTGATCTGGGCGCAGGACAGCGCCGACAATCTCTGGCATAACTACGTGTATTTGCGCGGCGTACGCGCGGAGAACCGGCAACTCAAGGATCAGATCGAGCAGCTGCGGCTGGAACAGGTCAGGCTGAACGAAGATGCGGTCCAGGCGCACCGCCTGCAGGCTCTGCTGGCCTTTAAGGAACAGTACATCTCCAAAACCGTGGCCGCGCAGGTCATCGGCTCGAGCGGCAGCGATTCGTCGCGCATGTTGTATATCGACAAGGGCGAAAATCAGGGTTTGAAGCGCGACATGGCCGTGATTACCGCCGACGGCATTGTGGGCAAGGTGCTGCAGGTGTTTCCCTCAGTCTCGCAGGTGCTGCTCATCAACGACCAAACCAGTGGAGTCGGAGCGATTCTGGAAAAATCGCGGTTGCAAGGCTTTCTCAAGGGCATGGCGACCGGCGAGGTTGGCCTGGAAGGCGTGATGAGCGACGAACAGGTTGTGCCCGGCGAGCGAGTGCTGACCAGTGGCGGCGACCAGATCTTTCCCAAGGGCTTGCCCGTTGGCACGGTGACGAAGGTCGGCACCGGCAAGGATCTGTTTCTGAATATCCAGGTTAAGCCCGCGGTGAATCTGGGGAAACTGGAAGAGGTTTTGGTGGTAGTCGAGAGACAGGAGCGGCAGGCTCAAACGGCGGACGTGGGCAGAGTGCGCGCCGCCGATATCCTGGCGCAGCGGCTCCCTTCGGTTCCTGACAAACCGGCGATCGTACCCAACAGTGCGGGTACGGTGCCGGCCGGAGGTGTGGCTGCTCCCAAACCAGTTGCACCCAAGTCAGCCCCGACGGGCGCGGAGGCAGTGGCAAAGCCGCCAGTCAAGAGCCTTTCCGGTAGCGTGGTTGCCGGATCGAAGCCCGCCAGCGCCGCGGCGACGCAGCCCAAGCCTTCGATCGCTCCCGCGGTGCCCGACCCAGCCAAGGTTGACCTAAGCAAGGTTGACCCAGCCAAAGTTGACCCAGCCAAGGTTGACCCAAATCACGTTGACCCAAATCACACGGTCCCAGCCCCGGCCAACTCCCAAGACAGCCCACACTAGCGTGCCCATCACTTACACATCTGGAGAGCAGGTCGAAGTCTACCGGTTCAGCCTGCCGGTAACGGTAGGCGTGCCGTTGCTGGCCCTCTTCCTGCAGGCGTTCCTTCCGCGGCGTTTTCCGGGCGTTGCCGTATACCTCGATTTACCCCTGCTGGTGACGATCTATTTCGCCATGGCACGGCGTAATCCCATCTCCGGCTTGTTTACCGGGGCCGTGATCGGATTGCTGCAGGACATGCTGGGGCACAATCCCATCGGCATTTATGGTATCGCCAAGACGGTGGTCGGCTATCTGGCTTCTTCACTGGGGGTGAAGTTGGACGTGGAGAATGCCGGCGCGCGGCTTCTGCTGACCCTGGGGTTCTATTTCATCCATTCCGCGGTTTATTTCACGGTGGCAAGAGGAATGGTCAGCCTGAACCAGAACTGGAGTTGGAGCCGTGGCTTGCTGGCCGCGTTAGCCAATGCCTTCCTGGGCGTGATCCTGTATTTCTTTTTGGATAAGTTCAAGCAGAGGGCGTAGAGCAGTCGTTGGCCGTTCGTCGTTGGCCGTTCGTCGTTGGTCGATCGTCGTTGGTTCGTCCGTCGTTGGTCGTTCGCTACCAGAACATCAAAAGCGGCTCTCGCCGTCCAACTCAACGTTGTTAGGAGTTGCTCTTCTCGTGACCTTCGTTACTGCAACGAATCTTTTTGTCGGATTGCACGCGTTACAATGGACTAACCCCGATTGGCCAACGACCAACGACGAACGGCCAACGACTAATCCCAACGACTAATCTATGTTCGGCCGTGACGAAAAAGTTTCCGCGATCCGCCTGACGGCGGCGCAGTACGCCATCCTGGCAATTTTTCTGGTGCTGGCCTACGGCCTGTGGCGGCTGCAGGTGATGCAGAGTGACCTGTACGCAAATCTGGCGGAAAGAAACCGCATTCGCAACGTGCCGATTCTGGCGCCCCGCGGCAAGATTCTCGATCGCGAGGGTCGCGTCATCGTCGACAACTATCCGTCATTCTCCGCGCTGCTGTTGCGCGATTCTTCCCGCGACCTGAATGCCGACGCCGACCTGATTGCCCAGGGCCTGCATATGGATCCGAACGAAGTGCGCGGCCGGATCCGCCACTTCGCGGCCATGCCGCAGTATCAGCCGATTTTTCTGAAAGAAGATATCACTCCAGATGAGCTCTCGTTCATCGAAGCTCATCGCAACGAACTGCCGGAACTCGATACCATCATGGCCCACCGGCGCCTGTATCCGCGCAATGGGTTCATGGCTCACCTGATCGGCTACGTCGGCGAAGTCACCGAAGACATGCTGAACCAGCCGCAGTTCGAGCTCTACAGTCCGGGAGACGTCGTTGGCCAATCCGGGGTAGAGCGCCAGTACAACACGCTCCTCATGGGCCAGAACGGATCGCGCCGCGCGCTGGTCAACAGCCACGGCCGCGAAGTAGGTCATCTCGACGAAACCCCCGCCGTGCCCGGCAAACAGCTCAAGCTGACCTTGGACATTGATTTACAAATTGCGGCTGAAGAAGCACTCGAAGGAAAAAACGGCGCCATCGTCGCCATGGACCCGCGCAACGGCGAGATTCTCGCCATGGTGAGCCGGCCCACTTTTGATCCCAACGATTTTGCGGTGCGCGTCTCCCGCGATCAATGGAACAAGCTGCGAGACGACCCCGACAAGCCGTTGCTGAACAAAGCAATTCAGGCGCAGCTTGCTCCGGGCTCGACTTTCAAGATCATCATGGCGACGGCCGGGTTGCAGGAAGGCATTGCGCAGGATATGCACGTGATCTGCAACGGCGGCGCCGAATTCTACGGCCGCTACTTCCATTGCTGGATTTCAGAGAGGCATCGAACCCACGGGGTCGTGGACATCTCGAAAGGGATTTATCAATCCTGCGACGTGTTCTTCTATACGCTGGCCGAGAAGCTTGGAATTGAACGCATCGCGAAGTACGCCACCATGCTGGGCATCGGACAGAAAACTGGAATCGACTTGCCGCAGGAAGTCAGTGGGGTCATGCCTTCAGAAGAATGGAAGATCCGCAACTTCAAGCAGAAATGGTTCGCCGGGGAGACCATCTCCGTGGGAATTGGACAAGGCGCGGTGGCTGTGACCCCAATTCAGTTGGCACGTGCGGTCGGCGGCATTGCCAGCGGAGGCGCGCTGGTGCGGCCGCATGTAGCGTTTCCCGAAGACCTGCCGCCCAATATCGTGCCTGCGGCAAACCTGCCCGACAAAGTCCAGGTTCCGCTGGACCCGAAGAACTGGGAAATCATTACCGATGCCATGGCCGACGTCACGTCTCCTCACGTGGTGGATGCCGGTGGCACCGCCTGGACCGGGACCGCCGCGGCCGCACATCTGCAGGGCATTGATTTTGCTGGAAAGACGGGTACAGCTCAGACGATCAGCGGTTCGGCGAAGGCGAAGATTGCGAATGGGAAGGCTCGATTCAAGAACAATGCCTGGTTCGTGGGCGTCAGCCCGCGCCGGAATCCCGAGATCGTGGTAACCGTGCTTTGGGAGGGCGGCGAAGAGGGGCCACTAGCCGCCATCGTGTGCTCGAAAGTGATCAAGGCTTACGTGGAGAAACAGCGTCGCAGTCCCACGAAGATGGCGGAAAAGCCGGGTGACGGCAAGGTCGAGATCGGCGCGGTATGGACTGCACCCGATGCCGACGGAGACGCCGACAAGCTGCAAAGTGGGCGCTTTGTGGTGGATTTGGCGAAGGAGTTGCCTGGGAAGCCGCTGGTCACGGCGACGGCCGCGCCGGGAATGGTTCCGGCGAATTAGTAGCACTTGAGGTGAAGAAATAAGAGCTAGAAGCTGCTTTTATGTCACGTTACGTTTCATTTCGCGATTTCGACTGGCTGTTGCTGATCTTTGTGCTCCTGATCTGCGGATTGGGAGTCATGGAAATCCGCAGCGCCACCATGCACACCAAGTTTGCTGGCTCCCATCTCCGCCAGATTTACTGGGTTCTGGCCGGCGTGGGCATGATGTTCCTGATGAGCCTGGTGAACTACCAGGCACTCCTCGAGCAGATCCACTGGTTCTACATCGCGGGAGTGGCGTCGCTTATGGGCGTGCTGGTTTTCGGGTCGAAATATCTGGGCGCCAAGCGCTGGATCAAAATGCCCGGAGGCAACCACTTCCAGCCTTCGGAGTGGGTCAAACTCATCCTGATTCTGGCCGTGGCCAAGTACTTTGCCGAACTGCATCAGCGGGAGCTTGCCTGGTCCGATTTCATCAAAGCCGGAGCCATCGTGGGGTTTCCCATGCTCCTGGTAATGAAACAGCCGGACCTCGGCACCGCACTCACCTACGTGCCCATCGCCGTGATGGGAGTCTTTCTGGGTGGAATGCAATGGAAGCAGGGATTAGCGGTCGTTCTCCTGGTGGGCGTGGGCGTGGGAGCGGTCTTCTTCACCCCGCGAGTTCACGTGTTGAAGTCCTTCCAGAAGCAGCGCCTCACCAGCTTTCTGGAACCCGACGCCGACCCGCAAGGGTCGGGGTACCAAGTTGAACAATCCCTGATTGCAGTGGGTTCCGGAGGGCTGTGGGGCGGCAAAGGCTCGCAAACACACGGTGCTTTCCTGCCCGTGCCGCAAACCGACTTCATTTTTGCCGCGTTTGCCGAGGAGCATGGATTCGTAGGCGCGCTGGGGGTTCTGCTGTTATACTTCATCGTGCTGATGCGCTTGACCCAGAACGCGCAAACAGCGCCCGACCGCGCTGGCACGTTTGTGGTCATGGGTGTGGTGGCTGTGCTTAGCTTCCACGTCATGGTCAACATTGGCATGGTGGTCGGTTTTATGCCGGTCACCGGAATACCCCTTCCGTTGATGAGTTACGGTGGGTCTTCCGTGTTGTTCATGTTTCTGGCGCTGGGGATGGTTATGAACGTTCGAATGCGCCGCTTCGTGAATTAGGTAGGGTTGTCCCGGAGGACAGTGGGGAGCAGTTCCTGCGCCCAGATGGCGCAGCCAAAAATATCGATCGCCCTCGCGTAAAGGGGGCATTTACCGGCCGGCAGAGTAGGTAGGCCGGGCAGGATTGAAGCTACAACGCCGACGGCAGGGAACGGCCCCCCGACCAGAGAAACGGTCTGAGAGTGCGGTCACAAACCCGGCGGCGCAAAGCGATTAAGTGCAAAAGATTTCCCAGCTTGCGCAGCGGAGATGGCTTGGGAGGAAACTCTCAGACCCTACCCGTCCCTCATTCAGGGCAAGCATCGCGACGCTCCATCCTCCCGTTCCTATTCCTGGCTCCGCCCCGGTGACTTCCGCCTGACTTCCTAAACGAGTCGGCCGGAACCGGAGTATTGCATGAACAAGGAATTATTTGTCTCTTCCACGCCCCACGAAACCAAAGTCGGGCTCGTGGAAGACGATCTACTCGCAGAAATTTACCTCGAACGCGAAAACGAATACACCCTGGCCGGGTCCATCTACAAAGGCCGTGTTACCCGCGTGCTGCCTGGCATGCAGTCCGCCTTCGTCGACATTGGCCTGGAGCGCGACGCCTTCCTCTACGTTTCCGACTTCATGGAACTGGAAGAACACGACGAGGATCTGACGGACGTTGTTCCCGCGAATCGTGGCGTGCAGGATTTACGCCCGCAGCCGGTGCAGACTGGAGTTCCTCAAGCAGCTGATCAGAGCATCGATGACCATTCGGCAGCCGACGCCGGAGAGGGCGAACTCGCGCTTGAGCGAGTTTCGGAATTCGACGAGCCTAACGCCGCAGTTCCATATGCGCCTCCAGCGGGTGCGGCGCAGCAGCCGTCCGAAGGTGGAGACCGCGAGCGTGGAGGTTTCCGCGGACGGCGCCGGCGCCGTGGGGGACGCCGGGATGGCCGGCCAGATGGCCGCAATGACGCACGCGAAGGTCGCACGGAGGGTCGCAGTGAGGGCCGAGACCGAGGACCGGAGCGCGCGCCCGAGCCACGCTTCTCCCGGCCGTCGACCGAGAGCGCGCCTCCTCGCCACCAGGAATCGTCTAGAACCCAATCCTTCGGACCTCCTGCGGGATATCAACCCATCCTGCTTCCCGGGGAATCCATTTCGAAATACCAACGCCTCGCTTCGCAGCCTGCCGCGCCGCAGCCGGTATCGCACGAATCCCCGGCCGATTTAGCGCCAGCGTCTATGTCCGCGCCATTTTCGGCCGCGGCAGCAACCTTTCCGGAAGACGAGCCGTTCTTTGCCAGCGAGGCTGCGGCTGAGCCTCTACACGAAGAACACCACGACGACCCGCGCGCCGTACACGAAGAGCAGACCGAGGCAGCTTCTACGTCAGTTGACTGGAATCGAGAATTCCGTCGCGCAGAGGCCCCCGTGGTTGAGATTGCTGCCGCAGCCAGTTCTGCGCCGGAGACGGAGCATGCCGAAACTGCGGCCCAGGAAGCTCTCGGACAAGCGGACGGATTCGCCGATGCCGGAGATCATGTCGCGGACCATGGCGGGGAACGCGTGGAGCACTCCGCGATGCCTGCGGCCGAATCGCCCACGCCAAAGTTCGCGGCTCCGGGCACCATGGAAGAAGAGACCATCGACGAAGAAGAAGCGGACACGATTCGTTATCAGGAATCGTCGGATGATGGGTATGAGGAATTCGAGGAGGAGACGCGGGCGGTTGGCGAGCCGTCGTTCGACGCACCGAATCCCGCGGTCTCCGCTGCCCGCGAAACCGTTTCTGAAATCCACCGTACCTCGCTGACCGAGGCTGGCGGGCAGGCTGCAGCCGAAGGCGCTGCGCCGGAAACCGAAGAAGATTCGGAAGAATTGGAACTGGAAGAGGCGCAAGCCGAAGCGGAAGCCTTGCTCGACGCCGAGGCGCGCGGCAATGGCACCGTAGACGCCCGCGTGGAAGTTCGTGCGCCGGCTTCGACAGCCGGATACACTCAGCGCACGGACCGTCCGGGCACGGATCGGCCGGGATCTGATCGCCGCCCTGGCGGCGGCCCGCGCGGGCGCCGCGGTCCACGCCGTTTCCGCCGCCGCGAATCGGCGCCGGTGCCGCAGATCAGCGACCTGCTGAAAGAAGGTCAGGAAATCCTGGTGCAGATTGCCAAGGAACCCATCGGCAAAAAAGGCGCCCGCATCACCAGCCACATCGCCCTGCCGGGCCGTTTCCTGGTGTACATGCCCACCGTGAACCACACCGGAGTCTCCCGCAAGATTGCTTCGGAAGAAGAGCGCCAGCGGTTGAAACGCATCATCGTCAGCGAGCGCGAGAACGGACATGGCGGCGGGTTCATCGTTCGCACCGCCGCACAAAATGCCGGCGAAGACGAACTGCGCGCCGATATTCGTTTCTTGAAGGGCTTGTGGAACGACATTAAAGGCCGCTCCGAAAGCTCCAAGCCCCCCGCGCTCATCTACCACGATCTCAACGTCGTCGAGCGCGTGCTCCGCGACCAGGTCACCTCCGACTTCTCCGTCATCTGGGTTGACACCGAACCGGAATATGAACGCGTGCTGCGCTTCTTCAACCGCTTCCAGCCCGCGCTGGTCAAGCGCGTGAAACTCTACACGAAAGAAACGCCCCTGTTCGAACAGTTCGGCCTGGCCGAAGAAATGAACAAGGCGCTTAAGTCAAAAGTCTGGCTGAAGAGTGGCGGTTATATCGTCATAAACCAGACCGAGGCGCTGGTCGCGATCGACATCAACACCGGGAAGTACGTGGGCAAGACCTCGCGGCTGGAAGATACCATCGTCAAGACCAACGTCGATGCGATCAAAGAGATCGTCCGGCAGATTCGGTTGCGAGATCTGGGCGGTATTATCATCATCGACTTCATCGACATGGATGAGCGCCGCAACCGCCAGCGCGTGATGCAGGCGCTTGAAGAAGAACTCCGCCACGACCGCGCCCCGTCAAAAGTGTTGCAGTTTAATGATTTCGGGCTGGTTGCGATTACGCGCAAGCGCGTCAAGCAATCGCTGGAACGCACGATTGGCGCGCCTTGCCCCTATTGCCAATCCACCGGCTATGTGAAATCTGTGACCACGGTCTGCAACGAAATTTATGTCGAGATTCGCAAGATCGCGAAACATCTTGAGCGTCAAGACGTAATGCTGCGCGTGAATCCGGACGTGGCCAAGGAGTTGAAGGGCAACAACGGCCGCCTCTTGAATGAAATTGAAGAGCTCACAAAACGCACCATCATCGTGAAAAGCGATCCGGCGCTGCATCAGGAGCAATTCGATATTAACTAGCGTTAAGCTATAAGCTGCCAGCTGCGAAGGGACGGGCGGAGACGCTCGTCCTTACTTTTTTCCAGGATTGTATTTTCCTCGGGATTTCGTGTTCGGCGAGAACGTCGGCTGAGAACTGTTCTTAACCGCTGTTAACTGCTGGCCTGGGCAATCGCCTTCACTGCGGCGTCTGAGTGGATGCGCAGTTTCTTGACCGATTCGTCGATGGCCTTGGCTGCTATCCCAGATCCATTTTGTTCCGCCGACTTGCCCACGCCGCTTGCGTCTTCCGCGGCCGTGCTGGCCATGTCGAGCAGGACCACAAGCGCGTCAGCATGCAACTTCCACACCGACGACATGGTCTGGCTGCGCTTCAGTTCTTCGAGTTCGGTATGAACGCGCGCCGAAATCGATACCAAACGGATCAGGGTGCGCGCCACTTCCGCACGCAGGCTCTTTTCTTCCAGAAAGCTGGCGTTGTAAGCGTCAGCCTCCGCCACCGTCAGCGTGAGGTTGAAATAGCGCATGGGCACAACCTGCCGGAATTTTGGATCCGCGACGCGCTCAAATACGCGAATGGATTCTTCCACCCGGCGAAGCTTTCCTTCTTCCGTTGCGATCTGATGTGCAGTGACGGCCGGAGGTTGGAACACAGGCGCGGAAGCGGCGACGGATACCTTCCCTGCGGCTATCTTCGCGGTCTTGGGCGCAGCGGCAGCGCCTCCGGAAACGCGGGCCGGGCGTGCCCCTGCCGGTCCCAAAAGCGACTTGCGAATGGGCGGCCGGCGATCGAGTTCCTTCTTGAGCCGGGAAACGCGGCGAAATTTTTCGAGCGCGCTGCCGTAATCCGCTTTCAGCATCGCGTTTCGTTCAATGGCGGCCACGTGTTCGACCGTGACTTCCACGCCGTCGACCGTGCTCAGGATGCTCCCGCCCATTTCGTCGAGCGCGCCCGCGAACTGTTTGATTTCGTCCAGCGCCTTGCTGAAGAGTTCGTCAAAACGCGCCCCGAAGGCTGCGTTGTACGAGGCCACCGTTGCCAGCACGCCGGGATGATAGAACGAAGAATCCAGCCACTGCTTCAGCTCGCGCACTCGCGAGATCACGCCGGAATCCATCAGGGCGTTGAAATCGCGGAAGCGGGCAACTTCTTCGCGCATCGGATCGAAGCGCCGCAGCAGTTGCACGTGCTCCTCAGGCAACGAAGGCACGTCAGTGTCCGCCAGGATTTCAATCAACGCAATTTCGAAAGGAGAAAGCGGCAGCGCGCCATCCAGGCCGTATCCGCTTTGCTGCCATTGCCCGGGCACGCGCGGATGCCGGTAAAGAAATGTCGCGATCACGTCGGTCTTGTCGCGGTTAATGTCGCTGGCTTCACGGCGACGCACGAAGTAACGCAGCAAAGCTTCCGCAACTTCCGAATCGGTATCAGGAGTAAGTGCCTGGCGCAGCATGGCGGGCGTAATGGCCATATCCAGCAGGTGCAGCCAGCGGTACATCCGGGTAAGAGTGGTGGTCAGCTCGCGTCCCGCGCGCAGCGCCTCTTCGTCGAGGCCGCTCGGAATCGGAACGTCTCCCCCAAGCGACTCCCGCATGAGCTTCTGATAGAAGCCCTGGACGGTCGCCAGAATCGCCAGCTCAAATCTGATGTCTTCGGCCAAGAAACGTCTCCGAGAGCGAGACTCTCCCCTGTCACATTTTGCTAATTCTTTACTAATGTTCAAGTAAAGACGAAAGTTACTGGTGGTGCAAGTTACCACCGGGGTGGGAAGGCTTCCAATCTTCGGAAGGACATGACCTTCTGCGGTGAGGGGTTGCTGGTGTGGGGACGGGCGCCTCGCCCGTCTGTGCGGAGCGCAGCTCCGCAGTGTGAAAAGCCTTCGCAAGCGGCTCACCGCCGAGGTGCGGATCGTCTTTCTGAATGGGCTTTAACCGCCGCACCGGGAATGCGAAAACATTTCAGAAAACCACGGTCTTGTTCCCGTAGAGAAGCACGCGATTTTCCACATGCCAGCGCACGGCTCGCGAGAGCACGACCTTCTCGAGGTCGCGGCCCTTGCGGATGAGGTCATCCACGGTATCGCGGTGCGATACGCGAACCACATCCTGCTCGATGATAGGGCCGTCGTCGAGCACTTCGGTGACGTAGTGGCTGGTCGCTCCGATCAGCTTGACCCCGCGCTCGAAGGCCTGGTGGTACGGGCGGGCGCCGACGAATGCCGGCAAGAATGAATGATGAATGTTGATGATGCGCTGCGGATACCGATTGACGAAGTCATTGGAGAGAATTTGCATGTAACGCGCCAGCACCATGAAATCCGGCCGGTGTTCGACGATGAGCTCGTGAATGGTGTTCTCGGCCTGTTGCTTGTTCTCTTTGGCAACGGAGACGACCGCGTAGGGAATCTTGTAAAAGTCCGCGAGGCGCTGGTTGTCAGGATGATTGGAAATGATCAGCGGAATGTCGCAAGCCAGTTCGCCGCTTTGCTGGCGGTAAAGAAGATCGACCAGGCAATGGTCATACTTCGAAACGAAGATGATCATGCGCGGCCGCTGCGACGATTGCGCTAGCCGCCATTTCATCTGGAACTTTTCGGCGACGGGCGCGAAGTGTTTGCCGAAGTCGGCAAGGTCTTTCTGAGAAAGATCGATATCGAAGTCTTTGGGATCGAACTCCACCCGCATCAGGAATAAGCCCGACTCTTCGTCGGCGTGCTCGTCAGCGTGCAGGATGTTGCCGTTGTGGCGATAGACGAAGTCGGCAATGGTGGCGACCTCACCCTTGCTGTCAGGGCAGGAGATGAGAAGGATGGCGCTATTCTTCATGCAGGTTGTTTGGAGTTATTCGCGTGGCCATCGGTCGGTCCCGAAGAGTCTGGAGAAGTAACTTTACCTGAAGGAGAGGCGCGTGTACTAGCTTTGGCCGGCTGCCGAAGAAAACTTAGGCTGGTTATCGAGCGGGCCAGCGGGTCAGTCTGAATCAGACTGACCCGTTACCCGCTGCTGAAGGTGGTTACGAGCCCGGTTACGGAATCACTGAGACGTTGATCGTGGCGGTGTGATACAAGTTGCCTGAGGTGCCGCTAACCGTCACTATTTTATTAAATTCAAGCCTTGCCGTAGGGGTCGCCGTCAGCGTCAGGGTGCTCGTGCTGCTGGTCTTGTTGCTGGGGCTGAACGACGCGGTAACTCCGTTGGGCAGGCCGGAAACCGCCAAGGTCACGTTGCCTGTGAAGCCACCTATGTCGGCCACCGAGACGGTACCTGCGAGACTGCTTCCCTGGTTTACGGTCAAGCTGACAGGCGCTGACAGCGCGAAGTCGTTGAGGATGATCTGGAACACGGTTCCCCAGCCGTAAGCGCCGCCCTGCTGCGTCACGCCATAGAGGTTGTAGTTCGTATCGAAGGTCAGCCCCGATGTAGGGTAGGAGCCATCCGTGCAATTTTGTGAAACTGTAGAAACGCTACAGAAAGTGTACAGAATGTTCTCCGTCCAGGGCACGGTGGGCCCGGCCAGCAACTCGAAGGCTACCCCTTCGGCGTTATTATTTGGGCCATCCTCACCAGTCGTGCCGTAGAGGTTGCCGTTCTTATCCAGGGTCAGACTGGAAGGATAGGACCCGTCTACGAGATAGTCAAAGTCGTGCAAAACCACCTCCGTCCAGATTCTGGTCGTTTTGTCGTACGTCAACTCGAACGCTACTCCCGGGCCGGTGCCGGTGCCACCTCGCGACGTTGTGCCGTAGAGATTGCCGGCGGCATCTGCGACCAAGCCAGATTGGGGTGTAGCCCCGTCGGTATCACCAGTGAAGTCATGCAGGTCCTGCTCCAGCAAGGTCTTGGGGTTCAGCTCGAACACCATACCTTCGCCGAACTGGCCGCCATCTTCCGTCATGCCGTAGAGGTTGCCCCCATGAAAGACCAGACCGACGGGGACCTGTCCGTCCGTGCCGGCGCCAAAGTTGTAGACCACCGACTCCGCCCAGCCCCCGCCCGCTAGAGGCGTGAGCTTGAATACCGTGCCGCACCCCACCATCTCGCCAGAAGTGCCACAATTGAGGTTGCTGCCGCCGGCGCCCGTGGTGCCGTAGATATTGCCGTTGGCGTAAACGAGATTGGCGGGGCCCTCCCCGTCGTTTGTGTATCCGGGGAACGTATACTCGAACGTCTTGGCCCAGCCGATCCCCGTCGTATAAGTCAACTCGAACACGGCGCCATAGGTGGAGCTTCCGCCTTCCGTCGTGCCGTAGAGCTTGCCGGCATGGAGAAGCAGACCCGCGTAGTACGGACTCCCGTCCGAGGTGTTCGGGTCGAAGGGATGAGGAACTGTCTCGGACCATACGCCGCGCTTTGCCGTTAGCTCAAACACCGTCCCTCTTGGGTAGGGTGTGCCTGTGCCCCCGTCCGGCGTGGTGCCGTAGAGTTGTGTGGCCCCTTTGAAGACTACATTGCCGTTGGGCTCGAACCCGTCGGTGGTGCTGACCGGGAAACTATGCAAAACCACTTCCGTCTGGGCAGCAGCGCGCGTACTGTTCAACAGCACGGTCGCGGTTAAGATCGCCAACACTACAATCAATCCTGTAGAAACTTTTGTGCTTCTCATGGGAGTCCTCCGAGCACCTGCCGAATTACCACCCGGCGCTTCTGTGCCCCTATTTGGAATAGCGGAAAGCGAAGGGAAAAACTGGCAAGGATCAGAAGACAAAGATAGGGAATTGGCTCTTTAGCCCGGAATTTCTTGCCTGACCTCAAGAACGGTTGCGATTAGCCCTTAATCCTGGCCACCAATGTGAAAGAGGTTGCACAAACTACGAAATTTCTCCGGTAGGTTTGGTGAAAACCTCCCGGTCGCACGCAGAAGTCCGGCCGCACCGGAAACCTGATTATGATGCATCCCGCCAGGAGCTTATCGCTTCAATTCTTTTAGAATTTCTCTGGCGGCATTCGCCCCCGAACCCCCCGTCAGCCCCACGCCGGGATGGGTGCCGCTGCCGCATAAATACAGATTCTGAATGGGCGTACGATAACGGGCCCAATCGAGCAACGGACGCATGGTGAAGAACTGATCGAGCGCCAGATCGCCGTGAAAAATTTGCCCGCCCGTCAAGCCATACTTTTCCTCCAGATCCAGAGGCGTAATGATCTGGTGCGTCAAAATCAACTCCGGTAGATTCGGCGCATATTGCGCCAGCGTTTTCACCACGGTCTGGCCGAGTTCCTTGCGCTGGCTCTCCCAATCACCCTTGAGCTTGTAAGGAGCGTATTGCATGTAGATCGACATGACGTGCTTGCCCTCGGGCGCGAGCGTTGGATCGGTCAGGGACGGAATCGTAGCCTCGAGATACGGCTGGCGCGAGAAGTTGCCGTATTTCGATTCGTCGAAGGCCCGCTCGATGTAGTCGATTTCATGTCCGATGTGGATGCGGCCTTTCAGTGCGTTGGCGTTGCCATTCTTGATCGCGGTGAAGTTCGGCAAACCGGAGAGCGCGAGGTTCACCTTCGCAACCGTTCCGTTGCCGCGATAATGCTGCAACTTCTGCACAAAATCAGGGGAAAGATGAGTAGGATCGGTCAGCTTCAACAACGTGCGCTTCGGATCCGCATTGGAGACCACCGCTTTCGCCGCGATCTCTTCGCCCGTCGAGAGCAGAACGCCCGTGGCCGCGCCGTCGTTCACGCGAATCTCGATGACTTCCACACCGCTGCGAATCTCGGCGCCGGCGGCTTTCGCGGCCGCGGCCATTGCTTGCGTCAGCGCGCCCATGCCTCCCGCGGCGAGATGCGCCGAGCCCGCAGGATGAGGGTCTCCCGCCGCGCGTATGAGCAAAACCAAAGCACTTCCCGCGGACCAGGGTCCGAGAAATGTTCCGAATACTCCACGGGCCGCGACTACAGCGCGCAGCAATTCCGTTTCAAAATATTCCGCCGCCAGGTCGGCCACTGCCATTGGTCCCCAGCGCAGCAGGCGAAACATATCCTTCTTGCCCAGGTTGCGGATCGCGCGCCCAGTCTTGAGCATGCTCCACAGGTCGCCGCCGCTGGGGTGGTCGATGTCGGGCGGAGTTGTGGCGAGAGCCTCCGCGATCACCTTGCCCATTTTTCCAAGTGATTCCTGGAATGCAGCATATTTCGCTGCGTCTTTCTGCGAGAAGGCGGCAATTTCCTGAGCTGATTGGCTTGCGTCCTGATAGAGCGAAAGCGCGCGGCCGTCGGGCGAGAGCGCTGTGACGCCAACCAGCGGCGTGATCAGGCGCAGTCCGTGCTTCTCGAGTTGCAGGTCGCGGACGATTTCGGGACGAATCGGGCCGGCAGTGTGCGCCAGCGTAGAGCAGCGAAAGCCGGGATGAAATTCGTCAGTGATCGCTGAGCCCCCCACCTGCTCGCGGCGTTCGATGATCAGCGGCGTGAAACCCGCCTTGGCCAGGTAGAACGCGGCAACCAGCCCGTTGTGGCCGCCGCCAATGATGACGATGTCGCGTGGTGTGGAGGTGGTCATAGGGTATCTGAATCTCTCAAGAATGCCTGGACGCGTTCGCGCCTCATGAAGGGACCACGGGGTCCTTCGACTTCGCATGATCGACGCTTCGCGCCGTTCATGCTCCGCTCAGGATGACAAAGCACCTTGGTTATGCCGCTCCCTTGACGTCTTTCAAAATCTCGAGCGCTGCCAGGCGTCCATTGGCGCCCATGATGCCGCCACCGGGATGCGTTGCCGAACCGCACATGTATAAGTTCTTGATGGGTGTGCGGTACTGCGCCCAGCCCGCCACGGGGCGCAAAAAGAAAAGTTGCTCCAGCGAAAGCTCGCCCTGGAAAATATTGCCCTCACTCAGTCCCCATTCGCGTTCCAGGTCGAGCGGAGTGACAACCTGCCTGTGGAGGATGATGTCTTTGATGTTAGGAGCATATTCGGCGATGGTGTTGACGACCGTATCTCCGAAAGCCTCTTTCTGGTCGTCCCAGTTAAGGCCTGGGCGCAGTTTGTAAGGCGCGTACTGCACGAAGCACGACATCACATGTTTGCCCGGCGGCGCCACGGAGGGATCGGTGAGCGACGGAATCACCATGTCAATATACGGATGCCGGGAAAAGTTTCCGTATTTCGCATCGTCGTAAGCTTTCTCCATGTACTCGACGGAAGGAGAAATCGAAATCGCGCCACGCAGGTGCGCGCCCGGCCCGGGCATGCACTTGAAATTCGGCAACGCATCGAGCGCCATGTTGACCTTGCCAGACGATCCGCGAAACTTGAACCGGTTCACCTCTTCCAGAAAATCTCCCGGAAGATGCTCGGCTTCAATGAACTTTGTGAAAGTGAGGCGCGGATCGACGCTGGAAGAAATGATGTCGGCATAAAGTTCGTCGCCGTTCGCGAGCACCACGCCCTTCGCCTTGCCGCCTTTTACGATGATCCGCGAAATGCCGGATTGGGTGCGAATCTCAACGCCCGCCTCGCGGGCGGCGTCGGCAATGGCATTCGAAATCGCGCCCGTGCCTCCGCGTGCGAAGCCCCAGGCGCGGAACGCGCCGTCGATCTCCCCCATGTAGTGGTGCAGCAGAACGTACGCAGTTCCCGGCGAGCGCACGCCGAGAAAAGTTCCGATGATCCCCGACGCCGACATCGTGGCCTTGAGCACATCGGTCTCGAACCACTGATCGAGAAAGTCGATGGCGCTCATCGTCATGAGCTGCACCTGGTTGTACTTGTCTTCGCTCGACATACCCTGGAATCGGCGTCCGATGAAGAGCAGTTTCATCAGTTCGCGCGGATTGAGCGTGGTGGGATCGGGCGGCACGATGCTGAGAATCGGCTTTACGAAGCGGCACATGGCCTGCATGGCCTTGCCGAACTCGTCGTAAGCTTCGGCATCCACGCGGGAGTGGCGCGCGATCTCGCGGTGAGTTTTGCCGTGATCGTTCACGCGCCACAGGTAATCGCCACTGGGCATGGGCGTGAACGTGCCGTCGAGCGGAAGGATCTCGAGCCCGTGGCGGGGCAGGTCGAGGTCGCGAATAATCTCCGGCCGCAGCAGCGACACTACGTACGAGCAGACTGAGAACTTGAATCCGGGAAAAATTTCTTCGGTGCAGGCGGCGCCGCCGAGTATGTGGCGGCGCTCGAGCACGAGAACTTTCTTGCCCGCGCGCGCCAGGTAAGCGGAATTGACCAGGCCGTTGTGCCCGCCGCCGATCACGATTACGTCGTATGAATTAGCCATAAGCCCTTAGCCTTTAGCGGTTCGCTTGCTGATGGAGAATGTAGACGAAGGATACGATAGCGCAGTTTTGGGGGGCGCGTATTAGAGGCCGCTGGGAAGAACGCTCCAGTTGCGGAGGGCATTCGAAACGATTGGCGTGGTTGAGCGCATGGGCTGGAGCTGAATAGCCATTCTATCGGGAACGTGGAGCTTTGTCTGCCCATTTGAATCTGCGGTGACGGGAAGTCATGCGTAGCCCTGTTGCTGCGCAAGCGGGACAGTGAATTATAATCCGGCTTCAACAATTGAAGTCGAACCTGAGGAAACCACCTTGCCCATCGGAACCGCATTTCACGAGAGAACTTTTCCGCTTTGCCAGAGCCTGAACTACCGCGAGTGGTCGGGCTATTACACGGTCAGCGTTTACGAAGTGCATCACGAGCACGAGTACAACGCCATCCGCAACGCGGCCGCGCTCATTGATATCTCACCGCTCTACAAATATCTGATCACCGGCAAAGACGCGACCAAACTGGTGAACCGCGTGATCACCCGCGACATCAACAAAGTAAAGGTCGGGCACGTGATCTATTGCTGCTGGTGTGATGAGCAGGGCAAAGTGATCGACGACGGAACAATTTCGCGGCTGGAAGAAAATGTTTATCGGTGGACGGCCGCCGATCCCAGCCTGCGCTGGTTCCGGCAAAACGGCCTGAACATGGACGTGCACATCGAAGACATTTCAGAGAGGGTTGCCGCACTGGCGCTGCAGGGGCCTACATCCGCCAAGCTGTTGAAGGCCGTAGCCGAAGTCGATATTGCGAATCTGAAATATTTTCGAGTGACTCGCGGGAAGATCGCCGGGGTTGCCGTCGACATTTCCCGCACCGGCTATACCGGCGATCTCGGTTACGAAATCTGGGTGCCCTGCAGTGATGGAGCGAAGAACGACGCCGTCAAGGTTTGGGATGCGCTGGCGGAAACGGGCAAACAATTCGATCTGCACGCAGCCGGCATGCTTGCCCTGGACGTGGCCAGGGTGGAAGCTGGGCTTCTCCTGATTGAAGTTGATTACACCAGTTCCAAGAAGGCGCTGATTCCATCGCAGAAATATTCACCCTACGAGCTGGGGTTCGCCAAGATGGTGCATCTCGACAAAGCGAACTTCATCGGCAAGCGTGCGCTGGAACTCGACGCGAAAAACGGCGTCGCACGGCAACTCGTGGGCCTCGAAGTTGACTGGACCGACGTGGAACAACTCTACGAGCGCTATGGCCTGACGCCGGCTGCTCCCGCGCAGGCTTCGCGTGTGGCCGTCCCGGTGTACTCGGGAGAAAAGCAGGTCGGCAAAGCAACCACCACCAGCTGGTCGCCGATCCTGAAAAAGATGATCGCGCTGGCGAGCGTCGAGACGGAATCTTCGAAGCCGGGTACGTCTCTGCAGATGGAAGTCACGATCGAAGCGGTGCGTCTGAAGACTAATGTGAAAGTGGCCGCGCTGCCGTTTTACAATCCGTCGCGGAAAACGGCGACGCCGGTGTAGAGAACCCTCCACCGCAGAGTCACGGAGGCACGGAGAAGACCGGCTCCAGAAACATCAGGGTTTCGCGGCTATCTCCAACTAAGCAGCGCGGGCCGCTCGACGTTTCCCGGCTGCATATATCCACGCGCCCACCAGCACCAGCCCCGTGGTCGCGCCCAGAATCTTGAACAGCGCCAACGTCTTATCCGGTTCGTCGGGCTGCGGAATCAGAGACAGCGCAATCGTCGCCGCCGTAGTCAGGAATCCGAGCGCCGCTACCAGCACGGCCACAGTCTTGCCTCCCGGCACACGGATCACCTCCGGCCCCGCCGGCTCGCGCTGCAGCCTAATCATCGCCGCAAAGAGATACAGGTAGGGAATGAAATAAGTGATCACGCCCATGCTGACCAGCACGTCATACGCGCCTTTGACGCTGGTGCCAGCCTGCCCGAGAAAAATGAAGATGACGCCGAGAAAGAATTGCGTGAGTAGCGCGACCCATGGAGTTTTCCAGCGCGGATGCAGCGCGCCGAACGCCTGGGGCAGGAAGCGGTCGAGCCCAGCGACAAACGGCAAACGAGCGACCGCAGCAAGGTACGCCCCCGCCGCTCCAATATTGCTCAGCGCGATCAGAAATGCGACAAGCGGCAGCACACCCGGAAACCCCACGCGCGCCGAGGTTTTCGACACGGCCTGCACTAATCCCTGCAAGCTGTTCACTTCCGCCGATGGCAGCGCCAGCAGCACGCAGACGGTGCCCAGGATATAGCAAATGGTTACCACGACGCCGCCCGACAGCAGCGCGATTGGGATGGTACGGCGCGCATTCCTTATTTCTTCGCCCATGAACGACGCCGTTTCGCATCCGCCGAAAGCAAATGTCAGCACCGACCAGAAAATAATGTCGTTGAGATGCGTGCTCGGTGTCATCGACTGCACCGTGAAATGTGTAGCCGATCCGTAGCGATGCCAAGCTATCAATCCCATCGCGATCACGATGCAAACCGGGATCCACATGGCCAGCGCGCCAATGTTGTGCAGCCATTTGCCCACGTCGAGCCCGACGATGTTCAGCAGCGTGGCCGCACTCAACGTGAGCAGAGAGAAGACGATGTAGAACGTCGCGTTCCCCGAGAGACGCTGCCACGAAGCTTGACGCATGAAGAGAATATTGCTGGCGGCAAAATATAAAACAGCAGGGAAGTAGGGCAGGTTGCTGGTCCAATAAGTCCACGCCGCCATAAATCCGGAAAAATCTCCGAACGCACGCTTGCTCCACACGTAGAGGCCGCCCTCACTGGGGTAGCGCGACGAAAGCTCCAGCACAGACAAAGCCAACGGCATGTAAAAGCACAGCCAGGCTCCCACCCAAATGATGATGGAACTTGGCCCGGCCGCCGCGGCGCTGGCGATCCACCGCAAGCTGATGCCGGTGATGACGTAGAACAGGACGAGATCGCGGAACCCCATCACCTGGCGCGGACGGCTGGGGTCTTCAGTGTCAGCGATCGAAGAGCTTGGAGAAAGAAAACTCACTCTGTCGGATTGGTCGGCACCTGGGTCGGGTCGTGGCAATCGCGTGTCCCGCGGTCAAGATAGCGCAAGCAAGAAGATGAGGAATACCACCGGGCAGCGCTCGGAGCAAGCAAGTTTTTTCAGGCCGCCATCATTTACCCCGTACTCCAGCGCTGCTACGCCAACGCCGCGGTTTTTCGGTTGCTGCGCTTCCAGTACAAATATCCTGGCACACCGATAAGCACGATTGCCGTTCCCCAGAACGCTTCCGCCGGCCGCGTGATGATGGTATTCAGCGTCCAGGCCGTGCCGATCAGCACATAGATCGCGGGCAGCCAGGGGTATCCCGCGCAGCGGTAGGGGCGCGGAATCTCCGGCCGCTTCCAGCGCAGAATAAACATGCCGATCACCGTCAGCGTATACGAGAGCACCATGCCGTAGATCACGTAAGTGTAAAGCTGATCATAGCGTCCACTCACGGTGAGCAGTGCGGCCCAGACGCCTTGTCCGACCAGGCTGAAGGCGGGGGTCCGCCATTTGGGATGGATCACCGCCATGCGCTTAAAGAAAACGCCGTCCTGTGCCATGGCGAGATACACGCGTGCGCCCGAAAGCGTACATGTGGCTGCGGCGCTGAAGCAGGAAACCGCGATCATGAGCGAGAGCCACACCGCGGCGTGCGGAGAAAACAGCGCAGTCGCGGCAGCATGGGCGATAGTTTCGTGCTGCGCAATCTCGCCGAGGGGCAGCGCGTACAAGTAAGTCATGTTCATGGCCACGTAGATCGCGCCCACGGCGAGCACGCCCAACACCATCGCCAGCGGCACATTGCGGCGCGGTTCTTTCACCTCGCCGGCAACCCATGTGATGTACACCCATCCGTCATAGGCCCAGAACACAGCGATCAACGCGACTCCCATCGCGGAGATCAACTGTGCGGGATGCAATCCCATGGTGAGGCCGACGCCGTGCGCGCGAAAGTGCGACCAGTCGCCCTTGCCGATGGCGAATCCGAGAATCACAAACGCCGCCATGGCTACGAACTTCGTCCAGGTGGAAAGATTCTGCAGCAGCGTGCCCCAACGCAATCCCACGACATTCACATAGGTCAATATGGCGATCAACAGCAGGCCGAACAGGTGCGCGCGAGTGATGACGATTCCCGCGAACGAGAGCACAACGTGCTCCTGCGAAACAACGGGGAAGACTCGTCCCGTGTAAGCGGCCGCTGCGACCGACAGGGCTGCGATCGAGCCGCCGTTGGCCACCGCGAACAGCATCCAGCCGTAAAGGAACGCGACCAGGTCGCCGTAGGCCTCGCGCAAGTAAATGTACTGCCCGCCCGAGTCGGGGAACATCGATCCCAGTTCGGCGAAGGCAACGCAACCGAAAAGCGAAACCACGCCCCCGAGCACCCACACCCCAAGAAACAGCACAGGCTGTGGCAGGGGCCCGGCAACATCTTTGGCGGTGAGAAAAATCGACGAGCCGATGATGCCGCTGACGAGCAGCAACACGGAATCGAGCAGGCTGAGGCCACGGACTAGAGTCGGTTGAACCGGGGTGGGGTTCGAGAGGGATGAAATAGGGTCGGTGCCGGAAGCGGCGGGCGAGGATTCCATTATCCGATTCCGAGTTCGTCCGGCGATTCCAGCGGAGTGCCGCAGCGCCGGCAGATCACCGACGAACAGTCCCCGCAAGTCAGCGGATCGCTGACTTCTTCGGCGCAGTTGGGGCAGTAGAGTGGGCTGGAGTCGGGCTGCGGCGAAGGATTCTGCGGGCGTGTCGCCATGAGGAGCAAAACTGTAGCACAGAGGCGGTCTTCGCGTCCCTTCGGCTTCGCTCGTCACTGAGGCCGTTCTTCGTGAACTTCGTGCCCTTTGTGGTTATAGAATTAAACCTCAGACCACGAAGGACACCAAAGTTCACGAAGGAAGGCATGCCGGATCATCCCCAAACTCCCGACCAGAAACTGCAACACGAATTCAATCGCTGGGCGGCCGACGGCGAAGGCGAGAAGATGGAGCGCCATCATCTCGACATCACCGAGAAGACGATTCGCCTGATGAATCTTCGTCCCGGCGAACGCGTGCTCGACCTGGGATGCGGCTCAGGATGGGCCACGCGCCTGTTAGCGCGGCTGGTGGGCGAAGGCCCGGAAGGATTCGGCCAGGTTGTGGGCGTCGATGTTGCCGACGAAATGGTGCGCCAGGCTCGCTCGGCCTCGAAGGATTTCGAGAACATCCTCTACGTCTGGGGATCGGCGCAGCAGATTCCCTGGGAAGAAAATTTCTTCGATAAAGTATTGTCGGTGGAATCGTTTTACTACTATCCCGATCAGGACGGCGCGCTGATGGAATTGTTTCGCGTGATGGCGCCGCGCGGCAGGCTGTTCATCCTGATCAATCTCTACCGCGACAACCAGTATTCCTTGCAGTGGGTCGACAAACTGAAAGTGCCGGTCCATGTGCGGTCGGAAGCCGAATACATTGATCTCCTGAAAAAGCACGCTTTCGAGAACGTCGAGGCGCACCGCATTCCCGACGACACGCCCACTCCCGACGACTACAAAACCAAATCGTTCAACAGCCTCGAAGATCTGCGAGCCTTCAAGCGAACGGGCGCACTGCTGCTAATGGCCACCAAGCCCGACCTGCGCACGCCCGCCCCGGGCTACATGATCTACTGACTTCGTCAAGCGGCTTTAAATGTTGCTGTCGTCCCCATCATCTCGATCCCGGTGGCTCAGGTCCTTCACCGGACTCAATGCCCGCCCGTCCGACGCGTGGTGAACCTCGATTCTGCCGTTCACATTCTTCAGTTCGATGCGCGTCCCGCCGCCCGCAAGTTCGCCGCGCAAATCGTGTCCAACGATGCGGTGATTGCTCACATGCAGCCCAAAGTCGTTATCGATGCTGCCGGAAACTGTGCTGGCCTCGATCTCTGCCTTTGAATCCGACGGAATCGTCAGCTCGACTGCGCCGTTCACCGAATTCAGTTCCACCGATGAACCGGCCAGCTGATCGAACCTCGCATCGAGCCTTCCATTGATGGTTGAAAGTTCCGTCCGCCCCGAAAGATTGTGCGCCTCGATCTTTCCGTTGATGCACGAAGCGTGCACTTCGCCGCTGACTCCGGTCACATCGAGCTCTCCATTGATCAGCTTGATTTCATCCAGCCGCACTCCGCGCGGAACTGTCAGCGTGTATTCCACACTCGCCGGATTGTTGTGCGACCCCCAATTGAACGTGTGATCGTGATCGGGATATTTGGTCGAAATAGAGACATAATCTGCGCCCGACTCGATCTCAATTCGCGCTTCGTCAAGCCGCTCCTTGGTGCCGGCGGTCTTTATCGCGTCTACTTTCACTTCGTTCCGGTCCCAGACGGAAATGTGCACGTCGCCGTTAATGTTATCGAGCTCGACCCGGCCCGTCGCGCTAATGGGATAAGTCTTGTGGAATTCATCGGTGAGGCGATCCGAAGCGTGCGCGACCAGGGAAAGTGCAAACAGCGCGCAAACCGTTCCCAGGGCAGCCCCTGTCCAGGTGGCAAAACGACGTTGGCGATTCATGGCTTCCTCCATATTCCACCCCTTTAGACTCGACAATTCCGGAATTGTGAGTGTTGAATCCGGAAAAGATCCCATTCCAGTACCGAAGTACTGCGCCGTTACCTCCGTTACGTTCTGCTTGCTAGCGCCCTGAAGCACAATCAACTCAAAGGTTCACGCGGAGTTGCGTCCTGACTTGCTTATTGATTTACCGCGAAAAAAGAGCCGGGCAAGGATGGCTGCGGGCTAACGCTCTGGCGGTCGCCGCCGCGCTGTGTTTTCAATTCTTTATACCCGGCCAGTCGGCAGCTCAAACGTCCGATTCCGAGAAGCCAGTCCCAATTCTCAGCGGCAGCGCCGGTTACTTCAATTTCGTCACGGCCGGGCAAAATCAGATCAACGCTCAGATCAATCCTGTACTTCTACTGCCGCTCGGCGACCGCTGGCTGGTCGAAGGGAGAATGGAGTGCGAGGGAGCGTTTCAGCGCCGACCCGGCGGCGGTTCTTACGGTGGCGAAGTTAGTAAGAATCTCGACTATCTGGAGGCGGACTACATCGCCAATCCGCACCTTACCGTCACCCTGGGACGCTTTCTCACGCCCTTCGGCATCTTCAACGAGCGGTTGTATCCCATCTGGATTCGCAGCCTGCAACAGGATCCTTTAATTCTGCCGCTGTCCGCTGAATCAAATGACGGCATGATGCTGCGCGGCGGATTTCCAGCCAACGCCAAGGCCAACTTCAACTATGCAGCCTATGTTTCGGCAATCAGCACCGGACACAACAACCTGCAGTCCAATCGCGACGTCGGTGGGCGCCTGGCCTTTTTCTTCCCCGGTCCGCGGATCGAGGTAGGAGCATCTTTTCAGAAACTGCTCCAGGACACGCGCACCAATTCCTTTGGATTTCATTTTGCATGGCTGTCAACCCGGCTTCCACTCAACATCCATTCCGAGTACGCCCGCTCCAACCAGGGCAGCGGATACTGGGTGGACGGCGCCTATCGTTTGAGCCAGTTGCATTTCTGGCAGAGCGTGATGCGCCGGACCGAACTCGCAGGCAGAGCGGAGCAATTTTTCCTCGGCTCGATCAGCTCCGACCAGGCCCAGGCCCTTGGGCTTCAGGCCGCAAACACTCGCGAAGGTGAATTCGGGCTGAACTATTACCTGCGCGACGGCCTCAGGCTGGTGTCCAGCTACGGCCGCCAATTCAGTTCGGCGGGCAATCTCAATCTCTGGACTGTCGGCATCACTTACCGTTTCCTGTTTCCTCTAGGCCGCGTGGGTCAAAGCATGGGGGCGCAGGGCATGAGCCCACGAGGCGTGAGTCCACAGAGCATGGGCGAACAAGGCGCGGATCAACCAAGGATGCCCGCGCCAGGAGTGCAGGCACAATGAGTGGAGGCGCAATGAAGAAAGTCTTTAACCCTCGAAAGTCGGCGCTTGCCATCCTGCTCTGCATGCTTGCTCTCAGCGCGGTCGTTTTCGCCGGAGATCCTCCGCGTCCGGCCGAGCCTTCCGGCAAGAAGGACGCCACGAATGCCGCCGCGGTCGTCCACAACTACGATGCCGATGCCATGCGGGTGCAAGGCGAGCAAAGATTCCGCGCTAACTGCGGACGCTGTCATGCGGCTCCTCAGAAATTTCCGCCACGCATGATGGCAACCGTCCTGCGCCACATGCGCGTGCGCGCCACCATTACTGACCAGGACATGCGGCTCATCCTGTTCTACATGACGCAGTAGTCAAGATCGCCCGAACAAACGCTGCACGTATCAACGCCCAAGTAGCCAACGACGACGGACCCTCAGAATAAAAATGCGTACCGGAAAAACATTTCGTTGTGCTGCTATCATGATGGCGTTCGGCGCTGCGTTGTTCGCTGCGGTCCCGTGCGCCTGCGCTCAAGAACGACTCATCGAACTGCTGGCTGACCGCGACAGCCGCTACAAGATGTCCGGGCTGCGTACACCGGAGATCACAGTCAAGGCCGGCGAAGCGGTGCTTCTGCGAGTGACGGCCCGACGAGGCAAAACCTGGAATCGCGATGGATCGATACATGGCTTTACGCTGCTGCGTGCCAAGGATCGAACTAAAGTTGAAGGATGGAACCTGCTGTTCCGGCCCGGCACGCAGGAGTTTCACCTCGTCGCTCCCTCGGAGCCGGGCGAATATATCGTTGTCTGCACCGTGATTTGCAGTGAAGACCACGAAGGCATGAACATGAAGTTCACCGTGGTTCCGTAAGTGGTTTGAATCAGGAGTTGCCATGAAGCGAATTGCAATGTGGAGTGCGGCAGGCTTAATGCTCTGGGCGATCGCCGCCCAGGCCCAGACCGACCACGCGACCGACAGCACAAAAGTCTTCCGCGGCGAAGTTTCTGACAGCCAGTGCGCCCTCAACGTACACTCGCTCACCCGCTCTCACCAGGAGATGCTCAAATCCAAGTCCATGGGCGGCACCTCCACTTCCTGTTCGCTCTACTGCATCAAGAACCTGGGAGGGGAATTCGTTCTTGCGGCTGGCAAAACCGTTTACCGCCTCGACAAGCAGGACGCCGTGCGCGAGTTCGCTGGGCGGAAAGCAACGATCACCGGCACCCTGGATCCCAAAACAAAAACCATCCACGTAGAAAAAGTCGAGATCGAAGTGCAGTAGCTCTCGATCCTTCGGTTGGCGCAGCGCATCTGCTGCAATTAAGCTATTTCACGGGGAGGGCTTCAGCCCGTCGCGCCTGCCTGCCGGATGTCCGAGGTCGCGACATCTCCTCCCTTTCCCAGCCGCTCGATAACATATTTCTGGCTCCGCAAAATGCCAGCGCCAGCCTCCGCTAATTCGACCCACTCGGGCATTCCTTCCCACGAGCCGCGCAGTTGCCCTTCCGCCTGCGTCCGGAAGACTGCAATGCGAACCGGAATCTCCCCCGAGCTGTCATAACGAAAGGCAAATTCGAAGCCGTTTACTCGCATTCCGGTTTCTTCCCGAATCTCGCGGACCAGCGTCTGCTCGGCGGTCTCCCACGCATACGCTAGACCGCCGGGAAAGCATAATCCCCGGCCATCATTGCGCCGGATCACGAGCACGCGATCTCCGTCTCGAATGATTCCAATCGAAGCCCGCAGCCGCCCAAACACCGGCACGCGCCGGTAACAACCCATTGCCACCCGCGAAATCAACCAAAACAGATTTCTTTTAACCCGATCTGCGAGCGCTGGGGCGATAGCCATAAGCCTTCAGTGTGTCACGTTCTTCGCCCCTTGGCACGATTTGGCTCTCGATCCTTGTCGCTCCGCCCGCCCTACCCCCGCCCTGAATTGACAACCCTTTACCCGCTCCCTAGACTGCCAATGTAGGCGTTCCCCGAGGACACTCCATGGGCTGGCTGCAAAACAAGTTCGAAAAGAATTTCATGATCAGCACGGTCGACTACGTCTTTAACTGGGCGCGGAAGTCCGCCGTGTGGCCGATGACCTTCGGCCTGGCCTGTTGCGCCATCGAGATGATCGCATCTTCGACGGCGCGCTTCGACATTGCCCGCTTCGGCTCGGAAGTATTCCGTCCCAGCCCGCGCCAGAGCGACCTGATGATCGTCGCCGGCACCGTCACGTTGAAAATGGCGCCGGTCGTGAAGCGCATCTATGACCAGATGCCCGACCCCAAGTGGGTGATCTCGATGGGTGCGTGTTCCTCCGTGGGCGGCCCTTTCAACACATATGCAGTCTTGCAGGGAGTCGATAAAATCGTTCCGACGGATGTCTACGTCACCGGCTGCCCGCCGCGTCCGGAAAATCTTTTCTACGCCCTGCTCAAGCTGCAGGACAAAATCGACACCATGACGCTGGCAAAGAAGCCGACCGAAGTGCGCCTCGACCCAAACATGGTAGAGAACTTCAAGCGCCAGGTAATGATCGCGCAAACCTTGCAGCCGAAATAGCTGCCAGCTATCAGCCGCCAGCGGGGCAGCCCTTGTGGGGACGGCCGCGCTCGGCTGTCCGGCCGAGGGACGCTCGGCAGCTCTCTCCAAGGACACGAACATGTCAAGCTTCACCAAGCTCACCACCGAATCCGAACTCCCGCCCGCGAACACCGCCAAAGAATTCCCCTGTGGCGACAAAGTAATCTGCATCGCCAACGTCAACGGCACGATCAGCGCCATGGACAACGTCTGCCTGCACCGCGGCGGCCCGCTGGGGCAGGGCATAATCGAAGGCGCCAAGCTCGTTTGCCCGTGGCACGGTTGGCAGTGGGATCCAAAGACGGGCGAAGCTGTGCATAATGCGAACGCCAAGGTCGCCGTCTATCCGCTGAAAATTGAAAATGGAGATGTCCTCGTCGAGATTTAACGGGTCGGGGCTAGATAGCCTAAGTCACTATCCCAGAATCTCCAGGAATTTCCCGGGCTGATTTTCGTACCCCGGAAACACCGCGTTCAAATCCGTATTCCCCATGTGTCGCGCCACAGCTTCGCCGATCACTTGCCGGAAGTCCGTAGTCAGCGCCAGGTCGCGGCCCTCGTAAAGCTGCGACTGGTCAAGCCCCGGCCAGCGTCCGTAAACCTTGCCGCCCTTCACAGGACCGCCCAGAACGAACATCACATTCGCGTGGCCGTGGTCGGTACCGCGATTGCCGTTCTCCCGCGCCGTGCGCCCGAATTCTGACATGGTAACCACCACGGTGTCTTCGCCAAGATCGCCCAGGTCGGCCCAGAACGCCGCCAGCGATTGCGAAAAGTCGCTCAGCACATTCGCAATCTGCCCTTCCGTGGAGCCTTCGTTCACGTGATGATCCCAGCCGCCAATATCCGCAAACGCCACCTGCACGCCGAGGTTGGCCTTGATCAGTTGCGCGAGTTGCCGCAGGCTGTCGCCGAAGCGCCCCTTGGGATAATTCGCGTTCGGCGCAGGCGTGTATTTCCCAGGATCGGCAGCCTTCATCATCTTGACCGCATCGAACGTTTCTTCTCCCGTCCCATGCAGCATAGTGTCGGAGGAGTGGTCGTACATCGCCTCGAAAGCGTTTGCTACCGGCGAGTTTTTCGGATTCTTCCCCCCGATGGAAAAGTCGTTGATGTTGTTCATGGCTACCGCCGGCTCCGAGCCGCTAAGGATGCGCGGCAGGGATGGTCCGAGCGCGATCGCGCGGAAAGCCGTACTGGACGCCAGTTGCGGCATCGCATGCAGCGAACGGTTGAGCCAGCCATCTTCCGTGGCCTTCATCCCCGGCGTGCCCGATTCCATAAAATCCTGCGCATCGAAGTGCGAGCGCGTTGGGTCAGGCGATCCCGCCGCATGCACAATCGCCAGATGACGCTGCTCCCAGAGCGGCAGGAACGCCGACATCGATGGATGCAGCCCAAAAAAACCGTCCAGATTGCAGACAGCCTTGCGCGGAATATTGATGCTCGGCCGCATGGCGTAATACTGCGACTCGCCGTGCGGCACCACAATGTTGAGCCCGTCCGCCGCGCCCCGCTGAAAAATGACGACCAGACGCTTCGTGTGCCCGCCCGTCACTTGCGCCGCGCCAAACGCCGCGCGCGTAAGAAAGCTAGGTACCGCCGCCGTGCCAACCACGGCCAGCCCGCTGTTGCGAAGAAAAATCCGCCGAGTAATGGACATAAAATGCAGTTCCTAGCTCCTAGCGAACCCAGCCAGCTTTCCGGGACTGCCACGGTGGGCCGTAGCTAGTAGCTAGAAGCTGGGTTGTGCTATCTCCTCTGAAACTCCGGCGAACCCAGCAACAGTCCCGCCATCACGCTCACATCCGCGGACTGCGCCACATCCGCCGCTTTCCGTTGGTTCGTCTGCGGTTGCTTGTTTTTTTCGTTCACCGCAGGGTTGTTCGCCGGTCTCTTTCCGGGCGCTGCATTTCCCGCCTCGACGATCTTCGCCTCGACGATCTGCGCCGCAATCGAATCATGCGTTTGCTTCGAGACGTCTCCCGCGAGCAGGTTGTTCTCCAGAATCGGCAAGGCCAACGTCGCATCCACGGGCAGAGTCCACTCGCCCGCGAGCTGGGCCGAATCCAGCTTCACGCCCTTGATCTTTCCGCTGCTCAGCGCCAGCGCGAAATTCATGCGGTTGAGCAGCGCCGACGAGTTCACCCAAGCCTCGGCCTTCATCGAGTAGCCCGTAGGCGGCTGCGCTCCGTAGAGCGGCATGCCCATGTTGCCCAGCTGCCGCGCCAGCGGCAACGCGTCATCCACTTCGGCCCCTGTGACGCGCACCGCCGAGGCCACAAACTCCAGCGGCGTTTTCACCTTCGCGCGATAGGTTCCATCGGCCCAGAACTCCGGCGAATGAAACAGCGTGGTCAACACTTCGCGGATGTCGCCCTTTTTCTTCAGAAAGGTTTTCGCCATCTGATCCACTAAATCCTGCGGCGGATTATCCGAAACAAAGCGCTGCGCCAGCTTCAGCGAAATAAAATGTGCGGTCTGCGGACTGGTCGCTAGCCGGTGCAGCAGTTCCAGGCCTTCGCCTTCACCCTTCGGCTTGATGCGATGCCCGAGAACAAATTTGAGCCCGGGTTCGTGCATGGTCGGGTCATACTTGAAGGCGCCGCCATCGTTGGGCTTGTCGATCGTCCATCCGGTAAAAACTTTGGCAGCTTCGGTGACGTCGCGTTGCGAATAGCCGCCATTCACGCTGAGCGTGTGCAGTTCGAGCAGTTCGCGTCCGTAATTCTCGTTCAGCCCGCTGTTCTGTTTGGCGTTTCGTTTTGGCGGACGCGCCGGATAGCCGTAGAACCCGCGCGGTCCCGCCGGAATACCGAGCGCCTTCATGGAGCCCGGTCCCACGCTGAGCCAGTTGTCCAGATAAAACAGCATCGCCGGGCTCTTGGCCGTGGCCACCAGCAGATCCTCGAATCTGCCCATCGCCCGCGGACGAATCGCGTCTTGCTCGTAATTGGCGAGCATCAAGCGATCGGGGCCTTTACCCACGTATACGTTGAAGTGATTGAACCAGAAATCGGTCATCACTTCTTCCAGTTGACGCTCGCTGTAAACCGCCCGCAACACCTTGGCTTGGAGCAGTTCGTCCGTGACCACCCCTTGCGGATTGTTCATCGCCTGCAGCGTTTCTTTCTGTTTTGGATCTAACCCCGCCAGAAAGTCCTGTCCCTTACCACCGCGCAGCGAGTTGGCGAACGCGACCTGGTCATCCACCGACATCGCCAGAATTTTCTTGTAGCGCTGGTCGGGAGGTAGCTCGGGCAGTTTCTGAATCTCCAGGTCCGCATACAAGCGCTCTTCCCGCCGTTTCGCCTCAGGGTCCTCAACAGTTGCTTTAGCCTCAGAAGGAACAGACCGCTCAGTGGACATCGAGTTCACAATGCCGGAAGCGCCTGAGCTGGAGCTGATATTGCCGTTAGTTGTGTTGCCGTCCGACTTACCAGCCGCGTTCACCATCCCGTTTTCCGCGTCCCCGCTAGCTTGAGCTTCTATCGTCATGCCGCCGCGGGAAGTGCTGGACATGCTCGCGCTCGGCATGCCTGCTCCAGAAGGCGCGTCAGAGGCGCCGGCCGTTTTCGGTTCCACGATTTCCGCCGCCGCATTCGCCACAGCTGATGCGGTTCCAGTAGCGTTCGCCGCCGCTTCACTCTGCTTTTCCCGCTTCTCTTCCTGTTTCGCTTCCTGCCGCGCAATCTGCACCTGGTACACTGCACGCTTCGCGGCCTCGGAGGGCATCGACCTCTTCCCATCCATCACTTGCTTCACCAGCGCACCGTCCGGAAAATCTTCAGCCACTTCCCGCGGGCTCATGCGCAGCGTTCGAAACGCCGCCAGCCGGCTTTCCAAAGCCGCATCATCAATCTTGTTGGGATGGAGTTGCTGATCAATCCACGCGTCGATGCCGATCGCCATCACTCGCTGCACGTCCCCGGGGCGAGGACCGAAAGTCAGGCGATTGAGCGCATGCACCGCGCGCTTTTGTTCGGCCGGGCTCGAAGCGGGTGCATCTTTTTTCTTTGCCAGGAGCGGAACCGCGCACGCAAGGCTTACCGCCAACAAAACCCCCGTAACCTTGCCATGAATGGGTTTCATCGACACTCCGTCGAAGCCGAAGGAAGAAAGCGAGAACCTTCCTCATTATGAACCCAAGCTGCAGGATTAAGTTGCTGTTGGAACGGCTGAGGAACCTAGCCAGGAAACCACAGATTAATTTGGACTTAAACCGACCGCCGGGGCCCGTGAAGCGATCAAAAATTCACCGGCCGCTACGGCTGGCTCACATACACTTTGCCACGCGACACTTTGTGTTGCAGCGTGGCGGCAAGATGGTCAATGTCACCAGGAGCAATGTTGACAGCGACCCGGTCCGCGAGCAGAGGAGCCCGGCTGCTGCCCACCGCGTCGCGCCGCACCTGAATCAGCAGCGCCTGCACTACATTAGGATCGTACTTCTGCGGAGCCAGGCGAACCAGGTCGCTCAACGCACTACCCACGGAAAGCGGCTCGCGATAAGGCCGCGCGCTGGTCATCGCGTCGAAGGCGTCGGCAATTCCGATGATCCGCACCGGCATGGATAAATCATCAAGCGTCAGCGCATCGGGATAACCTGAACCATCCATCCGTTCGTGATGCCAGCGCACCGCTTCGGGAATTTTTGGCCAGGGAAACTGCACCGTGCTCACAATCTGGTGCCCCACCACGGTGTGGTCGGCCATTTCGCGAAACTCCTCAGGGTTCAGCGCTCCTGCCTTGCCGAAGAGCCGGCGATCGACCGCTACTTTTCCAATGTCGTGCAGATATCCCGCGCTTCGCAATGCCGCGAGCTCGCCCGCTTCCATTCCCATGGCTTCCCCAATCGCAGAGGCGTAGCGGCCCACGCGCAAGGAGTGTCCGTGGATATTGACGTGCTTCACGTCGATGGCGGTGGCAAATGCTTCCAGCGCGTTGTCGTAGAAACCGTGCAGAGAGGCCATCAATCGAAGGTTTTCGGAAACCCTCTGCGCAATGGTCTGCGTCAACGCATGATTCTGAACCGCCAGCGCCACATAGCTGCAAAGCAGTTCCATGGCGTTGAGTTCGTCATCCTCGTAGAGCGCGTCTCCGGGGCGACGCCCGAGCGCGACCACACCCGCGAGCTTGCCCGCGGCCCGCAGCGGCGCCAGGCACTTGAACAGTTCAGGAGCCACGTTGCCATTGGAACTGAGGAACACTGAATAGGTAGACCCATTCAGCACAATGGGCCCGCGCGCTGCGGAGAGAGCATGTACATGTTTCGGAAGGAGAGGAATGAAGGCCGGGTCCGGCATCAGGGCAAAACCCTGAGACGTGGAGGAGGTCAGCATGGCAGGCTTGTCGCTGAACAGGAAAAGCGTGGCTTCGCGAGCGCCCGCCGCTTCCATAATCGCGGACAGCATGAGCCGCGAAGTTTCCGAGAACTCGCGCTCGGCCGTCAGTGTGGGCCCGAGCTCGGAAAGCGCCTCAACCGTGCGCAACAGCCGCCGGAAATTGTTTGTCTGCACCGCCACGACGAAGTGGTGCGGAATCCAGAGCAAGACGAGCGTAACACGCCAAAATGCTCCGTGCTCGATCAGGTTGTTGGTTAGTTTGATGCCGTGTTGGCGCCTCAGTTTCCAGCCGCGAAGCGGCGGAAGAATGCAGCCCGCGGCGGCCAGCCGTAGGGAAGGAATGGCGAGCCCCAACCGACGGGGCGAAAGAGGAATCTCGTGATGCCTTCAGACCAGCGGCCGCTCTCGTCGCGACCTTTAAACTCCTACAGCGGCGTGCTCCACCCATAGGGAGCGGCCAGTCCTAGAAATGCTCCCGCAGTTCCGCGAACCTGCCCACAATCAGCAACTGTTGCGGAGGCGGCGCCGCGTTCACCTCGTCGTGTTCCAGAATCCACGTGTCGCCGTGGGGCACGAACACCGCGTGCAGCCCGGCGGCCAGCGCAGGATTAATATCCGACCTCGGACTATTGCCGACCATCCAGGTAGCCTCGCGTACCAGATCGTATTTCGTGACCACGGAGTCGTAAACAGCAACATCCTTCTCCGCGACAATCTCAACCGCCGCGAAATGCTTCTTCAATCCCGACCGCTCGATCTTCCCGCTTTGCTCGGCGACCGCACCCTTGGTCACCAAAATCAGCCGATGACGCTCCGAAAGATATTGCAGAGTTTCCCGAACCTCCGGCAAGAGTTCAATGGGATGGTCCTGAATAGAGTGGGCGAAGCCGCGAATCTGCGCGTGCAACTCAGGCGTAACCGGGCGAGCGCTCAACCGTTCAAAAGTGTGAACCAGCGCATGCCCAAAACTGTGCAGCCCGTAGCCATGCGTAATAATGCACTCGCGCTCCACATCGTTGAGCACCTCGCGCACCCGCTCCGGCGAAAATTCGTGGTGATTGAGAAAGGAGATAAAGTTGGAGATCGCCCGCTCAAAATAAATGTTATTTTCCCAAAGCGTGTCGTCGGCGTCGATGAGAACAGTCTGGGAAAACAAGCTCTTTGGCCTTTGGCTCTTAGCTTTTGGCTTTCAGCCACTGACGGTTGGTGTCAATCGATGATTCTTCAAGCGACCTTCGGAACGGGGTGAAAATGTCCGGCGTTCGCCACAGTGAGACTTAAGCTAAAAGCTGAGAGCCAAGGGCTAAAAGCTGTTTTACCCGACCCAATCCACGCGCGCTTCCGGCCCAATAATCCCTGCCTTGTGCCCCATATCCAGCAGCCGCCGTACGGCTTCGCGCCCGTCAGGCCCGTAATCCAGGGTGCGCTCGTTTACATACATGCCGACAAACTTGTCGGCCTGCTCGGTGTCGAGGTCGCGGGCGAACTGCATCGCGTAGGCCAGCGCTTCTTCGCGGTGATCGAGACCATATTGAATGCTCTCGCGCAATGCCGCCGACACGGACGCCATCAACTCCGCTCCCAGCGCTCGCCGGATCGCATTCCCACCCAGCGGCAACGGCAATCCCGTGACTTTCTGCCACCATTTCCCAAGATCCACAATGCGATGCAGCCCCGACTTGTCATACGTGAGTTGGCCTTCGTGAATGATCAGCCCAGCCTCGTGTTTCCCCTCGAGCACCTGCGGAATAATCATGTCAAAGGGAACTACCTCCACTTCCACGCCTGGCGCGAAAAGTTGCAATGCGAGATAGGCGGTGGTCAAAGTCCCGGGCACGGCAATTCGCTTCTTCTTGATCTCACTCTGCGTGAATGAACGTGTGGAGACGATCATCGGCCCGTAGCCTTCCCCAACGCTGCCGCCGCAAGTCATGAGCGCGTACTTGTCCTGAATGTAAGGATAGGCATGAAAAGAAATTGCCGTGACGTCGTAAACCCCTTCGCGGGCCTTCTGGTTCAGCGTTTCAATATCGCAAAGCGTATGGCTGAATCGCAGGCCGGGCGTGCGCACTTTGCCGGTCGCCAACCCGTAAAACATGAACGCGTCATCGGAATCTGGACTGTGAGCCACCGCGATCTCTCGCAGGTCGGTGGAGGGAGCGGAAACTTTCTCGGATTGTTTCTCAGATTGTTCAGAAACTACGGTCATTCAATGGACTCCAAATCTACGACTGCGTTGCCGAACGACGCCTCCAGCGCGTCGCGACTGCAGCCGCAACCATCACCTTGAGCACTTCCGCCGCGACAAACCAGTAAAGCCCCAGGTAAGCTGCTTTCGCCAGCGAATGCGTGCCCACATAAAGCCACGTCACCCCGCCCGCAAACAAAACAATCTCAGCCAACAGGCCGGCGACCGCGGCCCGCGCAAAGCTCTTCATCCCACGTTCGAAAATAAATCCTACCAGCCCCGCAACGAATGGATAGGCCATCAGATATCCGCCCGTGGGTCCCAATATCTGCGCAACTCCGACAAGCCCGAGAGAACTTGGACTGAACACCGGCATCCCCATCGCGCCTTCCGCCAAGTAAAGAATCATCGCTGCGAATCCCCGCCGGCTGCCCAGCAGCAATCCCACCAGCAGTACGCCGAAGTTCTGCACCGTCAACGGCACCGGTGTGAACGGCAACGGAATCGTAATGCGCGCGCACAACGCCACAAACAAGCTGGCCCCCACTACTAACGCAACGTGTCGAGCAGCTTCCAACATGCGCTCCTGTGGCGTGCTCAGGGCCTGCAACGCTCTTGCCATGGAAAAACCTCCGTCCTTGGACCTGCCCGTACCTCGACGACGAACCTTACCGTATCCTGCCGACCGATCGCTGCCCACTCACTGCCCTTCACCGGTCAATCAAATCCGGCGGGCGCCGATGTGCGTCGGCGTCGTGTGCCGCCTCCGCCGCATGAACCTGCCGCAAGTGGCGCCGCAGGCGCATGTAGAGGGCTATCGCCACGCACACTACCACCAGCGTACTGACGCCCAGTATCAGGAACCACCAGATCATCCGCACAGCCGTTTAGGATATCAGATGGGCCAATGCTTTCACGCAACTGTAGTTGTGAGTAGTGGCTATGTGGAATTTCTGCTCCGTCGGTCGTAGACAACGCAGAGGGCAATTCCGATGCAGATTCCGATGAGGTTTCCGATCACGATATTATGCCGCAGTAATGAGCATAGCGCCCAAGCAAAGGCCAATACCCAGTGCCGCCAGGTGGTTCTTCACAGAGCCGCCGCAGTCTCAGCGATCCCTTATAATAATTAGTTCACTTTACCGCTTAACCTCTTCTCGCGCACCGCTTGGACACGCTTCAAAGTCAGCCTAAGCCTTTCCCGCCCGAACTTGGAACTCGTAATAATCTTCTCGATGTTGCCGAAAGAATGCGGGTCGCCGAGCTTTTCCCGCAACTCTTTGAGAAAAGGATGCACCTTGGCGAAGATGAACACCATTTCTCCGCTGATAGCCGGTTGCAGGAATAGTTCGGCGTTCAGAGCCCCCTGCAGCGCGAACGAGGCGGCCATGCTCCAGTAGCTGGAAACCTGCCGCAGCCAGTTATTTTCCGGCGCGCCCATCGCCTGCACTACCTTCATATAATCGTCGGCATTTTGCGGCCAGAATTCAGTGAGCCACCAGTGGCGTGCCCTCCGCATCTCCGCCTCGCGGCGCAGATCGTAGAGTTGAAGAATCAGTTGAGCATCCACAGCAGTCGGCTTCTTGGACATGACGCACCTCTCACGTTCTTCTGGATTTGGCGACCGGAGTAACGGACTAACTCTACGCGCTGGTCCCCGCGGCCTGAGGCGGCGCCGGACGTTCGTAGTCGCACTCTTTGTTCGGGCAGGCGATCACAGGCCCGGCCTTCAAATTCTTCTCCACCAGATATTCGCTGCCGCAACTCGTGCACTTCTCGGCAATCGGCTTGTGCGCCGAAGTGAACTTGCACTTGGGATAATTTCCGCACCCGTAAAACGTATTTCCCTTGCGCGCCCGCTTCTCAACCAGATCGCCGTCCTTGCACTCCGGGCACTTCACCCCAATATAATTCTGCTTCACGTACTTGCACTCGGGATATCCGCTGCAAGCCGTGAACTCGCCGAAACGTCCGTGCCGGATCATCATATTCCGCCCGCACTTCGGGCAAGGCTCATCGAGCGGAATATCCGGAACCTTCTTGCCCTGGTCGAGCCGCCGCGTGGTCTTGCAATCGGGATAGCCCGTGCATGCCATGAACTGCCCGAAGCGCCCGCGCTTCAACACCATCACCCGCCCGCAGTTCTCGCAATATTCTTCCTGCGTAGTTTCCTGCACGTCGGCAGAATCCAAGTCCGGAAGGTTGATCGGGTTTTCTTTCGTAAACGTGCAGGTGTTCGGATCCTCTTTATCGTAGGTGCTGCACGCGTAGAACGATCCGTGCTTACCCCACTTGATCACCAGCGGCGCCCCACAGCGCTCGCACTTCTCGTCCGTGGGCTTCTCCATCCGCTTGATGTTTTCCATATGCTTTTCGGCATATTTGAGATCGTTTTGAAATTTCTTGTAGAACTCCTTCAGCGCGTCGGTCCACTTCTCCTTACCTTCTTCAATCTCGTCGAGTTCTTCTTCGAGACGCGCCGTGTATTGCAAATCGAAAATGTCGCGGAAGTTTTCCACCAGGAGGTCGGTCACCACCAACCCAATCTCTGTGGGCGTGAACTTTCCGCCGATCTTCTGCACATACTGCCGCTCTTGAATCGTGGTAAGAATCGCCGCGTAAGTCGACGGACGGCCGATGCCGCGCTCTTCCAGTTCCTTGACCAGAGATGCCTCATTGAATCGCGGCGGAGGTTCGGTGAAGTGCTGTTCCGGTTTCAGTTCCTTGAGCGTGAGTTTTTCACCCGCTTCCAGCGCGGGCAGCTTGTGCTTCAGTTCCTCGTCTTCCTCGTCCTTGCCTTCTTTCGATTCTTCGTAAACTCTGAGGAAGCCGTCGAACTTCAGCACCGACCCGGTCACGCGGAACCAGAAGATCTCGCCGCCGTTTTTGGCGTCGATGTCGACGGTCGTTTGATCGAACACCGCGGGGTTAATCTGCGAGGCCACAAAACGCTGCCAGATCAGCTTGTAAACCTTGAATTCATCTTCTTTCAGATACGGTTTCATCTGATCAGGATGGCGCATCGCCGAGGTGGGACGAATCGCCTCGTGTGCTCCCTGAGCATCTTTCTTCTCCTTATATGTGTTGGGAGTCTCCGGCAAATACTGGGCGCCGTACTCTTTGCCCACGTATTCCCGCACTTCCTGAATCGCCTCCGGCGCAACCCGGGTCGAATCCGTACGCATATAAGTAATGAGGCCGACCGAGCCTTCCTCGCCCAACTCCACGCCTTCATACAAGCGCTGCGCGATCATCATCGTGCGCTTCACGCTGAAGCGCAGCTTGCGCGAGGAATCCTGCTGCAGCTTGCTGGTAGTGAACGGAGGCGCAGCGTTGCGGCGGCGTTCTTTCTTGTCCACCGACCGGACGAGCCAGTCGGCCTTTTCCAGCGCTACGCGGATCTTCTCCGCGTCCTCGCCGTTCGTGACTTCAATTTTCTCTTCGCCCTTGCCCACGAATCGCGCGTCAAACACCGGCGGCTTGGAAGTGGCCAGGTTGGCGTCGATCGTCCAATATTCTTTTTTCTCGAACGCTTTGATTTCGCGTTCGCGCTCCACAATCAGCCGCAGCGCGACAGTCTGCACGCGTCCCGCGGAAAGTCCGCGCCGCACCTTATCCCACAGCAGCGGCGACACCTGATACCCCACCAGTCGGTCGAGCACGCGCCGCGCCTGTTGGGCATCCACCAGATTCTGGTCAATCGCCCGCGGATGCTCAAACGCCGCCTGCACCGCCCGCTTCGTGATCTCGTTAAACGTCACGCGCTGAATGCGCGGAGGAGGTTCCGGCTCGCCCTTCTTCAGCTTCTTGGCTTTCTTCTTCTTCCCGCCGTTCAGTTCGAGTTCAAATGCCAGGTGCGCCGCAATCGCCTCGCCTTCGCGATCCGGATCGGGCGCCAGATAAATCGCGTCCATGGACGCGCCCAGCTTCTTCAGCCTCGCCAGGACTTTCTCTTTGCCCGGGATAACGACGTAATCCGTCTCGAAGTCGTTCGCGGTATCCACACCCAATGTGCTCTTGGGCAGATCCTTGACGTGGCCGAGCGATGCCTCGACCGTAAAGCCCTTCCCCAAATATTTCTGGATGGTCTTCGCCTTCGCCGGCGATTCGACAATGACTAACCCTTTTGCCAATTTTCCCTCAGTTCTCGAATTTCTGTTTCCGAAGCTAGCACGAATGGGACAGCGGCAACAAGTTACCGTAAGGAAGCTGTCAGCTCTCAGCTGTCAGCTCTCAGCCTTTGCATCAGCGATGCCAGCATCCGTTTTACCTCAACTGCAGCCTCCGAAAGCCGCTGATAATCTGAGGTTTTCAGCAATTCCAGATCCCTGGCGAGCAACAAGTGATACTCCAATTCGCTAACCGAACCCGCGGCCATCTGCAGGAAGCGAGCAAAGTCGACATCGCCTTTTCGGCATGTTCCCTCCGCGATGTTGGCGCCGATCGAAACCGACGCTCTCCGCATCTGGCTCGTTAACCCGTAAATTTCGTCCCGAGGGAACGTCTTAGTGGATTTGTAGATGGCAAGAGTCAGAGCCTTAGCCTTCTCCCAAACCTTAAGATTCCGAAAGTCCTGCATATTGCCCCCATCACTCACGGCCAAGCTGATAGCTGACAGCTGAGAGCTGATAGCTGCCGTCAGAAGCTCTTCACAAAATTCTTTCCAGGCATCTGCCGCACCTTGCCGGCAAGCTCCAACTCGAAGAGAGCAGCGAAGATTTCCGAAGACGATAATTCCGTCTCCAGCTTCTCCACGATTTCATCGATGTGAGTGGACTCGTCAGCTTTCAGCAGGCCCAGGATTCGCTTCTCGTGAGGAGGGAGCCCTTCGTCCGGGAATAGAGATGCAGAAGAAGACGCGGAGGATTCAGGCGCCGCCGCCGGAGTCAGCGCAAGTCGCACTTCCGCAGGCAGATCTTCCCACACGTCTTCCCAGGTCGCAACCAGCTTCGCGCCCTGCTTGATCAGCGTGTTCGGTCCCCAGGAATTCTTGTTAGTCACGTTGCCCGGCACCGCGAACACGTCGCGATTTTGTTCGAGCGCGCAACGCGCGGTAATACGCGTTCCGGAATATTCCGCGGCCTCCACCACCAGCACGCCCACCGCCATGCCGCTGAGAATGCGGTTGCGAATCGGAAAATTCTGCGGCGCCGGATGCGTGCCAATCGGAAATTCTGATATCAGCGCCCCGCCCAGCGCAAGAATCTGCTCCGACAGCCGAGAATTCTCCTTTGGATAAATCACATCCACGCCCGTGCCGAACACCGCGACAGTCCTGCCTTTCGCCGCAATCGCTCCGCGATGGCTCGCCGTATCCACGCCCCGCGCCATGCCGCTGATGATGACGAGCCCGTGCGTAGCCAGGTCGCAAGCCAGCCGCTCCGCCATCCCCAAACCATAAGGCGTCGGATGCCGCGTCCCTACCATCGCTATACCCGGCTGCGTCAAAACCCCCGCATTTCCGCGAGCATAAATAACCAGCGGCGGATCATAGATTTCCTTGAGTCGCGGAGGATAGCCCGCATCGTCGAAAGAAACCAGCGTCGCGTCGGCCGCCGCGGCGCGCGCAATTTCTTCCCGGGCCAGTTCCGCCGCCTTGCCCGTAGCCAGCGCCTGTGCCGACACTGCCTGAATTCCCGTGCTCTCCAGTTCCGTCAACGACGCACGAAAAACCGCGTCCGCCGAGCCGAAGCGCTCCACCAATTTCCGCGCCCGCGTCGGCCCCAGCCCCGGCGTCATAGTCAGCGCAACCCATTCCAGCAAGTGCGTAGCGGTCGGCGATGGCGCAACAACATTCAGCATGGTCATACTCCAATCCCGTCAGAGCGGGCGTTCACTCATCCCCGAAAAATTCACAGCTGCATGCGCCGCCCTGGAAGCGTGGCTCACAAACTCACAAAGCGTGCACCACCGTGGAAGCGGCTCACAAACTCACAAAAGCGTTCGTCACCGTGGAAGAGCGGCCCTACCAGGGCCGCGTAAGCCGTCGAGACTTGTGGAGGGCTTTAGCCCCGGTGGTCGTTGCTGTTTCCTGAACTCGCCGGACTGTACTCAGGCCGGGAAACCGAAGTCAAGGTAACGCATCACAACCGCTTGACGAAAATCCTCTGTTAGAATCAAATCAGGAATGAGACGTCTGCGAATTTCCGCCATTTCTTACCTCAACACCGCCCCGCTGATGTGGGATTTTGAGCACAACGGCCCGTCTCCCTATTTCGATATTTCCTACACGCTGCCGTCCAACTGCGCCCGCGCTCTCGAAGCCGGAACCGCCGACATCGGCATTATTCCAGCAGCCGCCTACGCGCAAATTCCCGGACTGCAAGTGCTCCCGGGCGTGGCCATCGCTTCCCGCCGCGCCGTGCGTTCGATTCTGCTCGTAAGTAAAGTTCCAATCAAAAAGATTCGAACCATCGCGCTCGATACGTCCTCGATGACCTCGGTCGCGCTGCTGAAAATCCTGTTTGAAAAGTGGTTGGGCGGCACAAGAATTTTCAGCGCGATGGAACCGAACCTCGACCAGATGCTCGCGACCAACGACGCTGGATTGCTCATCGGCGATCCCGCGCTGCAAGTCGATCGCTCACGCTACGTCACCCTCGACCTCGCCGAAGAATGGATTCGCTACACGGGCAAGCCCTTCGTCTTCGCCTTCTGGGCCATTCGCCAGCAAGCCTTGCAGGAATCCGCTCTGCGCGGAGGCGCGCCCGCGCAAGACCTGGCGCAGATATTTCAGGAATCTCGCGACCACGGCCTCACGCCCCCGAGCCTCAATCAACTCGCCCGCGAGTGGGCGCCGCGCCTCGGTCTCCGCGAAAAGGACGTCCGCAGCTATCTCACCGAAAGCATCCACTACGAACTTGATCCCGGCTGCATCGAAGGCCTGCAACTTTTCTACCGTTATGCCGCCGAAATCGGAGTGCTGCCCGCCGCGCCCGAGCTGTGCTTTCTAAGCGCCGCGAACGCAGTCACTGTTTAGCACCGCGATGCTTCAGAAGTTCGAACCTTCACACAATCCAGCCACCGCCTTGTAAACTCCTCCAAGCCCAAATGCCGCTACATCTTCCTCTTCTGCTAGCAATTCCCATCTGGCGCCGTTTGCGTCACCTCGGTGGGATCGGTCTGATCCTGCTTGGACTGGCGGACAATTCCGTGGTCCCGCTCACCGGCAGCATGGACGTTCTCACCATCTGGCTGGCCGCGCGTCATCTGGAGCCGTGGCCCTACTACGGGCTGATGGCCACGCTGGGCGCGGTTCTCGGCGGCTACATCACCTACAGCCTGGCCCGCGAGGGTGGCGAAGAAGCGATGGAACGCAAGCTGTCAAAGCGAAGAGCCGCGCAGTTTCGCAAAGCCTTCGCGCGCTGGGGATTCGCCGCCGTCGCGGTTCCCGCACTCCTGCCTCCGCCATTCCCATTCCTGCCGTTTCTGTTGGCCGCCGGCGCAATGCAGTACTCACGAAAAAAGTTCCTCGCAGCTTTAACGCTCGGCCGCGCCCTTCGCTACTTCATCGAAGCTGATCTGGGATTCCGCTACGGCAACCACATCCTGCGTTTCTTTTCCCGCTACTACAAACCGGCGGTCGCCATTCTCATCGGCCTGGCCGTGATCGGCACGGTTCTGTCATTCATCCAGTATCGTCGTTGAAAAAAATAACTAAGACGTCATCTCATAAATGGTTTCAGGAAGGGCACGCCTTCCAGAGGTTAGCGGACAAACCTACGAATGTGTAAAACCACGAATCCCCATAAATACCACGAATCCCGTAATGCCACGAAGCCCCGTAAATACCACGAATCCCGTAATGCCACGAATCCCCGTAATACCGTGGAAGAGCGGCGCTTCAGCGCCGCGTAAAGCTCTGAAATTAGCGTGGGCTTCAGCCCCTGTGGTCGCATTGTTGTGTCTGCGGCGAGTTTTTCGCAAATTCCAGCTGTGCCTGACATCACTCCAAAAGCCGCGCCAGGCCTGCCATCAGACCCAACCACCGTCGATCACATAACTCTGGCCCGTAATCCCCGCGCTATCGTCGGACGCAAGAAACAATACCAGCCGCGCCACGTCCTCGGGCAGCAGTTCTCGTTTCAGGCTCTGCCGCTGCATGATTTCAGTAAGATAATCCGGAGTCATCCACAGCCGCCGCTGCCGTTCCGTCATAATCGCGCCGGGCGCCACACTATTGACTCGGATGTTGGCTCCGCCGAGTTCCCGCGCGAGCGTGCGCGTGAGGCCAACGATTCCAGCCTTGGCGGTCACGTAGGCGGGCAAACCTGTGGACGGAATCATCCACGCAATCGAACTCATATTAATAACGGACCCGCCGCCGGCCGCGGCCATGCGCGGCGCCACCGCCTGGGCCGCGAAAAACTGATGCCGCAGGTTCACCGCCATCCGTTCGTCGAAGTATTCGGGAGTGACGTCGGCAAATTTGTGCCGGTCATCGCTGGCGGCATTGTTCACCAGCACGCGCACCGCGCCAAGCCGCGCCTCCACGTCAGCAACCGCAGCCTTCAGCGCCGCAATATCCACAAGATTGCAGTGCAAAAATGTGGGCGGGTGCGGGCATCGAGAACTGAGATCGGCAACCAGCTTGGCGGAGGCTTCATCGGCCACGTCAAGAAACGCAACTCTCGCTCCCTGCAGCCCGAACTGCTCCACCATCGCCGCGCCAATGCCGGAGCCTCCACCGGTGATCAACACCGCAACGTCGCGCAGGCTGGGGTAGCGGGCAAACTCTTCACTCGAAGTCATAAAATTTTCAGAGATATAGTAACGCGAATCCGATGAGACCCTGATGAAATGCCCGCGTCGAAGCAAACAGCCGTGGCTGGAAATGCTCATGTGGGGACAGCCGCCCCCGGCTGTCCAGTCGAGCGAAGCTCGACAGCCCCTTTCATCAAAGCCGCAAAACTAAGGCCCTTCGGCCGGCCGCGCCATTTGGAAGCAACCCGCGAACTCCGCTAGAATAAGTCAGGTGCTCTCTAAATAATGTCCCTGACCAAATCCCAAGCCCTGGAGCTCTTCCACTCCGACGACCTCATCGGCATCGGCATGGAAGCCGACGCCGTCCGCCGAAAGTTCCATCCCGAGGGCACGGTCACCTACATCATCGACCGCAACATTAATTACACCAACTTCTGCACCGAGTACTGCACCTTCTGCGCCTTCTACCGCCCGCTGAAAGGCCCCGCCGCCAAAGAAGGCTACATCCTCGAGTTCGACACCATCTACGACAAGATTCGCGAAACCGTAGAACTCGGCGGCACCGGCGTCCTCATGCAGGGAGGCCTGCACCCCGACCTCAAAATCGACTGGCACGAAAAAATGCTGCGCGGAATCAAAGATCGCTTTCCGCAAGTCCATCTGCACTGCTATTCCGCCTCCGAGATCATCGCCATCGCCGAGTACAGCAGCCTCAGCATCCGCGACACGATTCTCCGCCTGCGCGACGCCGGTCTCGACTCCATTCCCGGCGGCGGCGCCGAAATTCTCGACGATGAAGTCCGCTACAAAATCGCGCGCCTCAAGTGCCTCACCAACGACTGGATCAATGTTCACCGCACCGCGCACCAGATCGGCATGCGCACCACCGCGACCATGATGTTCGGCGTCGGCGAAAATTACGAACACCGCGTTAACCACTTCCAGCAGCTCTACGATCTGCAGGAAGAGACCGGCGGATTCACCGCCTTCATCCCCTGGAGCTTCCAGCCGCAACACACCGCGCTCGGCGGCCGCCACTGGGACGAAGCCACCGCCGTCGAATATCTCAAAGTGCTGGCCATCTCGCGCCTCTATCTCTCGAACTTCGTCAACGTGCAATCGAGCTGGGTGACGCAAGGCCTTAAAGTCTGCCAGATGGGCCTGCGCTTCGGTGGCAACGATGTCGGCTCGGTGATGCTCGAAGAAAACGTAGTAAGAGCCGCCGGTGTAAACAACTGCACCACGGAAGAAGAATTACGCCGCATCATCCGCGACGCCGGCTTCCGCCCCGCCCAGCGCGACACGTTGTACCGGCAGTACTTTCTGAATTAAAGCGTGAAGGAGTTGTCGTGGGTTCTGCCACCAAAACCTGTGTAGTTTGCGGTGAGGAATTTGAGCTGAAGCCCGGGAAGCCGGGCTACGCCAACCGTTGCCCGTCGTGCAGCGAAGAGGCGTCCGCAGATCCTGCCGCGAAATCTTCAGACGGATGGAAGACCGACAAGCAAGCCAACGCCGCTCGCAGAGAAGCCATGCGCAACCTGCTTTACCGCAAAGATAGCTAGCACAGTCGCCGGGTGCCCCACTTCTCTCTTCCTTTGCGAGAAGTGGGTTTTGCGCGTGAAGCCGCATTCGATTCCGGTGCGCCTTAGTCCTCGAATCTCAAAACGCTACACCTCGAGAGGCGGCTTTTGGCGTGGCTCTTTTACCACACTCACTGCCGGTATTTCGGCAATGCCGCTCTAAGCCCTTCGCACCGAGGCGTTTACGCTGCGTGAGCTTTTGACTACTTTTCGACACATGTTCCTGAAGGAACGTCTGTGCAAAACTGCAGTTGTGTTCCTTCAGGAACACTTTCGCAATGCGACGCCGACAGTTGGGAGCCTACGGCTCAGGCTGCGCGGTGCCTTTTGTGATGGCTTCGTCGAGAAGCTGCTTCATTTGCCGCGTGGCCTGTTGCGCCAGTTCGGCTTGCTGGTCGCCCAGCTTGCCTTGCTGGTCGCCAAGCTTGCCTTGCTTGTCTCCCAGCGCGCCCATCTGCTCGCCCAACTTCGATTGCTGGTCGCCGGCCTTGGACTGCAGGTCGCCGAGCTTGCTCTGCAAGTCTCCAATCTCTGACTGGATGTTGCCGATCTGCTCCATGGTGGCGCTGGAGCTGAGCTGCTTCAATTCGGCTTTGAGCTTATCGAGATCCGCCGTCATATCTGGAATGCTGACGCGAACCTGTTCCATTTTCTTGCCCAGCTCTTCCTGTTGAGCACCCAAAGCTTCCTGCTGCTTGCCGAGCGCTTCCTGTTTCTTTCCGAGCTCTTCTTGCGGTTCCCCGAATTTCCGCGCGCGATCGATCGTGGCCTGGTCGCGAATAATGTAAGACTTTTCGTCGCGCTCGAACCAGATGAAGTCGCCGGCGATAGTTTTCTTCAGTTTCTCCACGTGCTCGGCATCTTCGGTTGAGCCGGACATAGTCAGCGAATCGGTCTTGCCAGAGGCGATGACGAAGCGCTGATTGTCGTCGTAGCCGTAGGAATAAGAGTAGCCGCGGCCGTGCGACGAGTGTGAACTTCCCGACTGGCCAGTCAGAATGGCAAGCGGCGATGGCGGAGCCACAGGCGCGATCGGAGCTATCGGACTCAGTGCTGCGCGCGGGCCAATTGGAGCGATCGGGGCTACCCGCGCGACTCCAGCCACAGGCGGCACGCTGGCAATTCCGCCTCGAATGGTTCCGGTGATCGTTCCAACGATGGCGTGTGGGGCGGGGGCGGGTTCGGGTTGGGCCGACGGCTCGGGAGGCGAAATCATTTCCAGCGTCGGCACAGCGGCCGGCGCTGGCGTGGAGCTTGATTGGGCCTGGGGCGCAGGCGCGGGACGCGGGGCCGGTTGTGGCGTCTGGTCTTGCGCGACGTACACATGCTGCGGGCTCCCGTTGGAGCCGACCGGGCGCGCGGAGGCTGCGAGATAAACGACTGGAACTGCCAGTGTAACAGCGACAACCGCAATTGATTTCTTGAGAACCGATTTCTTGAAGCCCATGGTGACGGTTCCTTTCCAGGAGAGAATTCGTTCTACTCTTTTTTCTGCCTGACCCGCTTTGGCCATCGAGACGCCTTGCCACCACACGCGACCCGGAGCGGCCTGCAAGGCTTCAAAGAATTCCAGAAGAGTCGTGGCGTAACGCTTGCGGTCGGCGCCGCAGGATAATGCGGCTTGATCGCTGGCTTGCTCCGCGAGGTTGGCGAGGTGACGGTCGAGCCACCAGGCGAGCGGGCTGAACCAGAAAATTGCGCGATGCAGAAGTGAGAGCCTCTGCGTGAGCGCGTCGCGGCGCGCCACGTGCGAAACCTCGTGGGCGACGACGGCGTCGAGCTTGGCGTTGTCCCATTCGCGCCAGGCTGCCGGCAGCAGGATGGTGGAGCGCAGCGCGCCCATGGTAACCGGCACGGAAATGAATTCGGACTCGGCAGCAGGCGGGAGAAAGGCCAGTCCGGAGGCGTGTGCGCGGGAAGCCATCCTGATGGTGACGCGCCGGTCGTCGATGATTTGCGATGCTTGCAGCAGGCGGCGGCTGAATGCGAGTCCGACGAAGAAGCGCACAAGAAGAAAGAGAGCGATGGCGAGATATGTCCCGGCGGCGACGGCGCTCCAGGGAATTGAAGCTGGAAAAGATTTGGAAGTCGCGGCAGTGACGGTCGGTGCGTTTGTTGCGGACGCGCTTGGCAGAGACGACGGCGACGCGTGGGCCCCGGCGACAGGTTCCGAAGTGTGGACGAGCGTTAGTCTTTCGCCCCGCTGGGCCTCATTCGTGACCCACGCAGTCCCAGGGCTTGCGCCCCCTCGGCTCGCTCGGGGCAAGCTGTGGGCTGCATTCTGACGCCGCTCCGCGGCTTGAGGCGGAGAGACTTCTTTCGCCGGGACTTGTTCCATAGAGCTTGGCGCCGCAGTGGTGTTGAATATTCGGTTCTGCCGCACACTATTCAACGCGTGCTGAAGAAACGTTGGCGTGGGAACCGGCAATGACGGAAGCATCCAGGCCAGCAACGGCATGGCGAGGGCGGCGTAGAGTACGGCGGTCCAGGTGACGAGGCGCACGTTGGTGGCCTTCACGCGGAATGCGGTTAGCCCCAGCCCGGCGGCGGCGGCCAGCGCAAGGGCGCGGGCAGCGGGACTCGCGAGTTGCGCGAGAAGAGTTGTGGACGCTTCGACGAATGTTGTGGGCGTCATGGCTTGGCTTCCTTTTTTTCTGCGGGCTTTTTTCCTGCGATCGGGTTTTCCGCGATCGTTTTTTCTGCGATTTTGCGGGCGAGGCGTTCGAGTTGTTGGCGGTTGAGGACAGCGTTATCGACCATGCCGAGGACGAGTTGCTCTGCGGAGCCGCCGCAGAAGCGGTCGATGATGCTCTTTACGGCGCGGACGGCGACATTCTGGCGGGCGTCCGAGGCCTCGTAAATAAACGTGCGACCCTCGGTGGCATGCGTGAGGTAGCCTTTTTCTTCGAGGCGGCGGAGCACGGTGCGGATGGTGGAATCCTTCATGGGACGCGACGAGGCCAGCGCTTCGCGGCAGGCTTCGGAGGAAGATGGGCCGTGGGTCCAGAGGTAATCCATGACGAGTTGCTCGACTTCGCCCATGTTCTTCAGGCGGACATTGTTCGGCTGATCGCTTTTTAGACGGGCTCGCGGTGTGTTAGTCATTGTAGCGTTACAATGTGTAACAGATGGAGAGGGGGCGGTCAAGAGGAAATTGAGCTACCTATTCAACTTGCTCAAGTTGGCTGGTCGGCACCCAAGTTGCAGTAATGAAAATCCCCACCCTTCGACAGGCTAGGGGCAGGCTTTCTCGCAAAAGACGCGAGAAATGGGGCACCCAGAGGAGCAGGAGCCACAGGCCCGGAATGGGCTTGGGCGGGGCGCGGCAAACCGAGGTAAAATGGATGCAGGTTCGGTGGTCCGAAAGGCTGATCAATCCTCATGATCGGCAGGCTTGACCCAGGTTTCCAGGTTCTTCTTCCGATGCAGCCGATGAAGCGTTCCTACTTCCTATTACTGTTCCTGTGTGCGCTTGGGGGCGGAACTCTGTGCGCGCAGAGTTCGATGGGCGATGCTCGGCCCGTGGCAGCGCCGAACCGGACTTCGGCTTTGGTGCAGGGGCGCGTGGCGAAGGATCCGGGCGGTGAGCCGGTGAAGAAGGCGCTGATCGAATTGATTGCCGAAAATCAGAATGAGGGCGGAGATTACACCACGGTCACGGGCGGGGACGGCGGCTTCCGCGTGGAGGGAGTGGCGCCGGGGCGCTATCGTTTATTTGTGGAGCGAACGGGATATCTCGAAGTGGAGAAACATCACACGCGCTCCGACGGGCAGGTGCTGACGCTGACGGCGGGGCAGGAAGTGACGGATCTGCTGGTTCGTTTGCAGGTGGCCGCAGTGGTGGAAGGGCGCGTGACCGACGAGGATGGAGATCCTCTGCCGGATGCGCAGGTGGCGGTGTTGCGACAGGCGTTCGTGGCCGGCCGGACGCACTGGCAGCAGGCGGGATCGGAACGGACTAATGATCTGGGCGAATACCGCATCGCGGGGCTCGGAGCGGGAAATTATTATGTGTCGGTGAGTCCGCCGCCGGATTTCAGGAGTTTGATTGCGGCGGCCAGCAGCGCGCCTTCCGTGGATTCACTCAAGAATGATTCGAGTACGAATGCCGCTACCGCATATGCCACAACTTATTATCCCGGCACGCAGGATCTGCGGCAGGCGTCTGCCGTGCAGCTGCATGCAGGGGACGATTTTCCGGTGAACTTTTCGCTGACGCCGAGCCCGAGCCTGGTGGTGCGTGGGTCGATTGCGAACCTGGGCGCGGACTCTTCGGCGCTGGTGATGCTGCAGTCGAAGGATTTCAACCTGACGCTGAACGGAGCAGAAATCCGGAAGGACGGAAGCTTCGAGATTCGGGACGTGGCTCCGGGAGCGTACACGGTGGTGGCAACGGTGAGCGGGGCGACGCCGCTGATGGCGCGGCAAGCGCTCGAAGTGGGCGCGGAAAATGTGGAGGGCCTGCGCCTGGTGCCACAGGCTGGAGGATGGGTTCACGGGCGGCTGCGGATGGAAAGCAAGTCGGCCGCAAGGCTCGATCCCAGCCAGTTTTTTCTCGCGCTGCGCTCGGCCGAGGGCGATGACGACGTGCTGGGAGCGGTCTCGCTGGGGGAGGGTTTCGGTACTGTGGCGCACGTGAACGGTGATGGCAGCTTCGAATGGAAGAATGTCCCGCCGGGACGTTACTACATTGAACTGGCGGGGGATCCTGGAGCGAGCGCGGACTGGTTCATCAAATCGATCGCCGCGGGAGGGCGCGAGGCCACCGACACCGGTTTCGGCGTGGGCGGCGGCGTGGCTGCGGTGGAGTTGGTGGCGAGCGGGAACGGAGCCGTGGTGGATGGAGTCGCAGCCGATGCCAAGCACGCGCAGCTGGCCAACGCTACGGTGGTGGCTGTTCCGGAGACGCGGCTGCGCGCGCGGACTGACCGTTACCGCAAAACTGTCAGCGACCAGAACGGACACTTCACGCTGCACGGTCTGCCGCCAGGCGAGTACACGCTGTTTGCATGGGAGAGCGTGGACGGCGAAGCTTATTACAATCCTGAATTTCTCAAAACCTATGAAGGGCAGGGAACAGTGTTGCGAGTGAGTGAAGGCGAACGGAAGAGCCTGCAACTGGCGGTGATTCCCGCGGTAGAGGATCAGCAGTAACCGGCTTTTGCTCGGGCCCACGTTGCAGTTAGTCGAAGAAAATGGTGGAATTGCGCCGGCACCCGCCCACTTCTCGCAAAAGGCGCGAGAAATGGGGCACCCGGCCGCACCTCGTTCTGCCTCCTGGCGGAATGATGGAGTATGCTTTCAGAATTATGAAAGCGATCTTGTCTGCTTTTGTTCTACTCGCTGGCATGTTTTGCAGCGTGGTTCACGCCACGGACACACCTGCGAATGCCTTGCTGGTATTGGCTAAACGCGACGGCATGCTCCTGATTGTTGATCCTTCCAGCCTGAAGGTGGTCGCGCGGATACCGGTCGGCCATGATCCCCACGAAGTGATTGCGTCCGCTGACGGCAAGGCGGCCTACGCGTCCAACTACGGAGGCGGGGCCTATAACACGCTTGCGGTGGTGGACTTGGTCGGACAAAAAGCGTTGCCTGCCATCGACTTGGGGCCGTTGCGCGGTCCGCATGGATTAGATTTTGCGAGTGGAAAAGTGTGGTTCACCGCCGAATCCGCCAAGGCCATCGGCAGGTACGATCCCGCGAGCAAGAGTGTGGATTGGATTCTGGGCACCGGGCAGAACCGAACGCACATGATTTATGTGTCACCGGATATGAAATTCATTGTGACCACTAACGTTAGTTCCGGCACGGTGAGCTTGATCGAGAAAGCGAGCGGCGGCGGAGCCGGGCCGGATGGGCCGCCAGGCGCTCCGCGGGGTGTGGGCGGGCCGACGGGTGCTCCGGGTGGGGATTGGAATGAGACGGTAGTCCGCGTGGGCAACGGTTCCGAAGGGTTTGATGTTTCTCCGGATGGCAAAGAGATCTGGGTTGCGAACGCCGCCGACGGAACGGTTTCGATCATTGACGTTGCGAGCAAGCAGGTGACACAAACGCTGGCGGCCGATATTGCTGGCGCGAACCGGCTGAAGTTTACGCTTGATGGGAAGCTTGCGCTGATCTCCAGCCTGCGCGGCTCGGACGTCACCGTCATCGACACCGCGACTGGCAAGGCCGTGAAACGAATTGCAGTTGGACATGGCGCCGCGGGTATCTTGATGGATCCGGACGGCGCGCGCGCGTTCGTGGCGTGTTCTCCCGACGGCTACGTTGCCGTCATCGACCTGCGCTCGATGGAGGTGGTTGGCCGCATCGAAGCGGGGCAGGATCCCGATGGGCTGGCCTGGGCGACGCGGCGGTAGCAGATTCCTCGACGTTTGACGGAGCCGGTGTCACTATGCTGGCGATAATGACATTATAGTAGAATAGTGTCATATCGCCTGGAGAGTGTCATGAATGAAGAAACCCGAGCGCGAGTGAATGAGAATGGGCGGGTGGTGATCCCTGCGGCGTTTCGCAAGGCGCTGGGCATCGAGCTTGGAGATGAGGTGCTGCTGCGGATCGAAGACGACGAATTGCGCATTACGACGCAGCAGCGCCGCATCCAACGGGCGCAGCGCCGAGCCCGGAAATATGTAAAGCGCGGCACCTCGCTGGTGAACGAACTGCTCGCGGAACGCCGCGAGGCCGCCAGGAATGAATAGGATCGTCCTCGACGCTTCCGCGATTCTGGCGGTGATCAATGGCGAGCCGGGCGTGGAGAAATTGACTTCCAGTCTGCTGGCCCGTGCCGTGGGCAGCGCGGTGAATCTTGCAGAAGTGCAAAGCAAGCTGGTAACTCGCGGGTGGACTTCCGAAGAAGCCTGGGAAGATGCGACAAGCACGCTTCTAGAAATCGTTCCGTTCGACGAGGAACAAGCCAAGCTTGCGGGAGACCTGGTCACGCAGACGCGGCCTGTTGGGTTGTCGTTGGGAGACCGCGCTTGCCTGGCGCTGGGGATGGCGCTTAAGGCGCCGGTTTACACGGCGGACCGGACATGGAAGAAGGTCCGAGTAGGTGTACGGGTGCATGTGATCCGCTAGAAGGCCATCGCCCACCCCTCGACTGCGTTCGGGGCAGGCTTTCTCGCAAAAGACTCGAGGAATGGGGCACCCACCGAATCCAAATCCTGCAGAAACCGACGTAGTGGAATGCGATCCGGTAGAATGGGAAGTTTCACCGGGTCTCGTTGCTGAATCCTGAGCTCACGCTGTTTTTGACGCTGGCGGTTGGGGCTGCTCCCAGGGGCATTGGGCCCTACATTCGCCAGCATTTTCTCGATACTACTTTTCGCGGGCTTTACCACGCCAACGCATTTGACGTGGCGCTGCTGGTTCCGTATTTCGTCGTGCTGGTTTTGCTGGCGGGTTACGGCGCGCATCGCTACGTTTTGGTCTATCTCTATTACAAGCATCGCGACAAGCGGACCACGGAGCCTCCGGCGCGGTTCGAGGAACTTCCGCGGGTTACGGTGCAGCTGCCGATTTTCAACGAGCAATATGTGGTGGAGCGGCTGCTGGAGTCGATCTGTAAGCTGGAGTATCCGCGAGAGAAGCTCGACATCCAGTTGCTCGACGATTCGACCGACGAAACCGTCGAGGTTGCCCGCGGCCTGGTCGAGCGTTATGCCGCGCTGGGCAATCCAATCACTTACCACCATCGCACCAACCGCGAGGGCTTCAAGGCCGGGGCTCTGGCGGAAGGCATGAAGACGGCGAAGGGCGAGTTCATCGCGATTTTTGATGCGGACTTTACGCCGCCGGAAGATTTTCTGTTGCGCACGATTCATCACTTCACCGATCCCAAGGCCGGGATGGTGCAAACGCGGTGGACGCACATCAACCGCGATTATTCGTTTCTCACGCACGTGGAGGCCATCCTGCTCGATGGGCACTTCGTGCTGGAACATTCCGGCCGCGCGCGCACCGGGCTTTTTTTTAATTTCAACGGCACAGCGGGAGTGTGGCGCCGCACTGCGATTGAAGAAGCCGGAGGCTGGCAGCACGACACGCTCACCGAAGACACGGATCTGTCTTACCGGGCACAGCTCAAAGGATGGAAGTTTATCTACCTGCAGGATGTGGAGTGTCTGGCGGAACTGCCGGTAGAGATGACGGCGTTCAAGACGCAGCAGGCGCGCTGGGCCAAAGGACTGATGCAGACCGGAATCAAGATTCTGCCGCAGGTGATGCGCAGCGACGCGCCGCTGCACACCAAGATTGAGGCCTGGTATCACCTGACGGCGAACATCAGCTATCCGCTGATGGTGGTGTTGTCGGTTCTGCTGCTGCCGGCGATGATCATCCGCTTCTATCAGGGATGGTTCCAGATGCTTTACATTGACTTGCCGCTATTCATGGCGTCGACGTTTTCGATTTCCAGTTTTTATCTGGTGTCGCAGCGGGAACTTTTTCCGCGGAGCTGGCCGCGCGCGCTTTTGTATCTTCCGTTTCTGATGGCGCTCGGGATCGGGCTGACCATTACCAACACGAAAGCCGTGCTGGAAGCGCTGATCGGCAAGCAGAGCGCTTTTGCGCGCACGCCCAAGTATCGCGTCGTGTCGAAGCAGGATAAAGTCGGCGCCAAGTATCGCAAGCGCCTGGGCTGGGTGCCATGGGTCGAACTGCTGGTAGGAAGCTATTTCGCGCTCACCGTCTACTACGCGGTGGATAACGAAAACTACATCACGGTTCCGTTCTTGCTGCTGTTCGTGGTGGGCTACTGGTACACGGGATTGATGTCGCTGCTGCAGGGAAGGTTTGGCGGGGGTTCGCTCAGCACGACCACGCACACTAAGCCATTTCCCGTGGGGGTCTAGAGGCGAAGGTTATGGCAAGACAGTGGGCGCGAATGTAACATTCGACGCGGAAGAATGCATAGGGCTATCGCAGCTCAGAGGCGCCGGAAATCAGCATCAAGCGCCGCGCGAAACGTGAGCCGCAGCGCTTCCTTTCGTTTGACCTCTCGTTTACAATCCTGCTGAAATTCCCGTCAAGCGCTTTCGTTTCTGCTTGGTTCGTTTCGTGTTCGAAGGAGGGTCCGATGCTCCTCTCGCGCAGGTTTTTCGACACTTTTATCGTCATGATTCTGCTGGCGGCGTTTTTAAGTTGCGATTCGGCGCACAGTGGAGACGAGTATTACGTTTTCGTGTCGGCCAATCTGCAGGTGCCCTACTGGCAAACCGCGGGGGCTGGTTTTACCAAGGCGGCCCAGGAAATGAAAGTGCGGGCTGAGTTCCTGGGGCCGCAGAATTACGATCCTGCGGCGGAGCGCGCGGCCCTGGATCAGGCGGTGCAGAAGCAGGCGAGTGGAATTCTGCTGGGCGTGACCGATGCTGCTTTGTTGAAAGACGGCATCGACAAGGCGATTGCGGCGGGCATTCCGGTGATCACCGTGGATTCCGATGCGCCAGCCAGCAAGCGCTTATTTTTCATCGGTACCAACAACTACCAGGCGGGCTTTACTGGTGGCGAGCGGCTGGTGAAGGAACTCAACGGCAAGGGCAATGTGGTGGTGTTCACCATGCCCGAGCAACCGAATCTACAGGACCGCCTGCGCGGCTACCGGGACGCGCTCGAACGCGCACCCAATATCAAGATCACGCGGGTGGTGGATATTCAAGGCGACCCGCGCATCGCCTTCGACACCACGACTCAGATTATCGGCAAGGAACGAGACAAGGTGGATGCATTTGTGTGTCTGGAAGCGCAGTCGGGTAAAGAGGTGGCGAACGTGCTAAGCAATTACAACGTCACCGGCAAGGTAGTGATGGCGATGGATACGGACCAGGAAACACTGCAGTGGATCCAGAAAGGCGGGATCGCGGCCACCATCGCGCAGAAGCCATATACCATGGCGTTTGTCGGTTTGCAGATGGCAGACAATCTCTACCACCACAAGCCAGCTTCGCTGGACACCGATTGGTCGAAGGACAGTTTTGCGCCGATCCCGAGCTTCGTGGATACTGGTTCTGCCCTGATTGATAAAAGTAATGTGGATTCTTTCCTGCAGGCGAAGAAAGATCTTACGAGTGGGGCGAAGTAGAGTGTTGGCGATGTCGAGTCGGAGCGGTTGATCAACCAAATAACAAACAAATAATTTCAATAGACAGGACAACCTGGATGCGCAAGGCAGCTTCTCTTTTCTTTTTCAGCCTCTTCGTTACTCTGATCGTTGCCGTTTCGTCCGTCACCGGCAGTGCTCTCGATCGCCAGCCGAACGCAGATTATCACGCTCGCCGCGAGGCTCTGGCCAAGAAGGCGGGCGTCGTCGTTTTGTTCGCGCCGATCGAGGGTCCGGACGAGGTTTATGAATTCCGCCAGGAGAACAACTTCTTTTATCTTTCGGGTCAGACGGAACCCGGCACGGCGCTGCTGATTGCGCCCGCCGCCGAGGCCAGGGGCGATTCTCCGGCGCGCGCTTATACCGAGATTTTCTTCCTGCCCCCGCACAATCTCCGCCGGGAAAAATACACAGGCCCCAAGCTCGGTGCGGAAAGTCCTGACGCGCCCAGGATCACTGGCTTCGATCGTGTGGAGGAGATGAGCAAACTGCCCGAGGAAGTCGAAAAGGCGATTGCCGGCGGGCGCCCGATGGTCTATGCCGACGTCTCCGCGGACGGAGAACTTTCCGGGAACGCCGCACCGCTGGCATTTCTGAAACGCTCGAACGCAGTCATCTTCTTTCAGGACGTGAAGCCGCTTCTGGCCTCGATGCGCACCTATAAAGATGGCGGCGAAGTAGCCCTCATCCGCAAAGCTGTGGACGCATCGGTGGCGGCGCACTTCGCGGCGTTCAAAGCTGTGAAGCCGAATGTGAACGAGCGCGAGATTTCCGCCCTCATGCAATACGAATGGACCAAGCTCGGGTGCGAGCGTCCGTCTTACGCGCCCATCGTCGGGTCCGGGCTCAACTCCACCGTGCTCCATTATGCGGAAGACGACAACGTAATGAACGCGGGGGATGTGGTGGTGATCGACGCGGCCGGGGAATATTCCATGTACGCCGCCGACATCACGCGCACGCTCCCGGTGAACGGCCACTTCAGCGCGCGCCAGCGGGAAATCTACGATATTGTTCTGGGCGCGCAGGAGGCCGCGATGGCGGCGTTTCAGTCCGGAAAGTCGATGCTGATCGGAAGCTCGGACACCTCCATCTACAAAGCTGCCATGGACTACATCAACAGCCACGGCAAGGACTTGCACGGCGAGCCGCTGGGAAAATATTTTATTCACGGTCTGGGTCACTACATTGGACTCAAAGTACACGACGACGGCAATTACACAGATCCGCTGGGGCCGGGGATGGCCTTCACCATCGAACCCGGAATCTATATTCCCGAAGAAAAGATCGGCGTGCGCATCGAAGACGATTACTGGGTTGATCCCAACGGCAAGCTGATCAAGCTGAGCGGCGCGTTGCCGTCGAAAGCGGAAGATGTGGAAAAAGCGATGAAGGGGCAATAGCGGGAGGACGGCGCATCCCGGCTAGGAAATATATTCCCGAATGTACTCATCTTTGCTGTGGGCCAGTTGGCGCACATCGCCGTCGAAGATGACCTTGCCTTCGCGCAGCACCAGAAAACTCATGGGGACGTCGCAAAAGCGGCCGTGCGGCAGGGACCGCACCTGGTTGGTCTGCTTGTCGAACTGATGTGTGGCCATGGTGAAGGCATCCTGCAACCGGTGAGTTACCAGCAGAGAACTGGTTTTGGATACGTCCCGCTGTTTCATGATCAGTTCGATGATCGTATTGGAAGTGACGGGGTCGAGCCCGCCCGTGGGCGAGTCGTAGAGCAGCAGTTGAGGCTGTGTAATAATCGCGCGCGCAATCGCCACGCGGCGACGCATGCCGCCGGAGAGTTCGGAAGGGAATTTATCAAGCGTATGTTCCAACTCGACGAAGCGCAGCGCTTCGCGCACCCGGCGGTCGATGTCGGCGTCACTAATGCCACGTTCCTCCATCAGTTGGTAGGCCACATTCTCGCGCACCGTGAGCGAGTCGAAGAGCGCGCTCTCTTGAAACACCATGCCGATCCTGGCGCGCAGCGGGAAGAGGTCTTGTTCCGGAGTTCGAGTCACGTCGTTGCCCAGTACCAGTATCCGTCCAGCGTCGGGCTTGAGCAAGCCCAGGGCTAGTTTCAGGATGGTGCTCTTGCCCGATCCAGCCACGCCGAACAACGCCTTGGTCTCGCCGAGCGGCAGACGAAACGAAACTCCACGCAGCACCGCATTCGCGTCGAACGCAAGTTCCACGTTTTCGAACTCGATGGCGAACGCAGCGGATTCGTGGACGGCAGGCGCGGCGGAATCGAGAGGCAACGTGGGCGCGGACATGCGGCTACTTGTACGACAACACGTTCATCAGGAATTGAGTGACAAACAAATCCACCACAACGATGAGAACTGACGCTGCCACCACGGCTTGCGTCGTAGCTCGGCCCACGCCTTGAGTGCCTCCGCGGGCCGTCATGCCATAGAAGCAGCCGACTGTAGAAATGATGAAGCCGAAAAGAACCGGCTTGACCAGCCCCATGAAGACGTCCTGAAACACCAGCGACTCCCAGGCATTGCTCCAGTATTGCCGTGCGTCGAGGTTCAGCAAAATCTTTGACACAAATAATCCGCCAGCCAGGCCTACGAAGTCCGAGAGGATGGTCAAAAAAAACAGCATCACTACAGTGGACACCACACGCGGCGCGACCAGCTTCTTCATAGGGTCGGTGCCCAGTGCGCGCATGGCGTCGATTTGCTCGGTGACCACCATGGAGCCGAGTTCGCTGGCCATGCCGGATGCGTTCCGCCCGGCGACCATCAGCCCAGTAAGCACCGGTCCCAACTCGCGCACCATGGAGAGCGACACCAGTTGCCCGATGAGCGTGATCGAACCGAAGCGCTGCAAAGTATTGGCGCTCTGCACGGCCAGCACCGCGCCCGTAAAGAAACCGGACAGAATCACGATGGGCAACGAGCCCACGCCGATCAGGTCGGCTTGCTGAATAATGTCGCCAAAATAACGAGGCTTGCGGAAAATGTTGGCGATGGATTGAACCGCCAGCAAGGTGTAGTCCTGAACCGCCTGGACTTTTTGCTTGGCAACTTCGGTGGGCGAGGTCAGTTCCATGCCGATTCGGAAGCGCGGCGCCGTGCGAGGCGCTGGCTCGCTCGAACTATAGCAGAGAAGGGTGTTGGCCATCAGCCGTCCGCCGAGGCTGGGGCAGGCGCTTCAGTCGGGGAGTGAGATCGCTATTCGCGGCGGCCGTGGGACAACGACTGGTACGACACCTTGATCGTCCGTCTGGTTTCGGCGCCGTTTGACGGAATCAGGGTACCCGCGATAACGTGCCCCCTTAATGGAACAAAAGCGAACCACCTCGACGGTGAATGGCAGACTCTGGGGTTCGGCCGCCGCTGACTGGGCGGCGGTACAAGAGCGAACCTGTGGCCCTGTCTATCTGGAAACATTTGACCGCGTAAACCCGAAGGTCGGAACCAACTATCTGGACGTGGGATGTGGGGCCGGCCTGGCTGCCCAGTTCGCCGCCGAAAGAGGTGCCCGAGTCTCCGGCTTGGATGCAGCCGAGAACCTGTTGGCGATCGCTCGTGATCGTGTGCCCGATGGCGATTTTCACCTTGGCGAATTGGAGAGTCTGCCTTTCCCAGATCATTCTTTCGATCTGGTAACGGGCTTTAACGCTTTCCAATACGCCGCAAGCCCCGCTGCCGCCCTTGCGGAAGCGAAGCGAGTGGCCAAGCGCGGGTCCCACGTCGTAGTGATGACATGGGGCAACCCCGAAGGGATGGAAGCCGCGTTGCTCGTCGCGGCGTTGAGGCCGCTGCTGCCGCCGCCACCGCCCGGTGCGCCAGGACCATTTGCTTTATCGGATGAGACCGCGCTACGCACATTCGCTTCCGTTGCAGCTCTCGAACCCCTGCAGGTGTTTGACGTAGATTCGCCCTGGCAATACGCGGACTTACCTACGGCATTACGGGGCCTTCGCTCTTCGGGGGTCGCGGCTCGTGCGATCGAGAACTCCAGTGCGGAGGAGGTCGATCAGGCTCACACTCAGGCGCTGACGCCATTCCGTCGGATCGATGGGAGCTACAAGATCGGCGCGACCTTTCGATGCCTCGTCACCCGCGCCTGACTAAAGCAAGGTTCCCGTCGTTGTTACGTCGCCTAAGATAGATACCCTCAGAGAATCAGAGGGGTTGCAAGGCGCAGCTGAGAATTGCTCTCTACCCCCGCCCTTTTTTCTTGATCTCAATATTCAGCCGGCGGATTTTCTGGTTCAGCGTGGAGAGCGGGACGTGGAAATGCTCGGCGGCTTCGGTCTGGTTCCAGTTGCAGCGTTCCAGCATGTCGGTGATGATGCGTCGCTCCACGTCTTCGACAATTTCGAAGAGTGACGAGTCCGATGGAGCATCGTGCATGGAGAACGACGATCCCCTCCCCAGCATGGAATCGGGCAGCAGGTCGGCGCCGATTTCGGTTCCGGAAGAAAGCACCACGGCGCGCTCAATCACGTTTTCCAGTTCCCGCACATTGCCAGGCCAGGAGTATGCCATGAGCGGCCGCAAGGCTTCCGGAGTAATGCTTCTTACCGGCCTATCGTTTTCCTCGGCATATTTTTTCCGGAAATGTTCCACCAGCAGAGGAATATCTTCCTTGCGCTGGCGCAGCGGCGGCAGTTCGATGGTGATGACGTTCAGGCGATAAAACAAATCCTCGCGGAACCGGCCTTCGCGCACCATCTGGCGCAGATCGACGTTGGTAGCGGCGATGATGCGCACGTCCACCTGAAGTTCCTGAATTCCGCCCAGATGCATGAAGCGGCGATCCTGCAACACGCGCAGAATCTTGGCCTGGGTCTCCATGCCCATGGTGGCGATCTCGTCGAGAAACAGAGTTCCCTTGTCGGCGACTTCGAACAGGCCTTTCTTTGAAGCGATCGCGCTGGTGAAGGCTCCGCGGACGTGGCCGAACAGCGTGGACTCGAGCAGGTCAGCCGGCATGGAGCCGGTGTTGACGGGGACGAACGGCTTGTCGCGCCGCGGGGAGTGAAGATGGATGGCCTTGGCGATCACTTCCTTGCCGGTTCCACTCTCGCCCTGCAGCAGCACCGTGGAGCGGCTGGTCGCAACCTGCGCGACCAGATCGAAAATCTTCAGCATGGGCTCGCTCTTGCCCACAATGTTTTCGAAGTTGTAGCGCTGCTTGAGCGCGCGCTTGAGTTGAACGTTTTCTTCTTCCGCGCGGCGCCAGCCCACGGCCGCGCGCACGTCGGCAAGAAGTTTTTCGTTGTCCCAGGGCTTCTGAACGAAGTTGGCGGCGCCCGCCTGCATGGCGCGCACCGCGTTCTCCACCGTGCCATACGCCGTGATCATGATCACAGGGAGGCGGGAATCATGGGCGCGAATTTCCCCCAGAATCTCGAGGCCGTTGCGTCCCGGAAGAGCAAGGTCGAGCAGGATGAGATCGAAGGGATGCTCGCCAATGCGGACCAGGCCCTCTTCCCCGCTTTCCGCCGTTTCCACTGCATAGCCGTCCATCTCCAGCAGGGTTTGCAGGGATTCGCGAATCTCGGTCTCATCGTCCACGATGAGCACCGCTCCCGACGGGGCCGCGCCGCTCTGCAGACTGCTGCGCTGAATCACGGCCGCTTCAGACATGGACTGCCTTCCTGCTCAAAGGAAAATCGAGCGCGAACGTGGTGCCGGCGCCGGGATTGCTTTCCACACGAATCTGCGCCGCGTGTTCCTGAATAATGCCGTAGGTCACCGAGAGGCCAAGGCCCGTGCCCTTGCTCTGACCCTCTCGCGGCACTGTCTTGGTGGTGAAAAATGGATCGTAGATGCGTTGAATGTGTTCCGGCGAAATGCCCGATCCGGTATCGGTGACGCGCACGCTCACGAAGTCTCCGTTGCTGGTGGCCACGCTCAACCTGCCGCCGCCCGGCATTGCGTCTTTCGCGTTGAGGAACAGGTTCAGGAACACCTGCTGCAGCCGGCCCTGGTTTCCTTGAATCGCCGGAAGGCTCGGAGCCAGTTCCCGGCTGACCTGAATTTTCGATGTCTTAAACTGATGTTCCAGCAGGGCCAGAGTTTCGCCAATCACCTTGTTGACGTCGACCTCGCTGAACTCGCTTCCGCTGGTGCGCGAAAAATTCAGCAGATTGTTGACGATCTCGGAAGCGCGGAAAGTCTGCCGCGTAATCTTATCCAGCAGTCCCGATTTCTGAGGATCGCCCTGCAACTGCTTGGCCAGCATCTGCGTGTAAGAAGAAATCACCGCCAGCGGCGTGTTCACTTCGTGAGCCACACCGGCGGCCAGCAGTCCGATAGAAGAAAGCTTGTCCGACTGCGAAAGCTGGGCTTCGAGTTCCACTCGCTCGGTGATGTCGTCCATGATCACGAGCCGCCCGACTACCTGGAATTTGCGCGTGACCAGCGGGGCGACGGCCATATTCACGGTGCGAGTTTCGCCGGCCGGCGTCTTCAGCCGGAACTTGTACAAGTTGCGAATGCCGGCATTCTGGCGCATGCGGTAAAACTCTTCCACAAACTCCGGCGGGAAAATATTGCGCATCGGCTGCGTCAAGGTCTGCCAGCGGGGCAGCGCATACATCACTTCCATCTGCGCATTCCAGCTCTCAATTCGGTCTTCCATGTCGAGCGCCATCACGCCGATGTTGACGGATTCGACGATGTTCTCGTTGAAGTCTTTCAGGCGTTCGTATTCCGCAGCCTTTTTCTGAAGAGAGGCATACAGCCGGCCGTTCTGGATCGCGATTCCGAGATATCCGCTCAGGGTTTCGAGCAACTCCACGTCTTCACTGGAGAGGAAATCCCCTTGCGCGGTTTTGCCCAGGCCGAGCACCGCGATCGTCTTCTGCTGCGAACGGCAGGGGATGTAGTAATTCAAGTCGAGCCGGGCGATCGTTTCCTGCGACTCCGCAGTCTCGCGCGGCACCTGGTGAGTGTTCTCGAAGAAGAGATGTCCCGCCGCCTCTGGCTCCGGCCGCTTGGCGCTCAGGAAACTCAGATCGAGTTGCCCGGACGTGGCCATGCTCGATGATTTCGAGAGCAGAAAATGTTCCGGCTCCGCCCCTGAAGCGAGGAAAATGGCGACTCGTTCCACAGCCAGCGTGCGCGACAGCCGATCCATGGCCGCAGAGAGCAATTTGTCGAGATCAGGTTCCGAGCTCAGCTCGCGGCCAAACTCGAGCAGGGTTCGTCGATAGTCGTAACGCGTGCGATAGAAGAAGTGATCAACGCGGTCCTGGATCCATTTGCGCACCGGATCAAACAGCAACGCGGTCACCACCATGGCGAGAATCAGCCCGATCGGGCCAAATCCAGGCTGGCTCTTCTGCACCAGCGTGGCCACGCCGGCGACCAGCGCGAAGTACATTCCCACGACGGCAGCGGCTGCCAGCGTGTAGACCACGCCGCGCTTGAAGATCAGGTCTACGTCCATCAACCGGTAGCGGAAGATGGCGTAGCCGAAAGTCAGCGGCAGCAGGCCCAGCGACAGCACCGACACTTTCATGGCGGGCAGCGGCAGCCAACTCATGAGGTGCGGAAATACATACGGCAACACGTATAAAAGCGTGTACGGCGCAATCGCCAAAATCGTACCGCGGGTCACCCACTTCAGCTGCTGCCGCAGAATCGTGGTGTTCGCGAGGCGGTAGCTGTACCAGAGCACCCCGGCCGCCCCTAGAAAGAATATGGCGCCGTACGCAATATCGAGGCGATCCATGTTCCGGCTCAGGCGCCCGGTGGCTTCCAGCCAGCGCATCGCCGCCAGCCGCACGCCCAGCAGCAACATGCCCGGAACATAAACCAAGGCCAGCAGCCAGGGATGCTTGCTCACCGACCGCCGCTTCTCCGGGAAGATCAGCACAAAATGGAGAAACAACGCCGGCTGCACCACCCAGGCCACAATGTTGCTCCAATAAATCGTCCAGTCAAACTCGTTCAGCTTTCCCGTGTACTTGAACGAATAGGCGATGAACGAGATCAAGCAGAAAACGTAGAAATGCGTGGAACCCGGCGCGGTCCAGCGCCGCAGCAGAACGTAGAGACCGATGCCGAGATAGATCAGGGCAATCAGACGCAGCCAGTTATTGAGGGAACGGTCCGCGGGAACCAGAATCACGTTGCAATCCAGCGTCACCGACTGGCGCTGCAAAGAATAATCGGCTTTGGCCCACACTCCGGTGCGGTAGATCTGGCGTTCCAGACCGGGCAGGTTTTTCACGTCCTGGCCGTTCACCGAAAGCAGTTCGTCGCCAGGTTTGATTCCCGCCTTTAGGCCGGGACCGTTAGGCTCAACGCGGTCCGCCAGGAGGTGGCCGCCTTGTTCGACCCAGGCTACTCCATCGTCCGGGGCGGTCGACTCGCGTTCCTTCTGGAAATTGAAGGCAGCGAATACCACCGCCGCGATGGTCAGCAGAGACAGCAGGACGGCGAGGAAACGGACTTGGCTTTCCCGATTCATGGGTTGCGGCAGCGGCCCCGAACCCTGCGGGGGCTGGATAGGCGCCGTACCGACGCCACGCTGCTCTTCAATTAGCAACTTCGCTGCCACGTCGGTTCCCGTTCCTGCAACTGCCAAGTCCAGCAAATCAAGCCACTTCTATAATTATAGATGCATTTTCGAACGGCAACTATGGAGTTTTGGAGGTTTATGTGGGATTCTGTATCTCCCTGGATGGGCTCTGTTTAGCAGCGCGGGACCCAAAGGAAACGGGCGGGGAGACGGAAAACGGGGCAAAAGGCAGTACCGCAACGCTCGGGGCGTACGGAACGCACACGCACGAGGGCGTCCGCCTGGCTGCTACGCGATCGCAGCCAGGCGGCGACGGTTTGCTGACGAGGATGAGCCGATCCGCGCCGCTTAAGACGGCAGTGGAGCCTGCGCGGCGCCTGCGCTGGCCAGATTCGTTCGGATGACGTTCAGCAGTTCGTCATTGTCGGCTGGCTTCTGAAAGTACGCGGCCGCGCCTGCCTTCAGCGCGCGTTGTTCGTTGTTCTGCGGGTCGCGCGCGCTCAGCACGATCACTGGAATGCTTGAAAGTGCGTCGCTGTTCTGCAGCCGCTCCAGAACGATGAAGCCATCCCCCGCGGGCAAGCCGAGGTCGAGAAGGATGAGATCGGGGTGTTCCTTCTGAGCGGTTGCGATGGCAGTGTAACCATCGGTGGCGGTCGCAATATCGTATTGGTTGGCTCGCAGGCGTAGACGCAGCGCCCTTACGAGATCGGGATCGTCATCCACCACGAGAATTTTCGATTTTTGCATGGCAATTGCTCCTTTTTTGTCTATGCTTTGAAGTTCGTTTTTTGATCCGCCTGGCGCTGCGCGGATTCCTGCCCCACGATTGTCATCACCATGGCGTTCACAGAGTCGGCTACGCGTCGCACCTGGTTCGCTAAGGGCTCATCCGGAGCCGTGGGCGATAACTCAATGGGCGTGGTGGTGATGGTAAGGGTGCCGTGGCTCTTAGGGTCGATGGCGCGCTCGATCTGACCCCGGATTCGCGTGGTCATAATCTCAACATGGCTCAGGTCGGTGGAAGCCACTACGAAAAAAGTCTCGGCTTGTCCCGGAGAGCCGAGGGGCGGAAGCACCAGGTCTTTGTCGACGTAAACGCAGCGCTGCAAGGTCTCCAGGCATTTCTGCCACGTCTGCCGCCAATTGCCGCGGGGAGGGTTGGTCTTGGGTTTCAGTTCCATGCGAATCAGAACCAGACTTGGACGCAGCCGGTCCTCGTGCGTGATCACCGGCTGCAGAAGGCTGGCCAGCGAGTAGATCGGCAACGTGAAAGTAAATGTGCTGCCTTGTCCCGGTTCGCTCGAAACCCAGATGCGGCCCTGATGCAGCCGGACTAACTCTTTGCAGATGAACAACCCCAGGCCCAGGCCAGAGCGGTTGTTGTCCACCGCTTCGGGGTCCTGATACAGCCGCTCGAAGATCTGCGCCTTCGCCTCCGGAGCAATGCCGCGCCCGGTGTCGGTGACCGAGATGTAGACCATCCCGGGGTCAGCATCCACCAGACAGGCTTTCACGGTGACGGCGCCGTCAGGGTTGGTGAACTTGATAGCATTGTCGATCAGGTTGATGAGCACTTCGATCACACGATCGGGATCGGCATGGACCAACGGGATTCGCTGGTCCAGTCCCACTTCAAGCCCGACGTGTTTTTCCTGCGCTGAAAGCTGCATCATGGCCACGGCCTGCCGCACTAGATCTCCCATGGCAATGCAACGCAGCTCAACTCGTAATTTTCCGCTCTCGGCGCGGGTGGCTTCGAGCAGATCGCGAATCATGGCATGCAGCTGGTTCACGCTTTTCAGGATTGTTTTCAGGTGGTCGGATTGTTCCGGCGCCACCGGGCCCGCCAGGCCATCGGCCAGGAGCGAAACGTATTGGTGGATGCAGGTGAGCGGCGTGCGCAATTCGTGGGAAACGTGCGACAGAAACTGGTTCTTGAATTCCAGCTGCTGCTTGCGCGTGATTTCGAGTGTGCGCAACAGCGCCTGCCGCTCCACTGCGTAGCGAATCGATCGTTCCAGATGTTTGGCCGAGATGTCGCCTTTGACGAGATAGTCCTGGACGCCTTGATTGACGGCCTTCATCGCCAGCGCTTCGTCGTCCTGGCCGGAGAGCACCACGATGGGCACGCCCGGCGCTTGCTCCAGCACGCGGCGGTAGGTTTCGGCTCCGTGACAGTCGGGAAGGTTCAGATCGAGAAGAATGACCGAAGGCGATTCTTTGGCAAGGGTTGCGAGCCCTTCCGAAAGCCGGCCCACGCAATTCACCTCGACCGGAGATCTGCCTTCCACCAGCCGCAGCCGAACCAGGTCGGCATCGCCAGGATTGTCTTCAATCAACAGAACGTGTTTAGTGTGATTCTCCATTCATCTCCTTGTTCGCAGGGCATCGCAGCGCAGTACAAAAACAGGCCCGTCCCCCACATAGGCAGCTATCGGCGCGGGCTGGCCAAGCTTTAGAACCCGGGGACGGCCACAAGGGGAGTGTTTAGAACGGAATACAAGCGGTCATGTCCTGCGGATAGGCGGCGTGAGGATGGGCTTCGAGCAGGAATTTTCGGAATTAGATTAGACAGGTCTCAGGGAAGAACGGCAAACAAGAGGCACGGTCCAAGGGTTAAGAGCCAAGGCTTCACGTTACAGCCCTATGCCCCTTACAGGGGTCGCGGCTGCTAGACGAGAATTGGAAGGGTTTCAAGTGTATCTCAGTAGCCAGTCACCGGCCTTAATGCTAGTCTTTCTGCGTTATGCATCTGCTTGCTTCTTCGATGGCCGCAAACACCACCGCGGTCGTCGCACAATTTCGATCATTAACATGCTCTACCCCGTCGATTCCGGGGAAAGACGCAAAGAGCCCGGCGGCAAGGCGCGCCCGCGAGAGGAGATCTTAGGCTCGCTATGCTTCGTATCTTTCCTGTCGAACCCGCCATCGCTCGCGCCCTCTGCATTTTGCTACTCGTATGTTTGCCCACCGTGAACGCTCTCGCCCAGATTCCGGCCCAGAGCCCGGGCGACGCTTCAAGAACTCCAAAGTATGTTCCAGGAATGTCGAGTTACGACACCGCTCCGGGCACCGGAATCTTCATCTTTCATGTGTTCGCCGAAAAAACGGGCGCTCGCCTGAGAGGGCCGGTCCGGCTGGATCTCACCAATCTCGCCAATCACATGAGTGTATTCCAGACGATCGAAGGCGACGACGATGGTGTGTTCATCGATCTGGTGTTCGGAAACTATGAAATTGAGGCGAGCGCGCTGGGATATCTCAGTGCTCGTCAAGAAGTACAATCGGTGAGCACAATCCACCCGCAGCCGATTGACATCGTCCTGCAACGCGACCCCTCCGCGATCAACCTCGACGTCGCCCCAGGCATCATGTCCCCGAAGGCCCGAAAAGAAGCCCAGCACGCAGTATCTCTGCTGAAGGTGGGCATTCTCGACGAGGCGCAAAAACATCTGCAGACCGCCTACAAATTGGCGCCCTCGAATTCAGACATCAACTTTCTGCTCGGTTATCTGTACTTCCAGCGGAAGGACTATACACAAGCCCGAACCTACTTGACCGCAGCCGCGTCCCTCAGCCCTCACAACGCACGGGCGCTGACGCTGCTCGGCAGAACCGGCCTGGAGCAAGAAAACTATCCCGCGGCGAGATCCGACTTAGAGCAAGCCGTTCTAGCCGACGACGACAATTGGCTGCCTCACAACTTGTTGGCGGACGCCTACCTTGGCCAGAAGGAATATGGCAAGGCTCGAGACGAGGCGCAGATTGCGATCACAAAAGGCCAGAAGGATGGCAAGACGCTCGCCAGCCCCGCCGAGATAGTCCTCGGGCAAGCGCTCATTGGTCTGGGCCACGAGCAGGAGGCTATTCATGCGCTCGAGGTTTTCCTGAAGGATTCCCCCCAGAATCCCATGGTCTATCAAGTCCAGAACTTGATCGCCGATCTCAAGAAACGCAACCCCAGTTCCGCGTCGGATGGAAACACAAAAAGTGGAGGCATTGATACCTCGCGCGCCGACCCTCTGGGAGCCGTTCCCACTCCTGCGCTCACCACTCAGACCTGGCGGCCTCCCGACGTTGACGACGCAAAGCCAACCATCACGCCCGGGGTTGTCTGCCCCGCCGCCCAAGTCATCGATGAATCTGGGAAGAGAGTGCAGGAGTTAGTTCGCGATCTCGCCCGCTTCGCCGCCAACGAAGAATTATTCCATGAGTCGATCGATGCGTTTGGCTTTGCAACTCACTCCGAGACGCGAAAGTATGACTACGTTGCGACGGTCTCGGAGCCCGAACCGGGCGCAGCTCTCATTGAAGAATATCGCTCAGAAAGACGCGAGCAGGGGGATAATCCCGACGGCATTGCCAGCACAGGCTTCATAGCCCTGGCGCTCGTCTTTCATCCCGAAATGCAAAAAGACTTCGATTTCGATTGTGAGGGACAGACTGACTGGCGCGGACAGGCCACTTGGTTGGTACATTTCCGCCAGCGTCACGACCGTCGAAATCGAATGCACAGCTATTCGCTTGGCGGCCAGGCTTTCCCGGTCGATCTGAAAGGCAGAGCGTGGATCAGCGCCGACAAGTTTCAAATCGTGCGTATCGATGCCGACATGGTCAAGCCCATGCCCGAAATACAGTTACTCAGCGAGCACCAGACCGTGGATTATGGCCCGGTGCCGTTCCCCAAGAAGAATACGACCCTCTGGTTACCGAAAACCGCAGAGATATACTTCGACTTTCGCCAACATCGCTACTTTCGCCGGCACGCTTTTGATCACTTCATGCTTTTCTCGGTCGATGCAGAGCCCAAGGACAAGGTGCCGACCGCCAAGCCCTCAGAATAAACAAGACTGTCCAACAAGGTTCGGCTCGAACTAACTGCCGCTTAAGCGTCCAGGAACCCTGAGCCTGCTTGTTTTTGTGGGTTCCAGCCAAGACGCAACAAGCAAGATTATCGCGGACACTGAGTTGAAGCTCGATTTAGCGCGCTCCGGTTGTGCGCCCAACACCAATGCCACGGCCAACAAATAAACATCACCATCCCATTCGGGCCGTGTCCCTGTCGTTCATTGAGCCGGGTTTGAGCTAAATGACCCGGCAGGCAAGTGGGTAGCTACGGTTTTTTTACGAGATTTTCCCACCCCCAACCGTTGGAATAGAATTTGAAATACACGACCCGCTTTCTCGTCTTGCTCGGGCAGTTCTCGTAGACCCAAAGGCCAGGAATCACCTTCAGCACGTAATCTAACGCATGGGACAAAGTCACATTGTCAAGATCGCCGGTAATGCGTGGCGAATCGGATGTCTCCAAGAACGAAATTGCTTCGGCGTTGAATGGCGGCCAGCCGATGTTCTGGGCTGACATGAAGGCACTCACTTCTGGCGCTGCTAGGATCACAGATCGGGCGGTATTTGGGTCGCGCAGCGCGACCGGCTCCGTCCCCGTGGTTCCGTTCGGCTCTGTTATCGTACGCGTCACTGCATTGTTGAATGAGATGTGGCTGATCTGTACGTTTAAGAGGTCGGTAGGAACGTCAGTTTCCACGATCCGAATCATTCCATCCGGGTCCTGTGTCACTTGCATCTTAGGGCCCTCGTTAAACATATCGCGCAACACTTCAAGCGGTGCCCCGGTGTTATTCTGAGTAGGACTTACGACGGGAAAGTCTGGAAACTGGTACGGGTTGTCACAATGGCCCCAATATTCCAAAGAGCCCGAAACTTTGGCTTTGCTTAGGACGCTCATTATCCGCGCCATCGCTACGTTGGAATCTGCACTCGCTCGCTGTTGTCCGTAGCAAGCTCCAACTAGGGCAAACACAACCGATGCCACAAATAGGCGTTGAGCCATGGAAACACCCCCTTTGCCCGCACTACTATTTGTTCTTTTCCACACGTATTGGTTGTCCAACTTGCAGTTGACCATTCTGCCATCCGTCCACTTGGATATTGACCGGACCCACATCAATGTAACTAACCGAGCGAAATCTGCGTCAGCCCGCTTTGCGCTCGCCTTTAGCTGGTACATCTTCCGACGCAGCTTCCGAAGCTTCGAGCAGCGCGGGTTCGTCGTCCCAATCGAACGAAAGCGCGCGCGCCGTCGTTTCGATGGGTTCGAGTTCCGGAATGTCTTCGGCGACCGGCGCGCCCAGTTCGGTGAACTTTCTCGCTGAAACCAGCACCCGGCTTTCGAGCGAGCCCACGGCTTTGTTGTAAGCCTCGACGGCGCGATCCAGTCCCGTGCCCACGGCGGTGATGTGGCCCGCGAGATTGCGCAGCCGGTCGTGGAGTTCTTTGCCCAGCACGCTGATCTCGTGCGCGTTGCGCGCCAGTTTTTCCTGATTCCATCCGTAGGCCACGGCTTTCAGCAGCGCGATCAGGGTGGTCGGAGACGCAGGAATCACTTTGTTCAGAACTCCGTGCTCGATCAGGCCGGGATCTTGCTCCAGCGCCGCGCTGAAAAAAGTTTCGCCGGGCAGGAACATGACGACGAACTCCGGTGTGGACTCAAACTGTGCCCAGTATCGCTTGTCGCTCAGAGTTTCAATGTGGTCGCGCACCTGGCGGGCGTGCGTGGCCAGGCAGGCGCGTCGCGCGTCTTCGTCCGTAGTTTCGAAGGCATCGAGAAAGGCCTGCAGCGGCGTTTTCGCGTCGACAACAACTTTTTTGCCACCGGGCAAATTCACCACCAGGTCGGGACGGATTCTTCCCGTGTCAGTGGTCACCGTTTCCTGCTCGCTGAAATCGCAGTAGGAAAGCATGCCGGCAATTTCCACCACGCGGCGCAGCTGGATTTCTCCCCAGCGCCCGCGCACGTTGGGAGTGCGCAACGCCTTCACCAGGTTGCCAGTTTGCGACTGCAATTCCTTTTGCGTGACGATCAGCGATTGCACCTGGGCGTGCAGGGCTCCGTAGGCCTGGCCCCGCTCTTTTTCGATCTGCTGAATTTGCGAGTCGACTTTACTCAGCGACTCGCGCACCGGAGTGACCAGGTCCGCGACCGCTTTCTGCCGCGCGTCGAGGTCGCCTTTGGCGTCGCTCTGGAAGCGCTTCAGTTTTTCTTCAGCAATTTCCAAAAATTTTCGATTATTGCCTTCGAGCGCGTCGGAAGCCATCGCCTTGAAGGCGTTGCGCAAATCTTCGCTGGCCCGGGTGACTAATTCGATCTTTTCGTTGCTGGTCTTCCGTTCCGACTCCAGCGCGGATTCCAGCCTGGCTTTGCTCGCCACCAGAAGCTCACGGGCTTCCTGAAGGCGCTTGAAATCGACCTTCCCGGCGGCTAATTCCTTCTCCATCAACGACAAACGAGCGGTCAGCGCAGCAGTCCGCGAGCGCAGGGCCAGCCACGCCAGTAGCGCCCCAAACAACAGTCCAATGCCGATACTGGTCCCTAGACCCATAGACTTACGGTAACTACTCAGCCCCCAGTCCCGCCTCTAGCCTAGCACCAGCAGCAAGTTTCGGCTTTAAGCCAGATCCTTCCCAGGGTCCTGATAGGCGCGGCAAAACGGACCGCCAAGCCGTATGAACGGCAACAAAAGCCTGATGAGCGTGACCTTCAAACCATTGCTGGTGTTCGTTCTCGGCACAGCTGGGCTCGGGACAGCCGGGCTCGGGATAGGCGCCGCTCCCTTGTCGACCCACTCGGGAATTAGCGAAGGACTGTTCGGCGAAGTGCTGGCCGGCGAAGCACCCGCTCCCGCCCCCCAGACAGGAAGCAGCGCCACGCTGAAACCCGTGGCAGCCGCCTCTCCCGACATTCCGTTTCATAGCGTGGAATTCGATTCGCAAGCCGAGCAACAGATTCTGGAGTTAGCCAACCGCTCGCGGCAGCAGGCCGGCGCACCTCTGTTGACTGTGGATTCCGGGCTTTCCCACGCCGCCCGGGTGCACGCCCAGGCAATGCTCGAAGCGCGCCAGCTTTCGCACCAGTTTGATGGTGAGCCCTCCCTGCCCAATCGCCTGGCGGCGGCGACCCAACTGCAGCTCGATCAGGAAGGCGAGAACGTCGCGCTCGATATCGATCCCGCGAAGGCCGAGCAGCATCTGATGCTTTCGCCTCCGCATCGTGCCAACCTGCTCAACCCGGCTTACAACGTAGTCGGAATGGGCGTGGTCCGCAGTGGAGATCGCCTCTACGTCGTGCAGGATTTCGGCCACGCTCTCCCCAACTATTCGATCGGCGAAGTGAAAGACCGCATCGCGAGTGCCGTGCACCAGACACGCCGCCACGCGGATGCAAGCGATCTTCCCCGCCGCGACCTGGCCAGTGCCGATGAAGCAGCCTGTTCCATGGCCCAGGCCGACAAACTCGCGACCGCAGCGGTGCATCAACTCTCCGAGCATTACACCGTGCTCACCTTCACCAGCCTGCATCCTGAAACTCTGCCCACAGGATCCGAGCAGGCGATCGCCGGCCACAACCTGCGCAGCTTCTCCATCGGAACGTGCTACGCCCGCACCGAAACCTATCCGACAGGCGTGTATTGGGTAGTGTTGTCGCTGGAGTAAAGCGTGAGGGCGAATCGCCAGTAAGATCAACTAACTTGTCATCCCGAGCGGCCGCGTTTTTTATCGCGGCGGAGGGATCTCAGTCTTAATTGCTGTGGAGCGTCAGCCTTTCATCTAGGCGCGCGCACGTTCCAGGCGCCGCAGCCGAGGCAGTACGCGTATCGACTTGCCTGCCTTCTGCTGTGCCATGCGGATTTCATAAAGGCTTTGCAAGTTCAGCCAGAATTCCGCGGTCGTGCCAAAGAAATGCGCCAGGCGCAGCGCCGTATCGCCGGTCACGGCGCGACGTCCTTTTCGCCCTCGGAGTAGACATGTGTCAGTCTGGCGTACATGTCGATCCTCTCCGCTCTGTTTTTTCTCGCTTCGCCTTTTTTTCGTTCCTGATTTTCCTGCTTCGGTCAAGTCTACTTTGGTGGACTTTTAGGATCTTTTACGTCTACTAAAGTAGGTACGTTTTCCACAGCCTAAGCTGCTGATTCTTCGTCGGCGCATGATTTTTTCAACGACTTAGCGGGAAAAATTCCGGACTTTTCCACAGTGTTCCTGCAGGAACACTTCGTTAATACCGCGGGGTTCCTAGGCACCCAAGGGCAAACGCGGGCCTCGCGTGCCGTCGTCAAAATCGTCCGCGGCATCGGCAATCCTTCTGAGTTCCGGATACTTTTGGATCAACGTCGGCGGAGCCAGCACGCGCTTCCCCGTGATCATCGCCTTCAACTCCAGCGCATTCACTCCAGCTTTGCTCTCGAAGTGGTTGTTGGTGATCACGTAGGTGGTCTGCGCTTTCTCGGCGACGTTTTCGATTCTTTCTTTCCAGCCTTCCAGTTCCCTTTCTTTGTAGAGATAGTTGTAGCGGTCGTTGCGATTGTCGGAATCGAACCACTCGCCGTAATTGCGGCCGTGCAGGCGGACATAGGCGATCGACGCAGTCACATGTTCGGTAGGCGCGAGCGAGAGTCCAAGCACTGGCTGGTCGATGTTGCAGAAGGCGACGTTCTGCCGCGCGAACTCGGCTAAAGTTTCGGGATTATTCCAGCTGGAGTGGCGCACCTCGACCACGCGCGGATATTCAATGAACTGCCGCAGCAGACGGTCGAGATATTCGCGGTTGAGCCCAGTGTTCTTGAACGACACAGGAAACTGGATGAGCAGCGCGCCCAGCCGTCCTTCATTGGCGATTGCGTCGAGGCCTTCGCGGGTGCGCATTTCATCCTCATCGGTGGGGCGAATCGTCGCGGCAGAAGTCGGTTCCATCACCGCGATGGGCGAGTGCGTGAAGGCGCGAAACAGCTTCGCAGTAAACAAGAATCGTGGGTTCACCGCCGCAACCTTGCGGCACCACAACTTGGCCAACTCAGGCTTTAGAGGCCCATAAAATGACGTGTTGATTTCAGTGGTATCGAAGAACCGCGCCAGATAATCCAGTGGATGCTGCTTGCGCCGCTGCATGCCCGAAGGGTAGAAAACACCGTCCCAGTCTTTGTAAGACCAGCCAGCCGTGCCGATGCGGACATCGTGGGTCCGAGCCTGGATTGACGAGACTGTGGCCGCAGGTTCCATAGGAAACCGCAGACGGAGGGCAAGCGCAGGTTAGCACAGGAAGCCTACATCTCGTCGTCGCGGCGAATCAGATGAAAGACGATCGCGAAGAGACAGCCAAGGCCGAGCAGAGTGAACACAAGCCATCGGGCATTGGGGGAAGCGATAAACAGGGAGATTCCGAAGCCAATGGGAGCTCCCCACAACCACTTCCCGGTGAATGGCTTGTTCCACCAGGAGTATCTCGTCCTTTTTCCCCTGCTCATAGCCGGATTCTAACGCGAAGACGTCCAACGAGAAACCCACAGATCGGGTGCAAGGGCGGTTGACGTGTAGAAAGCAGCGGTTCGCATCTCACCATACATCGAGCCGTCACGATTCCTGCGGCGCCAGGTGCGCATCCACTTCATCCCAGATTCTGGTGCCGTGGGTCTCGCGCAGCGCGATGCTCCCGACCACAAACGTCAGCCCGGCCACGGCGATCGGATAGTAAAGTCCGGCGTAGATATTGCCGGTGGCGGCGCAGATCGAAAGCCCGATCAGCGGGAGCATTCCTCCAAAGATGCCGTTGCCGATGTGGTAGGGCAACGACAGCGACGTGTACCGCACCTTGGCAGGAAAAGCTTCCACCAGATAGGCGGCGACCGGGCCGTAGGCCATGCCGAAAAGAATGACCTGAAAAAAGACCAGCAGAATCAGTTTTCCGGTGTCGGGATGCGGCGCTTCCGGCGCCGCCTGCAGCGCGCCGCTTGCCTCCTGCGACATGGGCGTAAGGTTGATGGCTCCCGTGATCCGGTTACGAGTGGATTGCACCGTGACCACGTGGTTGCCGGCGGCGCTCTGCATCGCGTGGTAAATCGGAATGTCGGTAAGTGCGGCCAATAGACAACCCACCAGCATGATCTTCTTGCGGCCGATCTTGTCGGAAAGCGCTCCGAAGATCACCAGCGTAGGCATGCCCAGCGCGAGGGCAGCCGCCATCACGATATTCGCCGTGTGCAGATTCACTTTCAAAATCGTCTGCATATAAAACAGAGCATAGAACTCTGCCGTATAGGCCACCACGCCTTGTCCCGCGGTCAGTCCGAACAGACAGATCAGCACCTGCTTCAGGTTCGGCCATACGGTGAACGCATCCTTCAGCGGCTGGATCGAAGCTTTGCCCGAAGCTTTGAGGTGCACGAAAATCGGCGACTCGCGCAGCTTCAGCCGGATATAAAGCGAGATGCCCACCAGAAAAAACGAAACCAGAAACGGAATGCGCCATCCCCACTTATCGAAAGCCTCATGCGACATGGCAGATTGCGTAACCAGAATCACCAGCAAAGAAATCAGAAATCCCAGGATCGCCGTGATCTGAATAAAGCTGGTATAAAAGCCGCGCCGCTGGTCAGAAACATGCTCGGCCACGTACACGGCTGCGCCTCCATACTCGCCGCCGAGGGCCAGGCCCTGCAGAACGCGAATCAGAATCAGCGCGACTGGCGAAAACCAGCCGGCGGTCGCATAGGTGGGCAGCAGGCCAATCGAAAAAGTGGCGCCGCCCATGATGGTCAGCGTCACCAGGAACGCATACTTGCGGCCAACGAGATCGCCGATGCGGCCGAAGAACAAAGCTCCAAAGGGGCGGACCGCGAATCCCACAGCGAATGTTGCAAGATAGGCGACCAGCGCGAAGGTGTCGTTATTGGAGGGATAAAACTTGAGCGAGAGGACCGTGGTCAGGCTGCCGAAAATAAAAAAGTCATACCACTCGATCATAGTGCCGAGCGAGGAAGCGACGATGACAAGCGGCAGGCTGCTGTGCTGCGACTTCGTCGCGCCGTTGCTAGCCGTTTGCTCGATCACTATGACGACTCCCATGAAGATGAAGTCACGGGCAGGTTAGCATAAGGGCCTGGAAGGCGCGCCCGGTCCGTCGAACGTGGAGATCGTCGATTACCATTAGGAGAATTTATGGCAGTGACTGCAATTCACCCCGGGGAGCATCTGGCCGAGGAACTCAACCAGTTGGAAATGAGCGCCGCTGAACTGGCGCGGCGACTGAACGTTCCGACGAATCGCATCACCGAGATTCTCAATGGTGATGGTCACCGTGATGCGGGGGCAGGAGAAAATTACGAAGGAGGTAGCCCCTGGAGGCAATGAAGTGAGCGCCATGCAGCGGTTAAGGGCGTGAGTGCGTGAACCCAAATTCCCGCGATGCATCAAAATGAGTGCAATGGCGATGTTACGCAATTGACGATAGCCTCCGAGTAGCCGACTATCCTCCTTCAACTTTCCCACAAGCCCGTTTGAACGAAGCCTTAGCGGCAGACGCTTTCGCGTGCTCGGTGTCGGCAGTGTGCCGGTGAGGAGATAAGGTGGGGTCATAAGGAGATCACCTATGACCCACCTTCGCAAAATG
>JBAUAN010000187.1:0-4083 GCA_049675725.1 Candidatus Sulfotelmatobacter sp. | reverse complement strand
ACTGGCTCCCGTCCCAACAGTGTGATTAGCATTCGACGGGTAGCGGCAGCCGGGCGCAGCAGTGGTAGATGGCCGCGATGAAGTTCTCGGCGGAGCGGAATCCGAACGAGCGATGGCTGATGGATTTGATCTTGTTGTTCATTCCCTCCACAGCGCCATTGGAGAGTCGGAGGGTTGTCCACGGCAGGATTCCATCCAGATGGTCGCGCAGCATCCGCACGAATTTCTTGAAGGGTTCCAGTCGCGACCGCATGGCTGAGTGCATCCACTTCTGCAGGTGGGCTTTGGCGCGGGCCGGTTGCTTGTAGTCCCAGAACAATTGAAAGACTTCCTTCAGGTAGTAGGCGCGCACAATCGGCGCGTTCCACTGGACCAGCGTCGAAAGGCGGTCCTGCTCGCCGGGGTTGAGATTCCATGGATTCTTCAGCAGGAGCCAGCGGCTCCGTTTGAAGACGACCCTCTCTTTCGCACTCAGGCGCCGCATCTCACTGCGCCGGACTTCCTCGACCGCTTCATTGAGATGTTTGACGATGTGAAACCGATCAAACAGGATCTGCGCGTTGGGCGCGTGGTCGCGTACCAGCCTGGCGTATGGCGCCCACATGTCCATGCACACCACCTGCAGGGTATAGCAGCGCCGGCGGCCCATTTCCTCGGTGAAAAATGACTGCACCGCCTCCTCGGTGCGATCCTCTCCGACCCACAGCAACACGCGGCGTTCCAGATCGTAGACCACGGTGAGATAGACCTGGCCTTTGCGCCGGCTCACCTCATCGATACCAATGACATGGACTGGTGGCCTACGCCGATGACGCAGCCCGTACTCGACTGCCCGCTTCACGATCGTCGCCACGCTCTTCCAGTTCAGTCCGTAATGGCGGGCCGTTCCCTGCCAGCTCAACTCCCGCGCCAGTACCGCGACCGCATGGGCCAGTGCGGTTGTCACCCGCGCCCAGGGCGCCGCCCATGGAAAGTCCTCCACGCGTACTCCGCACCGCGGACAATCGACTCGCCGCGGCTGGTAACACAAACGTAACGGCAACTTGCGCATCGACAAATCCCGCCAGGTCCGCTCCTGCTTACAGAGATCGTAGACTTTGCGGCACCGCTGGCGGCATACTCCGCACCGCAAAGACCGGTGTCCCAGACGGTCGATGTGAACCGTCATCCATTCCTCGGATTCCTCCACCTTCGTCACGGTGTGCGATTTCAAGCGCAGTTGTTTTCTGATAAAAGTTTCTATGTGCACCTCGGGCCGTTCCTCCTCGTCGTGTTCTGGCAAACCACAACGAAGAATACGAACAACCCGAGGTGCCACTCAACTGCCCGTCAACTGCGATCCCGTTGACAGCCCGGAACTTCAACGCCCACCACACTTTTCGGATGGGAACCAGAACATTCTCGTATTTGCGGTGGCTTCGCCTAGGAGCCGCAATCTTGGCGGTATTCATCTGGCGATCTTTTGGGCAGGTCAGTCCTTACTATATTCCCGAAACGATGAACGGGGTCTTTTGGATGTACGTGACCTGCTCACCCGCGTTTAACGGCGAATACTGCCGGGATGAGTTGGACGGCGTAAACAATGGGGCAGTGTATGCAGATATTACCGGCGCATGCACGGGTTATGCTAATGGATCTACGTATCCACTTTTTACGGCGGACAGTGTTTCCCTTTTAGGGCCCTGCAGCCAAAATTATACTATAATGGCGTCAAGCTATCCGACAAGCGGTACCCAACCGCCAGGTTTCTGGTACGCTGTTGCCGCTAACACTTGGAGTGATCTGTGTACGCCGCACTCCTATAAACAGGTCGGCTGCGACGGTAATAATACCACGAGTATAGGTGGCTGCTTCAAGCAGCCCTGCTAACAGGCAGCGATTCCGTAACCAAGGTGGGAAGTTGTGCCGAGGCCAAGGTGGGGGAGGAGTTTTTTCAGATTTGAGGGGTTTTGAAGGTGGCGAGGAGAATCGCTAACGGCAGAAACAGAGCAGGAGAGCGCCGGTGAGCCGGCTGTGCATGATGGGGGCAGACTCCATTACGTGGCGACGGCGGGATTTTGGGTGGATCTCACTGGGATCGGCGGAGCGCGAACCTGCACCGGAAGCAATCAAGGCGAGATGGCGGGGTTGATGCCGGCATAGATCTCGGCAGCCATGAACTGGGACCAGAAGACTTGGGTTCTGCCCGTGCGGATCTGCGGTTTGAGATTGCGCACGAAGAAAGCGTGAAAGATGTTGAAGGCGAGAAAGGCGATCAGCAGGAAGCACTCGATGGCGTTGGGGTCGTGCCTGAAGATGTGGTCGGCGTGCCATCCGTTGACCAGTTCGTTGAACCCGTGATTCTCGATATCCCATCGCTGGTGGCCGAAGGCGACGGCCCGTTCGGTGGAGACGGGCTGGACCGGAAGCGTGGTCACCCAGATCCAGTCGCTGGTTTTCACTTCGTCTTTATCGTTGAGTTGCCGGCGCACCGAATACGTTTCCAAAGAACGGATGACTCGCACCGGAGTCTTGACCTCCGGCCAGGTGCGCAGATCCGGAAAATCCCACCAGCAACATTTTCGTGAGCGGAAGATACCTTCCTGTGGAAGCACGTGAGTGAACAGACCGGCGGCATCCTGATAGAGGTTGCGCCGTTCATCTTTGAGTACGACCAGTGCGTGTTTGCCCTGCTCCAGAAGGAAGTTGAAGAACGGCGCCGTAGCATAAAGCGCGTCAGCCAGAACCAGATCGAAGGCACGGGGATAAGAACCGATCACCCGCTCCAGTAAACGCAGAGCGGTTGCCACTTCACCTTCTTCGGCCCGTTGCGGTTCGTGATCCAGGAGCAGACGAACCGGCTGGCAGCCCGGGTGCGCGTCAGGTATCAGCATGACCGTAACCTGCCGATGGTAGAACTGCGTGCGATCCGCCTTCCCGTCCTTCCCGTGGATGGTTCTCTCGAGGCAGCCCGCACAGTGTTGGCGATAACTGGCATGGCTCTCGTGGCCATCAAGGACGACAATGCCGATTCCTTGATGGTCCGGCAACGCCTTGTTGCGCTTCAACCGCTCATAGACATGGTGAATCCCCTGACGCAGCCCCTCGGCATCCATCAGAGCGCTCACGCGGCCGACGCTGTCGGCGCTGCACACCGACTGTCCGAGCCAGCGACAGAAGAAGCGGGAATGAGCGGTCAGTTCCAAAGCATTGAGGCTGCCCATGCGAGCCCAGAACAACGCTGCGACGGATTTGAGAACGACGGAGGTCGGGATACGCGGTTGCTGGCGCCGGTCCACGACGCCAGCAACGACAGTCCCGGAAAACTGAAAGACCTTCTCGGCATAGGCGAGCAAGCGGCGGAGAATGGTCAGCCCTTCCTTGCCAGGAAACGCTTCCACTCCAATTCAGAAACTTCGTCAATCAGGCGCTGCATCTCCTGGTACACGCCGACAGCCTGACGAACCGGGTCCTGCAACGACTTCGGCACACAGATCTGGCGTACCTTACCGGCATGGCTTTGCACAAGATACAACGACCGGTGCCCTTCACCGTCTGCACAATGGCAAGTGGGTTTGCCGCACTTGCCGGTGCGTTCGGAGAGCGAGCCGTGCAAAAACCGTTCGCCGGAAGCGAGTTGAGCGAGACGGGAACGGAGCCTGCGTTCGGCAGCAGAGAGTTCGGCGCGACTAATAAGGCTGTTCATGTCTTATATACATACTATATAAGACACGATGGAAAAACAAGGGCGAAAACGCAATGCGAATATGCTCTGGAATCCTACTGGTCCATGCAAGGGTCAAAACAACAATGAAACCGCATGTTTGGGATACCTAAGAAAATCGGTTACGGAATCGCTGCACTCCATTCGCAAAAACCCAGTGCCTCATCCCACGTCATCGCGACGGCGGGCAGCGCATCGTCACCGCCCGCTTCATTTAGCTTTCGCCCCAGCGAATCGGTCTCGGCCAAGGCGGGTTTGCCGGTAGCCGCCCGATAACGCTTCCATGCCGCCACCGTCACGGGCGTTTGCCCCATCCAGAATCCAGTCGTAATCGTCACCTGATGCGCAGGTTTCTCGCGGTCGAGGCATTCGCTGTCCCC
>JBAUAN010000186.1:0-3389 GCA_049675725.1 Candidatus Sulfotelmatobacter sp. | reverse complement strand
AGATGTCTTCTTGCTTCTCCCCGCCGCTCCTCTTGCTCATCGCCATGCGCGCATTCTACGAACTCTGCTTGTGGATCACACCATCTTTTGTTTCAGGTACCCAGACTTGCACCACGGGCTGCTAGGGGAGCGGGGGCGCGTGGGGTTTGAGTGTATCGAGATGTTTCAACAGCTATCTGTGAACGCCGCGCAGGCGGACAGGTTCCCACGTTGTGAGTTTGCAAATCAGGCAGGTGAAAGACTCTTCTTCGGCAGCGGATCACGATCTGGGCAACCAGCTCTGTAGAACCAGCTCTGGGCAACCAACCCATTGACCTCATCCCCAACCTGTGATTAGATGCGCAGAACAAAACGCGGTCTCGGCGCCAGAGTCCGCCAACGATTGGGGCGTGCCACCGAGGTGAAGTATGAAGTCCCGTCTGTGGTTCGTGGTCGTTATCCTTGCAATCTGTGTTTCAGCGTTCACTCTTTCCGCCAGCGCACGCGACGTGGTCCTGCCCGCGGGTACGCTTTTGCAATGTACGCTTAACGAACCCAACTTTTCCTCGGCCACGGCCGAGGTCGGTGACCCCGTGCTCTGCCATCTGCGTGCCCTGACGGAGTTCGGTCAGCAGGCTTTTCCGCGCGGCACTTATCTCGTCGGACATCTGGAATCAGCCAAGGATCCCGGCCACTTCTTCGGCAAGGGGTATCTGAAGCTGCAGTTCGATCGCATCGGCCTGCCCAGCGGCGATCTGCCTCTCGAGGCCAAAGTGATCGCCACCCGCGGCTACAAAGTGGACAAGGAAGGCAAGATCGACGGCAAGGGACACGTCAAGCGCGACATCATTGAATGGATGCTGCCGCCGCTATGGCCGTGGAAGGTCATCATGCTGCCGGCGCGCGGCCCGCGTCCCGCGCTGAAGGGCGAAACCGCGCTCAGCCTGCGCCTGATGGATGACGTTGAAATCCCGCAGGTCGCCGCCCAGACTATCTCCCCCGGTTGGCATTTCTTCGGCCACGTTCGGAACGAATCCTTCGACGTGCAGGCGAGCATCGCCCACACGCAACTGGCCGTGAGCGAGGTCGCCCCCGCCAGCGATGCGATATCTCAGATGCCGCAAGCCTCCTACGCCACCTACATCTCGCGGGATGCCACGCCGCCGAGCCTGGCCAGCATGGCTGGTTCGAACTTATCCGGTTCGAATATGGCGACTCTTCCTGGGATGCCGGTCTTCGTCCTGACCTCCGGCACCATCCTCTCGGTCAGCGGCTACGGCTATCAGGATAACCGCATCACGTACTCGCTGATCGGCGGAGGCACCGGTGTAATCAGCGCCGACCAAGTCGACTGGAACTCGACCACGCAGCTCAACGCCCAACGCGGCCTGCGCGTGACGCTCCACAATAGCCACGCGAGTTCCGGCGCCGCAGGCTTCTAGCCGTGCTCACGCAGGGGCGGACGCATTCGTCCGCCCCGGGATGCAAATTGAACGCGCCGTGAGCGGCTCGGCAGCCGCACTGCTTTTCGTCCCCTGTGTCCTGCAGGGCCTCGCTATTTCTATCGCCCAATAATCCCTCCATCGAAGGATAAAGTCGAAGAAGGCCTTTACGCGCAAAACCCCGCACGACCAGAACTGGACCCATTGTGCCCGGTTTTGTGCCTACCACCAAACCCGACGAGCTGCGACTGACGGCGACGCGACCCTCGGAAACCCTTGACAGGCGCGTTATTCGGAGTAGTTCAGCGCAAGTAGTCGGAGTCGGTGTAGCCTATTGATTCGTGGTGCGCGTCAAATATAGGATCTGGCGAGTAAAACCGGGGGAGTTCGATCCCCCCTTTCGCACTAACCACTCAAGGCCGGTCAAGAATCGGCCCTTTTCGCGCCGTGCCCAATTCTGTGCCCACTAAGTTTCAGGGTAGCTGCTTTCCCGCCGTTGGAAGTGCCGCCGTCGCGGTCTGCTGGATGGCGCCGCGAACCCTCGAACACGTTCCTCAGGGCTAGGGGAACGGGGGGTGCCGGGGGTTTTGAGCGTAATCGCGATTTATCACCAACGATCTTGATTGCAGCCGTCGCCACTTCAACTGGTTTCGCAGCTCCGCGCGCCTACAAAGAAATTCTTGCACCGCGTGTCGTCTTTTACCCGCCATTTCCGATTTCATGATTAGAGGCAGGAAACCGTGGCCAACATTGTCCAACGGACAGCGGGCTGCAATGCCTTTCATCGTCAAGTTGGGAGAAAGTCATAGCAACGGTCAGTGGGTCAGTGATGTATCTGAGGAGGAGAAATCACAATGAACATCTATGAAGAAGTGGTAACGGGAGGAGGGCAACTATGATTTCCAAAGTGTTTTTCACGGCATCAGTGATTATTCTTGCCAGCTTTGCGCTCAGTTCTGCTGCCTGGGCGGCGACTTGTTCAAACGCCTCTCTGAGTGGCACCTACGGGTTTCTGCACGACGGCACAGATAGCACCGGCACCCCTGCCACCGCCGCCGTGAGCCAAATCACATTTGACTCAACCACGGGCACGTTTACCGGAGAGACCACAGCATCCCATGACGGCGTGATTGCCACCGAGCCTCTCACCGGAACATATGCAGTCGCCTCGAACTGCACCGGCACGGGTAATCCCACAGGAGGCAACCCTTTCTCCTTTGTGGTTACGTCAACAGGATTTCAGGCCCTTCACCTTTTTTCGGAGGGATTCGCGGTGAAGCAGGGCTCCCCGACCTGCACCAATGCCGGAGTTAAGGGTAGTTTTGGGTTTGAGACAACCGGCGTCTTCCTCGCAGAGGCGTCCGCCCCAGCGGTGGCTTTCATCGGTGAGTTGAAGTTAACGGTCAACTCTTCTGGAGAAGGAGTGATAAGCGGACACGTAGCGGCTAGCGAGGATGGCACGTATCTCCCGTTCGCAGAGGAGCCCGTCACCGGTTCTTACAAGGTCGACGGGGACTGCAGGGGCACGGCTACCATAACGCCGAAGGGGCAGTCCGAAATGCACTTCAGGCTCGTGGTTGTGGACTGTGGGAAAGAAATGCTAGCCATTGAGACGGACGCGGACACAGTGGTCAGCGGTACGTTTCAACGTTAGTCCCATCGGTCCGGGGATTGGCGCCATTTTGCGACCCAGAACACCAATGCCGCCCGACGCTTGGGCGGCTTTTTCTTCACTACGCGGGGCGGCCTGCGCAACTTCCGTTAAGAGGTCATAGCTCGCTGACGTTTTGAGCGCTATCGAGATGCTTCGCCAGCTACTTCTGCAGGGCGTCGATTGGCCGCCTAGTGGCCTGTCGCAGTGAATACGTTAGTGCGGACGCGGCGGGTGGGGTCGGAGTATTTCCACTGGATGGGCCGAGCATGGGCGGAGTAGGCATTGATGTAGCGGCGGAGTTTGCGAGCCAAGTC
>JBAUAN010000185.1:0-1666 GCA_049675725.1 Candidatus Sulfotelmatobacter sp. | reverse complement strand
CTCAACCTTCGGGTTGCCCGTGACCTGCTGTCGAGTCGCAACTGGCAGTCATCGAGTCCGGCGCCATCGAACGCTTTCGTGGACTCTCTTCTCCTGAAACGTTGCGGACATTGTCGCCGCACGTTTGGATGGGACATCTGTTGCTGGACACAGTAGAGAGAGCAAACTGATCGGCCCCACATGTCCGATGTGGCTTTGTGTTGGGAACCATTGTTTAGCGGCTGAGAGACGTTCTATCTGGTGACGACTTGGCCATGCTGCCTGAACGCTGGATAAGCTACTGTTTCATCCCACGGAGGCGCGCGGCGTACAACCGATCAAGCAGTCGAAATACGTCTTCCTGCAGACGTGCCGCTGGCCGAATTGGTGCGCCCAACTCCAGATACTGCCCAGTTGCCAAATCGTAGGAGGGCCAATTCGGCAGCCCGGCCATGTTCGGATCTCCAGTCTTGGCGAACTGTACCCAATAACGGCGCAACGCTTCTGCCAGGTCGTTGCCCGCCTCATCGCTGGGGATCGCGGGTGAACCAAACAATAAGCACACGTCGATCCCATGGAACGCTCCCAACAACTGGCCTCCGGCGGTAGGAACGCTCCAAGTGACGTTGTAAAGGTAAGCCTTGCTCTCCCGTCCTTGCATCGCGCGCGCCGTCCAGCGGGCGGGCGCGACCATCTCGAACTCCGTCTCTGCCCTGATAAAGGACTCGCGGGCATCCAGAGGAGTTGGCATCGGGTACATCCGCAAGACATCATCGGCGATTGGTGAGTAGGACTTCCTCACCCAGTTGCGAAACATCTCAGGAGTCCTCTCCGCAGGCCCAATCAGATTTCCGTATTCGCGCGCCGTACTACCGACGATGATCGGTACGTCGGCCTGCTCGTGATGCGTGAACATCACGAGTGGCTGGTCAGGAAGTACCCACCCATCGACTACTACGTCAAACCTGCCATTCGCGGCTGCTTTGAACAGATCCTCGGTTGAGGCCGAGCGCAGATTCTTTAGGACATTGGCGTCGTCTCCGGCAGCGAGCTTGTGCGCGAGTTCGACGCCCAACTGCTCGGCCGAAGCCACCTTTCCGCCGGGATGATGCACGCTGGGATGGAGATCGAGCGGCACCCCGCTCTGCATGATCGCGCGCTTGAACAGCCCGCGGGCTAACGGTGACAGCATCAGGCAAGCGACATATTCGCCGCCCGAGGAATGGCCAAAGATAGTAACGTTCGCCGGATCGCCCCCGAATTTCGCGATATTCCGGTGTACCCACTGCAAGGCAGCGATCTGATCCAGCAAACCGTAGTTGCCCGAAGACTGATGCGGCGACTCCGCAGTCAGCGCCGGGTGCGAAAGCCATCCGAATACACCCAAGCGGTAGTTAATGGTTACAACGACTACGCCCTTGGTTGCGAGAATTGCGCCGTCGTCATCTCCCCGGCCCACCACGCCACCGCCGCCGTGAATCCACAGCATGACCGGCTGCAGTTTCTTATTGCGCAGGCTGCTGGTCATGACATTGAGATATAAACAGTCTTCGCTGGTGCTGCCGACGGGTTTTACCAGCGAAGAGTCGCCGCCCACGGAGCCCACGGTCTTCTGGATATTCCGGTAAACAAAATCAGGTTGCGGACAGGCGGCGCTCAGTTCGTCCGTTTTGCGCATTCCGGGCCA
>JBAUAN010000184.1:0-39551 GCA_049675725.1 Candidatus Sulfotelmatobacter sp. | reverse complement strand
CTTCTTCTTCCGACGCCGTCACCGGCTTCTTCGTCAGCACTCGGAAATACTTCTTCATCGCACCCTCGCGAAACGCATCCTTCACGATGCGATCTTCCAGCGAGTGAAAACTGATCACCACCACGCGTCCTCCTGGTTTCAGAATCCGCGGCGCCGCTTCCAGCAGCGCCCGCAGATCGTCCAGTTCGCGGTTTACGAAGATTCGAAGAGCCTGAAAAGTTCGGGTCGCCGGATGAATCCTTCTCTGCTCAGAATTCATTGGCCGGGCCGCGGCTGATATGACATCCGCAAGATGTGCGGTAGATCGTATCGGCCGCGACCGGCAAATGGCTCTGGCGATTCTCCGCGACCTCCTTTCCTCTCCGAATTCGTAAATCACATCGGCAAGCTGTCGCTCGTCGAGGTGGTTTACCACTTGTTCGGCGCTACGCTCGCTACGCGGGTCCATCCGCATATCGAGCGGCCCATCCGCCTGAAAACTAAATCCGCGCTCGGCGTCGCCAAGCTGTAACGAGCTGACTCCGAGATCAGCTAAGAGTCCATCTACTGAACCGGCCTGGAGCTCTCTGATGCGCGTAAAGCTTCCCTTCCAAAGCTTAATGTCGGGAAAATCGTTCTCCGGTATCTCTCCAGGCTGTAACTTCAGCAGAGCAACTCCCAACGCGTTGGGATCCTTATCGAGCCCAATCAAATGTCCCGCTGCGCCGAGGCGTTTTGCGATTTCGTAACTGTGCCCGCCCAGGCCCACCGTAGCGTCGATATAGGTCCCGCCACGCCGCACTTCTAAAAAGTCGATCGCTTCTTTTAAAAGAACCGGAACATGATTGGCTGGAAGATGCCGCGCTTCCCTTCCACCACCATGCCCAACCCCCTGAGGGGTGTCTTTGTAACCCTCGCCCACTAGATGCCCAATTCGTCGAGCGTCTTCTCATCGTCAGGCGTGAACTGTTCTTCCTCGATCTGTTTGCGATACGCGCCCAGGTTCCGCACAATCAAATGCGTCAAGTTCCCAGTCACCGCAACCTCGCCCTTGATCTGCGCCGCTTCCCGCAGCAGCTGCGGCATCAGCAACCGCCCCTGCCCATCCATTTCCACCACCTGCCCGTAGTAGTTCACCCGGTCCAAAAACTTTTTCTTCGTAGGATTGAACGTGGAGAGCCCCGCCAGCTTCTGCTCGATCCGCTCCCATTCCTCGAAGGGATACACTTGAGCAACCTTCCCATCCAAACTTGTGATGTAGAATTGCACTCCATATTTCTCGTCGATCACCCGCTTGAACTCGGCCGGCACCTTGAGCCGTCCCTTTTCGTCGACCCGAGTTGGATGATTGCCGCGAAACATGATCTTTTGTCATTCCGAGAGCGCGTTCTGTGCGTCCGAGGAATCTGCTTTCTGTCATCCTGAGGCGCCTGCTTTTGGCGCCGAAGGATCTGGGCGCGCCGTGCGAACATTTGCGCGCCTTTTGCGCAAATGCTAAATCGCACGCTTGGCGCGCTTCTATATCGGCTACCGCTGCTACGGGGGAGGTAAAAACCGCACAAAATGCGATCAATCTTGGGTGGTTCGGGCTGTTTGTCGTGCTTTCGGGTCGGTTTCCCACCGGCTCCTCTTTATCAGCTCCTGAATCCCACGACCTTAACGATGCTTACCACTTCTAACCACTTTGTACCACATCTTAGCTGTAAGTCGTTGATTGTCAAGCAGAAACTTGAAGGTTGATGTCCCACTCGTGCGCCGTTTTCGGAAACTACGAACTCTAGTGGTTAACCAATCGAGCGACCACAAGCAGTTGCGTTTACGCTTCCGGTTCCTTCGCTATTCTTTCGCTTAGATTTTTCTTGCATCCCGCGCCCCGCGCGGTTTCCCCTGTGCAAAAGCAGGGATGATAGGCAGAACAAGAGCTCTTAACCGCAAACTTCGCCAAGAAATGCCCCAAAGATCCCGAAGCCATTCCCATCTATGATCTTCATCTTCACCAGCTTCCCTTCGCGTCCTTAGCGGCCCTTCCTTTGCGAACTCTGCGGTTAAGAGCTCTTTGTTGCAGACAGCCAGGAATATATCCTGGAGGGAGACGCTTCCGCACGTTCCAGTCGTTGATGATGATGTTCCGGAAGCCAGAAGCCAGAAGCTGAATTCTGGTGTACACTTCCGCGCAAGTCGTCGATCTCAAAAGCCCGAGGTCCGAGGTCCGAGGTCCGAGGTCCGACGTCGCTTCTCAACGTGGAGGGCACCGCATGTCACTGAACAAAAGCAGAATCTGGCTGGGTGGAATCGCCGGAGGCGTGGTCTGGACCCTGTGGAGCTTTCTGGTCGGCCGCTTCATCATCACCGACGCTCGCTATCTGGCCGCACAAAATGCCGGGCACTTTCTAAGAATGCCGCGCTACCCGTTGTTCGCCGTGCAGTGGATCGCTTTGCTGTTCATCGGCGCGATCGTGCTCGCGCATCTCTATGCCTGGGTCCGCCAGACGCTCGGCCCTGGCCCCGGCACCGCGCTGCGCATCGGCTTCTGGGTCGGCCTGATCGCCGGCTTCCCGCTGAATTTCGCACAGGCCACCTGGTTCGCCGGCGATCGCGGCCTTCCCTTCGGCTGGATGCTCGACATGTGGATTGGCTGCATCCTGGCCACGCTGGTCGCGGGATTTCTCTACAAAGAGTAGTAGTAGAACGCGCATCAACTGCTCGAACCGCAGAGGACGCAAAGAAGTGCCAGAAGCACGAAGCAAGTTTCTTTTCTTTTCTGATTTCTCAGCGTTCTCCGCGGCTGTTCTCTGCGCCCTCCGCGGTGAAAAGCTTTTGCCTTTCCGCGGTCCCAACGCCCAGTAATGGATTCGAGGATGAAGTCATGCAATGGCTGCCAAAAAAAATCGCTGCCTCCGCCCTGCTGAGCCTGGTTGTCTTCGCCGACGCGGCCGCTCCCGCATACCAGGCAAGTTCCCACCAGCCTTTTCCATTCGCCCACGCGCAGTACGGCTGCGCCCCCACCGACGCCCTGGCCCTCGACTTCTATTTCACCTCAAACAAGAGCGAGTGCGGGAAGTACGCCGAGCCCTACCTCGAGATTTCCATTTGGGAAAATCTGCCCAAGTCCGCTCCCTACACCATAGACATTGCCGGGTCCGAGGCAGCGGGCGTTCGTTGCCTGCGGCCGGGCGTATGCGACCGGGCAACTTCCGGAACCCTGCATCTCGATCAATTCATCGAAGGCAAGAGTTCCTCGGGCGAGTACGAACTCCATTTCAAGGACGGAAGCATCGAGAAGGCCAAGTTCGATGCCGTATGGTGCTCCATCCGGGTAGTTTGTGGATAGAAGCCATCTCATGAATGGCTTTGGGGAAGGGCACGGCTTCAAGCCGTGCCGTATAAGTGCCCCGGAATTCGGGCTTTCAGCCCCCGGGGGTCCGCTCTTGCCCGACCATCGAGGATTTATGAGATAGCTTTTTAGGGTAGGCCTGGTGTCAAAGTTCTGACTTTCTCTGCGTCCTCGGCGTCCTCTGCGGTGCAAAACCTTTCTGCCTGAAGCGCTACCGGACGTTCAGCAGAAGTAATCGGCACCACTTCTATTTGGCCGCTTCCACGAACACGGCCGTGCCGTAGGCCAGCACTTCCGTGACGCCCTGCATCACTTCGGTTGCGTCGTAACGGGCGCCCACCACGGCGTTTCCGCCCAGTTCGGCCGCATGCTGCAGCATCAGGTCGAAAGCTTCCGCGCGCGTTTTCTCGCATAAGTTGGTGAGCAGCGTGATGTTGCCGCCAACCAAAGTTTGCAATCCGGCGCCGATGGTTCCAAAGATCGACCGCGACCGCACCACGATGCCGCGCACCACTCCCAACGTGCGGGTCACGCGAAAACCGTCCAGCTCAAATTGCGTGGTCACCATGTTGTGCGCGACCATTCTTCCTGCGTAGCCTGTTGCCATTGTCTTCTCCGACCCGCTCTGTATTTGCTGTTGCGCAAGTTCGCAATCAGCGTTGTCATCCTGAACGCAGTGAAGGACCTATGCAATTCTCTGGGCCGAGCTCACTGCCACATGCTAGTCGCTGAGCCAGATCTTGTCGACGCTCTTGCCCGTCCACGCGTAGAGAATGGCCCACGCCTCATATGCGCAAAAAACAATAACGGGCTTCGTCGCTCGAATCGTCTTCTTCCCATAAATATCGTCGTACTTGCCGGGGTCCTGTCGCCAAACAACCGGCACATCGCCCATTTCACTGTCTAGGGGTTTAATCTCCCAGACCTTTTCCGTCTGGTGCGCCACTACGAGTTCGACCTTGGTCTTTGTCCCCTTTTCAAGCAAGGCGACTGCCCAGGTCGGCTTCTTATCGCCGTAGAAGTCTACTTCGGCTAAACCTGGGCACGCGTTGCCATGGTCCTTCCGAAAGAAATTCCTATCATCCTCACCGAGATCGCTCAGTCTCACGACTTTGCCTTGCGGATAATCTTTGGAGATTTCTTCTCGTAGCCCAACTGGCAGAGCGCACGGATCATCGGCCGCCGCAGCAGCCCCAACCTGGATCAGCAGAACGAAGCAACAGCCTAAGGTAATCGCTGCGACTCTAGGCGACAACATCAAGCCTCCACACAAGACCTGGCACGCTTAGGTTACAAGGCAAACCAGTTTCACTCCAACTCAGCCCTGATAAAGAACTCCTGCGCCGAGACGTCATACTCAACCTGCAGAATGTTTGGCTTGCAGCAGACCTGGCAGTCTTCCACGTAGCTTTGGCGGCGGCCGGCGGTCGCGTCCACGGTGGTGGCATTCCACTCGCCGCAGCCTGCGTATTGAAAGCCGGCTTCCATTTGTGAAAGATTATCTCTCAGTTCCCTGCCTTGCCCGAGTTTCGTTCAAAAGTGTTGGAATTAACCATTTGGTTATAGCCTAGTAACGACAGGCCTCTAGAATTCGATTTAAACTCCTCCAGGCCCCAGGGAGGAGGAAACCATCATCCGAGCTGTAAACATCGCGCTACGGGACTGCAAGTGGCCCTGGCGAGGGTTCTAATTAAGAACCCGGGCCTCAAAAACATCTGCCGCGTCGCGTCTGATTTGCGATCGCAACAATAGCTGATAGTTTTCAACGACTTCTACCAACTTTCAACGACTTGCACCTGAACTCAACGAGTTACAAACATCTTCAACGACTTAGCGAAGTGCGGAAGATTCTGCCATCAGCCGGCAGTTCTCTTGAATCCCTATAATGGCCGGGCGCTTATTTTCATTGGATTTTCGTTTCCCGGTCTGGAGGCTTCATGATTTCGCGGCGGCGGTTTCTGGAAGTGGGTGGCGTTGCAGGAGTTGCAGCGGCGGCTGGTCCGCTGGTGGCAGCAGCGGAGCAGAAATCTGGCGCGGCGAAACTGCCGTCGTCGCTGGCGAAGCTGCGGTCGCGCAAAAGCGAAGCGGCTCCCATTACGAAAGAAGAACGGCAGCAGCGCCTGGAACACGCTCGCAAGTTGATGAGCGACAACGGCCTCGACGCGATCGTGCTGATGGCGGGCACGTCGCTGAACTACTTCACCGGCATTCGCTGGTGGGGCGGCGAGCGCATGTTCGCGCTGGTGCAGCCCGCGAAGGGCGCGGCGTTTTATGTGTGTCCGGCGTTTGAAGAAGGGCGCGCGCACGAGCAGATCGCCAAGTCGCCCGACGGCGAGCATGCCGACGTGCGCACCTGGCAGGAAGATGAGAGCCCGTATCAGCTGGCCGCGCAGGGACTTAAAGAACGCGGCCTGGCCACGGGCACGGTCGGGATCGAAGAGACCATACGTTTTCTTTTCAGCGATGGTCTGGCAAAGGCTGCGCCGTCGGTGACGATGGCGAGCGCAACTCCTGTGACCGCGGGATGCCGCATGATCAAGAGCGCGCACGAGATAGCTCTGATGCGGCTGGCGGCGCAGGTGACGATCTCGGCGTACGAAGCGGTTTATCGCGCGCTGCGCGTGGGGATGACGCAGAATCAGGTGGAAGAATTGATTTCTGCCGCTTATGGAAAACTCGGGTTCCCCGGCGAGGCCAGCGTGGAAGTGGATGAGTACACAGCCTTTCCTCACGGGTCGAATGCGCCGCAGGTGATCCGCGAAGGCTCGATCGTGATGATTGACGATGGCTGCATGGTGGAGGGATATCAGTCTGACATTACGCGCACGTTTGTGGTTGGCAAGCCATCGAGCAAAGTTGGCGACAAAATGAAGAAGGTGTTCGACATTGTGCGCAACGCGCAGGCGTCGGCACTGGCCGGCGCGCACCCGGGAAACGAATGCGGCGTGCCAGATGCACTCGCCCGCATGTCCATTACAGCCGCCGGTTACGGCCCCGACTACAAGTACTTCACGCATCGCCTGGGCCACGGCCTCGGGATGGATGGGCATGAGTGGCCTTACTTGGTTCGCGGCAACCACGCGAAGCTACAGGCGAATATGACCACCAGCAACGAGCCGGGGATTTATATCCGCGGCGAGTTTGGCATTCGGCTGGAAGACGATATGCACATCACGGAAAATGGCGCGGAGCTGTTCACGGGGCAGAGCTTGTCGCTGGAAGATCCGTTCGCGAAAGGGTGAGGGGCGCCGGGCGTTGGACTTCGGACCTTGGACTTCGGGCGAAGCTGCGGTGGAAACCTAGAGGACAGTAATGGTGCATGTTGCATGGGTCCTCGCTTCGCTAGGGATGACAGAGGTTCTTTGTAGCGGCCAGGCAATATCAGGACTCGTCGAGGCGAAACGCGTGACCGTGCTGAGAACTTCCTGAGGGGGCGGTGGTGGTGATAGGGGTCCTTCGCTTCGCTCTGGATGGCAGGACTTATGGAGTTGGCGCGCTTACTCAGAGCCGCGCCGACCCCAAGAGCCGTGCTGGCGCTCGGCGGACAGCCGAGGGCTGTCCCCACATTTTTGTCCCCATCGTCTCTACATTTTCTCAGCGGCGGCCCTACGCTTCGGGGACGGGGGGGCAGCCGGGAAAGTCCATCAGATATTTGTTGCCGATGTAGCCCAAATAATTGATGCCGATTTCGCTGGTGAAGAAGCCGTCGGCGGTGAATTTGCGCAGCAGGGAGAAGAATTCGATGCCGGGGCCGAGGCTGGGGTCTTGCTTGGCGTTTTTGCGATAGGCGATGAGATCCAGGATTTCTTTTTGCTGATCGGCGGTGCAATCGAGATAGAGCTTGCCGTAGCGATCGGTGCAGGTGGAGTCGAGCCACATGATGCCTCCGCCGAACGCGAGTTGGTAATCTTTGTTTTCGCTGGTGATGAGGTCGATGAACTCGGGAGCGCCGGCTTCGATGGCGCCGCCGGTTTCGGCATCGGCTGGAATGATGGTCTGGCAGAGGGTTTGCAGGGTTTTGTAATCGTGCGCGGGGAAAAATTTGGGAGTGTAGGTTTTGGTGGCGGCTTTTTCCGCGGCCACCATGCGGTGGGCGTATTCGGCGGCCTGCAATGGAATGACGCGCAGAACGGATCCGGCGACGGCGGTCATGGTGAGCGATTTCAGAATGTCACGGCGGGTGGGCATGGGTGGTCCTGGTTATCAGGTATCGAGATCGCGTTGATTGAAAACATGTTGATCGAGAACATATTGATCGAAATCGTAGAAGTCAAAAGCGTGGCGTCCCTCCGGGACTTGTTCCGCGCTTGCCTGCTTACCCGGCACTTCCGTGCCGGGCTTTCGCATGTCGTCCCTTCGGGACTTCAAGCATAACCGTCGCACGCCTTGCCGTCGGGACTTGAACCATAAACTCTGATTACAGATTTCCTTTCTTGGCCTGGTCGAGCAAATAGTCGGAGGCGCGCCAGGTCAGGGCCATGATGGTGAGCGTGGGATTTTTGTCGGCGTTGGTGACGAAGCAGGCGGCGTCGGTGACGAAAAGATTCTTTACGTCGTGGGCCTGGCAGTATTGATTGAGCGCCGAGGTTGTGGGGCGCTCGCCCATGCGGACCGTGCCCACTTCGTGGATGATGACGCCGCCGTCGGCGATGCCCCAGGGATTTTTCCCGTCGGGACTCGTCTTGGTCAGATACGTGCCGCCCGCGGCTTCGACGATGGCACGGTAAGTTTCCTGCATGTCCTTGGCCATTTTGATTTCGTTGTCGCTCCACTTCCAATGAAAGCGAAGAACCGGAATGCCCCACCGGTCGACGATGGAAGGATCGATCTCGCAATAGCAATTTTCGTTGGGGATCATCTCGCCGCGTCCGGAGAAACCGATGTAGGTGCCGTAGTTTTTCCTGGCTTTTTGCTTGAGCGAGGCGCCGTAGCCTTCTTCGTTATCGCAGAGGTCGTCCCAGTCGCCGACGCCGGGCATGTTGCGTCCGCCGCCGAATTCGGTGTGGTAGCCGCGCAGGAAATCATTTTTGCGGTCGAACTTCCACCAGGGCAGGTACATGTGCATGCCGCCGACGCCATCGTGATTGTGCGCGGGCATTTTTTCGAGGTTGGGAAAATAGCCTCCGCCATCGCTGCCCACGGTGTCCATCAGGTTGCGACCGATGACTCCCGAAGAATTCGCGAGGCCGTCGGGAAAAAGCGTGGACCGGGAATTGAGCAAGAGACGCGCGGATTCGCAGCTGCTGGCCGCAACGATGAAGGCGCGCGCGTGGATGCGCTTCTCGCTGCGCGTGGCTTTCTCGATGTAGGAGACGGCGGAGACTTTGCCGTCTTTGCCGACGATGAGTTCGCGCGCCATGGCGCCGGTGATCATGGTGAGGCGGCCGGTTTCCTGCGCGGGGGGAATCATGACCTGGCTGGAACTAAAATTGGAAGCGCTGATGCAGCCGCGTCCGCACTGCGCGCAGTAGTGGCAGGCGGCGCGTCCGTTGAGGGGCTTGGTGAGAATGGCGAGACGCGAGGGGACGCAGGTAATGCGCAGGCTATCGCAAGTCTTCTTGATGATGGTTTCGGTACAGCGCGGCTTGGGCGGCGGAAGGAAAATTCCGTCGGGCGCGCTGGGGATATTTTCTTTGGTGCCGAAGACGCCGATGTAGGACTCGACTTTGTCGTAGTAGGGAGCGACATCGTCGTAGCTGAGCGGCCAGTCATCGCCCATGCCGTCATGAGAGCGGACTTTGAAATCAACCGGGGCAAACCGCAGGGCGATCCGGCCCCAGTGGTTGGTGCGTCCGCCAACGATGCGGGAGCGGAACCAGCGGAAGGTGGATCCGGGAGCGGAGATGTAGGGTTCGCCATCGATTTCCCATGCGCCGTTGGGGGCGAGAAATTCGTCGCCGACTCCTTCGCGTTGTTTGGCGCCGATGCCGCCGCCGCGATGCGGGAGTTCGTAGGGCCAGACGTGTTCCTTGTAATCAGTCTCGGGATGAACCGGCGGGCCGGCTTCGAGCAGGGCGACGGTGAGGTCGCCTTCGGTGAGAACTTTGGCGGCGGTGCCTCCGGACGCGCCGGAGCCGATGATGCAGACGTCATAAACTTTGGGCGAACGCGCGACTTGCATGGGCCTGGGTGGAAACCTCCGGGGGCTAAAGCCCCACCTGATTTCAATCCGCTTACGCGGCGCTGAAGCGCCGCTCTTCCACGGTTGCGTATACGGTCAAACGGACGCGGTCGCTCGTTTTAGTGGCGGCGACAGCGAACCTCAGGGGCTGAAGCCCGGCTAATGGCGCCACACGTACGGCACGACTGAAGTCGTGCCCTTCCCGTTCGTGGCGCCGTACTCGTGGCATCGCAATATTTACCACCGGAGTTTGTTCAGATATTCGTAACTCGTTTTGATGCTGTCGAAGGGCTGCTTGGGATGATCGTGTTCGACGATGTAGTGCTTGATGCCCGCCTTCTCTGAGTGGACAAAGATTTTTTTCCAGTCGATGAGGCCGCTGCCGACCTCGGTGAGGTCGACGGTGTCGCCGTAGTTCTGCGCGCCTCCGGCGGTGATGTGGGGGAGCGTTTTGAGGTCTTTGACGTGAACCAGCGGGAAGCGTCCGGGATACTCGTTGAAATACTTCAGCGGATCGCCGCCGGCGGCGGTGATCCAGCATAAATCCATTTCCATCTTCACCAGATTCGCGTCGCACTCCTTGAGCAGCTCATCGTAGGGAAGCTTGCCATCGACGGGAAGAAACTCGAACCAGTGGTTGTGATAAGCGAACTGCATGCCGGCATTCTTGCTCTGCAGGCCGCAGCGGTTGAATTTTTCGGCAGCCCGCTTCCAGATGTCGGGAGACTTGCGCAGGTCTTCGGGAATCCAGGGGCAAACAATATATTTCAAGCCGATGATCTTTGAGGTTTCGATGACGGAGGGAAATTTGTCGTCGAGTTCGTCGTATTGCACGTGGGTGGAGATGGGCACGAGGCCGTTCTTTTCGCACACAGCGCGGACTTGCTGGCCGGTGCGGCCGAAATAACCCGCGAATTCCACTTCCTTGTAGCCGATGGCGGCGACCTTGGCGATGGTGCCGTCGAAATCGTCTTTCATCAGGTCGCGGACGGTGTAGAGCTGCAAGCCGACTTTCTCGATGCGGTGCTCGGCGGCGGCCCAGCTGAATTTGTCGGCGAGAAGAGTGGCGGCGCTGGCAACACCGGCGGTTTTCACGAACTTGCGGCGGTCGATCGTCATCATGGCGTCATTATCCTCTTGGCTGTACGGCGAGAATTATACTCGCGAGCCGGGTGGGCGCAAGAATGCTGGGCCGGAAGGAGCGGGCTACGATTACCGGCCGCGAGGAAGAGGCTGTCGAGCTTCGCTCGACTGGACAGCCGGGGGCGGCTGTCCCCACATGAGCATCTTCGAAACTGCGGCTCTGCCAATCCCGGTCCGAATCTTTAAATCTTTATGGGGAGACCTGGAGGTTGTTGTCTACCGAGAAAATGCCGGAGACGCCGTTGGCACGGATGCCGACCAGATTTTTGTCGCCTTGAGTGTCGACCACACCTTCCAGTGTGACGTGGCCGTTCTTGACGATGATGCGGATGGGCTTCTGTGTGCCCAGGGAATATCTCTGGAGCGCGGGGTAGCGATAGATGGCGCGGTAGAGTTGACGGCGCAGGCGGTCGTCGATGGGCGAGGGAGGAAGGATTTCGATCTGATTGTCGACGTGCTCGACGCCTTCGATGTGCTTCACCGCGTTTTCGGCATCGGATTTGGTGACGGGGCGCGTGACCTGGCCGAGAAGGGTGACGTTGAAGCCGTCCACTTTGTAGGCGATGTTGTCGAAGACTCCAAAGTAAGGGAGCATGAGCAGTTCGTGGCGGACCTGCTTGGTTATGCGTTCCGTGGAGCGGGCGGAGGGCTGGTCGCGTTGGTTGGGCTGAGCCGGAGCAGGCTGAGTCTGAGCGACGAGTTGGGCGGGAAGAATGAGAATACAGAGGGCGAGAACAAAGAGTTTGGGGTTCATGACGTTCTCCTTGCTTGAGTTCCCCAGGACGGTTTTATTTTACTGCAGGCGGGCAGAGTTCCGAGTTGTGTCGGGAAAGGCCTTTGGAGGCCGCTTGCAGTGCAGGTTCGCAGGGGTCGCTCGCGTTGCTCGGAATGACAAGATCGAAGAAGTCTCGGCAGGTTTGCGCCAGTGCAGTGAGCGGGCTGGAGACTAGCACCCGCTCACCTGCGCTGACCGGCAGCTGACTAGGCCACCACGCTGAGGCCACTGCTATTGGAGGAGGGAGTGCTGGCCTGGCCATTCAGGAGATTCAAAACGATTTGCTCGTTGCTGTTCGCGTTGAGGTTCAGAGTGATCTGATCTTGCGAAGACGGATTTTGCTGGGTGCCGAGACTGATGGTGAGTTGGTCGGTGCCGCTGCCGGTGTTGTTGACGTCGATGGTGAGCTGTTCCCCCGCGCCGGTGTTGGCGGGAAGGTTGATGATGACTTCAGGACCGGAAGCTGTGGAACTGGACGAGGCTGCTGAGGTTGCGGCGGTGTTGGTGCTGGAGGGCGGGGTCGCGACCAGATTTGGAGGGGTGCCGGTTCCAGTGGAGCCGCCGAGGTTGACGACTACGGCCGGGCCGACGGGCTCGGAGGGCGGCTGATTCTGTCGGTGAAATGTGCTTTGCAGAGCGGCGAAGGCGGTTTGCGCGCCGGCGAGATCGCCGGATTGCAGGGCCTGACCGATGGCGGAAAAATCAGACTCGCGGGTGGAACCGCGAAACGGGTCTCCGCTGGCAAACGGACCGCTCTGGCCCAGGGTTTGAATCGCATTGAAAGCCTGCTGCGCGTCGGCCAGGTTGCCGGACTGCAGGGCTTGTCCTAACTGCTGCACATCGGATTGGCGCTGCTGGTAGAAACTTTGCAGTTGCTGGTAGAGGGAATTGCTGGAGACGGCTGCGGTCGACATGAGTTTCTCCTAAGAATTTGTCGCGTCGGAATTCAGAGGTTGGGTTAAAAATCCGCGGCCCAACTTCTCGGCGTTAGGGGAGTGATCGGCAGGCGGTGGGCGGACTTTAGGAGAAATTGGGAATCTTTTCGGGAGCTGGATTAATTACCGTTGGGCTCCGGAAGGGTCAGGGTGAGGGTGGTTCCTGAGCTGATCACATGGATGTCGGCGCAATTGTTCACAATCCAATCGGCACCGGCTTCGCGTAAGAGTGCTGGCGGTGCCGTTGTCTTGAAGGCGATCACCCGGGCGCCGGCTGATTTTCCTGCTCGGATTCCTGCGGGGGCATCTTCGAGAACTACACATTGGGCGGCGGAGAAACCGAGCAGCGACGCGCCTTTCAGATAGGGCTCGGGATGCGGCTTGCCCTGCGTGATGTCGGTAGAGGTGACCATGCGCGCGGGCAGCGGCAATCCCGCAGCCCGGATGCGGACTTCGGCCAAGCGGCGCGTGCAGGAAGTGACGATGGTCCAGCGATCTAGGGGAAGGCTGGCGAGCAGAGCGAGTGCGCCGGGCAAAGGGATGACGCCTGCGAGGTCGGCGATTTCGCGGCGCTCGACTTCGCGATTCTCGGCGTTGTGGTCGGCGTTGGGCAGGTATTCGCGCACCGTGGTGAGGCTGGGGCGGCCGTGGGCGTGGGCGACGACTTCTTCGGGATTGAACCCGTGCTCGAGCGCCCACTGATGCCACACGCGAGCCACGGCGGGCGTGGAGTCGATGAGCACTCCGTCGAGATCGAAGAGTAAAGCGCTGCAGGTGATGTTCATGCGTTTTGGTCGATGCGTTGCGGAAGCTCAGGTTCTGGTTTTTTCTTAGATGACGGTATCGCTATAACGGTATCAAGGTGTGATCACGGCCGCGCCGTCGATGGCATCGTTCTTTACTGCGATGAGCGCCTCATTCACCTGCTCCAGGGGGAAAACCGTGACTTTGGGTTGCAGCCCGATCTCGGCGGCCAGCGCGAGAAAATCGCGGGCGTCGGCGCGGGTCATGTTGGTCACGCTGCGTAACTGGCGCTCTCCCCAGAGCAGGCGGTCATAGTCGAATTGGGGAATGCGATCGAGATGGATGGCATGGATCGCCACCACGCCACCTTTGCGCAAACTGGCCAGCGCGGAGATCACTACGTCGCCGCTGGGCGCGAAGGTGACGGCGCGGTCCAGTGCGACGGGCGGCTTTTCGGTCTCAGTGCCCACCCAGGTCGCGCCGAGCGAGGCCGCCAACCGGCGATGAGATGCGCCGCGCGTGGAAACATATACATCACATTTCCACGCGCGCAGAACGGCGATGGCCAGGTGAGCGGACGCGCCGAAACCAAACAGTCCAACGCGGTCGCCGGGTTCGACACCGGCAACCCGCAGGCTGCGGAAACCGATGATCCCGCCGCAGAGCAAAGGAGCGGCTTGCAGATCGTCGAGCGCGACGGGAAGAGGAAATACAAAGTCGGCGCGGGCAACCGCATACTCCGCGTAGCCGCCGGCCACGGAATAGCCGGTGTAGGTTGGCGAATCGCAGAGGTTCTCCATTCCGCGCTGGCAATAGAAGCAGGTTCCATCGGTAGCGCCGAGCCAGGAGACGCCAACCCGCGCGCCGGCGGGCAGATCGGTGGTGGCTCCCTCCACCACTTCACCGACGATCTGATGGCCGGGAATCATGCGCGAGTGGAGCGGCGGAAGCTCGCCCTCTACGATGTGCAGATCGGTCCGGCAAACTCCGCAGGCACGCACCCGGAGCAGAACCTGCCCGGGTCCGCGTCGTGGTTTCTCCACGTCGGCCACGAGCAACGGGCGTTGCGAAATACTTTGCGGCGAAGAAAGGAGAGCGGCCTTCATATCAATCCTTGTGTGGAACCGCGCAGTAGTTTAACAAGGCTGGCGGGTCTGTGACGCGGAATTTCCAGGCCGATTCGGCCGCCGGCGTTGTGTCTTCCGAGGCAAACATTCGTAACCTGGTTCGTACACGATTTGCCGTATGTTTTCATTTGACATTTGGGCCAGAGTCTTTAAGATAAGAACATATTTATTCACCGGAGTGAATTTTTATTCATCATGAATAAGACCCTGAGGCAACGGGCAGTTCTGGCGACGCTGCGGCATGGACCCGTAGCCAGCCAGGAAGACTTGCAGCGCGTTCTGCGGAAGCAGGGATTCAAGGTGGGGCAGGCGACACTGTCGCGCGATATTCGCGATTTGAACCTGAGCAAGACCGCCCAAGGTTATTCCCTGCCGAACGGCGAGAGTTCTGCGGCGCTGGCGCTGCCTCCGGTTTCGCGGCTGGTGCGCGAGTTCGTGCTCGGGATCCGCTCGGCGCAGAACCTGCTGGTGGTGAAGACGATCGTAGGCAGCGCGCAGCCGGTGGCCGCCGCGATGGACGAAACCGACTGGAGTGAACTGGTCGGGACTATTGCGGGCGACGACACGATTCTGATTGTGTGCCCGGACAAGGACGGTGCGAAGAGACTTTCCAGCCGCATCGAGGGCATGCTGACGTAATGTCCGCGAAACTCAAAACCGCAGTGCTTGGCGCGACCGGCTATTCGGGTCTGGAGCTGACACGGATTCTGCATCGTCATCCGAAGCTGGAGAAGCCGGTGCTGCTGCAGCGCAACGGGAGCAACGGCGCGGCCGGCGTTTCCGATGCGAAGCACGCCGACGTGAATCTGGCCGACGTGTTTCCTGCGCTCTCCGGCAACGGAGGCTATCCTCTGCAGGCGCTGTCGTGGCCGGAGTTGCAGCGGCTAGGAGTGCAGTTGCTTTTTCTAGCGACTCCGCATGAGGCGTCACGCTGGCTGGTGCCGGAGGCGATGGCGCACGGGCTGCGCGTGATTGACCTGAGTGGCGCGTGGCGACTGAAGCAGGCGCAGCATCGCGCGGTTTATCATTTTCAGGATTCGGATGCGGTCACGGCGGCTGCGCTCACGGATAAGGCGGTTTACGGGCTGCCCGAATTGCACAGCGATCAGATCGCGGGCGCGGACCTGGTCGCGAATCCCGGCTGCTATGCGACGTCCGTGATTCTGGCGTTGGCGCCGCTCTTGCGGGCTGGTGTAGTGGATCGTGAACACGGAATTATTTCCGATTCGAAGTCGGGAGTTTCGGGCGCGGGGAAAGAACCGACCGCGCGCACGCATTTTGTTTCGGTGGCTGAAAACTTTTCCGCGTATTCGGTGTTCGGACACCGGCATGTGGGCGAGATCGTGGAGCAACTGCAGCTCGCGTCGCAGGAATTGATTTTTACACCGCATCTGCTGCCAATTCCGCGGGGGATTCTGTCGACGATTTATGTGCGCCTGAATCGTGCGATGCAATCCGCGAAAGTAGAAGGGTGCTTGCGCGAGTTTTACGCGCAGAAACGTTGGGTGCGAATATTTGCGACGCCAAAGCTTCCGCAAGTGCAGTTTTCTTTGCACACGAATTATTGCGATCTGGGTTTTTGTCTGGCGGAAGACGGTAAGCGACTCGTGCTCGTCTCCTGCATTGACAATTTGCTTAAAGGTGCGGCGGGCCAAGCTGTGCAGAATATGAACCTGATGTATGGATGGGCAGAGGAAGAAGGTTTGCTGTGATCATCGTCGTCAAAATCGGAGGAGTGGCGCTCGAGGATGCGGGCACGCTGCGGAAGTGCGCGCGGGCCGTGGCGGAACTGGCGCAGGACGGGCATCGTGTGGCCGTGGTTCACGGCGGCGGCAGCACGCTCACGCGGACGCTGACGCGACTCGGAAAGACAAGCGAATTTGTGAACGGGCTGCGCGTGACCGATGCGGAGACGCGCGACGTGGCTTTGATGGTGCTGGCCGGGATGGTGAATAAAAAGGTGGTGGCGGCGATCCAGGCCACGGGCATGCCCGCGGTTGGATTTTGCGGCGGCGATGGGATGACGTTTCGCGCACGCAAGAAATATGTTGATGGCCACGATCTGGGATTTGTCGGCGAAATTTGTTTTGCCGAGCCTTGCTGGATTGAGGCGCTGTGGCAGCAGGGCGGGATTCCTGTGATGGCGTCGCTGGCGCTGGGCGCTGACGGCGAATACTACAACGTCAACGCTGACGAAATGGCGGCCGCTTGCGCGGCAGCGACTCATGCCAACGCGCTCATTTTTCTCACCGACGTGGCGGGAGTAAAGGACGCGCAGGGCTCGGTGATTCCCTGGCTGAGCACGAAACAGGCCGACGACCTGGCGGCGGGTTCGATCGTGAGCGGTGGCATGCTGCCCAAACTGCAAGCCTGCCGGCAAGCGTTGAAACAAGGCGTGGGACGCGTGCGAATTTTACCCGCTGCTGAAGCGGACCTGCTGCCGCAGTTTTATCTCACGAAGCTGTCCTGCGGGACGGAGGTGACCTGCGCATGAGCGATGCAGCGTCCGCGAAATCTAGAACGACGAATTTACGAATTGAAAATAAGGAGTCAAAGTTGAACAGTTCTTTAGCGAAAACTGCGCCGGTGGTGCCCGAAGTTTTTCCGGGCATCTTCTGGTGCCCTGATTTGATTTCGACGCGCGATCTGGGACCGCAAGGCGTGGAGGCGGTGCTGCACTTGGCGGAACTGATGAAGACACGGCCTTCCGTCTTTCAAAGGGCACTCGCCGGAAAACAGATGGTGATGTTTTTCGAGAAGCCATCGTTGCGGACGCGGCTTACGTTCGAAGTCGGAATGGCGAGCCTCGGTGGCACGGCCCATTTTGTGGATCAGACCAGCGGCCGCATCGATGCGCGTGAAAAACTGAGCGACGTCGCGCACAACCTGGAGCGCTGGGTGGATGTGATCGTGCTGCGCACCTTTGCGCAGGAAACGATCGCGGGCATGGCGGAGCACGCTTCAATTCCGGTGATCAACGCGCTCAGCGATCTCGAACATCCCTGCCAGGCGCTCGCCGACTATTTCAGTTTGCAGGAGCGCTATGGCGATCTCACCAGGGTTTGCCTGGCGTATGTGGGCGATGGAAATAATGTGGCGCATTCTTTGCTGCTGACCTGCGCCTGCCTGGGATCGTCGATCAGGATTGCCACGCCGCAGGGCTACGAACCGAATGCGCAGATTGTTGCGGACGCGCGGAAGATTGCGAAACAGACTGGCGCGAAGATTGAACTGCTCACCGATCCATATGCGGCGGTCGCCGGGGCCGACGCAGTTTACACCGACGCGTGGGCAAGCATGGGGCAGGAGCACGAAGCCGATCAGCGGGCAAAGATTTTCGCGCCGTATCAGGTCAACCGCGAGTTGATGGCCGCGGCGCGTCCGGATGCGGCGTTCATGCACTGCCTGCCCGCGCATCGCGGCGAGGAAGTGACCGACGAGGTCATGGATTCCGATTGCTCGATTATTTTCGAGCAGGCCGAGAACCGCCTGCACGTGCAAAAGGCTATCCTTTATTTGTTGCTGGGCGGCGCGGTGCGGCTGCCTGTGAGGAGCGCTCATGCCTGAAAAAATTGTGCTTGCCTATTCCGGTGGACTCGATACTTCGATCATTATTCCGTGGCTGAAGGAAAACTATTCCTACGACGTGATTGCGATGGTCGCCGACGTTGGCCAGGGAGAAGACTTGCAGGCGGTGGTCGAGAAGGCTTATGCCACGGGCGCGAGCAAGGTGGTTGTCGAAGATTTGCGCGAGGAATTTCTGACGGGCTACGTGTTCCCGGCGCTGAAAGCGGGCGCCGTTTACGAGCATAAGTATCTGCTCGGGACTTCGCTGGCGCGTCCTGTGATCGCGAAGCATCAGGTGGAAGTGGCGCTGCGCGAGGCCGCGACCGCGGTGGCTCACGGTTGCACGGGCAAAGGCAACGACCAGGTGCGTTTTGAATTGACTTATCAGGCGCTGGGGCCGGAACTGAAGATTGTTGCGCCGTGGCGGGAATGGTCGCTGAAGTCGCGCGAGGACTGCATCGATTACGCCGAGCAGCACGGCATTCCGGTGGCGGCGAGCCGCGAGAAGATTCACAGCCGCGACCGCAACCTCTGGCACATCAGCCACGAAGGCGGAGAACTGGAAGACGCGGGGAACGCTCCGCTGCCCACAACGTGGCAGATCACGCGCTCGCCGCAGGACGCTCCCGATAAAGAAGAAAAAGTTTCGATCGGATTTGAGCATGGAATTCCGGTAGCGGTGAACGGAATGAAGGTCGATCCTGTGGCGCTGGTGGAATTGCTGAACGAGATTGGCGCGCGCAACGCCATTGGCCGCGTCGACCTGGTGGAGAACCGGTTTGTCGGTATCAAGTCGCGGGGATGCTATGAGACTCCGGGTGGAACGCTGCTGATCGCCGCGCACCGCGAGTTGGAGGCGCTGTGCCTGGAACGCGAAGTGGCGCACTTCAAGCAGCACATCGGGCTGAAGTATGCGGAGCTGGTTTATTTCGGTTTGTGGTTCACGCCACTGCGCGAGGCGCTGGACGCGTTTGTGGAGAACACGCAGCAGTTCATGACCGGCAGCGTTTCGCTCTCTTTGTATAAGGGAAATGTTTCTATCGTGAGCCGAGAGTCGGAGCATTCGCTTTACCGTACCGATCTTTCTTCCTTCACCATGGGCGCTGAATACGACCAGAAAGATGCGGCCGGCTTCATCCGAATTCTGGGACTTCCCTCCCGCTCTCGCGCGCGGTCGCGGGTGGAGGTAGGTTGATGAAGATGTGGTCGGGCCGGTTCCGGCAGCCGCTGGACCCTGACTTCGAGCGCTGGCAGCGGTCGTTCGGCTTTGACCGGCGGCTGTTGCAATACGAACTTGCGGCCAGCAGCGCACACGCCCGCGCGTTGAAAGATGCCGGCATTCTTTCCGCAAGCGAACTGATCAGCATTCTGCAGGGACTGCAGCAGATCGGGGCGCAGGCTGCGGCTTCTCCGGCGTTTCTCGAAGATAACGAAGCGGAGGACGTGCATCACTTTGTTGAGAAGAAATTAGCAGCGCTGATCGGCGAAATTGGATACAAGCTGCACAGCGGCCGCAGCCGCAATGAGCAGATCGCCACGGACCTGCGGCTTTACGTGCGCGCTGCGATTGATCAGCTGCGGCTTGAGATTGCCGAGTGGTGCGGCGTTGCGGTCGATCGCGCCGAACAAGCCGGCGATTCTGCCATGCCGGCGTACACGCACTTGCAGCGGGCGGAGCCGGTTCTGGTTGGCCATTGGTTGCTGGCTTATGTGGAAATGTTCCTGCGGGATGCGGAGCGGCTCGCGGATTGCCGCAAGCGGCTGAATGTTTGTCCGTTGGGTTCGGGCGCGGTTGCGGGCGCGACGTTGTCGCTCGATCGCAAGTTCATGGCTGAGACTCTCGGGTTTGACGATCCCACTTACAACAGCATCGACGCGACCAGCGATCGCGATTTCGCGCTGGAGTTTGTGAACGCGCTTTCGTTGCTGGCACTGCACCTGAGCCGTTGGGCCGAGGAGATGATTTTATTTTCTTCGCAGGAGTATGGCTTCATCGTTTTGCCGGAAGCGTATTCCACGGGCAGCAGCGCCATGCCGCAGAAGAAGAATCCAGATTTACCGGAACTTGTCCGCGGCAAAGCTGGCCGTATCGTGGGCCACTCCGCCGCGCTCATGATCACGCTGAAAGGCCTGCCGCTGGCTTACAACAAAGACCTGCAGGAAACGCAGGAACCTCTGTTCGACGCGGCGGAGACCATGCTCCTGATGCTGCCGCTGGTGACGGGCTTCATGAAAGCGGTTGAATTCAATCGCGGGCGCATGGAGCAAACTGCGCAATCGGGATTCACCAATGCCTGGGCGGCTGCCACTTATCTGGTGAAGCGCGGCGTTCCTTCGCGGCTGGCGCATGAGCGGGTCGGCAAAGCGGTGCAACTGTGTCTGCAGAAAAATTGCGAGCTTCAGGATTTGGCGCTTGAAGAATTGCAGGCGCTCGACCCTGCGTTTGAATCGGATTTTTACAACTGCCTGAGTTTGGCCGCGGTGCTGGCGGTTCACGATGTTCCGGGAGGCACGGCGCCGGGCCGGGTGCGGCAGGCGATCAAGAACGCCAGGACAAAAATCGAATCGCTAAGGGAGGAAATACATGCGCACGCGCAAAGCGATCTTGCCTGACGCTACGCAGATTCACGACTTGATATCCGGATATTCCGGCGACGGCACGCTGCTGCCCCGCACGCTGGCGGAAATCTGCGAAAACGTCAGAGACTTTGTCGTGCTTGAGGAAGATGGCCGCGTCCTGGGCTGCGGCGCGCTGCATCTGTATGGCACGCATCTGGCGGAGGTTCGCTCCATCACCGTCGCTCCCTGGGCACAAGGCAAGGGTGGCGGAGGACGGCTGATGAAGGCCTTGATGGCCGAAGCGAAGAAGCACCGCGTGACCTGCATTTGCCTGTTCACGCGCAGTCCGCAGTTTTTTGCGCGCCAGGGTTTCGCGGTGGCGCAGCGCGAAGATTTGCCAGACAAGATTTACAAAGATTGCCACGTGTGTCCGCGATTTCATTCCTGCGATGAAGTCGCGATGGTGCGCGGCGAACTTCCGAAGTTCGCGATTCTGCCGGAGCCGCCCAACTGGCTAGTCAAATTGCAGGTTTGAATTCTCTTATCTCGCGCATAAACAATATGAATTGGACGAAGCGCGTGAGCGGGACGCTACAATAGATCATGCGCTCCGCAAGGGTGCGCGTGTCGATGGAGGCTGTAAAAGTTTGGACCGACAGAATGAAGTGATCGAAACACCCGGCGTTGTAGCGTCACCCGACGGCGCCAGCGTTCTGAGTTTTGAGGAGATTGCCAACCTCGCGCGCGAGGGTGGCCAACCTGCCGAGACTCTGATGAACGTGGTCGCCTTGATCGCCAAGCGATTTGGGACGGACGTGTGCTCGGCCTATTTGCTGGAACCGGATCGCGCCAACCTTGTGCTCGCCGCGACTCTCGGGCTTCGCCGCGAGGCTATCGGGGTTCTACGCATGGGTGTGCATGAAGGGCTTGCCGGTCTGGTGGCAGAACAAGTTCGGCCGGTGGCAGTTGAGCAGGTAAAGAATCATCCGCGGTTCAAATATTTCAGCGAGGCGGGTGAGGATGCTTACCAGTCTTTCCTGGGCGTTCCTCTGATCGATCGCGGCGTGTTGCAGGGCGTGCTGGTGGTGCAAACGGTGGAAGCTCGCGTCTTTCGCGAGGATGAGATTCGCATGCTCACCGAAGCCGCGACCCAGGTCGCATCCGTAGTCTGCGAGGCGCGAACGCTCGACCGCTTCATCGCGCCGGTGCAGGAGCGGCTTTGGGCGCTGGCACGAAATCTCTGGTGGAGCTGGGATCACGATTCGGGCAGTTTATTTCTCGATCTCGACCCGGTGCGCTGGAACCAGCTCAACCACAATCCAGTGGCGCTGCTGGCGGAATTTCCGCTGGCGAAGCTGGAAGCGCGCGCCGCGGAACTCGTGCTGCACAGCCGCATCAACTACGCGTACCGGCGCTTGCGCGAATATTTGGAATCCGACAAAACCTGGGGAACACGCCATGCCGGAGTGCTGCGGCCCTTGCCAGTTGCGTATTTCTCCGCGGAGTTTGGAGTGCATGAATCGCTTCCGGTTTATTCCGGAGGCCTCGGTGTGCTCGCCGGAGATCACATCAAGAGCGCTTCCGACCTTGATATTCCGCTGGTGGGCGTGGGCTTGTTTTATGGCCAGGGATATTTCCGCCAGTGGCTCGATCGCACCGGCTGGCAGCACGAAGAATATCTTAAGACGGACGTGAACCACCTGCCGATGCAGGCGGCCATCGGAAAAAACGGACGGCCGATTGTCGTGCAGATCGACACGCGCCACGGTGCAATCAGCGCAAAAGTCTGGCGGGTCGCGGTGGGACGCTGCGATTTGCTGCTGCTCGATTCCGATGTGGAGGGCAACGCTCCGGAAGACCGCGAGTTGACATCGCGACTTTACGGCGGGGATCGCCGCGTCCGTATTCGTCAGGAATTGCTGCTCGGCGTGGGAGGGTTGCGCGCGTTGCGTGCGCTCGGCATTACGCCCGGAGTTCTTCACTTGAATGAAGGACACAGCGGCTTCGCGGTGCTGGAAGCGATCCGGATGCGCATGGAAGACGAAGGCATTACCTTCGACGCCGCCGTGCCGCGCGTGTCGCGCGAAGTGGTTTTCACCACGCACACTCCGGTGCCCGCGGGTCATGACCGTTTCGACGCCGATCTGATCGAAGAACATTTGGGCCCGCTGCGCGATGCACTGGGTCTCTCTCACCAGAGCCTGATGGGGCTGGGCCGCGAAAAACCGACCACGCTCGACGAAACTTTCTGTATGACGGTGCTTGGCTTGCGATTGTCGCGGCGCGCCAATGCCGTCTCCGCGCTGCATGGAGAAGTTTCTCGGGCGATGTGGACCGGCTTGTCGCCGGACAAGCACGAAGACTCGGTTCCTATCGGGCACATCACCAACGGCGTGCATGTTCCCTCATGGCTGGCGCCGCAAATGTTTCGCCTCTACGACCGGCACCTGGGAACCGGCTGGCACGAGCGCAGCAGCGAGGCTCGCATCTGGGAAGGCATCGCCAATGTGGATGACGGCGAACTCTGGGAGACGCATCTCAGCCTGAAATCGAGTCTTATCGAGTTTGTGCGGGATCGCGCCGTGGATCAGGCCGAGCGCCGCAGCGAATCCAAGGAAGTTCTGCGGCGATTGGTGCGAGTGCTCAGCCCGGACGCGCTCACCATCGGCTTTGCACGCCGTTTTGCCACCTACAAACGCGCCGACCTGATTCTGACGGACATCGAAAAACTGACCGCGATGGTGAACGATCCGAAGCGTCCGGTGCAGTTTGTTTTTGCCGGCAAAGCGCATCCCAACGATGAGCCGGGGAAGCGCATGTTGCAGAAGATTGCGGAACTGATGCGCGATCCCAAGTTCGGCGACAAGTTCGTGTTCATCGAAGACTACGACATCAATGTAGGACGGCACTTCGTGCAGGGTGTCGACGTCTGGCTGAACAATCCCCGCCGGCCTTTGGAAGCTTCCGGCACCAGCGGCCAGAAAGTGGTTCTCAACGGCGGATTGAATCTTTCGGTGCTCGACGGTTGGTGGGCGGAGGCTTACGACGGAAGAAACGGCTTCGCCATTGGTACCGGCAGAACTCATTCCAACATGAGCGTTCACGACACGCGCGACGGCGAAGACCTGATGCGCACGCTGCGCGAAGAAGTGATTCCGCTCTACTACCAGCGCGACCACGACGGCCTGCCCCGCGGCTGGATCAAGCGTATGAAGCGTACCATTCGCACGCTCGGCTGGCGTTTCAATGCCGACCGCATGGTGATGGATTACACCACGAAGTGTTACGTGCCAGCGGCGGGCGGGACATCCAGCGACATGCGGGCCAATGTCTAGCGCGAACGTTTAGCGGCGCACGATTTGAGGTCGATGACTTAGGACTTTTTCCCAGCCGCTTTTCCACAACTGAACAAACAAGAAACTCTCTCTGAGTCCCCGGCCTCAATGACAGGTTGACGGCCAGGGTTTCAGGCATCGCCCTGCGCAGTTTCCGGTGGCAGGAGTAACTTTAGTGCGGGGCCATCCGTTGACGGCACCACTACGCGACTACAATTGAAGCTGTGAGACATCACGCCATCGAGACAGATGACGAGCACTATCCGGCACACGACGTAGGAGTAGGAAATGTATAGAACCACGAGAAAAAGCGTCACTGCTTTCTTGGGGCCTCTCAGCGCGATTCTGCTCGCCTCGCTAGCTCTTCAAGGGTGCAACTCACTGAATCCGCTCTGCGGAAGTGCTCGGCCCGCTCCGAACATTGCGTCGCTTTCTGCCGGCGCAATTACATTCGCTCAAGTGGAGGAGGGCTACCTTCTTACTGTGAACGGCAGCCAGTTTGTTTCTTCTTCTGTGGTGGTCGTCAACGGGACCGCGCTAACCACTGCAGTCACGAGCAGCACGCTGTTGCAGGTCACGATCACGACCGCCGTGGTCCCCGGACCTGGAATAGCAAACGTGTTGGTTAAGACTCCGAGCGGGAACTCCGAAGATCTTGGCTGCGCGAGCGGCGGAAACAGCCACACTCTCGTCTTGAGGATTACCTAAGCGAAAACGACAGGCACAGCTACGCCGTTCGGCGCCCGTGACGTATATATCCGTTTGCCGGGCTCAAGCGAAAATCGTCGGGGCAGAGCTTGGTAGCGCTAACGGGAATCGAACCCGTGTTTGAAGATTGAGAATCTTCCGTCCTAACCCCTAGACGATAGCGCCACAGGCGGGCAAACTTTGAAGATTATAACAAAGTTGCCGGGCCCCTCTTACGGCGCTTTCCCCCTGAACCCTGCGCCCAATCATTTGGTACGCGAAGGGTTTCATCCACAGGGGGGGAAGGTTTATAGTAGAGACACCTCTTCGGGAAAACTGAAATACAGGGAAATCTCAGGGGTGAAGTGTCCTTAAATGCAAGTCAATTCATACTGACTCATAGAGTCGGCAAGGAGTGTTCGATCATGGCAAGGTCCAAAACCCGCACCGGAAAGCCGTTTGTAAACAGTTCAGAAGCCACGTCCGTCGCTCCCAGCGAAACTGCCCGGGCGCCAGTGGCCGTGGGCGGCGAAAATGGTAAGTCACAGACTAAGTCCGAATCCCGGCCGGAGATTGTGAAGGCAGCGCCACGGCCCAGCGTGGTACCGTTCAGCCTGGAGGAAGAAATCCGTCGTCGGGCCTTCGAACTCTACATGCAGCGCGGAGCCACGTCCGGGAGCGAGACCGATGACTGGCTGGTCGCGGAGCGCGAAATCCTGGATCGTTACCAGGAGCATCGGGCGTAGGCGAGCATTTTCTGGCTCGAATTTGTTTGGCGGTCCGACTGCCGGTTCCGCCTTGAGGAAGTTTTCTGCGCTTGTCGTCGTGCGGTTTTTGGTAACTAGCCTCTTCTAACCGCAACCACCGATGGGTATCAGGTCGCCCCGGTTTCCCGTCGCAGATTTCTGCGCGGCGTCGCAACAAGACGCCCGCGATGTGGGACAATACTCCCGGCGTTATTTCTTAGCCTTCCGCCACCTCTGCCTGGGCTGAAACTTCTGCGTTTGCCCGACGGCAGGTTTTTTGAAAAGATACTGAGGATTCCCCCTCATGGCGCAAATTGGTAGTTTCGCTCTTCTGCTCGCTCTCGCGCTCGCCGCCTATTCGTTCCTCGTGGGAATGATCGCGCTGTTCTTTCAAAGCGGCCATGAGAGCGAAGGAATGGACCGCGTCGGCGAAACTGCCCGCCGCGCCGGAGTTGCCTGCTTTGCCGCCGTACTGCTGGCCGCAGTCGTTCTGGTTACCGCCGCGTTTCAGAACGACTTCACCATCGCCTATATCTTCCATCACAGCAACCGCGATCTCTCGGCTCCTTATAAGTTTGCCACGCTCTGGTCGGGCCAGGAAGGTTCACTTCTGTTCTGGTCGCTGCTGCTGGCTGCGTATGGTTTTGTTCTGCGGCTGCGATACAAAACCGATCCGCGCCTGTTCGCCTACGCTTCGGTAGTTCTGGCCGCGGTGCAGGTTTTCTTTCTGCTGTTGCTGAATCTTGCCGCAAATCCTTTCGGCATTCTCGAAGGCCCGCTCCGTGCCGATGGCAGCGGCTTGAATCCGCTGCTGCAATATCCCGAGATGGTGATCCATCCGCCCATGCTCTACCTGGGCTACGTCGGATTCACGGTGCCGTTTGCCTTCGCTCTGGGCGCGCTGATCATGAAATATCCCGGCGAAAAGTGGATTCACATCACCCGCCGCTGGACCATGGTCACCTGGATTTTCCTGACCTGCGGAGTTTTTCTTGGCGCGCACTGGGCGTATTCCGTGCTCGGCTGGGGCGGCTATTGGGGATGGGACCCCGTCGAGAACGCCTCGCTGATGCCCTGGCTGGTCGGCACCGCCTTCCTGCATTCGGTGATGATGCAGGAGAAGCGCGGCATGCTGAAGGTCTGGAACATGTGGCTGGTTTTCGCCGCGTTCTGGCTAGCAATTCTCGGGACGTTCCTCACACGTAGCGGAATCATCAGCTCGGTGCACGCGTTCGCGCAGTCTTCCATCGGCGACTGGTTCGCGTGGTTCCTCGGCATCACGTTTGTTACGTTCCTATTCTTCTTCATCAAGAACCGGTCGCACCTCAAGAGCGAGCACAAGCTGGAGTCCCTGATTTCGCGCGAGTCGAGCTTCCTGTTCAACAATCTGCTGCTCCTGCTGGCCTGCTTCACCGTGCTGTGGGGCACATGGTTTCCGAAAATCTCGGAATGGGTGCAGGGAAACAAAGTCACGGTGGGCCCGCCTTTCTATAACAAGGTGAACATTCCGGTGGCGCTGCTGTTGCTGTTGCTCACTGCGGTCGGCCCGCTACTGGCGTGGCGTAAGACTTCCTTCGAAAGCCTGAAGCGCAATTTCCTCTGGCCAACCATCGGCGCCCTTGCGGTTGCCATTTTCCTGATGATCTCGCCGCAAAGCTGGGGATCGATTTTTGGCATGCGGCCGTGGCACGACGTCACCTACCTCTATTCGCTGATGACGATTTTTCTCTCCGCGCTGGTGATCTTCACCATCGTGTCCGAGTTTTATCGCGGCGGCCGAGTCATCTCCGGCCACACCGGACAGGGCATGTTCGCCTCCATCGTGCAGCTCGGCCATCGCAACACCCGCCGCTACGGCGGTTACATCGTCCATTTCGGCGTGGTTCTCGCCATGATCGGATTCGCCGGTTCCGCCTTCAACCAGGAAAAAGAAGCCGACAAGGGATTGAACTACGGCGACCAGATGACTATCGGCAACTACACGCTCATCTGCCGGTCTTACACCGATGAGGAGTTTCCCAACTACGCCAGCGAGTGGGCCGTGCTCGATGTCTACAAGAACGGGAAGAAGATCGACACTCTCACGCCCGAGCGCCGTTTCTACAAAGCCAGCCAGCAGGCCTCGACCCTGCCCTTTATTCGCTCCACGTTTAAAGAAGATCTCTACGTGATCTTCGAAGGTCAAAACGAAAAAGGGTGGCCCATCATCAAGGCGCACCTGAATCCCATGGTCATGTGGATCTGGATTGGCGCCTGGGTCATGGTCCTCGGAACCGGGATGGCTCTGATTCCGAATGCTCCGGCTCCCGCGGGTGTGCCGTTAGCCAAGCCCGTAGCCGAACCGGCTCATGCGGTGACGGGAGATTGATCTTGATCCGGGAGACTCAAAGATCAGCGCGCGGCAGGACAACCAGGAAAGCATGCCAAGTGTTGCTCCTCGTCGCCACAATCTTCATTTTCTCCGGCGCCGGCGACCCCGCCACGCGCTTCACCGAGCTCGGCCACCAGTTGATGTGCATCTGCGGCTGCAATGAGATTCTTCTGGAATGTAACCACGTGGGCTGCCCAGACTCCGACGGCATGCGCAACGAATTAGCGGCACAGGTCATGCGTGGCGACAGCGACAGCCTGGTGGAGCAAGCGTTCGTGCAGAAATACGGTCCGACAGTGCTGGCCGCGCCCACCACCACCGGCTTCAATCGCACCGCCTGGATCGTTCCCTTCGCCGCGCTCTTCTTCGGATTCGGCCTGGTAGTCCTGGTGGTGCGCGGATGGCGGAACAACTTCCGCCCGAGCCCAGCCGGTGGTGGGCCGATCAATGGCTCTTCAGGTTCAAATGGCGGCCCCAGGATCAGTCGCACCGAACTCGAGCAGTTCCGCGACCAGGCCCGCAAGGAGACCGAACTATGATCGTCCTTTTCTATGTAGTAGCAACCGTCGCGGCGCTCATTTATGTTTTCTATCTTCCGGAAAAAATTTTTCTCGGTCCCGAGAAAACCCGCGCCTCGTTCCTGCGCGAGCGCAAAGATGCCGTCTACGAAAACCTGCGCGACCTGAATTTCGAATACAAAGCCGGCAAGGTGCCCGACGCCGACTATTACTCGCTCAAATCATCGCTGCAAGACGAAGCCGCCACGCTGCTGGCCGAAATCGCGCGCCTCGAAGCAAAAGCCGCATCCGCTCCCCGGAGGTCAAAAGGTTGAGAGCAATTCACCGTCTAACGAGTGTCATCCTGAGCGAAGTGGAAACTTCGCGAAGCGAAATTTCCACGCAGTCGAAGGACCCCGTGCCCGCCGGTGCCAGCAATGACGTCGGCGAGGAATTCTCTCCTCGACCCGCATTGCCTTTCGCTCGCAAGGTTTTCCGAAAAGCGCTGCTGGCATCAGCGGCGGCTCTGGCACTCACGCTTCTCCTCACCTCCCTCGCCGCCGCCCAAACCCTCACCGGCACGGTCAAGAACGTCACCACCGGCAAGCCCGCCGCCGGCGACGATGTGGTTCTGCTCAGCCTTACCCAGGGCATGGAAGAATCCGCGCGCACCAAGACCGACGCCAAAGGCAACTTCACTCTCAAGCTCGACGACGCGCAATCCCCGCACCTGGTCCGCGCCATTCACCAGGGAGTCACCTACCATCGCATGGCGCCTCCCGGCACCACCTCGGTTGAGGTCGAGGTCTACGACGCTGGCAAGAAAATCGACGGCATCAGCGTGGTCGCCGACATCATGCGCATCCAGTCGGCGCAAGGTCAAATCGAGATCGTCCGCGAATTTGGTGTGCAGAACTCCTCGAAACCGCCGCGCACTCAAATGGATGAGCGCAACCTCGAGTTCTACATTCCCGACGGAGCGCAGATCATTGCAGATTCCGCTACCGCCACCACAGAAAATGGAAACCCCTTAAAGACCGCGCCGGTGCCCGAAGGCGAGAAAAACCGCTATTCGTTCCTCTTCCCGCTGCGCCCGGGCCTCACGCGGTTCGAGGTGGCTTACCAGATGCCTTACACCGGAAGCGCCAACCTGGATCCCAAATCGCAGTATCCCTTGGAGCACTTCGTGGTCATGACGCCGAAGGCGATGCAATTCACCGCCGCGGCAACTTCGGCCGGATACAAATTAATCAACTACCCGAACGAGCCTGACGCCAGCGTACAAGTCGCATCCAACTTCACGCCCGGCCAGAACCTTGCCTTCAAGGTTTCCGGCGAAGGCACCTTGGCCGACTCCCAGGAGGGCGGCGGCGAGCAAGGAGAAACCGCCTCCGCGCCGCCCAGCGGCAACCGCCCGGGCGGCGGACTCGGACCTCCCATCGACGCTCCCGATCCTCTGCAGAAATACCGCTGGCCCATCCTCGGCGGCTTCGGAGCCCTGCTTGTTTTCGGCGCCGTTTTCGTAGCCGCGCGGCAACAGTCCGCCGGTCGCGCAGGACGCGGGAAGCTTGCAACGATCGAAGATTCTGAGTCCGACTACGAACTTCCCGAGGCAGCGGTTTCTCGCTCGCAATCATCGCGCTCAGCGAGGCGTAACGCTCCTTCCATGCTGCTCGAAGCCCTTAAAGAAGAACTCTTCCAACTCGAAGTCGAACACACCCAAGGCCACATTTCGCAGCAGGAATACGAGAAAACCAAAGCCGCGTTAGACCAGACCCTGCAGCACGCGCTGAAACGCGAAGCGCAAAAAGCCTGACCCAAAGCTCGTGTAGGAGCGGCTCGTGTGGGAACAGCTCGTGTGGGAACGGGCGCCTCGCCCGTTCGGGCCGAGCAAAGCTCGGCAGCGAATCCCCTGCTCGCGCCCAGAGCCCGCGCCGCCTACCAATCACTTCCCGTCGGTTTGACCTGCCCCACGCCCCCACCTAACATGTCTACCCAGTGTCCACGCCTTCTCAACCCGTCGGTCAGACAATTTCCCATTACCGCATCCTCAGCAGGATCGGCGGCGGGGGCATGGGCGTGGTGTACGAGGCCGAAGACCTGAAGCTCGGTCGCCACGTCGCCCTCAAGTTTCTTCCCGACGAACTCGCCCACGACGCGCAGGCCCTCAGCCGATTCCAGCGGGAAGCCAAGGCTGCGTCCTCCTTGAACCATCCGAACATCTGCACGATCTACGAGATCGACGAGTCCGATGACGGCGGCGTCCAAGGAGAAAGTGCTGGATGCGCTGGGCGAGGCGGCGTCCAATCTGCGCGGCGAATTGGGGGAATCGCTGGCTACGGTGCAGAGGTTTGATGTTCCGCTCGCACAGGCAACCACGTCTTCGCTCGAAGCTCTGAAAGCGTACAGCTTTGGCAAGAAGGCCTTTTTTGAGAAAGGCCCCGCCGCAGCCCTGACTAACCTCGAACGCGCCATTGAGCTCGATCCGAATTTTGCCACGGGCTACGACGCGGTGGGCAACGCCTACTACAGTCTCAACGAGGTAGGTCGGGCTGCGGAGTACTACACCAAGGCATTCCAGTTGCGGGAACATGCCAGCGAACGGGAAAAGCTCGGGATCACCGCTAACTACTATTGGAATGTCACCGGGGAGCTGGACAAAGCGGCCCAGACGTATCAGGAGAGGATTGAGAACTATCCGCAAGAATTTGACGGGTACAACGATTTGGGGTTGGTCTATGCGGCCGAAGGGCAGTATGCGAAAGCGACGGATATGATGAGGCAAGCCGTGCGCCTAGACCCGGATTGGGTGGGTGGTTACGAGAATCTCGCTACCGACGACCTCGCCTTGCAGCGCTTCGACGAAACGCGGCAGGATGTCAACGAGGCGCAGGCGCGAAAACTGGATGATTCGGGACTCCACAGCGCCCTCTATGCTCTTGCCTTTCTAGGGGCGAACTCCACCGCGATGGCGGAACAGCAACAGTGGTTCGTGGGCAGGGCCGAGGAGAATTCTGCGCTGGCGCTCGCATCTGACACTGCGGCGTATGGCGGTCATCTGGGCAAGGCGCGTGAGCTGACTAAACGGGCAGTGGAGTCTGCCATCCGGGCTGATAACAAGGAAAGTGGGGCAATAAGGCAGGCGAATGCTGCTCTGCGCGAAGCCTCTTACGGCAATCCTACCGAGGCGCGGCAGGCAGCGGCAGAGGCTCTGAAGATTGCTCCCACGAGTCAGGGCGCCGAGGTCGAGGCCGCGCTTGCCTTTGCCATGGTGGGCGATACGGCGGGAGCTGAACCTTTAACCAAAGACTTAGGCAAACGCTTTCCACTGGATACGCAAATGCAGTCCCTTTGGCTGCCCGCGATTCAGGCGCAGTTAGCATTGGACAAGAAGAACCCGGCTGTCGCCCTGAATGCTCTGCAGCCCGCCTCGCCCATTGAGCTAGGCATCATTCAGTCCGGCAGTACCTGCCTCTATCATGTGTATGTCCGTGGAGAGACCTACTTGGCAGCCGGTCAGGGCAGTGCTGCTGCCGCCGAGTTCCAGAAGTTTCTCGACCACAGCGGCATTGTCGGGAATTGCTGGACGGGAGCGTTGGCGCATCTAGGAGTGGCTCGCGCCAATGCCTTGCAATCGCGAACTTCGCAGGGAGCGGATGCCGACGCCGCCCGCGTCCGGGCGCTCGCCGCCTACAAAGATTTCCTCACCCTCTGGAACGACGCCGACCCCGACATCCCCATCCTGAAAGAAGCGAAAGCCGAGTACGCGAAGATGCAATAGCGGAGGTCCAGGCGAAATCGCGTCAGCCCCGTGACATCCAACCTTGACACTCATAGGCATAACCGATCATTATTTGAAACACAATGCGATGCGTGCAGGGCACGACTTTGATGCGTCCTAACTCCTCTGTTATCAAGATTTTGCCCGTAAGTCATTGCAGCCCTAGGATTACGCCGGCAAAATGGGGCTAAGTCGATGATTCCAATAGACCGTGGGGGGAGGGGGGTACCTCCGCATGGCCGGGATTTTCCCAAAATGAACGGCAGCCCCTTCCTCCGAAACGCGACAGCGTTGTGTTTAGCCGAGGCCCGAAAGCCGAAGCCCGCGTCCGTAAGCCAGCTCCCGCATCCAATACAGCGTAAGATCGAAATCAACCATGGGAAACGCATTCAAGACTGCATTCCTGCTCACCGCGCTCACGCTGCTGCTGATGTTCATTGGCCGCGCTTTCGGCGGCCAGAACGGGATGTTCCTGGCTCTCATCTTCGCCGCCGTGATGAACTTCGTCTCGTACTTTTACTCCGACAAGATCGCGCTGGCCATGTACCGTGCCCAGCCAGTCACACGCGAGCAATTGCCGCGCGCCTACGGAGCCGTGGAGCGCCTGACCCAGAAAATCGGCATCCCGATGCCGAAGATCTATGTGATTCCCACCGAGTCGCCCAACGCCTTCGCCACCGGACGCAACCCGCAACATGCCTCGGTCGCCGTGACTCATGGGATTCTGGCTTTACTGAATGACGAAGAACTCGAAGGCGTGCTCGCCCACGAACTCGGCCACGTCAATAACCGCGACATCCTGATCAGTTCGGTGGCCGCCACGCTTGCGGGCGCAATCACCATGCTGGCCAGCATGGGCAAGTGGGCCATGATCTTCGGCGGCTATGGCCGCAGTGAGCGCGAGGACCGCGGAGGCGGCGGCCTGGCCGGACTGCTCATGCTATTCGTGGCCCCGATCGCGGCCGCGCTCATTCAGATGGCCGTGTCACGCTCGCGCGAATATCAAGCCGACGCCACCGGCGCGCATTTCACGGGCAATCCCTACGCCCTCGCCAGCGCCCTGCAGAAACTCGATACCTACTCGCGCCGCGTCCCTATGCAGGCGACGCCATCGACGGCGCATCTGTTCATCATCGCGCCGTTGCTGGGAATTAATTTCGGCGGCCTTTTTTCCACGCACCCGCCCATCGCCAAGCGCATCGAACGCCTGACGGGACGCCCGGCGGAATTTACACAGTGAGCTGTCAGCTATCAGCCGTCAGCTTTCAGCTGATACAAACGCAAGCTTTGCCAACGCCGGCGTTCCACGAGTGTGATTTGCGAATTCCTCGTCATAAGAAAGTCAGAGAGAGATTTGTCATCGCGAGCGAAGCGAGGGATCCAGGTTTAGCTGATGGCTGAAAGCTGATAGCTGACGGCTGGTCCTGTGACGTAGGTAACTCTTCAGCCGCCAAAGCCGAATAGTAGAATCAAAACAATGTCGCCCGAAACCGCTAGCGCTATTTCGCACAAGGCCGCCGTCTCCAGCAAAGCAACGGAGCTCGAAAAGGCCATTCGCCGCGTGATTCGCGGCAAAGACGACGTGGTCCGCCTCGCGCTGGTCAGCATCTTCGCCCGCGGACACCTGCTGATTGAAGGCGTCCCCGGGGTCGGCAAGACCACGCTGGGACAGGCGCTGGCCCGCGCCCTCGACTGCACCTTTCAGCGCGTGCAGTTCACCAGCGATATGCTGCCGTCAGACGTGATCGGCATTTCCGTTTACTCGGCGAGCGATCAGCGCTTCGAATTCAAGCGCGGCCCGGTATTCACCAACGTGCTGCTGGCCGACGAAATCAACCGGACCACTCCCAAAACGCAATCGTCGCTGCTCGAAGCCATGAACGAAGGCCAGGTCACGGTCGATGCGCACTCCTACGAATTGCCCCAGCCGTTTCTGGTGATCGCGACCCAGAATCCCGTGGAGCACCACGGCACCTACCCGCTGCCCGAATCGCAAATGGACCGCTTCCTGATTCGCGCGCGCATGGGCTATCCCGAGCCTGCCGCCGAACGTGAGATTCTGCGTTCCGAGGCTGGCGTTTCGCGCCTCGAAGATTTGCGCCCCGTTCTCACCGGCGCCGAAGTGCTCGAAATGCAGCAGGCCGTCAAACACATTCGCGTAGATGAATCTCTGGTGAGCTACGCTCTCGAAATCGTCCGCCGCACCCGCGAGTCGGAATTTCTTTCGCTGGGCGTCTCGCCCCGCGGCTCGCAAGCCCTCTACCGCGCCGCGCAAGCCATGGCCTTCCTCGATGGCCGCACCTACTGCACTCCCGAAGATTTCAAACCGCTCGCCGTGCCCGTCTTCGCGCACCGGGTAGTGGTCAGCGGCCTCTACGCCTCCACGCTGAAAAAATCGGAGCAGGCGGATGAGGTGCTGCGCGAGATCGTCGAGAACGTTGCGGTGCCCGTTTAGAAGCAGTTGGCCGGTTGCCAGTTTTCGTTTCTCGAGGCCCGGTGGTTATTTCTTTCGTCCGGCGTGAGAAAATGCGATTTCCGTGATCGCAGAAACAGTCCCAGAAGCTTACGACGCAAACGGACATCAGGTCTCCCCGCCCTTTGTTCGCCGCAAAGGTCCACATCCTACGTTTCCCATGGGCCGCTACGTCAGCCAGCCCCTGACAATCCAGTGCACCACGATCGATGAGATCCGCAAATTCCTGATCGGATGTGACTATGTTTCTGACAGAGAACTGTTAGGCAAGAATGACTATTGGCAACCGCCGGAGGAGTTCGAAAAGAGGAAAAAAGGAGACTGCGAAGACTTCGCCGTTTGGACGTGGAGGCAGCTTTTGAATATGGGCTACGACGCGCGATTCATCGGTGGAAAGTGCGGCCGGTACGGCGAGGGACACGCATGGGTCGAGTACTTTCAGGATGGCAAGTGTTTTCTGCTGGAACCTTTGTATTGCAGAGTTGGAACCGCCGTTCCTCGATTGTCCACGCTCAGGTACGTTCCCAAACTCTCCGTTTCCTGGGATGGCAGTGCGCTGAGATACTTCGCCCACAAAAAACCGGAATCTCATGTCGCCTGGCAGATGCTGGCCCCGCTAGTGGGTGGGTATTTGCTCTTCTGGGGATGGTTCTGGTTCGGGAACTTCTTTAGTCTTCCAAAGGTTGCGTGGAAGATTCTCCGGAGGAAAGTTTTCAAGCGCGAGCTCTGGTTGCAGCGAAAGAGAAGACGCGGGTACTGACCTGCACCTCCCGAGGCTATAATTCCTCCGTCATGTCATTCCTTCGTTTTCTCATGCTGCTCTCGCTCATCTGCTGGATCGGCGGGTTGATTTTCTTTGCCTTCGTGCTGGCCCCGACCGCGTTTCAGGTTCTGCCTAGCACGCATCTGGCGGGCAACGTCGTCGGACGCGCGTTGAGCAAGTTGCACTGGATCGCCATCATTTCTGGCGTTGTCTTCCTTGTCAGTTCCCTGCTCTACAGCCGCCTCACCGACGGAACGGCGCATATCTTCGCCGGCCGCCACATGCTCCTTTGCCTGATGCTGGCGCTCACGCTGCTCTCGCAATTCTGGATCATGCCGCGCATGGATACGCTGCGCGCGCAGGTAAGCGATTTTGCGTCCGTCCCGATCGATAATCCCGCCCGCATTCAGTTTGACGCGCTGCATGTGTGGTCTACGCGAGTGGAAGGCGCGGTGCTGCTGCTGGGGCTGGTGGTGGCGTATTTGACGGCAGGAGCTCTTGGCTCTTAGCTTTTTGCTCTTAGCTCAGGAGCGCGTCTCCGAGTTTCGCTCGGACGGACAGCCGGAGGCGGCTGTCCCCACATGCGTCGTGAGTGATTCCACGAAAGTTAGGCAATCCTCGCTGCATCATTTATCCTAGAGTCTTTGGCAACAACCGCTGGACTGATCTGGAGTCGAGAAGACAGTTTCCGCCCTAACTGCACAACGACCCAGCCAAAAGCAAGAGCTAACAGCTAAGAGCTTTCCTATGAAAACCGGCATTATTGGCCTGCCTCAGGTAGGCAAGACATCGCTGTTTCAGATTCTTACCAAGGCGCATCTTTCGGAGCAGGCCCGCGCCAATCCGCGCGAGGCGCACATTGGCGTAGCGAAAGTTCCGGACGACCGGCTCGACCGCCTGGCCGCGCTCTACAGCCCGAAGAAGCTGACGCATGCGTCCGTGGAATACGTGGACGTGGGCGCGATCGGGCAGGATGCTTTGAAAGATTCCGCATACTCCGCGCATTTGCGCCAGGTAGATGCCCTCGCCCATGTGGTGCGCGTGTTCGATGATCCGGCGATTCCGCACGTAGGCACAATCGATCCCTTGCGCGACATCAAGAATGTGGAGTTCGACCTGATGGTCAGCGATCTGGGGCAGATCGAAAAACGGCTGGAGCGTCTGGAAAAAGATCTGAAGAAGATGAAGACGCCCGATCTCGAGAAAGAGTTCGAGCTCATCAAGCGCGCCAACGTGCACCTGGGTAACGAAAAACCGCTGCGCGAAATGGAGATGACGCCTGAAGACAAGAAGCGGCTGCGCGGCTTCATGTTCCTCAGCGAGAAACCGATCCTCTACGTGCTGAACATCGGCGAGTCCACGGAACTGGGCAAGGAACTCGAAGAAGCAGTCAAGAAATACAATCTGACGGAAGTTGCGGGACGGCCCAACGCCGGGGCCAGTGCCATCTGCGGCAAAGTGGAAGCTGAACTTTCCGAGATGAGCGATGCCGACGCCGCCGAATTTTTGTCGAGCTACGGCCTCGGGGAAAGCGGCCTTACACGTCTGATTCGCACGACTTATAAACTGCTGGGCCTGATTTCGTTTTTTACCGCCGGGGAAGACGAATGCCGCGCCTGGACAATTCCCGCGCACAGGCGCGCGCAGGAAGGCGCGGGCGCCATCCACTCCGATCTCGAAAAACATTTCATCCGCGCCGAAACCATCCGCTGGGACCAATTGCTGGAAGCCGGTTCGGAAGCCAACGCCCGAGCCAAGGGTACGCTGCGGCTCGAAGGCAAAGACTACATCGTGCAGGATGGCGACGTGATGCACATCCGGCATAGCGGGTAGTACCGAGTCCCGAGTCCCGAGTACCGAGTGCCGAGTTTCGAGTGCTGAGTTGCGGAACAGATCCGAGGTTCCATGGCGTCGCATTATCGAGATTTGATCGCATGGCAAAAGGCGATGGATCTCGTCAATGCTGTTTATGACGCAACCGAAGCCTTTCCCAAGCGTGAGGTCTACAGTCTGACCGATCAGATTCGCCGAGCTGCGGTTTCCATACCGGGCAACATTGCCGAAGGGCAGGCTCACTACAGCAATCGGGAGTTTGTCCACTATTTGCGTCACTCCCGTGGGTCATTAGCGGAACTCGAAACGCAAATCCTCGTCGCGAAACGCAGGAACTACGTGTCCGACGCGGACGCGGCGGGACTTCTGAAACAGGCCGATGAAGTCAGCCGCATCCTGAGCGGCCTGATCAATTCTCTGAAACGATCGGAAAACAAGCCCTAGGCGCGACTAGACTCCGATTTTGCAACCCTGTACGCTGTCGCTGGAGACCGAGTCCTGAGTCCCGAGTCCTGAGTCCCGAGTCCTGAGTCCCGAGTCCTGAGTCCTGAGTCCCGAGTCGCGAGTCCTGAGTCCTGAGTCCCGAGTCGCGAGTCCTGAGTCCTGAGTCGCGACCAACCCTCAGGACTCAGGACTTAGACTCTGGACCCAGGTCTCGGTACTCGGCACTCGCGACTCGGGACTCGCGACTCGGTACTCAAACCCATGAACCCAATTCTGATCAGCATTCTCCTCGGCTTGACCGCGGCGGCCGCCAATGTTTTTGGCGGGGCGATCATTGTCCAGCGGCATTGGGAGCGGCGCTATCTTCGTTATTTCGTGGCGCTGGGCGCGGGCTTCATGCTGGCCACGGCGCTTGTCGAAATGGTTCCGGAAAGCCTGGAGCTGCGCGGAAAGTCGGCGGCATTTCTGGTGCTGCTGGGATATTTGATGATTCATTTCTTCGAGCACACGGTCGCGCCGCATTTTCATTTTGGCGAGGAAACTCACCACGACGAGTTCATCCATTCGCACAAGGGATACTCGGTGCTGCTGGGGTTGATCATTCACACGTTTTTCGACGGCATTGCGATCGCGTCGGGATTTCTGGTTTCCAACTGGCTGGGATGGCTGATTTTTCTGGCGATCTTTCTGCACAAGATTCCCGAAGGCTTCACGGTGAGTTCAGTGATGCTGGCGAGCGGTCGCAGCCGGGGCACGGCCTGGGGTGCGTCGGTAGTGCTGGGAGGATCTACGCTGGCGGGAGTACTCACCATGGCGCTGTTCCGGCATCATGTGGGCGCGGGACTGCCACTGGCGGCGGGGGTCACGATTTACGTGGCCGCGTCTGACTTGATTCCGGAAGTGAATAAAGAACCGGCGGTGCGGATGGCGCTGCTGGTTTTTGTTGGGGCGGGCGTGTTCCTGCTGCTGGATCACTTGTTTCGAATGTAGAAACCGGTTCTGGGTCCGTAGTTTGCCAGGAGTTAATTCTAAGTTGTTGATTCTTCGCAGCTCGCACGTAAGTTGTTGATTCTCAATGGGAGTTGTAATATTAGCTCAAAGCTAATTTCGCGACCGGAGGCGATTCCAGCCAGGTTTGGCCACCGGACGACGATCAGCTCGCCCTTGTCACTCGAACGCGTCCCACGAGCCTGCAAACGCGATTACGAGGCATTCTGCGCAGGCTGCCGGACGTGATTTCCAGTGCAGGGGAACGGCGATCACGCAGAATCAACAACTTCCACGCAGACTCAATGACTTAGCCAGAAGCGAACAGTACGTTTACCATCAGCGTTCAACACGCAGCCAAACGCCCTCGTCGAAGAATCAACAACTTCCACGCAGACTCAACAGTTTAGAGCGCTTTGAGCCCAGCTTAAACGCTGAAGCACCGTAAAGGAATCACGGGTCGATGAGCGTAATCGAGATTTATCGACAGTTAGCGTCCACTGTCTCAGGATTCTCAAGGTGAATCGCTATTGGAGCTACGCTCGTGAACACTTTCGCTACCCTTCGGTCCGACTCGATTTTGCTGAGGTATGCCCCGATTTCCTTCTGCGTGCCTGTGTTCGGAAATAGTGTGAGCGCAACGGCATCATGCCCATTCGCCTGCTCCGGCACGAGCCGCAAATAGCTCTCAACGAAAGGCGGATAATCCTTGCCAGCATGGCGGGGTTCAGCGTCCACGTACAGTACGGAATCGCTGAAATTCTCGATTTGATCATGGGTCGTGCCGGAGCAGAAGTAAATCACTGCCCACGCTTTCTGCTCTGGGCCGAAGGAGACGAGCGGCGGCTCGTGTTGCCATGCGACTCGATCTAGCCGCTTTAAGATAGCGATGCCAGCATAAAAAATAACGCAACTGAGAAATCCGGCTAGTACAAAACCGACGCCCATACTGCGGGTTCGCCAAAAGACAGTTAACAGCAAACCAATCGCGACGAATACGATCGAAGAACCAATCGCAAACGCGAAGCTGTACGCGGCAACATAGCCATAGATAATCCTCGCGCATTCATACGCCTGCCACAGTCCGAACGCGAATCCCGCGCAGACCCCAAAACGCAACTCTCTCAAATCGACGTTGGCTCTGAGATCGGATTTCTGGAGCGCGAACCAGTGACATGGAGAAAGATTAGTCGAAAAACAGGGCAAATTGGAGAATCGTTGACGTAACCGCATTATAAAAGGGCGCCCCTCTTGGAGTAGGTTGTGATCGTTCGCATCATCACCTACAGAAAGGAGCACCCTCGTGAACGATGAAAAGTATATTGGGCTCGACGTTCATCAAGCAACCAT
>JBAUAN010000183.1:0-7954 GCA_049675725.1 Candidatus Sulfotelmatobacter sp. | reverse complement strand
GAATTGAACGCCGGCGTGAGAGAGCCTCCCTTGTATTTGGAATTGGGATTGATGAGCGGTGCATTGTGGCTAATAACCACGCGTGGACCACTCAGATTCTTGCCAAACCAGTTCAGCAACTTCGACGCGAAGTTTTTATGCAGCACAAGCGAATCTGCTGGGGTGAAGGGCGTTTCGTCAGGGTTATAGATGAGGCGGTAATCGTTCATTTGAGAGCGGGCGGTCTCCATCGCGTGCAAATCGCCGCCGTTGAAATCCGTCCACATCGTGCCGCCGAAGAAATTGACACCCCCAATGCTGACCCCTTCATCAAGTAGCAGTTTCACATGCGGATGTCTATCTTCGAGCCACGCCTTGAATCTATTGTCCTCTTCGTTCATTGGCCTCCGCGTGTAATATTCGTGGTTTCCCGTCACATAGAGGACTGGTTTCTTCCACTTCCGCAGAATCTGGTCGAGCGGCTCATAATCCGTGAGCGTGACGATATCGCCTGCCAGGATCATGACATCTCCGTTCGCTGCCGAAGGCAACATCCAGCCCGAGCCAAATTCAAGATGAAGGTCACTGTAAGCAATGATTCTCATGCCGTAAGAGAATGCTTGTTTGAACACGTCTTTCCAAGGTCCCAGACCCCCTCAGAGAGCGATTCGATTCAGCGCGGAGCCCGGTTCGTACAACTAGAAACCTGACATCCCCGGATAGCTGAATAATAAGCCGAACCGCGAAGACCAAGTGTCATGGCTCTTCGACCGCAAATGCGGCGTGAAGCGCGGCCTTGACACTGGCCGGTGCCTGAATCCTCGCTCACGATCCTTGTTCCATTAGTTTCGACAAGTCTTCACGCTTGATGTCCCACGTTTCAGTTACGCGCCATGGATCGCCCGTCTCTAATGCCGCGTACCATGGCCAGTATGAGTCGCTCACCGGAACATAGGCCATGACCGCGCCGCGTCCGACCGTCCTTGAATTCCCGCTGTACCACACGAGCGCGGTGCCAGGTGCAGCCGTGGCAGCCTTACGGAGTAGAGCACGATTGCTCGGCATTTGAGCGTGAATGGGCTTGCCGTTAGCGACTTCCTCATAGGTCGGGGCTGCAAAGCTTCGTTGCGATACAACTCTCGACGGCACGAAAGGTGGGATCCTGATATTGTCTACAGGCTCATTGCGGGGCTTGTTCCAGACACCGAGCGCCCCGAGCGCCTTGCCAGAAAAGCCAAGCCAGTTCGAGCCGAACCAGTTGTTAATCTTGATCAAGACGAGAGTTTCAGGCAAATGGCGTCGAACAACTCCGTTCACCACCTGCTCGACATGCCTGATGAAGTCTGGTGCGTCGTCGAATTCCGGTGTCATTTTCATTTGTATTGGCCATATGCACCGCCGATGCTGCAATGAATCTCGGCGGATCAAGAAATCTGGTGCCAGCGGAGAGATTCGAACTCTCAAACACTTGTTTCTAAGACAGGCTGCTATTCCAATTCGCACACGCTGGCACTCTGGTGCACAGGGGAGGATTTGAACCTCCGCGTCCCACTAGGGGAGACCGGGTTACAGCCGGTCCGTTTCGGCCGGGCTCACGCACCTGTGCAAACTTGGCGGAAAGTAGACGAATCGAACGCCCATCGCTCATCACGATGCCCCGGTTTTCAGGACCAGTTGCCGGCCATTCAGCAGTACCTTCCGCGTGGCGGAGAGTACGGGAGTTGAACCCGTTAGCCTCTTGCGAGAGCCCTTGTTTAGCAGACAAGTGCCTTACCGTCCGGCCCACTCTCCGTCAAAATTGTCAAAGAACAAAGAAATTCTGGTAGGCCCGGTGGGATTTGAACCCACAGGAGGGCTGCTCTTGAGGCAGCTGCGTATGCCAGTTCCGCCACGGGCCTGAGGTTATAAATTGTGCAGGAGTTAATAACTCAGTCGGGATGGACTGAGTCGTAATGACGATCGAAATTGAAGCAGGCGCTTCATAAAATCAATTTAGCATGAAACCGTTAGTAGTGCACGCGTTTTTCGGCGGCCCGCCTTCTAACGGCAGTTCATCCACGACTGATGCAGATTTGGCGCGGTAGGGGCCGTTCAAGAAGAAACCAGTTCGTTTTCCAAAGAGACACCATCCCTAAGCCTTCGGCTTAGGTCGGTGCAGGCCGTCCGTGGACTAACGAACGCTGCCCGCACGAAGTCGAACTGCATTCGGCTACGTTCGAACTACGTCCGATTCTGATTCGAACGGACATGAGTGATCTAAGCTGCCACTTTAGATTACTCAACGGAAGCCGGGGGTGGGACATACAGACGGCAAAATGGGAAGAGGGGGAAGAGGTGGTGGGGTGAGGGTCCGCCCGCGCGCCTGAAGGGCAGGGCTGAAAGGGTAAGGCGGCGCGATGCCGCCAACGGCGCGGGTGACAGCGTGAGGCAAAGGTAGGAATCGGGAGACTCGGTAGAAATCTAGTCCACTAGTCCACTGTTCTCACGTCGCTGGGCAGGATGAGTTGGAACGAGCAATCGTCGTTGGTCTTACAGGAGAGAGTGCCGCGCCTCAGGATCTTGACGGGAGCGTCGTCCGGGAATTTCTGGTCGTAATGGGTGGCGCGGAGAACATCGGAAGCCGGCTTCAGTTTCTCGTCACCATCGACAAAGGCGACGCCTTCGACTTTTGCGGCCCCGCCGGAGCCAGTGCTCAATAGAACAAAAAATTCCGCTCTGCCGTCGAGCTTGGCGGGATTGGCCAACTTGATGGTGCGATCGTGCTGAGATTGATCACGATATTTTTCCACGGTCGCGTCTACTTTGTCCTGGCCGCCTAACAACGTCGCGAGCCGGGTACGGGTGTCGGGATCAGGTCGCCGCGCGTTCATAGACAACGCGTAAGAGCGTACGGCGTCTTCTTTCTTACCTCTTTTTTCGTAAATCTGACCCAGGTGATCAGCTTCGTCGGCGTCACCGCCTAGCTGCCATGCAGCAGAGACGTACCGCTCCGCGATTTCGAAGTTGCCTTCGGCAAAAGCCACCCAGCCAAGCGTGTCCCAGAAAGCTGCGAGATTGGATGTTCGACCGGGATCGCGTTTGTTAATTTGTTCGAGCGACGCATTCCGCAGTTCGGCGGCAGTCGTCGAAACGGCAGATTCCGCGTAGCTTCGTGCGCGGTCAAGATGGACGTTTTTCAGAGCCAACCGATAGGCGATGGCATTCCAAATCAAGGGAGTGGCGGAAAGCTTGATGGCCTTGTCAAAGGCTGACATCGCTTTTTCGTCCTGGTCCAGATTCAGGTAGGCCTCGCCCAGCGCAACCTGCGAGTTCGCATTGTCGGGGGCGAGTGCCGCCGCTTTCTCCAGGATTGGAGTGGCTTCCTGATACTTGTGCTGCTCCAGATAGGCAGTTCCCAGATTCGCGTGGGCATGCTGGTGGAGCGGGTCAATCTCGATCTGCTTCAAGAACCACTTCTGTGCCTCGTCGTACTTGCGCTCGCGCAAATAAACTCGGCCCAGATTGTCGTACGCGTTGCGGTGATATGGATTGATTTCGATTTGTTTCTGAAATGCATTGATAGCCAGGCCATCCTGGTGATCATCCATGTAGACGATGCCCAGGTCGTTCCATGCTATTTTGCTTTTTGGGTCGGCCTCGACGGCACGATTCAAAAGATCAATGGCCAGTCCGTAATTGCCGTTCTGGCGGGCCTCATTGCCGCTCTTAACGAGGTCGGCGGACTTCATGCCCTCGGGTACGGCGCGGGCATCAGCTACCGTACTCTCAATGGTGAGGAATTGCGCATCATCTGCCAACACGGTTTGCCGGAAGGCACGGTAATCATCGGCCCGGGCAGGGGGCAATTCGCCTTGGCGGACGGTCAGCTTTCGCTCGGCAGTGAGGACATTGTTCTTCAGATCGTAAGACGACCCGTAAGAGGCATAGTCGCGGTTCAGCGCAACTGGTACTGGAGGTTGAGCGGTGTATCGTGAGGCCAATTCCAACTTGATGCTGTAGGTCTCTTCATTGGGCGGTCCGATCTTGAAGGGCTCACCGGCGGCATCGGGTGTATCTTCGAGGTCCTCGCCCACATCAGCACTTACCGCAACTGGATTGATCTGCGACAGAGGCAGCTTCAACTCCACCTTCTTCTTCGACCAGTCCACGAAGTTGGCCTTGCTCACCTCGTAAGAAATTGTGAAGGGTTCGCGTGTAGCGGTTGGGTCGCTGACCTTAACGTTGCTGACGTCGCCACTCAGGGTTTTCTTGTTCATGCCCTCGACGACTGTTTGCCACTGCGCCGTAGAAATGCGCCGGAAGATCGTGCGCATGACGAGTTCCGTATCTCCCCGCTCGGTGTAGGTGATCTTTGCCTCCAGCCTTCCGGCGTCACTGACTTTGGCTTCGACCTGCAACCGTTCGACGTCGGGCACCCCAGGATCGGCCGGAGTCTCCTCCAGATGAGGAGTGCCGCCGGGCGGAATCACCAGGGCCTGCTTCTTTCGTAAAGTCGAAGCCAGCAAGCGAAAGGGCGCGACTTCAGTCGTGGTGTCCATCCAGACTTCTTCCTTTCCCAAAGGCAGCATCGTGATCACATGATTGAGCTGTGAAGGGGAGGGAACATCGGGATCGAGCTTGCGAACAGAGTTGATCAGAACGGAAGACGAGTGGAGTCCTTCGGCCTCAAGCAGGGCAGCCAGCAACGTGTTTTTGTCCTTGCAGTCTCCGTACTGATTGCGAAGCACATCGCTGGCGGGCTGTGGCTGGTAGCGGGCCATGCCCAATGAAAGACTTACGTACCGGAAATTCTTGGAGACGAAGTCGTAGAGGGCTTCCGTCTTGTCCAGGTCTGTTGTCTGCCCCTTGGTCAATTCCTCCGCTTTGGCGCGAACGTCTTTCGAAGGCTGGCGGCGGTCCTTCTCCAGCCCGGCATACCAGCGGCCGACTTCCTCCCAACTGGCGAAGGTGGTCAACTGCACGGAGGGAATCTCATCCGTCTTCTTTTTCTTATGCCTTTTGTCTTTATCATCCTTGTCTTTGTTCTGGGTGTCGTCTTCACGAACCGTGTGCGAGCTGGTCCAGTGATACACCCGTCTTCCCTTTTCTTCCGTGATCTTGGGCTCGTCCAATCCACGTTTAGTCTTTACCTTGACCGCGCGCCCGGCCGGGACATTGATCTCCAGTTGCTCGTTCAGCAATATGTTTGTCTGGTCGAAGTCATACTGCATCCAGAACTGCCCGGGCGCGAGAGCGGTATGAACCGTCGTGACTGACTCGAATTCGAGGATGTCCCCGGGCCGCAGGGAGGGGACGGTCACGTGTTTCTCGCGGTAATCGGTGTAGACCGGAGCGATCTGTTGCACAGGTGCGCTGAGGTCCTGAACGGAATCAGCAGTGGCTTTGACGATGCTCCCATCCTGCTTGAGTACACGGACGTAGGGAATTTCGAGGCGCTCATTAGCCGAGTTGTAAGCGAAACGCAACTGGCCCCACCGTTGCACTCCTGCCTCACTTTGTATGCGAATGCGGAAAACGCTGTCGCGGCTTCCAGTTCCATCGTTTTCAAATCGAACGATGGAATGCAGTTGTTCGGTTACAAAGGCCTCCTTGGAGAAGTCTGGGTTGCTGGTATCCGCCGCCTGGGACGAAGGATTTGCGGAAGGCTGTGGTTGGGATGGCTGATCCGCCGTGCTGGCGGTCTGAGCGACGACCTGAAGCGGAGCCATCCACAAAGTTGCTAGCAGCAGGAGAGGGCATGCGGGGTTGAAGCGGTGCGCGTTCATCGGCGACCTGAGTCGTTTTTGTATCTCAAACATCAAGCGGAAGCAAGAAAGAAGAATGAGCATTTGCCCTTGCTTGCTCTTAGGCTGGCTAGTGCTTGTGTAGGCTTGCTCCGGCATGCCCGAGGCTCAATTCAGGGTTTGACAAGAGCACTCAGAGGTAGTACATCATGCTGTGTGCCACCGAGTCGTACATTTGCTTGAGCTCCTCTAGCTGTTCCCGTGTGAATTTCCTGGGATCATATCCCTTCTTCAGCGCTCGGGCGGGATGAATCAAGTTTCGGTACGCTCGAATCTTCTCCACGACATCCTTCGCTACATGCTTTGGTGGCCTCCTTGCGCTGCTGGTGTTGTTCCGCCAGCGCCACAATCTCCGGATTCTCCGCAGCTGCTCGCAACGCTGAAATCGCCACCGGCAAGACCGCACGGGCCGCCGCCCCGGTTGGAGCATATTGCTGGCGCAACAATTCTTGTGCCTTGGCGGACCACGGCATCAATTCGCAGTCCAGGCAGAGCCAGTCAGTTTTCAGCTCTTCCCAAATGCCTGCCGCTTTTACAGCCTTGCGGACTTTTTCCAGAAACTCCGACTCCAGAGGCGCGTCATTGAAGAACCGGCGCCCTGTCCGTGTGTAGCAGACTCCGGCCTCGCCTTCCATAATTCCAAACCGTTTGCGGGCAGCATCGGCGTCACGACAGACAACGACTACCGCTCGCGATCCCATGTGCTTCTGCTGGCAGACCACCTTGTGCATGCCCTCGTGCAGGTAGTAGGCAAAGGCTTCTTCAGGATGTTCGAGCAGTCCGTCACGTTTACTGGTCTCACATGGAGACATCGTGGGCGGCAGGTAGATAAGCCACTTTGGATTTACCGCAAATCGGCTCATAACCTCCAGGGCTGTGATCGCGTTCTCTTCTCGAATCGTGATGTTGCGGTGCAACCGCGTGTTAATGATCCGCTTGCCAATGACATCCTCTATGTCGAGCAGATCATCCAGTTGCTGTTGTGCAGTCAGCGCTGGTGCCATTTCCTCCTGGGACAAGAACGGCTTGGCCGACTCGTAATAGGTTCGGAGAGCAGACACAGATATCAATTCACGTTCGGGATAACGCAGGGCAGTCAGTTTTCCTCCGAACACGCACCCGGTATCTATATTGATCGTGCGGTTCAGCCATTCCGGCTCGGCAACCGGCGTATGCCCATAAACCACCATCGCCTTGCCACGATACTCAGCCGCCCAGTTGTAGCGCACTGGGAGTCCGTATTCATCCGTCTCCCCGGTGGTCTCTCCATAGAGCGCAAAATCGCGCACTTTGCCAGAGCCGCGTCCCTGCATCTCCTCTCTCATGCCGGCGTGTGCCACGACGAGTTTCCCTTCGTCGAATACGTAATGGCTGACCAGGTCGTCGAGAAACTTGATGACTGTCTGCTTGAATTCAGGAGTCCCCTTATCGAGCTGTTCAATGGAGTCGGCCAATCCGTGCGTCAACTGCACATCGCGTCCCTTCAGTTTCCGCATCAACTTCATGTCATGATTTCCAGGAACGCAGAACGCCGTACCGTCTTCAACCATCTTCATGACCAGGCGCAGAACTTCTGGAATCTTGGGTCCGCGATCAACCAAATCACCAACGAAAATCGCTCTGCGACCATCTGGCGGAGTCACACTTGGTGCTGTCGGTCCTTCGTTGATCTGGTAACCGAGCTGAATGAGCAAAGCGGCCAACTCTTCGTAGCAACCGTGTACGTCCCCGATGATGTCGAACGGTCCGTGCTCATGTTTCAGGTTGTTCCAAAGCGGCTGTCGCACGATCGTGACCGACGAGACCTCCTCTGGACTCGACAACACGAAGACATGACGGAAGCCTTCGCGTTCAAGCCCCCGAAGCGAACGCCGCAGTTGCTGGGATTGGTTTCTGATGACGTGAGGGCCGAACTGACGGTCGGGCCGACTCTGATTGCGTTCGTGGCAGACCTTCTCTGGCAAGTTCAGAACGATGGCCACCGGCAAAACATGAAACTCGCGGGCGAGCGCCACTAGCGGCTTGCGCGCCTCAGGCTGGACGTTAGTCGCGTCAACTACGGTCAGGCGGCCAGCAGCGAGCCTCTTGCGAGCAACGTAGTGCAAGACATCGAATGCATCATTCGTCGCCTCCTGGGAATTCTCGTCGTCTGACACAAGGCCGCGACAGAAGTCTGAAGAGAGAACCTCTGT
>JBAUAN010000182.1:0-1694 GCA_049675725.1 Candidatus Sulfotelmatobacter sp. | reverse complement strand
AATACGCATTCATCAAGCATAGGTCCAAGAACGCTAAAACCTGCTTCTTAAGTTAGCGCTTATGCATAAGCGCTAACTTAAGAAGCAGGTTTTAGCGTTCTTGGACCTATGCTTGATGAATGCGTATTGTCGAAGAAAACTGGAAGGTGCTCACGTCGTTGTTTCCCACAGGGTGGCAGCAAATGGCGCGGCAGTCACGGGCGGTCGAGCGAGTGCGTCGGTTTTCATCGCCTGACGTGCTATTGCGTATGCTGATGCTGCATGTGGCACGGGGTTACTCATTGCGGGAGACGGTTATGCGCGCTAAGCTGGCGAACTGGACCGACATTTCGGATGTCGCATTGCTCAAACGCCTACGGAAGAGCGAGGAGTGGTTACGTTTATTGTGTGTCCAATTGCTTCGGGAAAACGTCACGTACCATCTCGCAGGACCTAACAGTCGGACGACCCGGATTGTGGATGGCACGATCGTAAGAGAGCCAGGCAAGACCGGGAGCCAATGGCGGATTTTGTATAGCATCCGACTGCCGAGTTTGGTGTGTGATTTTTTCGAGGTTAAGGCCACGATTGGCGAAGGCAGCGGAGAGTCACTGAACCGTCTGCCTGTGGGTCCGCACGAACTTATTCTTGCGGATGCCGGCTACTGCTCAGTCGCTGGAATAGAGTATGTTTGGCAACACGGTGCCGATGTGTTGGTTCGTGTCAACCCTCAGAGCTTCGTGGCGTATTCTGCATACGGAAGACGTATCTCCCTCCTTCCGCGACTACGCACCTTGTCCAAAGTGGTGCAGTTCGGCGAATGGCCCGTTGTCTTGCGTGGTCATGCGGTATTTGCGGGGCGGCTGTGTGCAGTGCGAAAGAGCGACTGCGCGATTCAACAGGCTCATCGACGCTTACAGCGCAAAGCGAGTGAGAAGCAGATGATCACCAGGCCAGGAACACTCGAATTTGCTAAGTACGTGATCGTGTTTACAACCCGCTCAAGTGGTTCGACGGCGGACGTTCTGAGACTTTACCGTATGCGTTGGCAAATTGAGCTGGTGTTTAAGCGACTGAAGAGCCTTGCCCAACTGGGGCACGTGCCCAAGCATGACGACCGCAGTTCCCGCGCTTGGCTTTATGGGAAATTGTTTGTCACGCTCCTGACGCAAAAATTGATTAGCATCGGGCGCGATATTTCCCCCTCGGGCTACCCATTCCCCGCGCGTGGGACCATGTAGTCCATCGCGTGAATTCAGTTTCGCGCTTCACCAGATCCAGCAGGCTATCGAACCGCACATCTCCTTGCAGCAAACGCTCTATTCGTGGAATCAGATTGCACAGGCTCTTGGGGAGAAGTCGCGCAAACGACTACCTCAATTGGCGAAATGGCGTGCCTCGTGAGGATCCCTCCACGACTGACGGATTCGGATCTGCCCTTCGTTGGCTCGGTTTCGCTGCGATCGTTTTCAGTTGTCTTTTGTAGCGCTCGCCTAGCGACCGGACGAGAAACGTTGGGCAAGCGGATAGCGACGCTGGCAGCCCGTGCGCTTTTGCTGGCATTGGTGGCTGCAGGTATCTGGATGCTGGGAGCACGCAGCCGGTTCGCCTTCGCTGCCGACTTATCACCAGCTGACGTTTGATCGCGGACTGGTCTATGCCGCGCACTTTGCTCCGGACGGCCGCTCCATCTATTACAGCGCCAGCTGGGATGG
>JBAUAN010000181.1:0-137075 GCA_049675725.1 Candidatus Sulfotelmatobacter sp. | reverse complement strand
CTTCGAGCATCATTTTGCGAAGGTGGGTCATAGGTGATCTCCTTATGACCCCACCTTATCTCCTCACCGGCACACTGCCGACACCGAGCACGCGAAAGCGTCTGCCGCTAAGGCTTCGTTCAAACGGCCTTTAAAGAAGTCAAGGGGATTGGTACCGACAAGGCCGCTGGTGCGAATCGATTCGCAGAAGCTCCTGGATCGCGGGCGAACCGGAAGTTGTTGTTTGGGAGGAGAAAGAATAGAAACAGAGAACAAGCTGTAAAATCAATCACTTCTATGAAGAGCCGGGATGGCGAAATTGGCAGACGCAGCGGACTTAAAATCCGCAGGTCCGAAAGGACTGTGGGGGTTCGATTCCCCCTCCCGGCACCAGGGATTGCGGCGGTTCCTCCCCGGGGTGCGAAAAAGCTGTCGAGCTGTGCTCGACGCGACAGTCGAGGGCGTCTGTCCCCACATGAGCATCTCCCAAGCTCGACAGTCGAGGCGGCTGTCCCTACGCGAGTCTTCTACAGGTACTGGAGCCACCAGTCGCTGCGCTTGGCTTTGAGTGCGGCGTACCAGCGGCAGGCGAAATACGTTCGCTCCGGGCCGCTGACCGGTGACACGATGACATGCGCGAGGAAAATCTCGACACGCCCAAGCTTCGCGTACAGGTAAGGATTTTCTAAAAGTGGAGTTCGGCGCTCAGTAACTGCTTCACGAGTGCACGTTCGTAATTTGAAAGTGGCACGCGAGGTGGTCAGAATCAAACTACGCCACTTCAGCAGCGATGAAAAAAGAGCAGCGATGAAAAGCTTCCTGCCTGGGAACACGTCGCTGACATTAACCCACCCTGGCCAGTTGGAAGTGAGTAGTCATGTCTCGGCTAAAATCGAAAATTCTCTGCATTGATGACCATTGGAATGGACTTATTGGCCGGAAGATGTTGCTGGAAAAAAACGGCTATGAAGTGCTCGAAGCCAGTGGCGGCGACGAAGGGCTGAAACTGTTCCGCTCGAATACGGTGGACGCGGTGGTGCTCGACTACCAGATGCCTGGCATGAACGGCGACGTGGTGGCCGCGAAGATGAAGCGGATCAAATCCAGCGTCCCGATCATGATGTTATCGGCCTATGAACCGCTGCCGAAAAACAAATTGAAGGCCGTGGACGCCTTCTTATCCAAATCGCAACCGACGGATAAGCTCCTGTCGAACCTGCAGCATATGATCGACGGGCGTTCGAAACCGTTCTTCCACCGCTGGCTTGACCTGTGGCGAGACCGCAATCAGGGGGTGAAACATTGAACCTCTTGAAGCGATTTCTCGGGAACTGGTGCATCCATCGATTTGCGTGGCCGCGTATCGATGCCAACGACCGTCACTACCAGATATGCCTGCTCTGCGGAACCGCCTACGAATATGACTGGAGAATGATGCGCCGGACGGGCCGAGTAGCGATAGACCCGAGCCTGGGTAACGTGCTGATGCGTCCTGAAATCAGACCTTAGACGGCGGAACTGTCCTCTCCCACCCGCACGTGCGGAATCAAGTGGGGCCTCGTGAGGGGGCTTCGGGCCTCCGGCTTGGGACCAATTTCTTTGCAGTGCCTACTTGTGCCCGGCGGCCGCGGCAAGCTGCTTCTTGATGCTCTGGAGTTTCAACAATAAAGGTTCCGGGCCCCGATCCAGAGCGAGTTCTGATTTTTCCAGGAAGGCGAATGCGCCGTCCTTCTCGAGTTTTGCGGCGTTCTTCTGGGACAGGGCGCTCATCACCACTACTGGGATCGCCGCAGTTACCGGATCAAGTTTCAGAGCCCTCAGCACATCGGGGCCGCTCAGTTTCGGCAGCAGCATGTCCAGTAGAATAAGATCGGGGAGCTTTTCTCGCGCCATACGCAGGCCTTCTTCGCCGTCAGGCGCGCTGGTCACCTCGTAACCGGCACGCGTCATGGCGCGCTCCGTGGCCAACCTCAGGAACTTGCTGTCTTCTACGAGAAGGATCTTCATATTGGCTGTTGGCCAGCGCCGCGCAGCAGAGCCAGCGATTTGCGGAACAAACCGCCACACTCCCTTTAGCTTCTATCGTCTGTTTAGCGGGTTTCCATTAGCGTGAAAATTCAACGCAAGGTTCATGCTCCAATCGAAGAAACCGGTCTCGCTTCGGCACGAGCATCTTGAGATGGCAGGATTCGACGGTTCCCTTATAATGACCAAGCCTTGCGCTAACCGATGCATAACTTCCGTGCGCCAAGGATTCGGAGTTGCTGCCTTAGTGGTCCGATGGTGATGCACTGCATGGACGTAAAACCTGGGATGGAAGTGGCGTGTCTAACGGATGTTGGCCGCCAGCGGGAAAACAATGAGGATTCCTGTCTCTATTGGGAGCCGCAGGACGAAGCCGAATTTCGTCGCAAAGGCCGACTCGCGGTGATCGCCGACGGCATGGGCGGCTATGAAGGCGGGCAGGAAGCCAGCCGCCTGGCCGTGGAAACAGTTCGTGAGGTCTACGACGAGGCGTTTGAAAAGGATCCCCAGGCCGCGCTGGTCAAGGCGTTTGCCTCGGCGCACGAGCGGATTCAGAACTATGCGGAGACGCACTCCGAACTCCGAGGCATGGGAACCACCTGCACAGCTTTGGTGATTCGCGGGCATGAACTGTTTTTTGCGCATGTTGGCGACAGCCGGCTTTATTTGATCCGCGGTTCCGCGATTTCCCGTCTTACGCGCGACCACTCGTATGTGGGGCGGCTGGTGGAGAACGGCATTGTGCGCGCCGAAGATGCGGAGTCGCATCCGCAACGGCACATTCTGACGGCGGCCCTTGGATCCGGAAACGAAGTAGCGGCCGACGTCCCGCCGCAGGCCGTTCCGCTGCAGCCGAGCGATACGCTGGTGCTTTGCACCGACGGCCTGTGGGGTGTGGTGAACGAGCGCGAGGTGTTGAACACGGTGAATGAATTCGATCCGGAAAAGTGCTGCCGCGTGCTGGTGAACAAGGCTCTGGAACGAGGCGGTCCCGACAATATTACGGTGCAGGTGATCCGCGTGGGAGCGGGGACGGACTGAGGCGGAAAATCCTGATCCGCGGAACCTGCGAGGGAACAGAGTCATCCCAAAAACCGCAAATTCGTTCACAGCGGTGAGATCCGCCCCGCCTCCGGCGGCTGGCAAGTTATTCAATATAAAGTGGATTCGAGAATTCCGAGCGCCGGGGATGGGTCGCCGACGTGCACCGTCTTGCAGGTCGATAAAGTCTAGCTGGTTAGTCGTATTTGTGGCAAAATCGGAAGCCTCATGAAAATCTCGCAAAAGGGACTGTACGGGCTGCAGGCCATGATGATGCTGGCCCGCCATCACCGTCAGGGCGCCATCAAGATCCGCGACATTGCCTACGAAGAAGATTTACCGGAGAAGTTTCTGGAACTGATTCTGCTGGAGCTGAAAAATGCGCGGATGGTGGAGAGCGTGCGCGGGGCCAAGGGCGGCTACCAGCTGCGACGCGAGCCGGGCGAGATCCGGCTGAGCGAGATCATCCGCTTGATTGACGGACCGCTGGCGCCCTTTGGCGATGCCGAGCAGCTGCGCGTGCTGATCGATCGAGATCTGCCGCATCGAGCGCTGTACCAGGTGTTTTTGGACGTGCGCGACGCCGCGGCGAAAATTCTGGAGCACACGACCTTGGCAGATTTGATTTTGGATCCCGGGCCGCGATCGAGCAAAGGCTCCAAGCGACAGCGTACGCAGAAAAGGGAAGCGAGCAGTGTTCTGCCCATGGTGGTTGGGGGTGGTAAGGATGAGTAAGCTTTTCCTGACTAAACGCTACTTGTGCGCGTTTAAAACGTGGTTGACTATCTCATGAGTTCACGGCGCGAGTTTCTAAAGCAGGTATCTGGTGCGGCGTTGGCGACAGCTGCGGCGCCTAAGATGCTGACATGGGCCCTTCCGTTCCCTCAGGGGCAAGGTGTTGAGGTTCCTGGGGAAGACGGGATGATTCTGCGGTCGTTCCGATTCGTGGACCTGGAAACTCCGGTCGAGTACTTCAACACCTGGCTGACGCCGGTTCCTCGCTTCTTCGTGCGTAACCACATGCACGAACCGAACGAACTCAACGCCGACGACTGGAGACTCACCGTCGGCGGTGAAGTCGAAAAGCCATTCACATTGAACTTAGCGGAGCTCTCTAAGTTCGAAACGCATGCCGTGGTGAATACGCTGGAATGCGCGGGCAACGGCCGAAGCCTGCATCGGCCGCAGGTTCCCGGCATTCAGTGGGGCAAGGGCGCCGTCGGCACTGCGCGTTTTTCAGGTCCTCGACTTCGCGATGTGCTGCAGCGCGCAGGAGTGAAGGCGAGCGGAAAGCATGTGATGTTTCGAGGACTCGATGAAGTCCCGGGCAAAGTGCCGCCGTTTATTCGCAGCATCCCGATCGAAAAGGCGCTCGACTCCGATACGCTGGTTGCCACTCACATGAATGGTGTGGCGCTCACTAAGCATCACGGATTTCCTGCGCGTGCCCTGGTTCCGGGATGGATTGGCTCTGCTTCGTGCAAGTGGCTCACCGAGATCAAAGTGCTGGAGAGCGAATTCGTCGGCACCTTCATGAGTCCGGGCTACCGTTTTCCCAACCAACCTGTGAAACCCGGGGATGTGGTGAAGCCGGAAGACACGCACCCGTTGACTGGATTGAGCGTGAAGTCCGTGATTGCGGGGCCTGCCGACGGCTCCGATGTGAAGGCTGGGAAAGTTGAAGTGCACGGAGTCGCCTGGGCAGGCGAGGCCGACGTAGTGAAGGTGGAAATCTCCACCGACGGTGGCGTTAGCTGGAGTCTCGCGAAGCTTGGAAACGAGAAGGCGCGCTACACATGGCGCTTATGGAACTACGAGTGGAAGGCCAAAGGCGGCGACTACGCGATTCTGTCGCGCGCTACTGATTCTCGGGGACGCGTGCAACCGGCCGCGCCGGCCTGGAATCCCAGTGGCTATCTTTATAATGCGGTTGATCAGGTGAAGGTGCATGTCGCCTAACTCGTTCGGTAATGCGTCGTCATGCAGAACGGCGGAAAGCGCGCGGTTGCGAAAACGTTGGCCTGCTCCGATCGTGCTCGCAGGCGTAGTCGCCGTCATAATCGCAGGGGCATTACCCTTCCGGGCAATATCAGACAAGCCACTACCGGCGAAGGTTACGGAAGATTTGCCGGCCGGCGCCATGCAGGCGAAAGCAACGACCGCGTGTCTGGAATGTCATGAGGCGCGCATCATCCTGCAGCAAAGGCTGAGCAAGGGCGTGTGGACCAAGGAAGTGGACAAGATGATTAAGTGGGGCGCGGTAGTCGATGCCAGCGATCATGACGCGCTGACCGATTACCTGAGTACGAATTTCAGCCCCGACCGGCCTGCTTTCGAGGCGCCGCGGACTGCTACTCTCAAGAGCACTTCCGAAAAAGGCGCAGGAAAACCCTCGAAATAAGTGTTATGAAAAGCAAAAGCGCCACCGACCCAGTGTCCAGAGGTTTCACGGACGCTACGGCAGCGCTGCCCTTGATGAACCCAAACTGATTGGAAAAGTATAGAAACCCGACTGCACCAATCCTAGTGCATAGTAGGGCACCGGCAGGCTAATACCCGAAGCATTAATACGCGGAAGCGTAATACGAAAAATTCTAATGCCAAGGAAGCTATAACTTTCCCTGTGCTTCCCCAGCGTCCTCCGCGGTTGAGCTTTTCTCCGGTCTCAGCAGAGGAAACAGAATTACGTCGCGGATCGTGTGCGAATCAGTGAGCAGCATGCACAGACGGTCGACGCCCACACCCACGCCTCCGGTCGGCGGCATCCCGTAGGAGAGCGCGCGAATGTAGTCTTCATCCATCTGGTGGGCTTCCTCGTCGCCGCGCTCGCGTTCCTGCAATTGCGCCTCGAAGCGGCGGCGCTGGTCTTCGGGATCGTTCAGTTCGCTGAAGCCGTTGGAAATTTCCATCTGCCCTGCGTAGATTTCGAATCGCTCTGTCCAATCGGGTTCGTCTGGTTTCTGCTTGGAGAGGGGAGAGACGGCGGTGGGGAATTCGTAGATGATCGTGGGCTGGGTGAGGTGCTCCTCGGCGACCGACTCAAAGAGGCTGGCGATGGTTTTTCCCAGCGGCGCGTTGGAATCGTAGGCCATGTGCGCGTGCGCCTGATTGAAGCGCGTGACTAGGTTCCTCACGCCGTCCGTAGAAGCGAACTCGCTCATCTCTGGTTTCGCTCGGGCGGCTTCGGGCCAGAAATGAATGATGGCTTCGCGCATGGTCATGCGCCGCCAGTTTGCCCAGTCAATCTCCTGATCGCCCCATTTCGCTTTCGTGGTTCCGTTCACGTCTTTCGCGGCCTGGGTGATGATTTCCTGGGTGAGGTCCATCACGCCCTGATAATCGGTATAAGCCTGGTAAAACTCGAGCATGGTGAACTCGGGATTCCAGCGCCAGCCCAAACCTTCATTGCGGAAGTTGCGGTTGATTTCGTAAACGCGATCGAATCCGCCGACGACCAGGCGTTTGAGGTAAAGTTCGGGCGCGATGCGCAGGTAGAGATCCATGTCGAGCGTGTTGTGGTGCGTGACGAATGGCCGCGCCACTGCGCCGCCCGCGATGGGTTGCATCATCGGGGTTTCGACCTCGATGAAACCATGCGAGTCGAGCGTGCGCCGCATCGACTGCACCAATTTGCTGCGCTTCAGAAAAACTTCGCGCACCTCAGGATTTACCACGAGGTCGACATAGCGTTGCCGGTAGCGCAGCTCCACGTCCGCGAAGCCGTGCCATCTCTCGGCACCGCCGGGGGTAGTGGCATCTGCTTCGATTGCCTTACCCACGGGTAGCGGCAGCAGGTCCTTGCTGAGGAATGTGATTTCCTCCACGTGCACGGTGAGTTCGCCGGTGCGCGTGCGGAACAGGTAGCCGCTGACGCCGATGTGGTCGCCGAGGTCGAGCAGCCTGTAAAGCTCGAAACCTTTTTCTCCGACCGCATCTTTCTTCACATAAATCTGCAGCCTCTGACCGCCCTGCTGCAGATGCGCGAAACCGGCTTTGCCCATCAGGCGGATCGCCATGAGGCGTCCGGCCACGCGCACGTTCACGCGCGGGTCTTCGAGTTGCTCGGTCGTCTTCGGCAGGAAGCCGGCAAGAATCTGCGAGATGGTGTGCGTGAACTGGTATTGGCTGCGGTACGGAGACTGGCCGAGAGCCTCAATCTTTTTCAGTTTCTCCAGCCGCAGTTGGTAGATTTCGTCGTCGAGTGCCAAGAGTGTCCTTTAAGCAGGGAATTGCGCTGCAACCGCGGCGCAGAGATTGATGGTTAAAAAGTCGATGAAACCTCGAAACGAGATTATAAACAACTCACGCGGCAAAGGCGCCGGCTCCATGGTGACTCAAGAGCACGCGCACCGGTTGACGCTTGATTCTTAAGTGGTACCGTGGTACCATGGTACGCATGATGGACGAGCAAAAGCTGGTTGTAGAGCGAGTGCAGACCGGGGTACGCATCGAAAAGAGAATCCTCAAGGTGCTCAAGGCGTTTGCCGAATACCACGACATGACGCTGGGCGATGTGCTGGAAGGGATTGTGCTGCACGCCTTCGACGGGAAGACGCCGTTCAGCCCGGCTTCGCTGGAACGCATCCAGGCGTTGAAGAAGTTTTACGAACTGGACCTCGATTCCAGCGCCAGCCACCGGCTCAAAGAGATCAAGAACAGGGGAGCGCGCAAGCGTTCCACCGAAAAATAGAGGGAGCAGAGGAAAATGGCCGATCAACGCAGCAAGATTGCTTTTTGCGGCCTGCAGTGGACATTGGGCATCGTCATTCTGATTGAGTCAGTGTTGCTTCTCTTGCCCAGCGCCGCCCACGATTTTGCCCGTACGCACATGCCGAATGCCGTGCGGCTTGTTTTGGGTTGCGGCGAGATCGTGGGCTCGGTGATGCTCTTGATCCCGCGCACGGCCATCCGCGGCGCCTGGTTTCTGGCGGCCGTGTTTCTGCTTGCGATCGTGATTCACCTGCTGCATGGCATCTACAACGTGGGTAATCTCGCGATCTACACCGCCGCGGCATGGGCAATCGCTGTGGGCAAAGGAAAGTGAACTGCGGATATTGTCCCGCTAGTGCGTTCTCAGTGACCAACCCAGATGACCAACCAACAACTCATTCAGCGCTTTGAAGACGATGCCATTCCAGAGAACTCTTTTCACCATGCCGTCGCCACCGCCACCCGCCGACGCGAGGGCTGGCCCCGCCTCCGGTCCAGCAACCCGTTGTAGCCCTCCTCCACGTAGCGCTCCCGACACCGCCGCATGTGCCGGTCGCTGATGCCCAGAATCTCCGCCGCCTGCCACCACGTGATCTCCTTCGCCATCGCCTGCAACATCACGTCCTGTACTTTCATCGCCCGCTCCATCGCGGCCCTCGGATAAGCTTCCATGCTCCGCATGGTCTCCTATCCTCACCGCCCGCAAAGCGGACATATCACTTGCTATCTCAACCGGACATATCATGTGCTACCGACAAAGCCGAAAGTGGAGTTTGACTTCCATCCGCGTGCTCGCCTATCGTGGCCTCGCTATGAACGTTGTCAAAGCCACACGTCAGTTTGAAGACTGGCTCAGCCACCACACCGACATCGTCAAGCCAGACCTTCGCCTGAAACACCAGAACATGAAGGCCGCGGTTTTTCCTTTTCTGCGCGCCACGTATTATCGCTGGGCGCAAGTGTGGCCCAAGGTTTGTCCGGAGTTGGCGAAAGGCCCGCGTGTTCTGGCCGTTGGCGACTTGCATGTAGAGAACTTCGGCACATGGCGCGACATCGAAGGCCGCCTGATCTGGGGTGTGAATGATTTCGACGAAGCTCACCCCATGTCCTACGCGAACGATTTGGTTCGCCTCGCGGTGAGCGCGCACCTGGCGTCCTCTGCGGGACACTTGCCCATCAAAGAAAAAGACATTTGCGATTCCATTCTCGAAGGCTACCGCGAAGGGATGCGCGACAAGGGACGCGCCTTTGTCCTCGGCGAAAACAACAAGTGGTTACGCCAGATTGCCGAGAACGAACTGCGTGACCCAGTCCGCTTCTGGGCGAAAATGGATGCCCTCGCCACATGGAAGGGCGAAGTTCCCGTCTGTGCCGTCGAAGCCATCGAACACTTGATGCCGGCCCGCGACATTTCCTCCTACCGCCTGGTCCACCGCGTCGCCGGACTCGGCAGCCTCGGCCATCAGCGTTTCGTTGCCATTGCCGAGTGGCACGGCGGCCGTATCGCCCGCGAAGCCAAAGCCCTGGTTTCCTCCGCCTGCTACTGGGCCAGCGATCACGCCGGACCCACGGAGATTCTCTACCAGGCAATCATCACTCATGCCGTGCGCTGCCCCGACCCCTTCGTTCAATTGCGCGGCCGCTGGATTGTTCGCCGGCTCGGTCCTCACTGTTCCCGCATCGAAATCGTGACCATGGGTGACTCAGCGCCCGCGCTCCGTCTTCTCCACGCCATGGGCTGGGAAACCGCCAACATCCATCTCGGCAGTCCTGCCGCCCGCAAGATTATTCTCCACCATTTGGATCGCCAAAAAGCCAAGTGGCTGCACCAGGCGAGCGCCGACATGCTCAAAGCGGTCCGCTCCGACTGGGAGACGTGGAAGAAAGACGGTTACGTCTAAGCCGTCTATACGAGTACAAAAGGACACGGCGTCAGTCGCAAAGAGATTTTCGCCCCACCACCGATAGAGTCAGATCAGTGCACCAGCATCCCGGTTGCGGCCACCACCATCCCCACCACGCCCAGCACCATGCCCGCAGCCCAAAACAACCGTTTCCCCGACAGCAGCGTGATTGATGTAATCACCAGTCCAATCTCTAGAAAAACTTCAGCCAGATCGAAGCGATCAGCATGGTTTCTTTCCGTCGCGACCTCCCCTTCCAGCCTTCGCGCTTCCGCTTGAATTTCGTCCTTCTCGTGCTTGTACCGCTCCGCTTCCTTGGCATATGCTTCGCGGACTTCGGGCTCGGCCCCGTTGTTCTTGCTGGCCACGAACTGCTCGTCGTCATGCTCGCGACTATTCTTGGCCTGGTAAAAAGCCCACTGGTCCGACGCCTTGGCCTGCAATACCACTTCCTCTGTGTGTGCGCGGTGCCCCACCAGTGAAATCACCGCCACCAGTACGGCCAGAACGGCCATGGTCAGCGATACGGGCGCCATCCCAGCGTGCTTTCCGTGTTCCGCCTGTTCCTGCAGTTCGCCGAGCTCGTCACCACTCATGAATCCTCCCGTGCGCGTCTGCAATACACCGCGAGACGCAAGCAGTAAGTCCTCGATGTTACGGATTCACCGCGAAACAGGCAAGCGCCGCAGAGGGTTTAAAGCTGCGGCGCTTTCGACTTCTCTTAGGGCGGTTTCTCCCGAAGCCCGAAAGCCGAAGTCCGAAGCCGGCGTCACTCTCCCATCACCTTCACGATCACGCGTTTGTCCCGCTGCCCGTCAAATTCCGCGTAGAAAATCCGTTGCCACGTGCCCAAGTCGAGTTTGCCGGCTGTAACCGGAACGATTACCTCGTGATGAATCAGCAGCGCTTTCAAGTGCGAATCTCCATTATCTTCGCCCGTCTCATGATGCTTGTACTCCTTACGAAACGGCGCCAGATGTTCCAGCCACTGGTCGATATCCTCGATCAATCCACTCTCGTTGTCGTTGACGTAAATCCCGGCCGTGATGTGCATGGCCGAGACCAGCACCATGCCTTCCTTCACTCCGCTCTTGCGCACGATCTCCTCCACCTGCGGCGTGAGGTGCACATACGCGCGATGGGTCTTGGTATGAAACTTGAGGTATTCGGTGAGAACTTTCATTCCGGCGCCTAGCAGGCTACCGCATGGTCTCTTCGATTTCCGAAATCCAGCCGGGACGCTTCAGCACTTCTCGCGGCTTGGGGCCGTCCGCTGCACCCACAATTCCGTCCTGCTCCATGAGATCGATGAGATGTGCGGCGCGACCGTAGCCGATGCGGAGCCGCCGCTGCAGCAGGGAAGTGGAGGCCTTGCCGAACTCCACCACCAGTCGCACCGCGTCTTGATACAGGGGATCGTCCTCGGATTCGCCGTCCGCTCCTTCTCCGTCAGCCGTGACAATGGCAGGGTTCTGTTCGTCCTTCGGAACTTCCAGGAACTGCTGCTGATACTCTGCCGTGCCCTGGGCTTTCCAGAATTCAACGACCGCGGCGATTTCTTTTTCGGTGACGAACGGCGCATGCAGACGATGAACGCGCGCGGAACCCGACGGCAGATACAGCATGTCGCCCTTGCCTAGCAGCGCCTCCGCTCCGTTGGCATCGAGAATGGTTCGCGAATCCACCTTCGTGGCCACGCGGAACGATACGCGGGCAGGGAAGTTGGCTTTGATCAAGCCGGTGATCACATCGACAGACGGCCGCTGCGTGGCCAGCACCAGATGAATTCCGACGGCGCGCGCCATTTGCGCCAGCCGCGTGATGGATTCTTCCACGTTGCTCGAATCGAGCATCATCAAATCGGCCAACTCGTCGATGATGATCACGATGTATGGGATCGGCTTCTCGTCTGAGTCTTCGCCAAACAGGCTCGGTGTATCGCCGTGATCGAACAGCCGATTGTATTGATCGATGTTACGCACGCCACGCGCAGCCAGCAGCTTCAGGCGGCGCTCCATTTCACGCACCGCGTTGCGCAGAGCATTCGCTGCCAGCTTGGGCTCGGTGATAATCGGAGTATAAAGATGCGGCACGCCTTCATAATTCCCCAGTTCCAGCCGCTTCGGGTCCACCAGAATCAACCGAACCTGATCAGGCGTGGCCTTATACAGAATCGACATGATCATGGCGTTGATGGCCACGCTCTTGCCCGCGCCCGTGGAACCGGCGATCAGCAAGTGCGGCATGCCCGCCAGGTCGGCGGTGACGATGCGGCCGTTGATGTCCTTGCCCATCGCAATCGTCATCTTCGACTTCGAGCCCATGAACTCCTGCGACTCGATATTTTCTCGCAGCCAGATGATTTCGCGTTCGCGGTTCGGCACCTGAATCCCGACCGTGCTTTTTCCTGCCATGCGCTCAATCAGAATGCTCTCCGCTTTCAGGGCCAGGCAGAGATCGTCGCAAAGGTTGGTGATGCGGCTGTACTTGATTCCGGCTTCGGGCTTGAATTCAAACGTCGTGACGACCGGCCCCGGATTGATCTGAGTGATCTGGCCGTGAATTTCGAACTCCGCGTATTTTTCTGTGAGCACCTGCGCGAGCAGTTTGAGTTCATCCGCATCCACGGCTTGCTGCTCGTCGGGACGCTGCAACAAACTGCTCGACGGCAGCTTGTAGCCGCCAGCAATTCGCGGCATTGTGGTCTTGGCCTTGTGGCCGCTGTCGCCACGTTCCGTGACCTCCGGATCCGCTGATTCATCCAATGAAGGATCCGCAGCTAAGGACTGCGCCAGAATTCCGCCGCTAGCTTGCCCAGGAGTGACCTGCTGTTCGCCGCCCTCCTCGGCCATCATCCGTTCGATCCCAGTTTTTCGAACCTCGTCACGGCCTTGCGATGCAATCGACGTCGGTCGCGACGGGATCAACTGCGTCTTTACGATCGGCTTCGAAATCCGGCGCTTCTCCAATTCCTTCTGCTGGCGCCGCTTGGCACGCTCTCCCTGCCAATCTTTGTAGCGATTCCACAGGGCGATCAGGAAGGCGAACCGGGTGGGAGCCCACGTCTGCAGCGAGGAGAACGAAAACGCCGTCGAAAGATAGAGCGCAACTGCCAGCACCGTGGCGCACAGGATGTAAGCGCCGACCAGGTTGACGTAGTGGATCATGAAATCGCCCACCACGCGGCCCAGCAAGCCCTCGACCGGAATTACGTGCAGCCAGCGCAAATGTCCCGGCAGCAGCGCCAGAAACGCAGGGATGAAGGTAAGCAGCCAGATTCCGCCGACGCCCTTGGCCAGGGGAGACTGAATCGGCCTCGAGCGGAACCACTTTGCGCCCAACAGAGCTGGAAAAACGGGCAGCAGGAACGCACCAATGCCGAACAGTTGCAGCAGCAGATCGGAGATCGAGGCTCCGACTACGCCAATCCAGTTACGAGCCGCATGCGTTTCCGTGAGCACCGAGGCGCTGTTGAACGAGGGGTCGAGCGGAGAATACGAAACCAGCGCCAGGAAGAGGAGGAGCGCGAAGACGCACAACAGGAACCCGGTCAGCTCATTGAGCCGCCGGCTGTTGGTCGGGACGAAAATACCTCTCAGGAACCCCATGTGGGCCGGATTCGCGCACCAAAGCTACAACTACGTTTGATGCACTTCCATCGGCCAGAGCCTTTCTATTATGCCAAGAACCGGGCCGTCGCACAATCCTTGAAAGCGGCTGTAGTATCCACTTGGTTTCCTTTAAGTTAGCGGCCGGATTCATCCTTCGTTTATCCCGCAAGTCTGGATGCGAAGGCCAGCACCAGCGCTCCCACGATGATGCGATAAACTGCAAAGGGCGCGAACCCGCGTTTCCGCACGTAGGCCATAAACCAGGCCACCGAAGCGTAAGCCACGAAGAACGAAACCACGAATCCGATCGCCAGCACGATCCAGCCGTGCGCGTCGATCTGGGAGACGCCGATCGGATTTGCCATGCCCTTGCCGCGCAGCGATTTGAGTAGGTCATAGCAGGTTGCGACGACCATCGTCGGGATCGACAGGAAGAACGAGAATTCCAGCGCGGAGGCCCGCGACATCCCGGAGACTTGTCCCGCCGCGATCGTCGACATAGAGCGCGACGTGCCGGGAAACACCGCGGACAAAATCTGGCAGGCACCGATCCAGATGGCTTGGGCGAGCGACATGTCTTCCATCTTCCAGGTGTGGATGCGGCTGGGGCTTGCGCCAGGGCCGGCGGCTTCCGATTTCGCGTTCATCGCGTCGATGATCCACATGACAATTCCGCCGACCAGCAGCGCTGTTCCCATGATCGTGAGACTTTCCAGATGCTTGCCGATGATCTTGGTGAGCAGGAATGCGGGTAATGCAGTCACTACGAAGGCCACGACGGTCAACCCAAGAGGATGAGTAAGGGCGGTGCGGTCGCCGCGTTCGCCTGCGGGGAACGTGGACAGGAACTTGGCGATGCGGCTCCGGAAATAGATGGGGAGGCAGAGAATTGCGCCCAGTTGAATCACGATGGTGTACATCTTCCAGTAGCCATCCGAAAGGCTGATGTGCAGAAGCGCTTCGGAAATGCGCAGATGCGCGGTGGAACTGACCGGCAGAAATTCCGTGAGTCCCTCCACGATTCCCAAGACCAAAGACAAGAGATAGTCGTTCAATCACCCTCCGCGGAAAAAACAAGGAAACAGTATCGCAGAAAAACATTACAGGATCGTTGTCAAGTGAGGGCCGCGAAATGCAAAGTTACTATCAAGGCCACGAAAGGAGCACGCAGGAAAACCCTTTGTAATTCAACTTCGTCTAGTTGCCGGTGTTGCCATAGGTCGGCACACCTTGCTGGATGTAGAAGATTAGGCGCTGCGCGCGCAATGCCCAATCGCTGGCCCCATAATCGCTCACGATTTTCTGTGCCAGGGCAAGCGCGCGAGTTTTGGATTCTTCTGATTTTTTCAGGTTGGGTTCCGTCTTATAAATCTCGATCAGCGCGGCACGGCGCGAGGCGGCGTTGTACAAGGCTTCAGGCGCGGACGGGGATTGGGAATGTTCGCTGGCGTATTTCTCGTACATTTCGGCTTCTTTGTCGGGACATTTGGACGCGCCTTCCCAGTCTCCGCACAATTTGTTTTCGAGCAGACGAAACGCAGCCAGGTCGGCCCACTTTGTCCCGGGAAATTTCTTGATGACCAGCCTCATCCATTGCTCATCGATTTGCGCCCGCATATAAGCTTCCCGCTGACGAGCCGAGGGACGGGTCATAACATCGGCGCGTTCTATCTGCCAGCGAATGTCAGCGGAACGATACAGCCCCTCGGCCGCCAGTGGAGAATTCGGGAACAGGTCATAGACGCGATAGTAAAGCCGCATGGCGTCCTGCGCGGCATTGCGGCGGCCGAGTCGGCGGCTGGCCTGGTCTTCAGAGTCGGCGGCCTCCCCGAAAATAATTTTGTCGCCGTTGGGGTTCGACATATCGACCAAAGCCCTGCTGGGCACCCAACCCGTAATAATCTTCCCCTCGGCTTCCTCTTCCGTGTCGGCATCTTTCTTGGGCTCTGCCAGAATCGCTTCCACGTGGGTCCAGTCACGGCTGCTATCGAGGATCACCAACTCGTGGCCGCGCTCGGCCTGGCCGAGTTTAGCGGCGTCGTCGGCGGGCGCGACGCGAATGGTTTCGTCATGCACCAGCGTGCCGCGCGGGTTGCCAGCGAAAGCCAGAGAGTTGGGAAAGAAGACGAATGCAAGAATCGCTGCGACGAAAGTCACTTCCCGAAGTGGGAATTTGGCGCGGAAGCGGGTATACCCCCCTCCCCCCCGGTCTATTGGAATCATCACCTTAGAGAGAAAACCGGAAATAATCCTAGAGCTGCAACGAGTTAGGGGCAAAATCTTAGAAACAAATGAGTTAGCGTTGCTCTCCCGCATCTGGGAACCCTCGAATTGTGCAGTCCTAAGGATGGCGGTTTGAGGGAGTGAAAGTCAAGGTTAAGTGAACCTTCGAAGCGATTTCTGCGAACTGGCAACGGCTCCTTACCACTTAGGGCACGAAGGGTCACGAAGGACGGCGAATCTCTTCCAGCATGCTTGGTTCGATGTTGCCGCCAGAGATAATCGCGACGTTCAGCTTTGTCTGGGGCAGCTCAGCGCGGTGAAAAACGAATCCGGCGACTGCGACCGCCCCGCTGGGCTCGGCGACGGTGGCTGGGTTGGCCGCGAGCGACCTCATGGCTTGACGAATCTCGCCCTCGGTCACGGTGATGATGTCGTCGACGAAGCTCTGGATGTGCTCGAAGTTAATCGGGCCCACACTCTGGGTGCGCAGTCCGTCGGCGACGGTGCGAGAAACCTGCTCGGCGGGGAACTGAACGACTTTTCCGGCTCGCAAGCTGGCCTGGGCGTCGGCGGCCAGTGCGGGCTCGACTCCGATCACCTTCACCGCGGGCTTGCTCAGCTTGATGGCCGCGGCCACTCCGCTGATCATGCCTCCGCCGCCGACCGGGACCAGAACAGCTTCCACGTCAGGCAGCTCTTCGAGAATCTCGAGTCCCATGGTGCCCTGGCCCGCGATGATCTGCTCGTCGTTGTAGGGAGGCACGATCACGTAGCCGTGCTCGGCGGCCAGTTCTTCAGCCTTGGTTTTGCGCTCGTCGCTGCCCGGGCCTACCAGCACGATGTCCGCGCCAAGAGCCGCGGTTGCGAGGCGCTTGATGGCGGGTGCGTTGTTGGGCATGACGATGACGGCCTTCACGCCCAGCGCCCGTGCCGCGTAGGCCACGCCCTGTGCGTGGTTGCCGCTGGAGTAAGTGATGACGCCGCGTTTGCGATCTTCTTCTGGCATGAAGGCGATCTTGTTGTAGGCTCCGCGGAGTTTGAACGCGCCGATGGGCTGCTGATTTTCGGGCTTGAGGAAAAGGCGGCGGGGATCGGGTTCGGAGAGCTTAAATTCGATCAGTCGCGTGCGGACGGTGACGCCTTTAAGGCGGGCTTCGGCTTGGTGAATTTGTGCCAGGGTGATCATGGGCCCAGGAGTGAGTATACCGATTGTAAATGTGGATGGGGGCGCAGCAGCCGAGCTTTGCTCGGCGGACGGACAAGACTGCCCGTCCCCGCACACGGCTGACTAGATCTCGAGGATCACGGGCATGATCAGTGGTCGTCGTTGCGTCTGCTTGGAAATGTAGCGCTTAAGGTCGGTGCGGATTTTTTCTTTGATGACGCCATAATCCGCTTTCTCTTCTTCGCTCGACTGATCAAGCGTGTCCATCACAATCTGGCGGGCGCCTTCGAGCAGGCCGTCTTCGCCGGGATTGAAGCCGCGGGTGACGATCTCCGGGGACGTCTCGATGCGGCCGGTGAGTTTGTGGATGGCGATGATGGGCAGCACGATGCCATCTTCGCTGAGATGGCGACGGTCTTTGATGATCAAGTCCTCGACCACGTCGGTGCGGTTGCCGGAATCGATGCAGACGCGGCCGATGTTCACGCGCCCGGCCTTGCGAGCGCCGAGTTCGTCGAACTCGAGCACGTCACCGCTTTCGATCAGCATGACTTTGCCTACGGAGCCGTGCATGGCTCCCGCCATTTCGGCATGCAGCTTCAGTTGCCGGTATTCGCCGTGGACGGGAATGAAGTAGCGGGGCTTGACCAGGTTGATAATCAGCTTCAGTTCGTCCTGGCTGGCGTGTCCGCTCACGTGCACGGGCGGGTAAGTGCCGTCGTCATAAATAACGTAGGCCTCGCGGCGGAAGAGATGATCGATCATGCGGTAAATAGTTTTCTCGTTGCCGGGAATGATGCGCGACGAGAGCACGACCGTGTCACCCTTTTCGATTTTGGCGTGCTTGTGGTTGTCGACGGCCGCGCGCGACAAGGCGGACATGGGCTCGCCTTGCGTTCCGCTGATGAGCACGCAAACTTTTTCCGGAGGGAAATTCTTCATCTCTCCGGGATTGATCACCAGGCCTTCGGGAATTTCGATGTAGCCGAGATCTTCGGCAATCTCCGACGAGTTGTTCATGGAGCGGCCGATGAAGGCGATCTTGCGTCCGTGGGTGTGAGCCAGTTCGACTGCCAGCTTGATGCGATGGATGGACGAAGAGAAGCAAGAAATAAATAGGCGCCGTTGCGTGTGCGCGAAAATCTCGTCGAACTTGCGGCGAACCGCGCGTTCGCTGGGGGTGTAACCCTTGCGCTCAACGTTGGTGGAATCCTGAAACAGAGCGAGCACGCCGGTCTTGCCATACTCAGCGAAGGAGTGCAGGTCGAAAAGTTTGTTGTCGGTGGGAGTGGGGTCGACTTTGAAGTCGCCGGTGTGGATGATCACGCCGAGCGGAGTGTGAATCGCAAGAGCGACGCAATCCACCAGGCTATGCGTCACATGAATGGGATGAATGGTGAACGTGCCTACCTTAAAACGCTCGTTGGGACGCATCTCGCGCAGGTCGGCGTCGTCGAGCAGTCCGTGTTCGTCGAGTTTGTCCTCGACGTAGGCCAGAGTGAACTCCGTGCCCCACACCGGAACTTTGAGCTCGGCAAGAAACCACGGCAGCGCGCCGATGTGATCTTCGTGGCCGTGGGTGAGGATGATGCCTCGCACCTTCTGGCGGTTTTCGATGAGATACGAAATGTCGGGAACAACGATGTCAACGCCGAGCAATTCGGCTTCGGGGAACATGAGGCCCGCGTCGATGACGATGATGTCGTCACCCCAGCGGACCGCCATGCAGTTCATGCCGAACTCGCCCAGGCCGCCGAGGGGGACTATCTGCAGTTTTCCAGTAGGCATTTGAGAGTAACAATGATGCTAGCACAGGGGCGCGGAGTCCCGAGTGGGGAGTCGCGACCCGCGACCCAGAATTTATTCAATGTCAGAATCAAAGTCAGAAGCTAGAAGGTAGAAGCTGGAAGCTGGAAGCTGCGGGCTGACACCGGCCTCTTGATAGCTTTCTGGCCCCGCCTGCGGTAAGGTTGAAAGGATGCCTGAAGAGCGTAAATCGTGGCTGCGGCGGCGCGTGGAGGGTGCGTTGGTCAACGGATTGACCCGCGCATACTCCACGGTGCAGGTGAATCCCGCCAAGTTTTTGTTGCAGTTGCGTACCGCTTACCGGATGCCGATCAGCGGGTATCACGGCGTGTATTCGCTCGACATCGGCGAAATCGATGTGGTCGCCGACGAGATTATCCGCAGCGGCATGAAAGTGGCCGGAGTCGAAGGCGCTGGATTCGGGCTGGGAGGGCTCATCACGATCGTGCCCGATCTCGGAGTTCTTTCGGCGATCACGATGCGGACCATCCAGAAGCTGAGCCTGGTCTACGGATTCGAATTCAATACTGATGCGGAGATTACTGAGTTGTGGATTGCTGCGGCCAGCGCGGCTGGAGTCGACGTGGGCAGGGAACTGCTGGAGAAGGAAGTGGTCAACAAGTTCGTACCCAAAGTGATCCAGCGCATTGCCGCTTCGGCGAGCGGCGAGATTGTGGAGAAGTGGGCGGGGAGGGTGATTCCACTCCTGAGTTCCGCTATCGGCGCAGCGTTGAATTACTGGTTTGTACGGGCCTGGGGAGAACGTGCCAAGGCGCATTTCCGGCAGCGCCACTTGCTGCTGCGGCAGAAGGCGCAGCAGGTTGTGTTGACGGCGCCCATCCAGCCAGCTCTTCCCGCGAGCACGAGTTAGCCAAACCCGTGTGGAGACGTGCGCTCTTGCAAGCTTGCCCTGAGCTGCGCAGAAGGGTCCCAAGGGCAGCTCGGCGGCGCTTTACAGGTGCGGCGAGGCAATGAGCGGCGCTATAAATCGTGATAGAAAAGAGCAGGATGCCTGTTTTTCAATGCGCAGCAATTCTCTTTGATCTGGATGGCGTTCTCGTGGATTCCACGCGCTCGGTGGAGCGGCACTGGCGTGTCTGGGCGCAACAGAAGGGCGTGGACGCGGAGAAAATCATGGCCATTGCCCACGGCGTGCGCGCGCTGGAAGTGATCCAGCGCGTGGCCCCGCATCTCGATGCCGCGGCCGAGGTACGCGAGATCGAGGCCCGCGAAGTCAGCGATAGGGACGGCGTTGTGGTAATGCCGGGCGCCGCTGCGCTGGTCGCATCGATTCCTGAGGGACGGTGGGGCGTGGTGACGTCGGGAACGCGGCACTTGGCCAGCGGACGCCTCCGCCTCATGGGTTTGCCGGTTCCGAAGGTTCTGGTTACTGCCGATGATGTAGCCAATGGAAAGCCGCATCCCGAACCGTATTTAATGGGCGCGGAGTTGCTGGCTGTGAGCCCAGTGGATTGTTTGGTGATTGAAGACGCGCCCGCAGGAATTCAATCGGCGCGGGCGGGCGGGATGAAAGTGGTGGGGATTGCGAGCACATATCCCGCGGAATCTTTAGGGCACGCCGACGCGGTGATCGGGAAACTTGCGGCGATTCACGTGGCATTGAATGGAACGGGGAAGTTAGCCGTCAGCATTCCCTAGCGCCAATCACTTGCCGGTCCGCGGATCCCACACTGGTTTGCCCTTGTCGTCTCGGAACAAGAGTGTGTCCGTGCCCTTCACCAGTTCGCGTGCGAGGATCACGTCCGACGCGTCTTGTTTCACCTTCGATCCTGTGACGGCAATTTCGTCACCTTTGCTGAAACTGACGCCCATCTCCTCCTCAAACGGCTTGGGACACAGATAGATGTGGGTGCTGTCGTCGCCGCTCTTGACGATCAGTTCCGTGAAATCCTTTCTGGTTCCGACCGACAGGAGATTCACCGTGTCAACCACTCCTTTGATTTTCGTCTCCGTATGGAGGTCATACTTGGGCAGGGTAGTGTCGTCCGATTGGGCTTTTTGCGAGAGACCGGGGCTCACGCACAAAAGCACAAACAATGGGATAGGGAGAAGTAATTCAATGGCTTTGCGCGGCAGGACCCGAATTTGCAAACTGAGTAACACGGCATCTCCTCATGGTTCACCGAAAACCAATGCGGAGGCCGAGGTGCCTCGCCATCTGCGCCACTGCCCCGAGAAAGATGTGCATCGGTTCCCGGGTCGCCTGACAGATTCAAACAACGATAAGACCGCTTTACCCAGTTGCCTTTAGAAGGACGAGAGCATGGTACACCCGGAGGGCTGTCTCGGGAAACGGTGAGGATTGTTCGATTGCGCAACCGCCGCCCTTATCGAGCCCAGCTTTTATCGAAGCCAGTCTTCGAGTTCGCTCCCGCGATCGGTTTTTTCGTCGCGGTACTTTACGATCACCGGCGTGTAGAGCGAGAGATTCCAGTCTGCGGCTGCTCCTTTTTTCACGGCGCGCGAACCGGGGACCACGACTGCGCCTTCGGGAACTTCGAGCGGAGCGTCGGCGGTGGAGCGGTAAACTTCGCCGCGCACCAGATCGTACAGCGGAGTCGAACGCGTCAGGATGGTCCCTGCGCCCAGCACAGCCCGCGCCCGCACCAGAGTGCCTTCGTAGACGCCGCAATTGCCGCCGATCAACACGTCGTCTTCGATGACCACGGGGGCAGCGTTCACCGGTTCGAGCACGCCTCCGATCTGCGCGGCGGCGCTGAGATGCACACGTTTTCCAATCTGCGCACACGAGCCCACGAGCGCGTGCGAGTCGATCATGGTGCCTTCGTCCACGTAAGCGCCCACGTTAATGAACATAGGCGGCATGCAAATGACCGACGGCGCGACATAAGCTCCGGCGCGCACCGACGAGCCGCCCGGGACCACACGCACGCCGTCAGCGACCGAAAACTTGCGGGCAGGGAAGGTGTCCTTATCGACAAATGACAGGCAGGCGCCGCTGCCCATCTCCGTGAGTTCTCCGAGGCGAAAGCCGAGCAGAATGCCTTGCTTCACCCAGGCGTTAACAATCCATCGGCCACCTTTGGGGCCGCCATCTTTATGACCATCAAGTTTCTCGGCAGCACGGATTTTGCCCTGGGTGAGCGCGTCGCGGAATTCGAGGAACGTGCGCCGTGCGTCGGGATCGCGCTCGACCTGGCTCACTGCAGCCAGGCGTTCGATGGAAGATTGCAGGGAAGACATGCGGGGAAAGTATAGAAGATTTCAGAATTTAGATTTCAGATTTCAGATTGAGCGGTGGTACGCCTTGGAAAGCATGCTCCGGAAGCCGAAGCGACGTGAAATCTGCAATCTAAAATCTCAAATCTGAAATCGCTCTTCTACACACACTTGCACTCGCTGCGAATCAATATGCCGCTCATCCCGTGCGCGGCATCGCGAGCCTCCGCCAACGCCGCGTAGGGGCCGTGCCAACGAGCGTGGTTGGTGTCGTGGCCGGCGGGGCGGCCTTTGCCGTGGCTGCATTGGCCGCACGATCCGCGATGCAGCACGATCTTGTGTGGGCCGGCTGCCCAATTCTCGTAAATGTAAAACTCCACGGCTTCAGCCGCCGGCCCGGGCTTCGTGATCAGGCCAACCTCAATGGCGACCTTCTGCAGGCGCGAGCGCGTATCTCGGCGCATCGGCAGAAGCGGCAGGCGGTAGAGTTCTTCGATCTTACCCATCATGGCGAGGACGGCTTTCACCGGCAGAGGGCTCGACTCGATAAAGTTCGCATTCATCAAGGGCAGGTACTTGCGGTAAAGAGCGCGCGCGGTGGTCCAATCGTTATCGAGAGCGGCACGAGTCATGGCTGCCATTTCGTGCGGGATTTCGTTACCCGCAACCGATACCACTCCCACGCCGCCGAGTGCGATCACGGGAAGCGTCGCAGCGTCGTCTCCGGAGAAAACCAGAAAAGTTTCCGGCACACTGTGGATGGCCTCGGCGATCTGAGTCATGTTGCCGCTGGCTTCTTTCACGCCGACAATGTTCGGAATCTCCGCCAGGCGCGCCAGAGTTGCAGGCTCAAGATTCGATCCGGTGCGTGCGGGCACGTTGTAGAGAATCACGGGCTTCTCTCCGACAGCTTCGGCGATGGCTTTGAAGTGCCGGTACTGGCCTTCTTGCGTGGGCTTGTTGTAATAAGGAGAAGCGGTGAGGATGGCGTCGACGCCGGGGCGCGCGGCAACTTCTTTCGCTTTTTCAACCGCGTCGTGTGTGGAGTTAGAGCTGGCGCCCGCCACGATGGGCACGCGTCCGGCGACAACTTCGATCGCGGCGTCGATTACAAACAGCCATTCGTCGTGAGTAAGAGTTGGCGTCTCTCCGGTAGTACCGCAGGGAACCAGAAAATCAATGCCGGACTCTACCTGCCACGTCACCAGGCTGCGAAAAGCAACGTCGTCGATGGAGCCATCCTGACGAAACGGAGTTACCAGTGCGGTACCACAACCACGGAGTTGCATAGCAATAGGATAGCGCGAGTGGGGGGTGATGGAAAATCGGATGGCCGGTGCTACAATCGGGCGAAATGAGCCGGCTTTTCGAATCGTTTGAGTATCTGGACCGGGGCTGGGATGTTCGTATGCTAGAGAACTGCTCCCTGCGTCGGCTATTCGTGTGGCTGATGCTACTCGCGTTCGTTTTGGGCATGGACGTCGCGGTAACTGCCTTCCAGGTCTTCCGATTTGATCGGCTCAATTGGGCCGAGGCCCTCAACCTGCTCACCGTTGGCATCCTGGCGTTTCGCTATTCGCGATTGATTTATCGACGGCTAAGTTAGCAGCTTCCTTACAACTCCCGCCACACATCCTTGAAATCGTAGAAGCCCTTCTTGCCCGCGAGCCATTCGGCGGCACGTACGGCGCCTTCGGCGAAGCCCTGGCGGGACTTGGCGTCGTGGCAAAGATAGATTCGGTCTGCAGAGGATTCGAGCACAACTTCGTGCATGCCCACGACCTCGCCTTCGCGGAAGGAAATGATTTCGAGATCGTCAGGCTTGCCGCCGGCTTCGCGCAGCAGTTGCTGCAGGATGAGGGCGGTGCCCGAGGGCGCGTCCTTCTTTCCAGCGTGGTGGCGCTCGAAGATTTGTCCCGAGTAGTCGTGGTGCAGGGCAGCGGCCGCAGTGCGGGCGACATCGTAAAACAGATTGACGCCAATCGAGAAGTTCGAGCCATGGAGAAAGCCCGTCCCGCGCTGCTCCACCTGCTGCCGGATGTGCGCCAGTTCGGCGTGCCAGCCCGTAGTGCCGACCACCATGTTCTTGCCGGCCCCTACGCAGGCGTCGATATTGGCGAGCACGCAATGAGGAGAGGTGAAGTCGAGGACGACGTCGATGTCGTGGAGTTTCTCCGTGGTGAGAGCAGCGCACGCGGCGTTCTCCGCAGCTCCGGCGATTCGAATCTCGTGGCGTCGCTCGCGGGCGACTTCCGCCACCAGCGATCCGGTTTTGCCGCGGCCTAGGACAAGAAGGTTCATGGGAAAAACTTTATCGCGGAGGAGAAGAATCCGCGGCGCGAGCCGAGAGCGCTGCAAAGGCTTACCGCGGGGGCTGAAGCCCGCGAGCGCAACGGCTTCTGGCGGCACGACTGAAGTCGTGCCCTTCCCAAAGCTGCGCCCTTCTCGAAATCAAGTCATGCCGAAACCAAGCGTGCTCTTCTCTAGTCGATTCGCGCAACTCAAGCGAACACTTCCGGGTCCGGGTCGGCAAAGAAAGTCTTATGCAGGCGCTGCACCACGTCCGGCACTTCGTCTTCTTCAATCACGAACGTCAAATTAATTTCCGAAGCACCCTGCGAAATCATGCGAATCTTTTTGTCTGCCAGCTCGCGAAATACCAGCGCGGCCACGCCAGGCTTCTCGCGCAAGTTCTCGCCGACCACACAGACAATCGCTTTTCGGCCCTCATATTTTACGTCGGCCAGCTTGGCCAGGTCGGCGGCGAGCGCAGGGATTGCCTGATTGGAATCGACTGTCAGCGACACGCTGACTTCCGATGTCGAAACTACATCCACCGCGACCTTGTGCCGGTCAAAGGCGTCGAAAATAGCTTTCAGAAATCCGTGCGCCAGCAGCATGCGCGGAGCCGCGACTTCCACAATGGTGATGCGCTTCTTGGCCGCAATAGCTTTGAACAAGTTGCGTCCCTGGGGCGCGTGGTTGGTAATGCAGGTCCCTTCGCACGAAGGATTGCGCGAATTCAAAACATAGACGGGAATATTTTTCTGAATGGCCGGGAGCACCGTGGCCGGATGCAGCACCTTGGCCCCAAAATATGCGAGCTCGGCCGCTTCGTCGAAACTGATGACTTTTATGCGCCGCGCTTCCGGGCAAATTCTGGGATCGGTGGTGAGAATGCCGTCAACGTCAGTCCAGATTTCGATGCGCTCGGCATTCAGCCCCGCACCGAAAATCGCGGCAGAAAAATCCGACCCGCCACGACCGATGGTGGTAGTAATGCCCGCGCGGTTTGACCCGATGAAGCCGCCCATCACCGGGACTTTGCCCGCGTCGAGCAGCGGCTGCACACGTTCCTGCAGGCGCGCATTGGTCTCCTCAAACTGCGGAACGGCCTGCATGTAGTCGTTGTCGGTGATCAGCACTTCGCGCGAATCCACGTGGACGCCGTTCAGTCCGCGAGCCGCGAAAGCGGCCGCCACAATGCGGCTGGAAAGCGCTTCACCGTAGGAGGCCACATGATCGGTGGTGCGCGGCGTGATTTCTCCAACCGCGGAAATGCCGCGCAACAATTCGTCGAGCGCTTCGAAATCCGCGCCCAGTTCGGAATGGAACTCGGTGAAAAGCGCGGTCCCCAGGAGCTCGCTGGCGGTGTTGTAATGGCGTTCCTGCAGCGAGCGGCAAAGCTTCAGCGCGGTCTTGCGCTCACCCGCCCCAGCCGCCTTCGCCATGGTAAGCAGCGTGTCGGTGACCTTGGCCATGGCGCTGACCACGACCACCGGCTTCTGCGCCAGCCGTCCCTTGACGATCGAGGCCACGCGCTCGATCGCCTTCGCATCTTCTACCGAGGTGCCGCCAAACTTCATCACGATCATCGGAGTGGCGACCATCGGCGCGATCCCCTGGAAGGTCCGCTCGAGAGCATCATGGGGTAAGCGATGCCGACGGCGCCCATGCCGCGCGCGCCCCTAAGGAATTTGCGGTTCATAACGAGGTAGTTGAAATTCTACAACAGCGTCGGCAAAGAAAAGAGAGAGGACGTACGGAGTCTGGTTCCCGAGGAAGGACCCTGTCGGCTATTTCCTGGGCGCGACTTCGCTGCCTACACGATACTCACTCAGCGGACCAAACTTTCTTTTTTCGGCGTATAGCCGCCAGCGCCGGAACACGATTCGCAGGCTGGCCATCACCGGAATCGAAAGATAAATCCCAAGAATGCCGGCGATTTCGCCCCCCGCCATCACACCAAAGATCGCTGCCAGAGGATGCAGCTCCATGCTCTTTCCCATGATGCGCGGGGAAGAGACGTAGTCCTGGACGAGCCGCCAAGCCCCCAGAAAAATAATGAGCACCAGCCAGTGCTGGTACCCGAGCAGCAACGAGACGCTCACGATCACCACTGCCGCCACCAGCGGCCCGACCAGCGGAACGAACTCGAGAACACCGCCCAGCGTGCCCAGCACAAGCGCGTATTGCACCCCCATCGCACCAAGGAATACCGAATACATCACCAACGTCAGCGCGGCCAATGTGAGTTGGGCGCGGATAAAGTGGGCCAGCATTTGATTGAGATCGTTGAGCACGTTTTCCAGGAATTCGCGCTGCGGCCGGGATTGGATGGCATCCAGAAGGAAATCGCTGAAGAAGCGCCCATCCCGCAGGAAGAAGACCGCGAGCACGGGTACCACCAGGAACAGCCAAGCCTGCTTGGCCACGTCGGCTACACGCAAGCCGACGCGTTGCGCCACTTGCGTGATGTCGTCGCTGTGGCTGGCCAGGAAAGATTCCACTAGTTCCGTGCTCTTCGCGTTCCAGCCATGTTCTTCGCCAAGTTGCGTGGCGAGCTGGCCGGAACTGAGCTTCGTGAGCAGCGTGGGCAAAGCTTGTCCCAGGCGTCCGCCTTCTCGCGTGACCTTCGGACCCACGGACACAAAAAAGACCACGACCAGCGCGAACAACAGGACGTAGATCACCGCGATGGCGCGCGTTCGCCCCCGCAACACTTTCTCCAGGCGGTTCACCATCGGACTGACCAGATAGGCAAAGAAAATCGCAAAAAGGAAAGCGATCAGAGTCTGGCGGGTTACGTAGAGAAAGCCCAGCCCCAGGGCGAACAGAAGCACCGTGAGCAGGACGCGAGCCGTACGTGAGTCAGTCAGCAGCAAGAAATTTTTCCTGAGCGGCTGGATTTCCGCCGCTGGACCGGGCCCAAATCAATCGCGAACTACTTCAGTGTTTTCGGCGGGAATGCCCACCTTGATCAGTTTAAACTTGTCTTGGTCGTCCAGCCACAAGGCCCAGTCAAGGCCTTCGCCGCGCAGGTTCAGGCGCAACAAGTCGCGCTCCGTTCCGCGGATCGTGACTTTCTCCTTGCCCACCAGCTCCATGCGCACGCTCATTGAAAAATGGTCCTGGGGCACAAGCGTTCCAAAGTCTTGCGGCTCGCAATGTCGATGGTCTTTCCCTTCTTTGTCTTTCTCGTCTTTGCAGGGCGCAATCTGCAGATATTTCCACGCCAAGACTTCCCTCTGCACAAAAAAATTGTTGTCGAGAACGGGCGTGGTGCGGGGCAACAGGAAGGCCTGCTCGGCAGGTTTCGCCGAACCTGGAGCCATGATCCTTTCCTTCAGAAATTCGTTGTCCGGAAACACGCTCAGCGAGCCCCCGGAGGATTGGCTCCAATCGTAGTGCACCAACTCCCCGCTGGGCGTTATCTCCAGATCCGACTTCTGGCTGGCCGAATCGGTTCCAGACGCATCTTTGAGTTGAGACTTGATGATCGTCGCCCCGTTCTGCTGCTCAATATGGAAGGTTTCGGTAGCCACGCGCTGACCTTTGACGAAGATGCCGAACGAGCCGGAGTCCACGGTTGGGTTGGGCGCGGATTTAGCCTTGTCTTTTTTGTCTGCAGCGTAAGCGCAGGTCGCAAGGGATGCGGCCAGAATCACCGCCAGGGCACGGCGCGTTGGTGTTTCGAACTTCACTCGAAATCTCCTTGTTCCGTGCGAGTGGCGATTTTTTTCAAGCCCAGTGCTTTCGCGATCTCGTCTACGATCGTTTTCACCGGGCGGCTGCTGGTTTGAATCTTCAGGAGCGCCTTTGAGTAGCTCCTGCGCCGAGCTGCATAGAGTTCGCCAAACTGCTCCCTGCTGCGGAGCAGCGGACGCACTGTTCCGGCTTCATCCGCCTGTGCGCAACAACGCTGCCACAATTCTTCGACCGGAGCGTCCAGAAAAATCGTTGGCACGCCAGCCGTTTTCAGCAAGGCCGCGTTCTCGTTCTTTGCGAAAGCTCCGCCTCCGAGCGCGACCACTCGCGGAGCACCTATGCTTAAGTCTTCGAGCACTTCGCGCAGCGCAGCCTGCTCAGCCTGCCGAAACTCCTGCTCTCCTGAGTCGCGGAAAATCTCAGCTACACTGCGGCTTTCCCGGCGCTCGATCCGGTCGTCCAGATCCTCGAAAAACCAACCTAACTCCCGCCCCAGAGCCCGGCCCACGGTGCTCTTGCCCGCGCCCATAAACCCAACCAGAAAAATTGCTCCAGCCGGCGCCCCGCTCTTCTTAGGCGGACGCGCCCCTCGCGCAGCCGACACCGTTCCGGTTGCCGCTCTTCCAGCAGACCGCTTCTTGTGAGGGAGCGGCTTGCCCTGTTTCCTGGAGCGCTGCGCTTTCTTTTTCGTTGCTATTTGTCTGCGCGTTTCTTGAGGTGAATTTTACCACTGAAGGTGCGCAGCACCACCGTCGACGAGACGGCGGCTCGGCCCATGGTACCTACGAAGGCACGTCCCTTTTCGGCAACGAACCAGTTGTGGGATTTAGGTTGAAGAGGAATTTCATCCTGCACCTCGCCCTTCACAGAGCGGGCGGTCACATCCGCCGAGGTGGACTCGGGAACCGTGGCATCGATATTGCCGCTATGGCTGGTCAAGCGGTATTCTCCACTGCCGCTGAAGTCGCCGCTGTAATGGATGTTGCCGCTGGTCGAAACCACTTGGACAAGCCGTCCGCTGACCCCGTTGAGCGTGACTTCGCCGCTCAGCGAATCGACTTCCACATGGCCCTGCTGCACGTTGTTGAGCGTAACCGCCCCGTTCAACGTCCTGACATGCACGTGCGCGTCGGAAATATCGCGCACATCCACGGCGGCTCCAGCACCCTCCATGGTCAGGTCGCCGTGCAACCTTGCGGCCGACAATGGACCCGTGGTGGAGTGCAGGGTAACGCTGGCGTCGGCGGGGACGAGCACTTCGTAATCGACGCGTCCCGATTCCGCGTCCGCGCCCGGCAACAGATGCGATTGGATGTCGACCCGATTGCCGGTCTGGCTGTTGTCAACCTCGACCTTGTCGGAATGCAGCACCGCATTGATCACCACGGTGTTGTTGGACGAAGGCCGGACCGAGATCGAGCCGTAGGGATTGTTCACCGAAATGCCGGCCTTCGGTCCCACGTTGAAGTGGTATTCCTTGCGGGCCTCAGCCACCAGAGTTCCCGCCACCATGGCTCCGACTGCGACCAGTTTTATTGTGCGGCTGCTCATTAGGATTCCCCGAATCTATTTTCCCGAGTGCTTGATCTTGCTAACCGAGTGTCTGTAACCGTAGCTCGCTCAACCGCGCGGCCGATGGCTGTGTAATTATGGCAGAGAGCGGTCCATGGCCATTTCAAAAAGCATGGCTTTCTGTTGATAGGCTTCCAAGAGCGAGCGGCGTGACTCCTCGTCGTTCGGATTGGCGTCTACAGCGCTCTGTGCGTCCCGGATATAGTCATTCGCGTTGCGGAGATTGTCCACATACTGCGCGCGCAGTTCGGGGCTTTGATTCTGGATTTCCTGCAGCAAGTCGTCGTCGTTGAGGCCGGCGAGATTCCAGGCTGCAAGCGTTTGTGCGCGAGTCGCGGTGGCCGTGGCCGGGGCGATGTGCTTGCTGAGTTGATACACAACTGAGCGCTGATTGACGAAAACTCCAACCGCGATCAGCAAGACTGCGGCCGCAGGCACCAGCCATCCGCGCCATCCCCAGCCCGCGGCGAATGATGAGAAGCCTCGGGATGCAGCGGCGCTCGCCGCAATCGACCGCGATGAAACGGCAGCCGACGTAACGCCACGCCGAGCGACGGGCTTTGACACAACAAAGGGCTGATTCGCCTGACGAATCAGCCCTTCCTGCTGCAAAGCCATTGCAATCGAATTCCAGACCCGCGGGCTGGGTTCTTCGGCCGCGCGCAATTCTGACGCCGAGGCGGCAATGAGATCCAACTCCGCGACCAGCGCCGAGCACGCTGCGCAGGTTTTCAGGTGAGCCTGCCGTTCTAAGGCATGTTCCGCGATATGTTCTGCGGTGCTGAGGTCTTCGACTCCGGCGAGACTCCGCTGCAGATCAACGCAATTCATCCTGCTTCTCCCCAAGCCTCTGCATCCAGTCTATTACCACTTCCATGCTGTGCGCAGCGCTTGCGCCTCTGCAAGTGTTACCAGTGTGTGTTGCCAGTTCTTTTCGCTGGGTGCCCCATTTCTCGCGTCCTTTGCGAGAAGTGGGGTTTTTGATTCTGACTTCCCACGCTAATATTCACCACTCAAGACTTCCCGGCCTTTTCGGCTCTGTTCATCTTGAGCAGGTCCCGCAACTTCATGCGCGCCTTGTGCAACTGCGACTTGCTGTTACCGATCGAGCATCCTACGATGCCGGCGATTTCATTATGCTCGTAGCCTTCAACGTCGTGTAACACAAAAATTGTGCGATAACCCGGAGGCAGATCGTTCACTGCCCTCTGCAACTGCAACCGGTCAATCGATCCCGATAGCGCAACATCGTCGGCGCCGAAATCTCTTTTCGGCGCATCTTCCTCGCCGCTTTGCGTGGTCTCTTCCAGCGAAACTACCGGAAGGCCTTTCTTGCGCAAGTGCATCAGCACCACGTTCACTGACAGGCGATGCAGCCACGTCGAAAATGCCGACTCGCCACGAAAAGTTGCGATCTTGCGGTAGAGCTGCAAAAACGCTTCCTGGGTCAGATCTTCGGCTTCGGCGGTATTCGCCGTCATGCGCAAACAGAGTGAGTACACACGTCGCTTATGCCGCTCGTAAAGGGCCTGGAAGGCTTCCGCGTCGCCTTGCTTGGCTCTTTCGATGGCTTCGGCTTCGCCGAGTTCATCGCCCTGCCGTCGCCTGGGGTCGGTCAAGTTTCCTATTCCGGCCGCAATTAGTGAGATGCGGCATAAGTATCTTTACGTTGTATGGCTTGCGCGCCATCGCGCGTAACCAAAAGTAACCTGTACCTTCAAAATATTAAAGCGTTTCTACCGATCTTGGGAGACTCATAAGCTCTTTTCCGTCGCTCGAAACCCTTTGGCTCTGGAGGCTTGCGCCTCATGCTTTGATGTGCGACTGAGGCCCTCCCGATTTTAGAGGCAAAATCTTCGAAAATCGGTAGGCTTACAGTCTAACCCGTGCCCTTACTGAGGCCATGATTTGAAATAGTAATCGTTTCTAAATCCATGCCCGTGGGGCCCCAGTTCGCGCGTTCATCCTGTGGCCGGGTGTTTTGAGCGTAATGGCGTTCTCGTCAACCGTGGGATTCGGTCACTCCATACAGATGGCTGATTATGGAGAACGCACGATCTCGCCGTCGATCTCTTTCCGAAAATCCTCCCAGATTTTGTTGGGCATTGCGAGAAATACTCTCACGACTTCCGGATCAAACTGCCGCCCCGACCACCTCTTGATCTCCTCGCGAGCCGCTTCAAGCGTCTGCGCGGGGCGGTACGCACGATCAGAGGTAATAGCGTCCAGCGTGTCGGCGATTGAGACGATCCGCGCCCCCAGTGGGATCTCTTCTCCCTTGAGGCCTCGGGGATAGCCGCTGCCGTCGTAACGTTCCTGGTGGGAGTAGACAATCTCTAATGCTTCGGAGAGAAACGGAATCTTCTTCAGCATCTGATAGCCGAGGTAAACATGGCTCCGCATGATGTCCATCTCGTCCTTGGTTAGCTCGGCTGGCTTGCACAGAATTGCATCAGGAACCGCGAGGTTGCCATAGTCGTGCAGAAAGGCGCCGAGGGCAATAACGCGAATTTGGTGGCTGGCCAGGCGCATCGTGCTTGCAATGGCGATGGTGAACGCCGTCACTCGCTTGGAGTGGCCCTCGGTCTCGGCGTGCCTGAGACAGAGAGCATCGCCCAGAGCTTCCAGGGTGATCTCATAGGAGCGCTCCAGGTTACTCATGGCCGCTTGCAGTTGATCGGTGCGGGCTTCTACCAGGGATTCCAGGTTCAGCTGATAATCGCGGTTGTAGCGATTCTCGATCTCAAGCTCTTGTGTACGTCTCTTGAGATCATCAAATTCTGACATACGCGCCATCTCCGCTGAGCAGCCCGAGTATGCGGCCAGAGCGGGCAAAGAGCAAGCCTCGACACGCGACGCGAATGCTGGGCGATGAATGGCGCAAGATCGCGTTGGCCCTACTGGCCCGGCGAGGTCAGTTTCTCAAGGAGCGTAATCGGCGTCATCTCGACTGCTGTTCGCTTGTTCGTGTCTAACCGAGGCGAAGTCAGCAGCCACGTTTCCCTGATCCGCCTCTTCGCCGGGTGATAACCTTGCGTTATGCCTCCCGATCCGGATGCGGGGCCGCCACGCGCTGCCAAACCTGCCCGATCTTCTGCGGCGGTTGTGGTGGCGCTTATCCTCGGGCTGTTGCTTGGGGTAGTGTGTGTCGGGGCGATGGGATGGGTGATGCTGTCGCGAACTTCCGGGCGAGCTGCGTTAAGCCACATGTGGTCGGCACTCACCGGAAGAACCCTCACCATCGATGTAAGCCAGCCCACGGTGGTTGACCGCATTCAGCGCCTGCAGCGGCTGGAGACCGTGGTTTACACCATGGACAAGATTGTGACCGGCGCGCGGGCAAACCCGATCTTTCCGGATTTTCTAGCTGGAGATCGCCTGTTGATGATGGTGCACGGCGAAGTTGTCGCGGGGATCGATTTCTCGAATCTGAAGCCGGGCGACGTTCAAGTGGAGGGCAAACAGATTCGCCTGCATCTTCCCGTGTCGCAAGTGTTCAGCACTCGCATCGACAGCGCGAAGACGCGGGTGTATTCCCGGCAAACCGGGCTGCTGGTGCCGACCGACCCGAACCTGGAAACGCAGGTGCGGCAGGAGGGAGAGCATCAGCTGCAAGAGGCCGCGCTAGCCGATGGCATTTTGCGAACTGCGCAGGAGAATGCGGCGTCGACGGTCAGGAGTTTGTTGCAGGGGTTGGGGTTTGAGAAGATTGAGTTCTACTAGGAGCGGATAACTAACTCCCTACGTAGCGCGCGTAGAGGCTGCGCGCCACGGCGGTGTCGGTGGTGCCTTTGATGATGGCGCGGCCGTCGGGGAACAGGGTCATTTCGTAGGGGTCGTGCCAGAACTTCAGGACGAAGTCGTTGTGGCGGACGGCGCCGTGGGGCTGGAGGCGGCGATCCATTTCGGTGAAGTCGATAGGGCGTTGACGCTCATGGGTTTGCACGGCATGGATTTGCACGGAATTCCTGCCGCAGAGGGTGATGTGCGGACGACCTTCGCCGGCGAGATGAATGAAGTCGCGTTCGCCGCAGGCGCGGCATCCGGGACGGGGCTTGGCTGCGGTAATCTCGGCGTGCTCGTTGGTCCACAGGTCAAAACTTAGCAGGGTCTTGCGCAGCGTGCTGGGCAGATGAGGTGCTTTTGTTCCGTCTATCCTGTCTGCTCCGTCTGTCCCGCGTGTTCTATCGCCTACCAGCAGCTTCAGGGTTTCCGTGGCGGCGATTGAAGCGACCAGATTGACGGCGGAATTCAGAATGCCGGAAGTTTCGCAGGTGTCGACGCTTCCTCGCGGCGAGTCGGGGAAGATGCAGGCCAGACAGGCGGTTTCGCCCGGCAACACATTCATGGTTGCGGCGTAGCTGCCTACGGCTGCCGAATAAATCCACGGCAGGGAATTCTTTACGGCGAAGTCGTTGACCAGGTAGCGGGTCTCGAAGTTGTCGGTTCCGTCGAGGATAATCTCTACTCCTTCAAGCAGTGCTTCAATGTTGGCGGGAACCACGTCGTCCACCTTCGGCTCGACCACGATCTGCGAGTTGAAGGCGGAAATCTTACGAGCCGCGGCGATCGCCTTGGGCAATGATTCGGAGGCATCCTGCTCGTCGAACAGCGATTGCCGCTGCAGATTGCTGGGCTCGACGTAATCGCGGTCGATAATGCGCAGCGTGCCCACACCGGCGCGGGCCAGCAATGCGGCCAGCGCGGAACCGGTGGCGCCGCAGCCGACGATTGCGACACGGGAGCGGGCCAGGCGCGCTTGACCCTCCGCTCCGATGCCGCGGAATAGAATCTGGCGGGAGTAGCGATCGTCTGTCTGCGCGGCCATGGATGCGACGGGTTTACGGGAATGATCTTCCTGAGCTTTTTCCTGAGCCAAAGAGGTCACCGGTCCAAGGCGCTAAAACCTTTATTATAAGTGTCGGAGGGGGGTAAAGTCGGCAACTTCCGGATTTAGCGATGCTGGTGCCGTTGGATTTGTGGGACGGTGACGATGCGCACGAGATCTCGCGCTTCGCCTGAAGAACGGCTACGCTCGAGATGACGCAGCAGAGACGTTTGTGATCAGCATCCAGAGTGAACTGTTGCCCCAAACCATTACTCCAAGTAACGGGCTGTGGCCAGCGCAACTGGTTGCAATGGCATCTAAACGCATTCCGTCGAAATTACTAACCGGGAGCTGAGGACACTATTTGGTGAGAGGGTGCACGCCATTTTTAGTTGCGATGCTACTGCTGCCGATCCCGCTGGCTAGAGCCGGGACGGCGGGGCCTTCCCTTCAGGAAGCACAGGCTCCGCAGGCGCAGCAGGCTCCCCAAGAACAAGCGATTCCGCAGGAACAAGGGTCAACCTCGTCGGGAATGATGGCTGAATACGAGGGGAAGCAGGTGGAAGGCATTCAACTGCCAGGAGTTCCGGATCGCGATCGAGCGCATCTGCTGCAATTGCTGTTGCAAAAAGTGGGACAGCCGCTGAGCCGGGACCAGGTTCGGGAGAGCATTCGCGCGTTGTTTGCGACCGGGCGGTTCGCTGATATTCAGGCGGAAGCGGCGCCCAGTGCCGGCGGCGTGACGCTGACCTTCACTACGTCGCCGAACCTTTTTGTGGGTGCCGTCAGCGTGGAAGGCGCCCCCACGCGGCCGAACTTTAATCAGATCGTGAATGCCTCCAAACTCCAACTGGGGGACCTGCACACTGCGGAAAAACTGGACCGGGCGGTCGAGAGCATCCGCCAGTTGATGCAGGAAAACGGATACTACCGGGCGCGGGTGACCGCCGACACCAAGCCGAATGCAGCCACGCAGCAGGTCGACATTACTTTTCACGTGGTGGCCGGGGAAGCGGCGCATGTGGGCGAGGTGAAGGTTACGGGAACCGCGAATTTGTCCGCGGAGCAAATCCGGGACATCGCGGGTATGCAACCGGGGGATCGGGTTACGGCCGCGCGGGTTTCGAACTCGCTGCGGCGGCTCCGCAAAAAATTCCAGAAACAGCAACGGGTGCTGTCGCAGGTGTCGATTGCGCTGCAGGAATATCGTCCCAGGTCAAATTCGGTGGACTATACCTTCCAGATCGATCCCGGACCGGTCGTGCTGATTTCTGTGCTGGGTTTTCATGTGAGCCGGGGAGTGCTAAAGCATGAAGTACCGGTGTACGAAGAAAACGCCATTGATGACGATCTGCTGAACGAGGGCAAACGCAATCTACTCGACTACTTGCAGAATCAGGGCCATTTTGACGCCAAGGTGGAATTCAAGAAAGAAAGCGATCCTAAGATAGTCCACGTGATTTACCAGGTGGATCCGGGGCCGCGACACCGGCTGGTGTTAATTGAGATCACCGGGATCACCGGCAAGAGCTATTTCGGCCCGGAGGATATACGGTCGCGACTGCAGATACAGAGCGCGACTCCGCTGTCGTCGCACGGCCGGTATAGCGGAATCCTGCTGAAAAGCGACGTGGCCACGCTGCAAGGCCTTTACCGGTCGAACGGCTTTCGGCAGGCGGAGATTCAAACCAAGGTGGACGACGACTACAAGGGAGTGGCGAACCATCTCGCGGTCCACCTGAACATCGTGGAAGGCCCGCAAACCCTGGTCAGCGGGCTGCACGTTGTGGGCAGCGAAATCATCCCGGCAAGTGCGCTGCCAGAGCTCCAGACCAGGGTAGGCCAGCCGTTTTCGGAGCAGACCCTTGGGAGCGATCGAGAGAGAATCTTAACGTATTACTTTAACCGCGGCTTTCCCAACGCCACCCTTGACATCGCAACCAAACCCACGCCGGGGATGCAGAATCGCGAAGACGTGACTTACACCATTCAGGAGGGCGAACGGTTTTCCGTGGATCAGGTGATGGTGTCGGGACTGGACCACACTCGCGACTACATCGTGCAGCGGGAAATCCAGGTGCATGCCGGCGATCCGCTAAGCCAAGCGGATCTGCTGGATACGCAGACCAAGCTTTACGACCTGGGAATTTTCAATCAGGTGGATACGGCGGTGCAGAATCCGGAAGGGACAGATCCCCAGAAGAATGTGCTGGTGCAGGTGCAGGAAGCCAAGCGCTACACCTTTACCTATGATGTCGGACTGGAATTCCAGACGGGGCAGCCGGCTGGGAGCAGCGAGCCGGCGGGGAGCACAGGAGTGAGTCCGCGGGTGGGGCTAGACGTGACGCGGCTCAACCTGTTCGGTCGCAACCAGACGCTGACATTTCAATCTCATGTGGGGCGCCTGCAGCAGCGCGGTTTGATCAGCTACACGATTCCGAAAGTGTTTAGCAATGACAAGTTCAAGTTGATCTTTACGATTTTCTATGACAACAGTCTGGACGTTGCCACGTTCACTTCGCAGCGCTGGGAAGGCAAAGTAGACCTGCGGCAGCAAATCAACAAACCCAGCTTCATCGTCTACCGGTTTGATTACCGCAGGGTCAAGGCAAGCAACTTCGCTTCCGATTTTTCGCCGGCTCTGGTTCCACAACTTTCGTTGCCGGCGCGGGTGAGCGGGCCAGGATTTACTTATATCCGGGACAAGCGTGACAATCCGCTGGAGAGCACGCGGGGGAACTACTTCACGCTGGATTCTTCCGCGGCTTCCACTTACTTCGGCTCGGAATCGGACTTTGGCCGCGCCCTGTCGCAATATTCCACTTACTATGCGTTTGGTGGAAAACCGGGGCACCAGTTCGTGTTCGCGCGGTCGACCACGATCGGACTGGAGCAGCCGTTTGGCGGCACAAAGGTTTTGTCTCCCGGCACTTGTCCGCTCAACGGGTTGGACGAGCCGACGTGCACGATTGAGACCATTCCTTTGCCCGAACAATTCTTTGCCGGGGGCGGCAACTCGCATCGCGGATTCGGGTTAAATGAGGCAGGACCTCGCGATCCCGATTCTGGCTTCCCTGTAGGCGGCACGGCACTCTTCGTCAACAGCCTGGAATTGCGTCTTCCGCCGGTGAGTCTGCCCTGGCTGGGGCCGGGCTTCGGTTTTGCCATTTTTCACGATATGGGAAACGTATTCACGGCTGGGCATGACATGGTGAAAGGGCTGTTGCGCTGGCACCAGGCCGATCCGGGGCTATGTCTATCGTCCGGAGGTACACCCAACCAACAGTGTCTTAACCAATTCGACGCCTCCGGTTATGATTACACTTCGCACGCAGTGGGCGTAGGCGTACGATACAAGACACCCATTGGTCCGCTACGTTTCGACTTCGGGTACGATCTGAATCCAACAGCGTATTATCAGGAAATCCCAGGGCAACCGACGACCAATGTGCCGGTCAATTTAGAGACGCAGCGGTTGAGGCACTTTAACTTTTTTTTCAGCATAGGCCAGCCATTTTGATGAATGCTCGCATGAAGATTATGACCACGGCTGTCGCCGTCACTTTACTGTCAGCGATTTTTCTTATGCCGACGGCAGTGGCTGGACAAGTCATCGACCGGATTGTGGCCAGGGTGAACGGCCGCATCATTTTGCAGTCGGAACTGGATGAAGCTCTCAGCTATCAAGCGCTGTTTAATGGGAAGCAGGTCAACCAGTTCGCTGCCGACGACCGCCGCGCCGTTCTGGATCGGCTGATTGACCAGGAATTGTTGCATGAACAGCTGAAGTCGTCCGAGTTTCCGCATGCCACGGAAGCCGAGGCTGCGAGCCAGGTTGCAGGCGCGCGGAAATTGTATCCGGAAGCGTCCACCAACGAGGGATGGGAAGCGGTGCTGGCCAAGTATGGTCTCAGGGAAAAAGATCTGATTTCGCACGTGCAGACGCAGATCGATCTGATGCGGCTAGTGGATGCCCGTCTGCGGCCGGCCGTGCAGATTGATTCCAAATCGATCGAAGCTTATTACCGCGAGAAGTTCGTGCCGCAATTGAAGCAGGCCGGGGCCAGCGAAGTTCCGCTCGCCGACGTTTCGGGCAAGATTCGGGAATTGCTGACGCAGGAAAAAGTGAGTGAACTGCTGGTCTCCTGGCTGCAGACCCTGCGTTCGGAAAGCGATGTGCACATCCCCGGAGCGGAGGTATCCTCGCGGGAGGGGTACCAGAGCCAGTGACCGAGTCCGCCACCAGGCCTCGAAACGGCGGATCGGGGCGCGCATGGTGGAAGTACCTGTTGATGGTAGCGGGCGCCGGGTTGCTGTGCCTGCTTGCCGGCCTGTGGTATATCACCACGGATTCCTTTCAAAACCTGGTCCGGCGGCGCATGATCGCCGAGGTGGAGCGCATCACCGGCGGCCGCGTGGAAATCGGCGGCATTCACACCGTTCCGTTCCACATGCAGGTGGAGGTGCGCGATATTACCGTGCACGGACGCGAGGCGGCCACGGGAGTTCCGCTCGCGCATGCTGAGCGGCTGGTGGCTCGAGTCAAGGTAATCTCGCTGCTACGCAGCGAGTTCGGATTCCACGAACTGACCCTCGATCACCCCGTCATTCACGTTGGCTTTTATCCCGACGGCAGGAGCAATGTCCCAGAGCCGACCGTGGTGAGAGCGTCGGAGGTCTCTTCGGTCGAGAAGCTGTTCGCGCTTTCCATCGACAATTTCTATGTTCGTCACGGCGAACTAATTTGGGATGACAAGACCTTTCCGCTGGAGTTCGCCGCCAATGACGCCGAGTTGCAGATGGAATACTCATTTCTCCGCGGCCGCTACGAAAGCCGCCTGCTGCTGGGCAAAGTGGATGCGCAGATCGACGGCTTTCGTCCGTTTGCCTGGATGACGGATGTCAAGTTCACTCTGGCGCCGACGTTTGCCGAAATCGATGCGATGAAATTGAATTCCGGACGTTCCCACGTTGAGTTGCGCGGGCTGATCAGCGATTTCCGTCATCCGCAGATCTCGGCCACGTATGACGCGCATGTGGACCTTGCGGAAGTGGCCTCGATCACGCGGCGCCACGATTTCCGCGAAGGCGTGGTGGAACTCAAGGGGCAGGGGAAGTGGACGGTCGAGGAGTTTTCGACATCAGGAGTGCTGGAGGTGCGCGATGCTGGCTGGCAAGACGCGCGGATTCTACTGAAGAAAACGAACGTGGCCGCCGATTATGCGGTAACCGATGAGCAGATCAAGCTCACAAAGTTTCAAGGGAGAGGGCTGGGCGGGAGCTTCACGGGGGACGCTCAAGTCGATAACTGGTTGCATAGCATTCCCGCTCCACCGCCGTCGAAATCGAATCAGGCCCAATCGGGTCAAGCGGCGAAGAAGAAGGCCGGGCCGGAGATGGCGATTATCAGGGCAGGCCGGCCAACGGGCAAAGGCCCACATGAAAAACTTCCCGGAGTGCAAGTTGCGTCGTTGCATCTTCGAGTGCGGGACGTTTCCGCGATGGAGCTGGCGGCGGCCCTAAAGCCGATCGCGCCCTATCTGAAAGATTCGCATCTCGCGGGCGTGGCCGGCGGCACCGTGGAAGCCGGCTGGAAGGGTTCGCCGGAGGTGGCGGAGGTCGGGTTCGTGGCCGACGCAGTTCCCCCAGCCAAGCTGGCAATGCGAGAGATTCCGCTGACCGCGCACGCCAACGGCGGCTACCACTGGGCGAACGACGAATTGGCTTTTTCCCAGTTCACTGTTTCCACGCCGGCGTCGCGAGGCCAGGCATCGGGAACACTTTCGTCGGCTTCGAATCTGCATTTTTCGGTTGCGACTACCGACTTCGAAGAATGGCGTCCGATTGTGGCGGCGCTCGAAGGGCGTCGGTTGCCATTCCGCGTGAGCGGCACCACGACCTTCAACGGAACGGTTGGGGGAGATTTTGACCTGCCGGTAGTGACTGGAACTCTGCTGGCGGAAGACTTTGAAGTTATGCTTCCCGCGACGGCGCGCACACCTCAGCGTCCAGTCCATTGGGATGCGCTTTCGAGCTGGGTACAGTTTTCTTCCCGTAGCCTGACGCTGCGCGACGGCAGCCTGAGCCGTGGAGACACGACCGCGACGTTCGACGCCAACGCCACTCTGCGAGACGGCGACCTCACCGAAGACAGTCCCTTTACTGCGCACGCGAGCCTGCACGGGGTAGAAGTGGCTGCAACACAGGAGTTGGTTGGAGTTGACTACCCGATTACGGGCATGGCGGACGCTGTGCTGCAGTTGTCCGGAACCCGGGCCAATCCGCACGCGCAAGGACAAGTGCACGTTCGGGACGCATCGGCGTGGGGCCTGTCGATTGCGCAATTCGACGCCGATGTTCAGGTCGCCGAAGGTGAGACCGCACTGTCGAACATTCAACTGCTGCATGAAGACGCGAAGATTCAAGGTAGCGCCGCGTACAACCCCTCGCGGCACTCGTTCCGGCTGGAAGTTACTGGCACGAACTTCGACCTGGCGCGCATTCCGCAGATTCAACCCGGCGCCTTGTTAATTGAAGGGTGCGGCAATTTCACACTGCAGGGATCGGGAACGACGGAGTCTCCCGCGCTTAACGCCCGCGTGCAGGTGAGCGGCCTTACGCTGGATCACGAGTTGGCTGGGGGGCTGGACCTGCAGGCTGTGACCAAAGGCAGTGAACTTCGCGTGAGCGGCCAATCCGAATTTGCCAGGGGCGAGTTGCGGATTGAGGGTGGGGTGCAGATGCGTGGCGACTACGCGACTGCTCTCTCCTTCCAAATGAATAGCGTCGATCTTGATGCATTCTGGCGTGCCTATTTAAAGGGGCAACTGACCGGGCACTCAGCGGTGTCGGGAACTGTGGCTGTGCAGGGCCCGCTGCGGGATTTTCGGCAGTGGACGATGAAAGGAGACCTTTCCAACGTTGCGATGGATGTGGAATACGCCAAACTTCACAATGCGGATGCGGTGCGCTTCAGCTACGCGAAACAGACTCTCCATATCGACCAATTGCACCTGGCCGGCGAGGGAACTGATTTCACAGCGCACGGCTCGGCGCAGTTTGCGGGTTCCCGGGACGTGGACGTGACTGTAAATGGCAAGGTTGACCTGAAGCTGCTGAACAGCGTAGCCCCGGATTTCACGGGAACCGGTTTAGTCTCGATCGACATGAACGTGGGAGGCACGGTTTCAGATCCCATGCCGCAGGGTCATCTGCAGGTGAGCAACGGGGCGGTCGCTTACGCCGGCCTGCCCAGCGGACTGAGTGGGATGAACGGATCGCTGGTCTTCACGCGTGATCGCCTGCACATCGAAAAACTGATGGCGCGCACCGGCGGCGGCACTGTCGATCTTAAAGGGGACGCCACACGCTACAACAAGCAATTCAGTTTCGACCTTACGGCTACGGGTAAGGAAGTGCGGCTGCGCTATCCGCCTGGGGTGAGCTCGACGGCAAATGCAGAATTGCATTGGGTGGGCACGTCGAAAGCGTCGACCTTGACCGGCGGAATCATGGTGACGAAGCTGGCCGTCAATCCAAACTTTGATTTCAGCTCGTATCTGGAGAGCAGCCAGCGCAACGCGGCCCTGGCAAACTCCAACTCGCCGCTCTTTGGAGTCAAACTTGACGTGCATGTGCAAACCGCGCCGGAATTACAGATGAAAACTGCGGTAGCGCGTCTCTCGGGCGACGCCGACCTGCGCCTGCGGGGATCGGTTGCCCGCCCGGCGGTGTTGGGACGCGTCGATATTCTGGAAGGCGATGCTACGTTCAACGGCACAAAATTCCGCCTGGAGCGCGGCGATATCACGTTCGCCAACCCGGTTGCGATTGAACCGCAGGTAAACCTCGAGGCTTCGACGCATGTCCGCAACTACGATCTCGACATCATGGTGACGGGAACGCCGGAGCGCCTGGCCGTGAATTATCGTTCCGAACCGCCGCTGCCGAAGTCTGACATCATTGCGCTGCTGGCGCTGGGGCGTACGGGCCAGGAGTCCGAACGACTGCAAGAGCAATCGGGCGCCGGCGCGTTCAACGACGAAGCGTCTGCCCTGATCATTAATCAGGCAATGAACTCCACGGTCAGCGGCCGCATGCAGAAATTGTTCGGAGCCAGCCGCATCAAGATCGATCCGCAGGGCCTGACGACGGAAACCAATCCCACGGCGCGCGGGCCGCAAGTGACGATCGAGCAGCAATTTGCCAACAACGTTTCGCTTACCTACAGCACCAACGTGTCCCAAAGCAACCAGCAGATCATTCAGGCTGAGTATTACTTCACGCGGAATATTTCGGTGGTCGGGACGCGGGATCAGAATGGTGTAGTCAGCTTTGATCTCCGCATCCGCCGACGAAAATAGAATAGAAATATTCCCATTCCGATGACTGCCTCCGTCGAAGCCGGATGGTTCGCGAGTTTGCGGCAGCGGATGGTCGACCACGATCTCCGGGGCCGTGGCATCAATGACGAGCGGGTACTGCAGGCGATGCTGCGCCTTCCTCGTCACGAATTTGTTCCCGAGGCATACCGCGCTCAGGCTTACGAAGACCATCCTCTGCCGATCGGCGAAGGGCAGACGATTTCGCAGCCCTACATCGTTGCCATCATGCTGGAAGTGCTGGCACTTCAACCCACGGACACGGTTCTGGAGGTTGGAACGGGATCGGGGTATGCGACGGCGCTGCTGGCGGAACTTGCGGCGCGGGTGGTCTCGGTGGAGCGATTCCCGGCGCTGGCTGCGGCGGCCGTACAGACGCTTTCCCGCATCGGTTACAACAACGTCAACGTAGTAGTAGGCGACGGCAGCCAGGGTTTCGCCGCCGGCGCGCCGTTCGATGCGATTCTTGTGTCCGCGGCCAGTGCCGTCGTGCCACAAGCTCTGCTCGCGCAACTCCGTGAGGATGGCGGGCGCATGATTATTCCTGTTGGTCCCGCCGAGTCTCAGCGGCTGCAGTTCATTCGAATGCAAGAGGGACGCGCGGTGGTGACGCTCTGCGGTGCGTGCCGGTTTGTGCCATTGGTCTCGGGGAGGAAGTGAGAAGCTACTGCTAGAATCTTTCCGTGGCCTTTCTGCACAATCTGCGCGTGACTCTGGAGATGATCAAGTGGGAGCACTCCGTTTTCGCGCTGCCGTTCGCTCTGTGCGGAGCGATGCTAGCCGCCGGAGGGTTGCCCACCGCGCATCAACTCGTCTGGATCATCGTAGCCATGGTGGCCGCCCGTTCTGCGGCTATGGCTTTCAATCGCCTGGCCGACGCATCGATTGACGCGGCCAACCCCCGCACCAGCGCCCGCGCGCTTCCCGCCGGGCAACTCACGCCGGCGTTCGTAGCGACTTTTGTCGTCATCTCAAGCGTAGTGTTCATCGTTGCCGCGGCTGAGCTCAATCGCCTCGCGCTCTGGCTTTCTCCGGTTGCGCTGGCGGTATTGCTGCTTTATTCCTACACCAAACGCCTTACGCGCTGGTCGCATCTGGTGCTGGGATTCGCCCTGGGCATTGCTCCGTCGGCGGCATGGATTGCGGTGCGCGGTTCGCTCGATCCGCGCATCCTGCTGCTCACGGCGGCTGTCACGTTTTGGGTGGCGGGCTTCGACGTTCTCTACGCCTGCCAGGATTTCGATTTCGACCGCGCCAGCGGACTGCACTCGATCCCGCGTTACCTCGGCATTTCTCGCGCGCTCTGGGTGGCGCGTGCGTTTCACGTCATCATGCTGCTGTTGCTGGCCGGGCTGCTGATTGCATTTGGCATGGGCAAGCTGGCGATTGCTGGGATGGCCGTTGTTGCCGTGCTTCTGGCTTATGAACATTCGCTAGTCTCAGCCGGAGATTTGAGGAAGCTGAATGCTGCGTTTTTTACCATGAACGGTGTGATCTCGGTGGTGTTCTTCGTTTTCGTGGCAGGAGATTTACTGCTGCGGCGCTAATGCACGTCGCGGCGCGCCGCTTACTCAGATTTCCCACTCCGGATTGCCTGCGCAGATCGCTTACCAAAGTACTCTGCTTTGACCTTCCCGCGCATGCTACTGTCCCCGAAAAGGGGCGTGGCTGTGAACCGTCAAAAAGCTATTTCTATCCTGATCGTCCTGGCGCTTTGCGCGTCCGCAGTTGCCGCACTTGTGCTATGGCCCAAACACTACATGGTGGGCCAAAGCATGTCGCAGACTATCGTTTTCTGGAACGATCAGGACGCCTTTGTGTTCCTAGATGGAAGAACGACCGGCCGCTCCCGCAATGCTTTGCAGGATGCGGTGGGCCGCAGCCGCTACGGCTACCTCGGAGTTTTTCTGGGAGGGTTCGCCGATTTCTCGAAGCCCGACGTCGTCGCCTACCATCTCGCCGCTTCCGGACAACTGGACCGATTCGCGCTTCCCGAGAATACCGTGGTCTACGGTTCATGGAGTCTGGCGGACGGGCGATTGCAATTGACGCCGATGGTGGCCATTGGCATCGGGGGCGGAAGTCACGTGGGGACCCGCTGGGACGGCGAGGCGTTCGTCCCGGTGCCCGCGGCGTCTCCGTCACAACCTCAGCCTCAGGCCGCAGGCAATTCGAATCTGAGCGCTGACGATCTCGCGGACGACGATGAAGGCGCAGGGTCGGGCCTTCTGAGCAAAGCGCAGCGCCAGCAGTTCAAGGATGCGGGCTGGCACTATAAGTTTCTCACCGGTTACGAGGGTGGAGGCGCCGAAGCCACATTGCCCATCACCATGGGCGCGAACACGTTTAACCTGACGGTGCAATCCGTTCCGTTCTCGAAGGAGGGGGCTGCGCGTTTCGACCTGCTTTCGTTCGGGACGAAGGCCATACAGATTTCCGGCGAGAAACTTGCCTCCGGGCCACAGACGCTTTGGTCCAAGATGGGTTGGCAGGAGGTTTCAAAATCCGATTACCTGCGCCTGCAGCAGCAATTTGGCCACAGCCGCCGCCGACAGTCTCCCGTGCAGTTCACGTGGCTGTTTGTCCTGCTGGCGCTGATCGTTTGGAAGTTCTCCAGCTGGTTCAATCTGATCTTCACCTTCGCCACTATGAAGGGACGAGTGGTCAAGAGCATGGCCACGCAGTATTCTTTTCCGCCTGCGACGCCGGGACAGTTTCCGGCGCTCGATCTCGACGCACTGGAACGTTACACTCGCGAGTTCGAAGGGATGGGCTTCACGCGCTTGCTGGATTTTTCTTTGGTTTCCGACTCCGCGACGACCCCGCCGAACTTCTGCCGGCTGATGGCGAACAGTCGTAATCATTGCTTTGGCGAGATCAGCCAGATTTTCCCGAAAGGGAAGGCCTCGCTTCCATTGAAGGGTTCGATTCAGAGCTGCCTGCAAAACGGCTGGACTCTTGCGTTCTCCGATCGCAAGCCGCAGGCTGCCAGTTCGTTGCTCCGGCGTAGAAAAGCTCTGGGCATTTGCATGCCAGAGGCAAGCACTTCGGAATTGCTGCAGTCTTTTCTGAAAATGCGCGAGCAAATTTGTCTTGATCTGGGCATCCAGACGGTCAACGACGACACGCTGCAAGCCTACATGAACAAAGTGCAACGTTCCGCGACCGAAATGCGCGAAGCCGTGCAGGAGAAAAACTTCGTCAAAGGGCTTCCAGAATATTACTTGCGCAAGGTCTCACTCCTGCAAACCAAGCCGGAATACGTCTGGCTGGGCGATTATCCCAAAGAAGCCGAGCAGCGCAAGCAAGGCTTCAATACGTTTGCTGCGGGCGCGCGTTGACTTACTGAGCACCGCTTCTCACGGGTTGACGCGCAGAAGCATGAGCGTGCCGCTCTGCAGCTTGACGTTGCCTTTCCCCGAGCTCATGACCGATCCCAGAGCGGCATTCTGTGCGCTTGCTTCGAGCTTCAGTTCAGGCATTCCGATTACTCCTTGAGTGTGGCCGTTGATGGGCGGGCGCGCGCTGCCTCCCGCTTGCGCGTCAGTTCCCTCAGCTGCGCTGGGCGATGGCGCCGGCGGTGGCGGCGCTCCGCCCATTGAAGCGTTGCGGCTGCCCATCGGCGATGGGGCCGCACTGCCGCCCATGGCAGGTGCGCTTCGGTCACTGCCGCCGTCGTCGCCTGAAACGTTGTCGAGCGGAGCGATGATTGCCTGAATCGACATGGGCTGTTTCATTTCGCCACGCTTGGTGACGGCGCGGTCGAATACGATGCCCAGTTCGGACTCCTTCTGCTCCTTCGTGCGGGCCTGGGCTTCGGTTATGTGGCCCACGATTTTTGTGTCCTTCGGCACGACGACTTCTCCCGTGTTCGATTTGAGGTCGTGCGTGACGGTCGCGACGATTTCGTCTCCTGGCTTGGCCTTCTTGGCATCGACGGTCTTGGTCAACTGCACGGGAATGACGCTTCCCGGCGCCAGTCGAGGGCTGGTCGGTTGGGGCTGGTTTCCCGCCGGCGAGCTCGGGACGGAACCCTGAGCCGCGGGAGTCTGCGCTGCTTGCGCGGCCGCTGAGTCGGCGGAAGTTGGCGCCTGGTTTTGCGCCACGGACGTGCTGCATAAGAGCGCCGCACTCAGCGCGATTGCAAGATGCTTTGCCATGGGTCCCTCCTTCGATTAGTGCAGGCGTGCAACTCGCTGCATATTTAGATGCGGTTTCATGGCGGAGAGTCGGCGGAAAGTTTGCTCGTGCGAAGCCAGAGCATACCGCAATCTGACCGTCTGAACGTGCCCTCAACCTGATGTGGCGCTATGAGTTCCTATCCTCTCTGCGATATTATCAAGAGGATGTCTCCTTCGCGCCCATCGCATTCTTTCCAGACCGACGACCGGCGGTTGCAGCCGATTCATGACAAAGTTGTGGCCGGCGATCGGCTCGACGCTGACGATGCCCTCACTCTTTATCGCACGGGCGACATTCTTGCCGTGGGGTGGATGGCCAACTACGTGCGCGAACGCATGCACGGGGACAAGACGTATTTCAACGTCAACCGCCATATTAATCCCACCAATGTTTGCGTTGCCGCTTGCCGTCTGTGCGCTTTTGGCCGCAAGAAAGACTCGCCCGGCGCCTACACCATGGCGCTCGAAGAGGCTTTCGAAACTGCGGCCTCCGGATATTCCGAGGCGGTCACGGAATTCCATATCGTGGGCGGATTGCATCCCGATTTGCCGTTCCAGTATTTCCTCGATCTCTGCTCCGGCCTGAAGCTGCGTTTTCCGCAGGTGCATCTCAAAGCGTTCACCATGGTCGAGGTTGCGTATCTGTCGAAGCGCGCCAAGCTTTCGATTCGCGAGACGTTAGAACAGCTGAAGGCTTCGGGTGTGGATTCTCTCCCCGGCGGCGGCGCTGAAATTTTTGCCGATCGTGTGCGCCACATCATTTGCGACCACAAAATCGATGGCGACCAGTGGCTGGAAACCGCCAGGCTCGCCCACCAGATCGGGCTGAAGTCGAACGCGACCATGCTCTACGGTCACGTCGAAAATGACGAAGACCGAGTCGATCACTTGCTCAAGCTCCGCGCCCTGCAGGACGAAACTGGAGGCTTTCAGACTTTTATTCCACTGGCGTTCCATCCCGATAACACGCCGCTGCAGCACTTGCCGAAGACTACGGGCATGCTCGATATGAAGCAGATCGCGGTCGGCCGCCTCGTGCTCGACAATTTCCCGCACATTAAGTCGTACTGGCAGATGGTGACATCGAAGATGGCGCAAATTTCGCTGCGCTTCGGCGCCGACGATATGGACGGTACCGTGATCGAAGAAAAAATCTACCACGACGCCGGAGCGACCACCCCGCAAGGCATGCGCCGCGAAGAACTGGAACGCCTGATCCGCGCCGCCGGCCGCGAACCCATCGAGCGGGATACGCTCTACAGGCAGGTTACGCGGACGGAGACTTCGGTTACGGTCGCGGTGTAGCCCTACTTTGTCTTATATGAGTTTGAGCAAGTCGTCGACCGACATTTCTACGTCGCGCAGAATCGCGCGCAGCAGACCCGGTCCAATCGTTTCACCAGAATGAACGGGCACGACTGTCGCCTGCCCATCCGGATGTTTCAGGAATGAATGGCTGCCTTTGGTACGGATTATCCGAAAGCCAGCCCGTTCGAGGATCCGAATGACCTCCTTGCCCTTGAGGCGGGGAAGGCGAGTCATATCGAGATTTGTTGCACTCCGACCAGTTCAAGCGAACGGCTGGCGCCGTTTTCGCTTTCCAGACATAACTCCACTGCCTCGCGCATTCGCTTCATCAGCGTGTCGAGAGTCTTCGCTTGAGTGTGACAGCCCCGGAGGGTAGGAACCGTCCCGACGTAGTAGCCATCCTCGTCGCGTTCGATTACCACCGTGAATTTTCGCTGATTTTTCATCTTTACTCTACAACGATTTTATCACTTCGCACCTCAGCTATGCGTTACTCGCTCGATTGCGTCTTGCTCGCTTTCCGCCGTTCCTCCGCCGATGCCTGCAGCAGGTTTCCTAGCACCGCGACCTCCGCGGTGATGCCGGTGCGCAGTGCTGGCTCCACATCCGGAGCGAACAGTGGAGAATGATTCGAGGGCAGCGGCACTCCCGTCGCCAATGCCTGGGCATATTTTTCGGGGTCGGCGCCGCCGAGACTAAAGTAGAGCGACGGAACTCCCTGCTCAACAAAAAATGCGTAGTCTTCCGACGGAGTGATTGCCTCTGTCGCAATCACATTCTTTTTGCCGAGCGCGGTTTCGAGCGGGGCTCTCAGCCGCTGGGCCAGGGCTGGATCGTTATACACAGAATCGGTGGCTTCATAGTGCTCGATGAGCGGTTCGCGAGGCGCACCGCCGGCGTCGGCTTCTGCTTTGGTGATGCGTGCAATCGCTGCGAGAATCTGTGTACGGACGTTCTCCTTGAACGTGCGCACCGTGAGTCCCAGTTCGGCGTGGTCGGGGATGATGTTGTTCTTGGTTCCGGCCTGGATGTAGCCGACCGTGATTACCGCCATTTCGCCCGGCTTTACTTCCCGCGAGGCAATCGTCTGCAATGCCAGAATCGTGCGAGCCGCGATCACGATCGGATCAATCGCTGTCTGCGGTGCTGAGCCGTGGCCGCCCTTGCCATAAATCGTGATGCGGAGAGAATCCGCATTCGTGTTGTAGATTCCGGGCGTGATCCCGACTTCTCCGGCAGGCAGCAGATTGTCCACATGCATGGCCACGCCCACGTCGGGCTTGGGGAAGCGTTGGAACAAGCCATCGGCAATCATCGCCTTCGCGCCGCTGATGGTTTCCTCGGCGGGCTGGCCGATCAGCAGCAGCGTCCCATGCCACGTATTTCTGCTGTGCGCCATAATCGCCGCTGTACCTACCAGCGCCGCCATATGTAAATCATGGCCGCAGGCGTGGGCCACCGGAACGTCGTGTCCAGCATCGTCTTTGGCGCGCACTTTGCTCGCATAGGGCAGACCGGTTTTTTCCTCCACGGGAAGCGCGTCCAGCTCCGTGCGCAGCATGACGGTTGGGCCGGCGCCGTTCTTGAGCATCGCGACAATTCCCGTGCCGCCAACGTGCTCGGTCACCTCGTAGCCCAGGCCACGCAGACGGCCGGCCAGCTTCGCCGCAGTCTGCGTCTCGTGGCCAGAGAGTTCCGGATTCTGATGCAGGTCGAGATACAGCGCATGCGCTTCCGGATACACAGCCTCGACTTCTTTTGAGGCGGAGGAAACTTGCGCGAAGGCGGAAGAAAAGGCGGAAGACGCGGTCAGGAACCCAAGAAGCAGAAGCTCGGCTGATTTCATTGTCCCGGATGATACCGCAGATCGCGGCGATGGGCGAGGCAACTGACTCAAACCAGCCAACTCGCAGGAGCCGACTATTCGGGCGAATCGCGAGCGCGTTCTGGGAGGAGACCAGCCCGTGCATTTTTGGGAATCACTCTGCGGGCCAGGAAATGTTGATGCTCAATTCGCTCTTGCCTTTCTCCTGGCGGGTGTACAATCGCATTAGGTAGCACTTGGTTGAGTGGAGTTGTTGAAACGCCGAGGTGCTCATGAACGTCCACGTCAGTTATCGTCTTCATAAAACTCCCGCCGTAGAGAAAGATATCCAGCACCAAGTTGAAAAACTGCGCAAACGCCTGCAGGTTTTCCGCCCCGAACTGGTGCATTTGAAGGGGACGGTCGAGCAAAACTTGCCCCGGGAAGGCACCAGCGTTTCGTTGAACTTGCGCTTACCTTCGGGCCAAATGGCGGTGCAGGCTAAAGCCTCAACCGCGGAAGCTGCGATCAAGAGTGCGTTTGAGGATTTGCTGCAACAAGTGAACCGGCATAAGGAACTGCTGCGTTCATCGCATAAGTGGCAGCGCCGGGGCAAGGCAGTTTCCGAGCGGCGCAACCGGCAAGTGCCGTTTGAGCAGACGCTGGCCGCTGTGTATCCGCCGGTGGTTTCTGCGGAAGATGTCCGCTCCTACGTCAACGTGAATCTTTCGCGCCTGGAGCGTTTCGTCGAGCGTGAAATCTACATGCGCGAGGCGCAGGACTTGCTCGATGCCGATTTGCTTACCAAAGAAGAAGTGATTGACGAGGTCATCGCCGCCGCGCTTGGGGATGGCCCGGAAAAACCGGAGCGCCTCGCACTCGAACCCTGGCTCTACCACCTGGCTCTGCAGGCCATCGCCGAACTTTCGCGTCCCGAAGAGAGCAACCGGAGCGCCGTTCACCTGGAGGAATCGGCGCGCAAGCAGAACGTCAAGGCCAGCGACGAAGCGGAGCTGCAATTCCATCAGCCCGACGAAGCTATCACCGAAGAGACCATCATTGCGGACGGCCGCGCGGCGACGCCCGAGGAGATTTTCGCGTCGGATGAAATGCTGCGTTTAATTGCGTCCGCCTTGCGCGATGTGGGCTCCGGGCCTCGCGAAGCGTTCATTCTGTTCGCCATCGAAGGTTTCGGCATCGAGGAGATCGCCGCGATCACCGGGCGGCCTGCCGACAAAGTGGTCGCCGCTATTGCCGTGGCGCGCGAACACTTGCGTAAGGCGCCCGGCGTGGCCCAGCGGGCGCACAGCAGGCAGGGGCAGGACGAGCGAGTGCAACAGAGACGGGCGCAGGAGAAGATTGTTCCCTTCGGAGCCGCATAGACCAATTTTGAACAGCTGGAGACGACGTATGACCTTGACGCGCGAACAAATACGGGAACTGGCAGAGTTTCAGGATTCGAAATCCTGTGCCGTAAGTTTTTATTTCCAGCCCGCAACCACGCGTAACAAGGCGCACAAAGAAGACACCATCCTAATCAAGGACTTGGCGCGCGAAGCTCTGCGCAAGCTTGAGAACCGCAAGCTTGAGGGCAAAGAGAAGAAAGACGGCACGCGCTCCGATATCGAGCGGGTCGTGCAACTGTCCAGCGAATTCCGCAGCAATGGCGCGCACGCGAAGGCCGTGTTCGCTTGCGCGGGCCAGGATTTCTGGCGGGAATACGATTTGCCTGCGCAATTGCCGGGCACGCAGCTGGTGGTGGACCGGCATTTTCACCTGAAGCCTTTGGCCCATCTGCTGGGCGCGTCTCCACGCCTGGGCATCGTACTGGTCGACAAGCACCGGGCTCGCGTGTTCGATCTTCGCCTGGGAGAATTGACCGAGCGCGAAGCTTTCTTTCAGCCACTTTCGCGCAAGGGCCGCAGCGACGGTTATGCCGGCTATGACGGTGGCCATGCCCAGCGCCGGGTCGACGATGAAGTGCGCCAGCATTTCAAGACGGTCTCCGAGGTGCTGAAGGACTCTCTCGAAAACGGCATGTTCGATAAATGGATTCTGGGATGCCAGGACGTTCACCGCTCACAACTCGAGCCGCAATTACCCCCCCAAGTGAAGCAGTCGCTGCTGGGACACTTCAATGCCGACCTTGGACACATCACGCGGGACGAGATACGCTGCGAGGCTGAGCGCATCACGGAAAATTGGAAAAACGGCCGCGGCCGCGAACTTGTGAGCCAGGCCCTTGACCAGGCTCGGGGCCACGCCCACGGCGTTACCGGGTTGCGGCGGGTTCTGCGCTCGCTGGAATTGGGTGAAGTACAAACGCTGCTTGTCGGCGAGAATTTTCTTGCGCATGCCGTTGAGTGTTCCGGATGCGGCCATCTTGATGCGCACCTGGTCAGCTATTGCCCGGCTTGCGGCATGGCCACGCATGAAGTGGTCGACGTAGGAGAAGCCATTCTGCCCTGGGTGATTCGCCGCGACATTGAATTGTTCTACGTCAAAGAAGATCCCGAATTCGACAAAGTCGGCAATATTGCGGCGCTGCTGCGCTTCCGTTCGGAGCAGGGAGCGAATGTGCAGTCGATCACCATGGCCGCGAATGCTCGCTCACTCGACGAAGGCCGACTCTATCCCGGCCGTTTGCGACGCTTCGCGAGCCGTTGAATTTGCGCGCGTGAAAGTTGCTGTCGTGGCGTGGTATCCTGTCCCGCTTTGTAGTTGTGCGTTGCCGTCCAGGCGTTCATCCAAAATTGAAAGCGAAGAGTCCGCATCGCGGAACGGCTCGGCCTTCTACCCTTAGCTACCATCAGGAGCATCCTGTGACCTTCTCGCGTCGTGATTTCGTAAAGACGTCCGTGCTCGGAGCCGTCGTCGCTGGAGTGGCCGCGCCCGCCGCAGTCGCCAGTTCCGTTAGCGCGGAGCAACCGGCGCCTCAATCCGGTTCGTACAAGCGCCCTATCATTGTGTGTGCCAACAACGGCTTCGCTTACCTGGAGAACGCATTCGCGTTTCTGAAAGGCGGAGGAGACACGCTCGATGCCGCGATCAAAGTGGTAACCGGCCCGGAGAATGATCCCAACGACGATTCGGTCGGCCTCGGTGGCCTGCCCAACGAAGAGGGCGTCGTCGAACTCGATGCCTGCTGCATGCACGGACCCACGCGCCGCGCCGGTGCGGTCGGAGCCGTGCGCAACATCAAGAATGTGTCGATGGTTTCAAAAGCTGTGATGGAGCATACCGGACACGTGATGCTGGTGGGCGAAGGTGCCGAGAGATTCGCCGTAGACATGGGATTCCCGCGCGAAAACCTGCTGACGGACCGCTCGCGCAAGATCTGGATGCTGTGGAAGCAATTTAATTCCGATCGCGACTGGTGGGGTCCGGGCATCGCCGACCCGAGCTGGCATGCGCCTGCGGCCATGCCCAGCGATGCCAAGCCCAGCGCGGCTCTCTGGCCGCAGCGCATCGAACAACTACGCCAGCGTGCGGCAGATCTCGGCATTGAGCCCGAGTTCCAGCTCGCGGCAGTGCGGCGAGTCCTGTTTCCGCCTACAGGAACCATTCACTGTTCAGCGCTGAATGACAAAGGCGAAATTTCTGGTATTACCACCACCAGCGGACTTGCTTTCAAGTTGCCAGGGCGCGTCGGCGATTCGCCGATCATCGGTGCCGGCTGCTACACCGACCAGGACGTGGGCTCTTCCGGCGCAACCGGCAGCGGTGAAGAAAACATCAAGGTCGCTGGGGCGCACACCATCGTCGAGAACATGCGCCGCGGCATGTCCCCGCAGGAAGCCGGCATGGACGCGCTCAAACGTATCGTGCGCAATTACAACAACGACATGACCAAGCTGCGTTTCATGGATATGACGTATTACATTCTGCGCAAAGATGGGGCTTACGCCGGCGTGTCACTGTGGGAGGGCTACTCCGCCACTCATCTCCACAAGTTCGCAATTCACGATGGCACTCTACGCGCCGAACTCGCCACTCCCTTGCTCAAGGGATATTCACAGGATTGGCCGCCCTTCCCGCCCATCCCTGAGGAACTGAAGAAAGATTCCGAGTATCTGAAGTAGGGCAGGGCTCTACGCCACAGACGGCCTCGGTACGGCTAGCAAATCACACGACAATAGTGTACACTAATTCCGTATGAAGAACATTACGCTGAGCGCGGAAGCAGCTCTGATTGAGCAAGCGCGCCTGGTCGCTCACGCGCAGCACAAGACTCTGAATGCAGCCTTCCGTGAGTGGCTCGAGCAGTATGCGGCGCAGTCAGGAGGCGGAGCTGCCGTGGATGCGCTGATGCGACGCCTCCGGCACGTGCGGTCGGCTGGCCCCTACACTCGGGACGAAATGAATGAGCGGTAGATTCTTCCTCGACACCAACATCTTCGTCTACACCTTCGACGCCAAAGCGACTGCCAAGGCGAAGACGTCAGCGCGACTTATTCGGCGAGCCGCCGATACGGGCGAGGGAATCGTAAGTTACCAGGTCGTGCAGGAATTCTTCAACGTTGCCCTTCGACGCTTCTCGCACCCGATGAGCACGGCTGAAGCCGAGCAATACTTGATTACGGTGTTCCGCCCTCTGCTGGCGGTGCACTCGTCGCCCGCCATTTATGTCGAAGCATTGCGGCTTATGGGGAAATACCGGTTTGCGTGGTATGACTCGCTTATTCTGGCGGCGGCGCTGGAGAGTCAATGCGAAACGCTTTACAGTGAAGACTTCCATCATGGACGAGAGATTGAAGGCTTGCGGATTGAGAATCCGTTCGCATAGCAACGAAAGCGTGAACCGCAACCAGCCAGCACGCTCCTTATAAGAACCTCACCTTCACACCAGGCCCTTTCTCCAGGTGAATGCTCTCCACAAACCGCACCTTGCCGGTCCGCAGGGTCATGATCACAGAAGACGTTCGCGTGCCTTCGCCGAAGAAGCGCACTCCTTTGAGCAGTGCGCCATCGGTGACGCCGGTCGCCGCGAAGATGAGTTGATTTCCCGGCGCTAGGTCCTCGGCTTCGTAAATGCGCTTCTTGTCTTTAATGCCCATACGGGCGAGGCGCTCTTCCTGCTCCGGTTTCACCACCAGGCGTCCCAGCATGTAGCCATTGAGGCAGCGAATGGCCGCTGCGGTAATCACGCCTTCTGGCGCACCGCCTGAGCCCATCACCACGTGCACTCCGGTGCCGATCACGGCAGCCGCGATGCCGGCTGAAAGATCGCCATCGCCGATCAGCCGGATGCGGGCGCCCGCGGCCCGAATGTCGGCAATCAGCTTTTCGTGGCGCGGACGGTCGAGCACGATCACCACCAGATCCTCCACGTCGCGCGCCAGCCGCTTGGCAATATTTTTCAGGTTGTCGGCTACAGGAGCGTCGAGCTCCACCGCATTCTTGCAGGAAGGTCCGACCACGATTTTTTCCATGTAGCAGTCGGGAGCATTCAGCAAGCCCCCGCGGTCGGAAGCCGCCAGCACGGTGATTGAACCCGGTGCGCCGGTCGCGCACAAATTTGTCCCTTCCAGCGGATCAACGGCAATATCGACCTCCGGAACCTCGGAACCGTCAGGAAATTCGGCGCCCACTTTTTCGCCGATGTAAAGCATGGGCGCTTCGTCGCGTTCGCCCTCCCCGATCACGATGGTCCCGCGCATGGGTATCGAATCCATTGTGCGCCGCATGGCCTCGGTCGCTACATGGTCCGACAGCTGGCGATCGCCCTGCCCCATAGTGTGTGCCGAAGCGATGGCTGCAACCTCCACCACTCGTAAAAACCGCGACGCCAGATCGCTCTCAATGTTTTCTCCGTAGCTGCGGGCCTTGCCTTTCTGACGAGCTTTCTTAGTCATGCGGTCTCCAGATTATGTTGTCATTTGCAGACGGCCTGTGACTATAACGCAATCACGCAGAGGATGGAAGAAGCCGCCAGCCATGGTCGTCAACCTGGTTAAGCGATTAGTGGCTAGGTAGCCGCGAGGGCATGCGAACTCACAGATGGGTTCGGAGATGACGCAGGTTTTCGGAAGAGTGCGGCTTCGGGGAGCATGGTTTCGAGAAGAGCGCGGCCCCGGGAAGGGCCCGGCTTCGGGGGAGCGCGCGATCTTCGGGAAGGGCACGACTTCAGTCGTGCCGGTTGAGTCCACGATTGACGCGGGCTTCAGCCCCTGGGGTACTCTTTGATCTCCCACGCCGAAGATCGACGAAAAGCTATGCGTCTTCCATTGCCACGGGCGAGCCGCTGCCGAGTGACGTTATACTTGCCTCCATCCGTACAATGCGGCATACGACAAAAGACGGGATACCAATGAAACAAATGAGCTCAGCTTCGAGCGTTAGATTCAGGACAGCAGCGCTAATCGTCGTTCTCATGGTCGTGGGCGCGGCGCTAGCTCTGGCGTGGCGCGGCCCCTCACCTGCCAGCGAGGCCTACGACCTGGTAATCCTGAACGGACACGTGATGGACCCCGAGTCCGGATTAGACGCAGTGCGGAACGTTGGTGTGAAAGATGGAAAAATCGCGGCCATCTCGAGCGAATCTCTGCACGGCGCAACTATGATCGATGCCAAAGGCCGGGTGGTCGCCCCCGGATTCATCGACCTCCACGAGCACGGGCAAGAACCGAGGAACTACGAATTCCAGGCGCACGATGGCGTCACCACTTCACTCGAACTGGAAGTGGGCACCGATGACGTGGACGCCTGGTATGCGGCCAGAGCAGGGAAGTCGCTTATCAATTTCGGAGTGAGCGTGGGCCACGTTCCCGTTCGAATGAAAGTAATGCACGACCCCAGCGATTTCCTGCCAAGCGGCGATGCGGAGCACAAGAAAGCCTCAGCCGAGCAGATCTCCGAGATGGAGAACGCCCTTGCAAAAGGACTGGATCGCGGCGCTCTCGCAGTGGGCATGGGAATTGCATACACGGAAGCCGCCAGTCATGAGGAGATTGTGCGAATGTTCCAGGTGGCGGCGAAATACCATGCGTCTGTGCACGTCCATCTTCGTTACTACGGTGCGAAAGAACCGTTGACCGGACTCGCGGGTCTTGAGGAGGTGATTGCCGCCGCCGTCGCCACCGGTGCGCCTCTCCACGTGGTGCACATTGTCAGCACGGGGCTGACGGAGACGCCGCAGCTCATTGCCATGGTCGAAGGTGCGCGGAAACATGGCCTCGATGTCACCATGGAATGCTATCCCTACACGGCCGCGAGTACACGGATCGAAACCTCCAACTTCGATCCCGGATGGCAGGAAGCTCGCGGCATTACCTACGGTGATGTTCAATGGGCAGCGACCGGGGAGCGGCTCACCGCCGAGAGCTTTGAACGATTTCGCAAGCAGGGCGGGGACGTGGTGATCTTCGGGATTCCCGACAGCGCGCTGCGAGCGGCCCTGGCAGATCCGCAAGTCATGATTGCCAGCGACGGCATGCGGATCAGCGGGCCCAGAGTGCATCCCCGCGGACAGGGAACTTTCGCGCGCGTCCTGGGATATTACGTGCGCGAAGAAAAAATACTGGATCTTATGACCGCTCTGCGCAAGATGACGCTGATGCCGGCGCAGCGCCTGGAAAAACGTGCGCCCGTGTTCCGGAACAAAGGAAGAATCCGCGTTGGTGCCGACGCCGACATCACCGTGTTCGACCCGAATCGCATCATCGACAAAGCCACCTACGAACAGCCGCTGCAATATTCGGAGGGAATCGACTTCGTATTGGTGAATGGCGTCCCGGTGTTGAAGGATGGGAAACTGGTCGAAGGCGTTTTTCCCGGCCAACCGGCGCGCGCTCCGATCGCGCAGTGAAACAATTAGCTATCCCCTGCGACTCCGGCTTTACCCTGCGTTCCCCTGTCCCCGGAGCCTGCCCTGAGCGAAGTCGAAGGGTGGTAAAGAATTTCAGGCTGCGCCATCAGAATATTCGATCGTGCGATAACGCTCTTCGTGCTCCTCTCAACCCTAAATTAAAAAGGATCCCATGCCGGAATCGCGCCCTCCTACCTTCCTGTGTATTACGACCTACGAGAAGGGACAGGAGTTCATGCGCGAATGCAAGCGACACGGCTGCGATGTATTTCTGTTGACGGCCGAGAAACTACGCGACGCCGATTGGCCGCGCGAGAGCATCACCGACACCTTCTATCTTCCCGTCGATTTGCCGCTCGCCGACACCGTGCAGGCTGTCACGCATCTCGCGCACTCGCACAAAATCGATCGCATCGTCGCCCTCGACGAATACGACATGGAAACGGCCGCAACCTTGCGCGAGCACCTCCGTGTGCCCGGCATGGGCCTCACCACTATGCGCTATTTCCGCGACAAGCTGGCCATGCGCATGAAGGCGCTCGACCGGCATGTGCGTGTCCCAGATTTTGTTCCCGTATTCAACCAGGACGATATTCGCTTTTACCTCGAGAGCGTCCCCGGGCCGTGGGTGCTCAAGCCGCGCCAGGAGGCTTCGGCGATCGGCATCAAGAAAATTCATGCCGCCGAAGAATTGTGGCCTGTACTCGATCAACTGGGCGACAAGCGATCATCGTTTCTCTTGGAGAAGTTTGTTCCCGGCGACGTATTCCACGTCGACTCGGTGGTTTCGGAAAACGACGTCGTCTTCGCCAACGTCAGCAAATACGGTCAGCCGCCCATGAACGTCGCGCAAGGCGGCGGAGTCTTCACTACCTTCACCGTTCCGCGAGCGAGTGAGGAAGATGCCAGCCTGCGGCAAATTAATCGTGACCTGATCGCCGCGCTGGGCCTGGTTCGCGGCGTGGCGCATGCCGAGTTCATTCAAGCGCGGGCCGATGGAGAATTTTATTTCCTGGAGTGCGCCGCGCGCGTGGGCGGAGTCTACATCAACGAGATGGTCGAAGCGGCCACCGGCCTCAATTTGTGGCGGGAGTGGGCTCGCATCGAGATCGCGGCTGGCGATGGCACCTACAAACTTCCGCCGCTGCGGGAAGACTACGCAGGAATCATTCTTTCGCTGGCACGCCAGGAAGATCCCGACACCACCGCCTACAACGATCCGGAAATATTCCTGCGCATCAAAAGACATCACCACGCCGGCTTCGTTCTGCGCTCCCCCAATGCGGAACGCGTCCAGAAGCTGCTGGAGAGCTACAGCCAGCGTTTCGTTCACGACTTCTTAGCTGTCGAGCCGCCACGGGAAAAACCCACCGCCTGAGTCGCGCCGGAGTCTCGCTGTTATTCCGTCCATTGCCGCGGGCTCGTCAGAACAATACTGACCACGATCAGCGCAATTCCGGCGCCCAATTCCACCCGCTGCGCATGCCGCAGACTTTCCCATAGTTCGCTCAGAGGCCAGAAGATTCGCTTGTCGCGAACCGCATCCAGACATGCCAACACGCCGGAGAGGAACGCGACCGCGTTGGCGACTCGTCTTTTCTTCTCAGGTGTCGCTGTCATTCGAGTCTCACTGAGCTTTGGACATGGTTCCGTTCAAAGGTTCTCATCTCAGAACGCGTCAATCCCCGTAACGCTCTGCCCAATAATCAGCGAGTGCACATCATGTGTTCCCTCGTAAGTCTTCACCGACTCCAGGTTCATCATGTGGCGCATGATGGGGTAGTCGTCAGCCACGCCATTCGCGCCCAAGATGTCGCGCGACAGCCGAGCGCATTCCAGCGCCATCCAGACATTGTTGCGCTTCGCCATCGAAATGTGTTGATGCTGCACCTTGCCCGCATCTTTCAACCGGCCGACCTGCAACACTAGCAGTTGCGCCTTGGTGATTTCGCTGATCATCCACGTGAGCTTATCCTGCACCAGCTGATGCGAAGCGATCGGCTGATCGCGCCACTGCTTTCGCAGCAGGGAATATTGCAGTGCGCAGTCGTAGCACGCCATGGCCGCGCCCAGCGCGCCCCACGCAATCCCATAACGCGCCTGGTTCAAACACATCAGCGGAGACTTCAACCCGCCACTTTTCGGAAGAAGATTCGCTTCAGGAATATGAACATCCTGCAGCGACAGCCCCGACGTCACCGACGCGCGCAGAGACCACTTGCCGTGAATATCGTCCGCCTTGAACCCGGGCCGATCCGTCTCCACCAAAAATCCGCGAATGCGATCGTCTTCGTTTTCCACCTTCGCCCAGATTACCGCCACGTCGGCAATGCTGCCCGACGTAATCCACATCTTCTCCCCGTTGAGCACGTATTCGTTTCCCACTTTTTGCGCGCGAGTTCGCATGCCGCCAGGGTTCGATCCGAAGTCAGGCTCGGTCAGTCCGAAGCAACCCAGCTTTTCGCCTTTCTGCATCGCCGGAAGCCACGTTTGTTTCTGCTCGTCGCTGCCAAATTCATAAATCGGATACATCACCAGCCCCGACTGCACGCTCACAAAACTTCGCACACCGGAGTCGCCGCGCTCCAGTTCCTGCGTCATCAATCCGTATTCCACGTTGCCCATCCCCGCGCAGCCATAGCCTTTGAGCGACGCGCCGAAAAATCCCAGCTCGCCCATCGGCTTAACCAACTCCCGCGGGAAGCGCCCCGCCCGGTTGCACTCTTCGATGATGGGAATCAGATTGTCTTCAATGAACTGCCGCGTGGTGTCGCGCACCAGACGTTCTTCGTCAGTAAGCAGGGAATCGTACTGAATAAAATCAACGCCGCGAAATTTGATAGCGGGCATAAACGGGTCTCCGTGACGATGAACTTGTTCTAGACAAAGCCAGCGAACGAGAGCGCAAAACGAGGTTTGCCGTCTGCGGAACCAGTTGTATGCAGCAGGGCAAACATACGACGGTAGCAGGGCCAAGGGACACGGGTCAACGTAGCGTTGCGTAGTTCGCGTTGCGCGGTTGCTGTGGGGACAGCCGCCCTCGGCTGTCCAGTCGAGCGCAGCTCGACAGTTTTTGGCGTCGGAGCCGCGCTGCTCGAAGCCATTCATCCCAAGCCCATGACAGCGCCCCAACCTTACTGTAAAATTAAATACGTCGGAAGACACCCAGAGGCAGCCGTAAGTCTTCCAAAGTGGATTCGCGATTTTCAGACGTTTCCCATCCACAATCGCTCGCGAGAAAATTCCGCGGATTACGTTGCGCATACATTGAAAGATATTGAATTAATTAATAGATCAGGAGAAATCAACCATGGCGCCAGGGCCCAAGATCGCAAAAACCGCTGACCGCAAAAAGGTTATGGACACTACCAAGAGCACCGATTGCCCCAAGTGCGGCAAAACCACTCGCATCGTCAAGCGCGTAAAAGACCGCGAGCGCGGCGTCCCCGGCGGCATTTACATTTCCTGCTCAGCCTGCGAATTTTTCGAGAAGCTGTAGGATGTTCGAATTTCAGATCGCTCGATCCTCAGATCGCGAGATCTGTCGGTGTTGGTTTTTTTCTAGTCCAGGGCGAGAGCGACCCTGAGGGCGTCGTCCAATTCGGCGACTTTGGACCACGAGAGTGACCCAACAAACTGTGTCAGATCGCCTTTGGGCAGGCTTCGGAGATTGTCGCAAACCACCCACAAGTCATGCTTCAAGCCCTCATTCGGGCCGATCGCCACTTGGGTCGACAATCCGCTGCCGTTCGTGAACACAGGAGCGCATACGACGGTAGCATAGCCCGAATCAATCAGTGACTGCCTGCTGACGACAACGAAGCTGCGGTAACGTTTGGGATCTCCCTCGGGCTTGAGCACGCGATAGATTTCGCCCCGCCTCATATCATTTCGTCAGGGACACACTATTTCTCGGGAAAGTCGCCGAGCGGAGCTTGATACTCCAAGCCGTCCAGAGCGTCGCGATTCAGTTGTTCTACATTGCGGTTAATGATTGCCAGGTCCCGAGCCTCCCGCCGAGCACGCGCACGCTCCTTCAAATACTGCTGCAGCACCGACTCGATGAACGCCGAGCGCGACCGCTTCGATCCCGCGATGCGGTCAATCCCGCTCAGCACTTCCCGCGAAAGTGTGATAGATGTCTTCTCTTTCATACTACTATTATACTACCACGAGCAGGATCGTGTCCGCTGTGCGGCGAATGTCCTTCTTCAGCGGCAGAACCGCTGCAAATCCGGCGGAGGCGGCGCCGGGATTACGTCAAACTCCCCCGGCCATCCCGTGCATCCGTGAGCGGCAACGCTGCGGGTCACGCTGCTCTCCATATCAAGAGCCCTAGCCTTGGCTTGTTCTACCTGACTTGTTCCCAGGTTCGCCTCCAACGCCTGCAAATCGCTCGCAAGGCGCAGGTTTCCCGCGTTACTGCTGATCAGCATCCAGACATAAGCCTCAAATTTGTCCGCCGCCACACCGCGCCCATCCCGCAACAGCTTCGCAAGCTGCTCCTGCGCTTGCGGCAACCCTTGCTCCGCCGCCTTGCGAAACCACGCTGCGGCACTCGGATAGTCCTGACGCTCAAGTTTGATCTGCCCCAGCAAGTATTCACCGAACGGATTTCCATGGTCCGCGGAGCTCTGCAAAAAGCCGCTGGCCTCATTCAGATCACGGCCCGGCACCGCCCCGGCATAGATGATCCGGCCCGCCAGCCACTGCGCCAAAGGATCATCCTGCTGCGCCGCTTTCCTGTACCAGTTAAACGCTTCGCGAGGATCGGCCGTCGTCACGCGGCCGGTTTCGAAGAGATATCCCAGCACGACTTGCGCCGGCGCATATCCCATCTCAGCAGAACGATGGAAATATTCGATCGCGTTAGCGCCACTGCGAGTGGCGCTACTGCCGACCAACGCGTTCATTCCTTTTCCGAACAGTTCGGGCGCGCTCGGTCCAGCCGCCGCAGTTTGCGCCATGCTGGAAACGCAGCTCAAACCGAAACAGATTACGAATGCTGCCAGCGCGCGCACACGCATAGCCCCTCCCTCGATGAAGTCGACGTGTGGAATTGATTCGAGATAGGACAATGGTGGCCCGGTCCGCAGGCCACGTCAATATCCATCGGGTGATGGACCGGAGTAATGGACCGGAGTAATTTAGGAGTGATTAGAGGTAGGGAGTTATCCCGAAATCTGCCCCAGAAATCGGCGGGCGGCCGACCTCTCTGATGTTTGTGTCCGCCATCAACGCAGAGGGTGCCCCGTCCTTGCGTTTTTTGCAAGGGCGGGTTGTGACGCTGCCGACACAACTTTTGTCCTTCTACACAACCCCCGTTGCGTATGCGTTCGTGGTTCCCGCCCTTTGCAAACTGCGCAAAGGACGGGGCACCCTCGCCTCTTCCCGCACCAGCGAAGTTAAAAGCCCGGGCCACCCGCCGGTAGAATCTTACTCGGCTGGCACAGCATAAACTGAAACCTTGCGGTCGCTTAAGATGGCCAGTTTGTCCCCGTCCGGGGACAGGGCGAAGCCGTAGTCGTTTCTTGGCAGAGGGTCGATATTCACGGTGAGAACCAGCTTCCTTAGAGCGAGGTCGTATACCGCTATGCGCCTAGCACTGAGGCGAGAGCTGTATTCAGTAAGAAGATGGTGCTTTACTTCGATGGTATCCACCGACACGGCAACAAACCGCCCATCTTGAGCAACGGCCTTCTTAGACGGCGTTCGCCCATCGATTGACCCCAACATCTGGAAGCCTTGCCGAGGGGTCCACAAGAGCAGATCATTACAGTCCCTCACAACGAGCGACTCGTCAGTCACTAGCGTCGGTCCAATATCCTGCCCGCCGGCCAAGCAGCGAGACTTCGAGGTGTCTAAGATTGTGTTCCAATTGCTGTTCCCGAATTCTGCCACAACAACGTTACGGTATAGGGCCGATATCTTGTCGTCCGAGATTGAAAAGTGGGAGTATAGGGCTGGACTTACGTCCCAAGAGCTGCGAATCTTCAGGGTACCTGAATCGAGCATATCAAAATGGCTAAAGAAAACGTCATGCCCCCTTTCGATGACGCGGCTGACTGCGATGGTCTTTCCGCTAGCCGAAACGCTCGTGAAAAATAGGCCATCGACGTCCAACGCGAGCGGCAAGTCGCGGACTTGAGTAAAATCTGGGGAGTACAACTTGACGATTCCTCCCCTTTTTATCAGCACACCATCGGCTGTTACTTGGACTGCGGAGTCGTGGGCACGCGTTCCCCAGTCCCTCGCGAATGACAGCTTCCCCGATCCAGCATCGAGCAACCACAGATGCAGGCGAAACGGACTAGATATGTCGGGATTTTCACGCGACGAAAGTTGCCGCAAGTCGTGAACGACCGCGTATACGATTATCTGCCGACCGCTCAGGAAGGCTACTCCGGCCTGATTACCCATTCCACTTTGTTTGTGGCCAAGATCGGGAACCATTTCCTGGCTCCAAACCGGAACCTCGTCGGGTCGGCTCGATTGGGCAGCAAAGACACCCCCCACGGTCAGTAGGAAAATGACTAGACTGGATATGCTCATGAAATTATTTATGGGTTCCTTGGTATCCCTCCGCTCCACCATGAATTGCCGCCCCATTGATTCCGCAATCAAGTGGAGAATCGATCCGGCCCGAAAATCGGGAAAATCGGGGGGGAAATCGGGGACAGACGGGACGTTCCCCAATTTTTCCCTTAGAACAAGGTGAATGGATTCGAACGGATGGAGAAAGCCACCTGATCGAAGCGACTACCCGCCGATCTGTTCCAGAATCGCCTTCGCCTCTGCCGCAGGATCAGCAGCCTCGGTGATGGGTCGTCCGACCACAATGTGGCTGGCGCCGGCGGCGATGGCCTCGGCAGGAGTTACAACGCGTCGCTGATCGGCATGGCCCGATCCCGCTGGCCGCACGCCGGGCGTCACGATCGCGAAGTTGATTCCCAGCTTCGACCGCAGGACGGGAGCTTCGCGGGCCGACGTGACCACGCCATGGCAGCCTTCCCCCAGCGCCAGCGTAGCCAGCCGCAATACTTGCTCTTTCACTTGGCCAGAAACGCCGGTAGGCTCCATATCGGCCTCGTCCATGCTGGTCAGCACAGTGACCGCGAGCACCATCGGCCGTGCCTTCGATCCGGCTGCGTCGTGCCTGGCCGCTTCCACGGCAGCCTTCAGCATCCTGCTGCCGCCTGCGGCATGCACGGTCAACATGCTGACGCCCAGCTGCGCCGCCTCGCGGACGGCCGCTCCCACCGTGTTCGGAATGTCGTGATACTTCAGGTCGAGAAACACCTGCCGCCCCGAAGCCACCAGATCCCGCACCACCTGCGGCCCTTCGGCGGTATAAAGCTGCATGCCAACTTTATAAGTCAGCGCGCAGTCTCCGACCGCCGCAACGATCTGCCGCGCCGCCGCGGCCGTCGACACATCCAACGCTACGATGAGCCGCTGGCGCGGGTCGTTTTGATTCAAGCCTTGATTCAAGCCCTGGCTCAAACTCTCACTCCGGCTTTCACCCCCACTGATTGGGATGGGATTGGACAAAGCGGCGTTCATCCCAATCAGTGTAAGGTTTTTAGGAGGGTTTGGCTACGGGGCGGGGATTGCCGTTGTGGGGCGGTTATCGGCCACCGTCTCAAAGGTGGGACTCTGCCGCCGCGGTTTGACCACGTCCAGGCGTACCCGCTGTAGACCCCGGTGGTCGTAGCCGAGGGCCAGCGCCGCGCCGTAGGAGAGGTCGATAATCCGGCCGGGAACGATCGGTCCGCGATCGTTGATCTTTACCACAACGGCGCGCCCGTTATGCAGGTTGGTGACCCGCACGTAGCTTCCCAAGGGAAGCTTCAGGTGGGCAGCCGTCATGTCATACATATCGTAGGGTTCGCCGCTGGCGGTCAGCCGTCCGTCAAAATCGCTGCCGTACCACGAGGCGGTCCCTACCTGGTAGGGCTGAGTTGCTGGTTTCTTGGTTTCGGTTTTTATTCGTCCTGAACTAATAGGAGCCGGTGTCGCCTCCGAGTTGTTCGGGCCCTGAGCTGCTCCGGTGCCGGCGATCACAAAGGCAATCGCCAGTCCTTGAGCTAAACGTCGTCGCATTCAGTTCTCCTCGCATCTCAAAAGTGTCCTTGCCTAGGCTGGTACGAACTCGAGTGTGTTGCAATCTCACTATGCTATCGGGCTGCCAAACTGTGTGTCAACCCGGATTAGACCATGCCGCGATGACGTCCTAGTTATCATAGTCTCACGTAACCTGTTGGTAATTATGGGTAATACGGATCGTTCCGTTGAAAACAGGAAGCTTAGCTGATGGCGTTCTAGTAAATAACGTAACCGGCCGAGGGAGGTAGAATTTACAAACCATTCATAATCAGTTAGTTACGGCTGTTACCGCTTTAAGCGCTATAGGAATCAGCCACTTGCAAGCTCCCACTGGAAGCGGCACGGTAGAATTTATTTCCTGATGCCGGTCGCAGATGTTACTAACGGTGCCAAGCGATGTTAAATTCGCGCCTATGCCGATAGACCGAGAAGTGAGCGAGCGTGGCTGAAACGCCCCCGGTAGTTCTGACCATTGCAGGATTTGACCCCTCCTCTGGGGCAGGGGTAACGGCGGATATTAAGACCATCGCTGCCCACGGATGCTACGGGGTGGCGTGCATCACCGCGCTGACCGTCCAGTCGACTGCGGGGGTGCGGCGGGTGCATCCGGTTGACCCCGAGCTGGTGGAGGAAACGCTGGCTGAGCTGGTTGCGGACATCAAAATCTCGGCCGTCCACATCGGCATGTTGGGCACCGGGGATGTGGTAAAAGTCGTTTCCGACTTCCTGGAGAGTCGCTCACGGAAGGCGAGACTGCCCAATGTGGTATTGGATCCAATCATCAAGGCCTCGTCAGGTGCGGACCTGCTTGATGCTGCTGGAGTTAAGTTGTTGAAGGAGAAGCTGATTCCGCTGGCCGATGTGGTGACGCCGAATGTGGATGAGGCCGCCGCACTCACCGGATTGAACGTTGCCGACCTCGACGGCATGAAGGCGGCTGCTGCCCAGTTGCACGAATTAGGATGTCCAGCCATCGTGGTCACCGGCGGTCATCTGGAGAAGGCGACCGATCTGCTCAGCTTGAAAACCGCGCAAGGGATTGAGTACGAAGTGTTTAAGGCGGAGCGGCAGCGTTCAAACTCAACCCATGGAACCGGATGCGCCTTCGCCACGGCAATGGCATGTCATCTGGCGCTGGGGCGAGGGCTGGCGGAGGCTGCTCTTCTCGCCAAAACCTACGTCACCGCAGCCATTTCCTACGGTCACGACCTGGGACGGGGCACTGGGCCGGTACACCATCTTTATCGCCTGGGGCAGCAACGGCGGGCCGCAAGTTCCGGGGATGAATCGTAGCTGCTGAATCCGCTGCTACAATGCGGCGCATGGCCGACAATGCTGCGAAGGACGCATCGGCAGAATCCGGGCCGCCGCGCACGCGTGAGGCAACCTTGCCCGGTCACGGCCTGCCCGATCGATGCATGCCAGATCTTTGGACCATCGCTGCCATCGCCGTTGCTGCCATGGTGGTTGCGGACTTTATCCACGAGGGGTTGGGTCATGGAGGCATGTGCCTGGCCACCAGTGGGCAGCCGCTGGAGCTCTCCACCGTGCACTTCGAGTGCAGCGCGGACACGCGTCTGGTGGCGGCAGGCGGGACGCTCGCCAATCTGGTTTTTGGAGCGCTGTTCTGGGCTGCTGCGCGTGCCGTCAAACAGGCCGCGCCCTGGCGCTATTTCTTCTGGCTGCTGATGACCTTTAATCTGCTCGACGCAGCTGGATATTTTCTGTTCTCCGGCATCGGCAACTTCGGCGACTGGGCTGGGGTGGTGGCAGGATGGCAGCCGGCGTGGGCGTGGCGCGTTGGCCTGGTTGCGCTGGGAACGGTTACCTATTTCCTGTGGTTTGTGCCTCTGTGCCTGCGCGAGTTGCGTCCGTTCCTGGGGAAAGATGCGGAGATCCGTGTGCGGCGCGCGCGACAGCTTACCGTTGTTCCTTATCTCACTGCCGGTGTCCTCTCCTGCGCTGCCGGCGCGCTCAATCCGGTAGGGCCGCTCCTGATTCTGGTCTCGGCGGCGGCTTCGTCGTTTGGTGGGCATTCCGGGCTGGCGTGGATGTGGACCCTGCTCTATGGCCGCATTCCGAGCAGCGAATTGCAGATGCCCGAAATCGAGCGCGACCGGGGGTGGATGATCGCCGCGGTGCTTCTGGCGATCGTGTTCATCGCGGGACTTGGACCGGGCGTGAAGTTTCATCCAATGAGGTAGTGGACGTGGTCTGGCCAATTTCAATGATTGAAAATTGTCAGGCCAACTTCAGTAAGTAGTGAATGATGATGCGATCAGTTAAGCCAACTGCGCGGGGCCTGCTACCATCGCCGCATGTTCAATTTTGGAAAACCGAAAACAACTGGCGACTGGATCGTTCACGTCGCGGGGGTGATCGTCGCGATATTCCTTATCTGGTGGATGCTTCGGATGTACGTACTGTGAATGCAACCAAAAAATCCTCCAGCGTAGTCATTGCGTGATATCGCGATTTATCGACAGCTATCAATAAAAGCAGAATTTAGCTTGCTCGTTTCCCCCCTCAACCCTGCACCCAAGAAGACGACTGTTTGCGGACGAGGCAGCTCGGATCACGCCCACCGGGCGCGCCGCTGAGGATCGAGGGATGAATATGTCGTCGGCTGGTGGTGCACCTCGGAAGCATACCGATTGGTAGCCATAGTGGCTTGGGTGCGGAGGTTGCGTCCCGAAATCGAGTGTGACTCCCGCATGCAGCCGGTTGCGGCTGATGGCTGTTGACCCTCGTCGTCCGTGGGCGCACTCGTGCGCGAAAAGCCTCCCAATTTGGAAAATCAATCGCGTCGATTCGAATTGTTCATACATTCTTTACGGGTCCTTTATACGGAATTCTCTACCTTTATGCGATGACGATGAAGGGGTTTTGTGCTTACGGATTGGCAGGGTTTATCTGCTGGATGGGAGTGCAGTGCTTTTCTATGCCGGCGTACGGTTCACCAGCGACGGGAGAGCTTCGGGGCTTCACGCGGAATATCTTCGGCGAACCCTTGCCCGGAACGCAGGTGAAGGTGCGCAGTGACTTCGAAGCCTTTTCCCTTACCGTCGTGAGTGGTTGGGACGGCAGTTACGTTATTGAAAAGCTGAGGCCGGGACGCTACGAAGTCGCAGCACGCAAACAAGGATTTGCCAGCGTGCACCCAACCACCGTGGTACTGGCGGCGGGGCGAACCGAGGAGCAGGATATTGCCGTGGGCGTGCCGCTGCCCAGCCGCGACATGGGCGGAGCTGCTGCCGTGACCGCCCCACACTCCGCCCACGACAACTTTCTGCGCAGATTCTTCAAAACGTACAGGGATGACTGGAGAGCGGCCCCATCAACCGAACCAGCGCCGTCGTTTCGAGGTACTGCATCGCCCGTAGATGGACCTCCGTTTCCATTCTCTGACTGGCCTTATGGCGGGTCGGTGGTAATTTCAAAACCCTGGACACAATCTGGCCCCCTCATGCAGACGATCTGGAGTGGATCGCACGGTGAAGGATGGAAGGAGAGCGGCGTACAGATTTACGGATGGGCGAATGGCGGGTTCAACATCAGCACTTCCGATAAGCCGGGCTATGCCAACTTGCCCGCCGCCTATGCAGAGAAACCAAACACGTTTCAGCCCGATCAAGAAGTACTCTACGTGGAGCGCCAGCCCGACACCGTGCAGACCGATCACTTTGACTGGGGATTCCGCGTGGCGGCGCTTTATGGGCTGGACTACCGGTTCACCACGGCGAAGGGCGTGTTCAGCGAGCAGTTGCTGAAGCATAACCGCGAATACGGGTTTGACCCGGTCATGGTCTACGGGGATTTATACTTTCCACACATTGCGCAGGGCATGGATGTCCGCATCGGTCGTTACATATCGTTGCCGGATATCGAAGCGCAACTTGCTCCCAACAACTACACCTACAGCCACTCGCTGACCTATACCTACGATTGCTACACGCAGAGTGGCATCAATACCACGACCAAGGTCAGCGATCATTGGCTGTTTCAGGCTGGTATCTCAGCCGGATGCGAAGCCGTTCCGTGGACCCGGCCTGACTCCAAGCCTACATTCAATACCTGCCTCGGTTACACGTGGAAGGAAGGCGGCGACAATCTCTATCTTTGCGCGAACTCCATCAATGACGGCAAGTACGCCTACAACAATCTGGCGGCCTACTATCTGACCTGGTACCACAAGATCAACAGCTCATGGCACACCGCGACGGAGAGCTGGTACCAGTACGAGAGCCAAACCCCGAACGTGCTGAATCCCTCCGCTGCTTCATTGCTCGAAACCAACGCCAATGGTGCGGTGTGCGCTAGCGCGACGCAGCTAACCTGCTTCGCCCCGGAATGGGCCGTGGTCAATTACGTCGAGAAAGAATTTTCCAAGCATGACTACCTGACCATCCGCAACGAATCCATGGACGACATGCGCGGCCAGCGCACCGGCTTCAAGACGAAATACTCCGAGCATCTGGTCGGCTGGGGACATTGGATCGGAACGACCGTTCTTTTTCGTCCTGAGTTGAGATTTGAGCGCTCCTACGACGTGCCCGCCTACGACAACGGTACGAAGAAGAACCAGCTTATGCTGGCCGGAGATGTGATCTATTTCTTCTAGGAGCGAGGGGGCCCTCCACACTTCTCGCAAAGAACACGAGAAACGGAGCACCCGCTGCAGACATGGCGCAAGGGGAGTGCTTAGTCCTGATCGTCGTGATTGTTATTGGAGGGCTTTTTCAGCAGAATGCCGGCTACGAAAGACGCGGTTGCAGCCAGCAGCCACTCGATGCGCCACATCTGGATGGCCTGAAAATCGACGAAGTTCTGCGCCTTATAGACCAGGCTCACGCCGACGGCTCCGGCCACGCAGCCCAGGCCGATGAAAAAAGCGACCAACGATGGGGTAGGAAGCCCAATCCAGCGCTTGATTTCGTGGAAATGCAGGTATTGAATCCAGGCGGGGAGAGCAAGCTTGCGCCAGCGGATTCCCGCGGCCGTCGCGCGGAGCTTGGCGGCTCCTTTTACGAAAAAGTCGGAAGATAAAAAGTCGGCCGAAAGGTAGGCGGATTGGTTTTCGGCGGGTTGCAGATTGTTTCGTTGCGGCTGGGAGGACCGGGGCGTGCCACAGGCATGGCAAAAGCGTGCACCTACCAGATATTCGGTGGCGCAACGCTGACAGGCTTCGCCGAAAGCAGGAACCGGAGTGGGTTCCTGCGGCTGACTAGCCATCGGCATGGCGACCGGCGGCCGCCAGAATTCCTGCTCCATGTTGGGAACGACTTCCGCCATCGGCAAACCCCAAAAAGTGGAAAGCTGTGACTGCTCAAGAGGCAAGCCTAGCACCAAAGCCGACCCCCGGTTAAACGTCGACGAATTAAAGACTTACGATTTTCGTCCCAACCTCTCTACAGGATTCTCCGGCAATAATTACGTGCCTTTGCGCGTAAAGATGCGCTGGTTTCCAAAGTACAGGACCCTCCGGCGAGATCAAAAATGCATCACAATTTGCGGACGGCCTGCTCCCAAGGGAGGTCCCGGAACATCTAGATAGAACTACCGGCCTGCCGAGCTCCATTCGGCAGACCGGGGTGGAACAGCTCACTCGAACAGCTCTAAAACCCGAATGAGTGGTTGAACTTGGGCCGATTATAGAGACCCGGCATGAGTAATTGGAGTGACTGTTCTGGCCCCTCTGCTAACGAATATGGTTCCGGGACGGTCCATCGGATGCGGGGAGGGATTCGTTTAGACTGAAGGGACCGCAGGGTGAACACGTAGGCGAGGAAACCCGTTCACCACGGGCATCACAGAGTACGGTCTGAGCACTTGGTTTGGAGCTTTCAGTTCGCGGCGATCAGGGAGAAGACTTCGTTGGTTCATTCTGTGCCGGGAAGAAGCCGTTTTCTAGTTCTGATCCTGATCGCTTTGTGCATTCCCGCTGCCGCCGCAAATGTGGTTCGCGATCCGCAGGTGGACGCCGCTTTCGACCACTTCTACAACATGGAATATGACCCGGCGACGCGCGACTTCGAGAAGATTCTCGCGCGGCATCCCAAGGATCCCTTTGCGGTGAACCACCTGCTGACTTGTGTGCTGGTGCACGAGCTCTACGACACTGGCGCCATGAATACGGGCGAGTATGCCAACGACAGTTTCATTGGGCAGACGCACCGGCCGGGCGATCCCAAGGTGAACGCACGGATCCGGCAGCTGGTCGCCCAGGCTGAAGCCCTGGAGGAAGAGGAACTGAAGGCGAACCCGAATGATGTGGACGCCCTCTACGCCCGCGGCGTGACTCGCGCGCAGTTTTCCGTCTACACGGCGTTGATCGAGCGGGCATGGTTCTCGGCTTTACGTAACGGCGTCGGCGCCCGCCATGACCACGAACGCGTGCTGGAACTCGATCCCAACTATGTGGACGCGAAGCTGGTGGTGGGCACGCACAATTACGTAATGGGCAGCCTCACCTGGAGCGTGAAAGTGGCGGTCGCGCTGGTGGGCCTTAGCGGCACCAAGGAAAAAGGCCTGCAATACCTGCGAGAGCTGGGCCGGAGCAACGGCGAGAATGCGGTGGACGCCAACGTCGTGCTGTGCCTGTTCCTGCGGCGGGAGCACGAATACGACGAAGCGCGCGGCATCATGGAGGGATTGGCGGCGCGTTATCCAGGGAACTATTTGTTTTCCGTGGAACTCGCCAACTTGCTGCGCGACTCTGGGCGCTGGGACGAGGCTGCAGCGGGTTACCGCAAAGTCTGGCAGAACGGGCGGGAAGGGAAGTACGGCACGCTGCACTACGAACTGGCAGCCTGGGGGTTGGGCGAGTTGTTGCGCAGCCGCAAGGATTACGCGGGCGCGGCGGCCGCCTACGAACTGGCTAATGATGTGCCGAATCCCGATCCGGAAACTTTGCAGAAAGCTAATCTGGCCGCGGGGGAAATGTATGACTTGTTGCAGAGGCGGGACATGGCGGTGAAAAAATATCAGACGGTGGTGGGGGAGAACGGCGGGACTCCTCTAGCGGAAGAAGCGCGGAAGTTCATTAGGGGGGCTTATCGGGAGTAGGGGCCTCGGACTATGGCCCCCTATTTTTGAGCTGGCAAGGGCCGTTTTGGTGCGGGTGCGGCGCGGCAAGTTGTGAACTTCGATAGAAATTTGGAAGTCTTCTCGAGGAGCGGACGCTCCATCTCTGCGTTGCGTTCGAAGATCGACCCCCATTCTTTAAACCTGTCGGCGAAAGATTTCACTGCCCGTTCGTAGGTGGCATTATCGGCGGCAAGATGCTGCGGAAAAGGGTCCCGCACGGTATGGCCGGCGAGGTAGTAGAGGACGTTCGCATCATCGGCCTGATCCTGCAGACTGTTATGCTGCCTGTACTCCGGGCTAAGCACAAAGCGGGCGGCAGCGAGGAACAGTGTGTGCGGGTATTCATGGAATCGCGGGATCTGAGGAATCACATAGCGATCCTGTTTCTTGAGAACCTCGAGCGCGACCACTTCCGCCATTGGACAATGAATCATCCCGGTTCCCGGACAGTCCCAGTTGGCGGAAGCCTGGTCAAGCATTCCGGAGACATGCTCATGGGCTGCCTCGGTTTTGGGGTTTTTCAGGACGTTCAGCCACGCTCCGAATACCTCGGGAGGCACGTAGGGCTTGTCTTGAATAGTTTTCTCTTGCGACGCGGCGACTTGCGTGGTCAGCGACACCAGCAGCCTTGCGGTTTCGACGTCTGTGCACGGAAAGCTGAGGATGACTGCGTCGTTTTGCTTGGGGTCGCCATCGCGAATGATAGAGGCACGCACAGCCGCCAACGCTCGGCTCACCTGAAACGGCCAGGGAGACTGCTGGAGTTCTTCCTCGGTCAGGGGATAGTCGATCCATTTCTCGGGGACGAGGAAAGGATGGCCGAGAACGTTCCGCTTTATCCCCGCGCCCACGCGGTCGCGGGGAAGGCCGAGATAGGGTGCCACCTCGCTGATGGGATATCGCTGAACCCCGAAGGCATGAAGATGCTCTTCTTTCTCAATCTCGTTCTGCGCTGCCAGGACTTTTGGAATCCACGAAGCGGGAAGCACCTTCCCGGCGCTGGAAGCGGCGGTCAGCCGTTCGAAGTATCCCGTGTTTGGCGAGGTTATGAAGGCCCATAGCGCAGAGGGAGATTTCAGTACGGCCGGCGGAATCTTCGTCTCAGTCCCGCAACTCGTCTGAGCGGTGGGCTGGCAGGGAGGATTCTTCAGGGCTAACTGAACGCGGTCCTGATTATGATTCTGTGCCTGGGCCGGGGCATGAGTGAGCAGGGAAATGGCGATCAGCAGGCAACCGTGGATTCTCACAGGCCTCATGGGATTAATCCTCTCACGAGTCCCCGGAACGCCGAAATATAGAGGAACTTTTGGCATACAGTTGCGTATTGTCTAGTAGAGAGGCAGATCATGTACTGCAATTACTGCGGGAAAGTGATTCAGGATGATGCGGCGGTTTGCGCGTATTGCGGCATTCGGGTGGGGGCGTCTGTGGCGCGTAAGCGGCTGGTGCGGCCGCGCCAGGGACGCAAGGTCGCGGGCGTGTGCCTGGGCTGCGCCGAATATTTTGACATTGACGTGACCGTGGTGCGGCTGGCATGGCTGATCACGGCGATCATGACCGGGATTGGCGTCATTCCATATTTCGTTGCGTGGGTTGTAATGCCCGAGGAGCCCTTGCAGTGCGTCGCTCCCGCGGGCGCGCAGCAAATGACGAGTGTGTAAGCGCAAGGATATTTCAAAGCGTCGCCTGGAGAGCAAGCGGAAAGTCAGCGCCGGTATCTACATCTGTGTTTAAATCGGCTGCATGCAGCTCACCGTCTCGCAGGTCAAAAGCGGCGACGCAGAGATCGTCTACCGAGTGCTGGGCGAGGGCGCTCCTGTCGTGCTGCTGCATCCTTTTCCCGTAAATCATGAATTCTGGCTGCCTGTGGCTCGGCCGCTGGCGGAGCGCTTCCGGGTCATTCTGCCCGATCTGCGCGGGCATGGTGAGTCTGGAATTGGCGAAGGTCCGACCACCATGGTGAAGCACGCTCTCGATATTGCCGGGGTGATGGACGATGCGGATTTGGGTCGAGCTCCGCTGATTGGAGTGTCGATTGGCGGATACGCGTTGTTTGAATTCTGGCGCCGGTTTCGCGGCCGCGTGGCGGCGCTCGGCTTGTGCAACACCAAAGCTCCCGCGGATTCAGCCGAAGCCCGTGCGGGACGGCTGCAGGCGGCGAATGACGTTTTAGAGCGTGGCACCGAGCCGTTCTTTGAAAGTATGATTCCGCGACTGTTGGGCAAGAGCACGCGCGAGGCTCGTCCTGACCTGGTCGCTGGAGCGCTGGGTATGATGCGCAAAATGTCGGCTGAGGATGTGGCCCAGGTGCAGCGGGGGATGGCGGAGCGTCCGGACTCGGTGGGAACATTGAAGACTATCAATGTTCCCGTGCTGCTGATCACTGGGGACGAGGACGTTCTCACCGGCGTGAACGAAGCGGAGTTGATGCGCCAGCATATTGCCGGGAGCCAGATGCGAGTGGTCCCAAAGGCGGGGCACTATGCGGCGTGGGAGCAACCCGAGGATGTGACGGGGCTATTGTCGCGCTTTCTGGAGGGCGCCTAGACGGGGCTTCCGGAGGGCCTCAGTTCTTTGACCACAGAGGGCACGGAGGACCACAGAGTAAATCCGGAATCGGGGTCTAGAGTTTGTTGGACGGCTCGCGCTACAATCGTGCTGCTTATGAGAATAAGAATGACTGTTGCATTATTGGCGCTGGCGATTTTTGCCGGCGGTGCCTTCGCACAAAACAGCGCCGTTCACAGGCCGCGCATTCTAGGCATCGATCATGTTTCGTTCTACACTACTGCGCCTGAGGGAGTGCAGAAGCTTTATGGCGTTGTGCTGGGACTGGCGGAAAGTCCGGCGGTTGAACCGGGAGGCACGGTGCGCTACATGGTGGGCGCACAGTGGGTGGGTTACAGTCCTGCGCCGGATCCGAAGGCGACCGACCGCATGGATCACGTGGCGTTCACCACTGACAATATCGTCGCGCTGCGCCATTACCTGACGGCGAACGGTGTGAAGGTTTCTGGTATGGCTGGTTGGTCTGATCACAGTTTGAGTTTTTCTGTTGCCGATCCTGAAGGACATCGTGTTGAGTTTGTGGAACATGCCGCTGTGGAACATGCCGCGGTTGAAAATGCCAAGGGAGATGCGGCCGCGCCGGCATCGGCGGTATCGCGACGCATGATTCACACCGGTTTTCTGGTGCACAACCGCGATGCGGAGGATCACTTCTATCGCGACCTGCTGGGCTTTCGTCCCTACTGGCACGGAGGAATGCAGGATGACAAGACCGACTGGGTGGCCATGCAGGTTCCCGACGGCACTGACTGGCTGGAGTACATGCTGAATCAGCCGGAGCATCCGGATCTGCAGCGTACGGGAGTGATGAATCATATTTCGCTGGGCGTTGCGGATATGAAGAAGGCGCAGGCGACTCTCGAATCTCATGGCTGGAAACCGCACGGAGGCGAGAAGTCACAGATGGGCAGAGACGGCAAATGGCAGCTTAACGTATTTGACCCCGATTTCACGCGAATTGAACTGATGGAGTTCAAGCCCGCCGAGAAGCCGTGTTGTTCTGAGTTCACGGGGCCGCATCCGTCGGAGTAAGCGTGTGGCGCGAGCTGAGCCGCCGGGAAGAGAGTTGAGGTTTAATGGGGACAATGAATACTTCTTTGGTTAGCGATCTGGTTGCGGGAAAGACAGTGGTGACTGCCAAGGGGGTCGGCCCGACCGTCGACGTGAGCGCGGCCACCAGCCGCGTTTTCCTGCTGACGCTTGACATCACCACCATCATCGAGCAGGAGTCGCTGGACGTGAGTGTTTACGGCTCGGCGGACGGGGCGGCGTGGAGTCCAAAGCCAATTGTTGCCTTCCCGCAGAAATTCTATCGGGAGCAGTCCCCGCTGCTGCTGGATTTGACGGCGCATCCTGACGTGAGATTTGTGCGCGCGCATTGGGACGTGGCGCGCTGGGGACGCGGGACCGAGACGGCGATGTTTGAGTTCGGCGTGACGATGAGGGAAGTTCCCGCCAACATTCTGAAAGAAGCCGCGGCCGAGGCTCGGGCAATGGCCTGAGAAATTGCTGATTGCTGATTGAAATGCGGAGAAAACAGGAATTACTTCAGCAGTCTTGAGATTTTAGTCAGTAATCAACAATCAGCAATCAACAATTCGCAACTCTGCTCGACCATTCTTTCGTGTGCCTTCCGCTATATTAATCTCAGGATGAAAAATGAATCGCAAGTGATTGTGCGCCCGGCACGTGGTGTGCGCGGCAGTGTGCAGCTGCCCGGGGACAAGTCCATTTCGCATCGGTATGCCATGCTGGCGGGAATCGCGGAGGGGCCGTCGCGGATTGAGAATTATTCTACTGGCGCCGATTGCGCGAGCACGCTGGGATGCATGCGATCGCTGGGAGTGAAGTGGGAACGCAAGAGCGGAGCCGAGAACACGATCGAGATTGAAGGGCGAGGAGCCGCGCTCGCACCTCCAAGCACGGCGCTCGATTGCGGCAACTCTGGCTCGACCATGCGCATGTTGAGTGGCATTGTTGCGGGGCAGGAATTTAGCAGCGAAATGGTCGGCGATGAATCGCTTTCGCGGCGGCCGATGGGGCGCGTGATCACTCCATTGACCGAGATGGGCGCGCAGATTGGTTCGCAGGGCGGACTTCCGCCGTTGCGGATCACGGGCGGGAACCTGAAAGCAATTGACTACAAGATGCCGGTGGCCAGCGCGCAGGTGAAATCGTGTCTGCTGTTCGCGGGTCTGTTTGCCGATGGAGAAACCCGCGTCGAGGAACCGCTGCGCACTCGCGATCATGGAGAAGTTGCCCTGCGGGCGTTTGGAGCGCAGCTTGAGCGCAAGGGAAACGAAGTGAAGATTCGCGGAGGACAGACGCTTAAAGGACTGGAAGCCCGCGTTCCGGGCGACCTTTCGAGCGCTGCGTTCTTTTTGTGCGCGGCGGCGTTGTTCCCGGGGTCGCGGCTGACCATTCCGAATCTTTTGATGAATCCCACGCGGGCGCGGCTGCTCGATATCCTCACGCTGTTGGGACTGAATATTTCCGTGACGCAGATCGAGGAGATTCATGGCGAACTCGTCGGCACGCTGCAGGTGGAGGGCGCTCGACTGAAGGGTGTGACCATTTCTGGGGCCGACTCAGCGGCGCTGATCGACGAAATCCCGGTGCTGGCGGCCATTGCGCCTTATACGGAGCAGGGAATTGAGGTGAGCGACGCCAAGGAGTTGCGCGTAAAAGAATCCGACCGCATTGCTGCCGTGGCCAGCAATCTGCGGCGGATGGGTGCGCAGGTGGAAGAACGCGAAGATGGACTGAGAATTCCTGGCGGCCAGACGCTGCACGGCGCGGAGATTGATTCCTGCAGCGATCACCGCATCGCCATGGCATTTGCTGTTGCTGCGCTGCGCGCGGAGGGTGAGACTGTAATTCGCGGGGCGGAATCGGCGGCGATTTCCTACCCGGCGTTTTTCGCGACGCTGGAAAATCTAATTGAGCGGTAGGCGAAGTCTCAGGCCTGTCACCGTGTTTCCAATCAGCGTTCCGTGCTCGTTGTCGTGTCTGGCGCGGAGACGGCCGGCTCGCTCCTGGACGGGAGATCTACGACCCTGAAGTCGGCAGGCACCTGAAACAAGGACTGGTCCGGTTCTGAGCGGTCGATGCTGACGATGCGGGTGGTGTGGTCGCCGTGAAGCGGGTCGGTGCACTTCGAAAGCATCTGCAGCTTCAGTTCCGGGGATTCCCAGTTCTCGCAGACAATCTCAATCGGACGATCGTTCCCTTCGGCTCCCGCGGGGATCGTGATGGTGGTTTGTGTACCCGCTGTCTCGATACCTTCAATGGTTTGCGTCCCGAGCGATGCGCGCGATACTTTGCGCCGAACGGTTTCCCCTGTTTCGTCCGCCCTAGTTTGTGTCGCGGCTGTTTGTGCTGGTGCGCGTTCAACCCTCGCAGGCGCCGACTGGTCGGGGCCCTCCGCCTGAGGCGGTTCGATTCGCCAGAGCCTTTCTTCCGGCACAGAAAATGCGTAGCGATGGGCGATTTGTCGTTGCACGTCGAGCCTGTAGCGAACCTTGGCTACGGGATCGAGAATCTGCACCATTTGGGGAGCGCGGTTACTCGTCGCCGACTCACCTGGTAGCAGGCCGTCATTTCGCGTTCTGCCTTCCGAATCGCGGTACATTCGCACGTGGCTGGTTTGGGTCACGTGGGTTCCGTCGGCCAGCACGTGAGAACGCTCGGACTCCTGTTCGGCTGAAAACGGCGCCCCGACCATTATGCGAATTCCCGCGCTAGTTACGCCGACCGTCGAGGCCACCATTACTCCGTCGGTAGTCGCAGGAACTCCTTTCGGTCGCGTGGGGGTGTTGCCGGTGGTTTGGGCAAACGACGCGCGCGGTTCAGCAACAGTTAGCAGCGCCAGCGACGCGAATGCGATTACAAGCGTGCTTCCGGGGAACTTCATGATGATCCTCCACAGCCGGCTGGTCCGGCCCGCCGTCCCGTTGCAGGAGATTCTACTGTAGTCTTTGCTTGCTTCCCCAGCGTAAGTTGAGCATGGGATTTGTCTAAAATTCGTTTAAACACAGGGAAGCTCAGGGGGCTCAGGCTAGAGATAGTTAGGCCGCGGTCTGGAACTTTACGGCCGACCGGACAATAGGCGTCTATGGCCCGTTTTCGGGCTGCGGGACCGCCACTCGCCGTGATAAAGTATTGCCCACCCTAAGGACTGGGCCGTGCGCCTGGCCGGACCCAATCCCCAATCCCCAAAGGAGTGACCGATGACCACCCTCCGTGAAATCGTGAAAGACCGCAGAGTTTATTCCATCGATGCCGGGAAGACCGTGCTGGAAGCGGCGCGCTACATGATGGAACATAACATCGGCGCGCTGCCCGTGCTGCGCAACGGAGAGCTGGCTGGAATTTTTTCGGAACGCGACATTATGAACCGGGTGGTCGCCGTGGGACGCACTCCCGGATCCACGGCTGTTGCGGAAGTCATGAGCGCGAACCCGCGCACGGTTCCGGCCGACGAAACCATCGAGGAATGTCTATTTATCATGCAGGAATTCGGATTCCGCCATTTGCCGATCGTCGAGGGCAAGGAACTGAAGGGGTTGGTTTCACTGCGCGATATTCTGATGCGCCAGGCTGCGGAGCACGCCCGCGAAACCAGGCGCGCCGCTTCGTAGAACTGTTGCTCCGAGGCGGCCGCAAGGATTGAACTGGTTCGATCCGGCGAAGTTGAGGCCCGGAGCCAAATCTCCTACTCTTACTCCTCCTACCCTTACTCTCTGCGGCGCAGAATCAGTTCGCCTTTTTCCGGGGGAAGCTCGAAGGGTATCTCGAAGATGGTTCCCTCGATCGGAATCCGCAGCACGAAGGCTTCGCGCTTTTTCCAGCCGCCGATCCACCGGCTGTTCGTGCTGAACAATACCCATCCGCTGACCTGGGGTTTTCCGGGGTCGAGGTGTGCGGGACGCAGCGCGTCTTTGGTGACGAACTCGATCAACTCCGCCGCATCCTTCTGAAAGGCGCGGGTGTAGGCCTCTTTCGCACCTTTTTGCACGGGATGTTTTTCCATTTCGCGCGCCGTTTCGTGATCCTGGGTGTCGGCGTCTTTCTGGATTTTTTCCGCGAATCCGTCGGGATCGAGTGCTGGCTGGATCACCTTGAAGTGTTTCAGGAACTGCAGTGAAATGCCTTCAGTGGCGAGGTCGACCGAGCCTTGGCCGCGATAACGCAGGTCGAGCAGGACGCCAAAAAAGGGTTCATGCCGGCGCCGAACTTTTTCCAGTTCCTGCGCGTCAAGGATAAGAGTAATGCCGAGATCATCCGACCACAGTCCGTAACGGTATTTTCCGTCATCGCCGCGGGAGAACGTGCAGCCGGGGCGTTGTTCGTCCCATCGCACGATGGTTGATTTCGGTTTCTCCTTGCTCACGGCGGCGGGACTGGCGCAGAAGAAAAAGCAGAAAAGACAAGCCGCCAGCTTTCGTGTAGAGCGATGAATCGAGCGAAAGCATATGGAAGACCGGAAGCTGCACATGGCTTCCACCGGCGCTAGTCTACCGTGAGACTCACGCTGGGAGGCGTGGCTTCGTTGCTGGGTGCCACGCCAAAGGTGTCAGCGCCGGTCAACGTGAAGACGTAAGTATGCTTGGGAGTGCTTCCGTTCAGGCCGGTGTTGGAGTTGTTGGTTGCGCAGGCGGGCACGAGGAGCAAGCTTGTCCCAGTGACGACGAGAAGCGACAACACGCATAGTCTCCGACGACGTCGTCCTCGAGTGGCCAGCGCGAGCGTAATCAATCCCAGTCCGGAGAAGGCCAACCACAAGCCGCTAAAGCCATGGCCGTTTGCCCCATGCGGCCATGAACTGTTGATCCTGTTGAGGTTCCCGGGAAGCGAAGCAGGAGTTGGCGGCGGCGGTGTGTTTCCTGTGGTAGTGATGGTGAGGACGGAGGTGTAGGGCGGCTGCAGGCCGTTGGACTGAGGTCCAACGGCAGCGGGAGCGAACGAACAGGAAGGAGCAGGCGTCGCCAGTGGCGTGACGGAACTGCAGGAAAGAGTGACGGTTCCCGAATAGCCATTGATCGGGCTTACGGTTAGCGTTGCCTGCGCCGGGAAGCCGGCGTGCACGCTGGTGGGGAAAATCGCGGTCGTCACCGCGAGAGTGTAGTCGGGGGTTATCGAAAGCACGGTCAAGTTAATCGTGGCCGTGTTCGTGTCCGTGTTGGCTGGGGTAGGGCCGGTGCTGGTTACGGTGAGGGTATAAAACCCGGCGGGAGCAAGGTCGCTAACGGTGATCGACATCGCGACCTGCTGCGGAGGAGTTGCCGTGGCTGGGGGCGTACATGTCGGACCATTCGTCACCACCGGAGTGACTGCGCATGTGAGAGAGACGTTGCCCGTAAAGCCATTCACGGTTCCCAGGTTGATGTAGGACTTGGAGTCCTGACCGGCGTCGACCGCGGAGGGGTTGGGTTCCGTGACCATCATAGTGAAGCTTTGCCCGGAAGCAATCAGGGGCGATGCCAGAAGAGCCAGAAACAAGAACGAGTGCAGCAGGCGAACGGGAACGGCGTTTCGGGATTTCAAGAAGCTGGATTTCAACATGAGCAGGTCTGGTCTCTTACCTTCGATTCAAAGGATAAAGTAAAGGGTGCCCGGTAGTTTCTCCAGGGATGAAACGAATTCTAAATAGTAACATCACGGGCTTGTCGCAGTCGCGGACGGAGACGGACGGGGAAGTGGTGCGGTTTTGGCAGGCGGGAGGAAAACACCGCCGAACTCCGCCCGAACGGACAACCGAGAGCCCGCCCTGAGCGAAGTCGAAGGGGCGGATATCGCCGCATGAAGTATCTCCCAAGCTTAAGATCTCGAAGCTGGTTTGGCGGCGCGGTCAGTGAGAAGAGTTTGTCACTGCTGGTCCGGTTGCAGCAGTTCAGGTGAAGGGACGGTTTCGGTTTCTACCTGCTTCTCATGCTCGGCGCGCCGTTCGTTGTCGATGCGCACCGCGGTTTCGAGTTCTTTCTGACCTTCCGCCTTACGACCCAGGTGCACCAGAACCTGGCCGCGCAGGTAGTGAATATCAGTGCGGCCAGAATCCAGCTTGGCGGCCGAGTCGATTGCCGCCAGCGCCTGCGCGTATTTTTCTTCCCGCCGGTAGATCTTGGCGAGTCCCACCTGAGAATTCACCAGAGTAGGATCGAGGCGCAGCGCGTTGCGATAGCTCTTCTCAGCATTGTTGTCCTGCTGCATCAGCACATACACATCCCCGAGTTCGTCGTAGTTGAGCGCGAGATCTGGCTCGAGGGCGGCATCTTTCAGAAACTCGTCGCGTGAGTGCTCGTAATCCTGCTTCTTCAAATACGTCAGGCCAAGGTTGAAATGCACGAAGGGCAACTTCGCATCGGCCGCAGCCGCCGCCTGAAGATCGTCCAACGCCATGTCGTACTGTTCCAAATTCAGGTGTGCTTTGCCCATGAAGAGATGATATTCCGGCGAGCCCTCCCCCACGCGCACCAGCTGCGCGGTTGTTTTTTCGTCGAGCTCCTTGCGGTTGGCGCGATGGGCTGCGATCGAAAGCACATAGAGATAGGTCAGTTGCGTGGACTCCTGTGGCCAGAGCGGTTCCAGAGTGTCGGCGGCATCGGCCCACCGGTTGGCAAAGAAATAGCACTGGCCCAGCAGATAGCGCGGCTGCAGGGCGTCCGGCTGATCGCGCACGACCGATTCGAACGGAGGAATCGCCAGCAGGAACTTGTTTTGGCGATAATAGGCGAGACCAATGTTGAGGCGGATTCCTCCCACTTGCGGCAGCAGGTGCTCGGCCTTGCGTAGCATTTCGAGCGCCTTGCTCCACTGCTTGCGACGCATGTAGACCACGCCCAAGTTGGCGTAGGCTGCTCCCGATTGAGGATCCAGAGCCAGAATCTGGCGAAAATCGCGCTCGGCTTCGTTTAGCCTGCCGTGATTCAGCGCTTCCTGCCCATGCTGAAAAATCAGCGCTGGCTGCCGCTTCGGGTTTTCCCCAGCCGCTGCGGCTGGCTCGCCACTTTGCGGCTTCGCCGCCGAGGGGAAAACGGAGCTTTGCGCACGAGCGGGCACCATCGTAGCTGCCAGCAGAAGCACCGTCATCAGTGTGCTGATTGACGTGCGCACCAACGCACTCACAAGCCCCAGCTTGATTCGACCGCTTGACACCGGTTGTAGTCTCTGCTGTAGTGTCCGCCAGCATCCCCGTGAATTCAAGCCCGGGGATGCGTGATCTCTGAGGAGGAATCGGAGACTCGCGCTTCGTTTTTTTCCGCGGTTTTTGCGCCAGAGTGCCGCGGGGCAGGGCTAAAGGCTTCGATGGTCACCATCCGAGACGTTGCCAAGGAGAGCGGATTCTCCTCCACCACGGTTTCCATCGTGCTCAATAACGCTCCCCTGGCGCGTTACATTCCAACTGTCACCAAGAAGCGGATTGAGCGCGCCGCCGAGAAACTCGGCTACCGTCCTAACCAGTTTGCCCGCTCGCTTCGCAGCAAGCGTAGCCACACCGTTGGAGTCATGGTGTTCGACATGACTGATCCGTTTTGCACGCTGGTGTTGCGCGGCATCGAAAACACGCTTTACCAGTCTTCGTATCTTCCCATCCTCACTGACGTGCATAACGAGCGCGCCCGTTTCGAGCGCTATCTCGAGCTTTTGCTCGACCGTCGCATCGAAGGGCTGATCGTTGTCGCCAACTGGCTTTTTCTCGATATCAACCTGCTCGGGGATCTGGCAAAGAGCAGCATCCCCACCATCATGATCGGCTGCGAGCTGAAGACCGACTCGATCAGTTCGGTTATCGTGGACAATGAAATCGGCGGTTATCTGGCGCTCGAGCATTTACATTCCATGGGCCATCGCAAGATCGCCATCATTCGCGGCCCCAAGACTCTTGCCGACAGTTCGCCGCGCTGGGAGGGAATCCGCAACTGTGCCAAGGATTGCGGGCTGGAGCTTGACACGCGCCTGATTGTGGATCTGCCGGAATCGCGCGATTTTACTTCGAGCTTTGAGGCCGGCCAGCGGCTCACGGAGGAGCTGATCAAACAAAAAAATTCTTTCACGGCGTTGCTGGCTTTCGACGACATGACCGCCTTCGGCGCGATTCGTGCGCTCACTAAGGCCGGCCTGCGCGTGCCAGAGCACTGTTCGGTGATCGGATTCGACGATGTGGCCCCGTCTGCACTCTATACGCCTTCGCTGACGACGGTCCGCCAACCCCTGGAGGCCATGGGCGGGGCGGCGGTGGGGATCGTGGTGGAAGGCATCAACGGCGTGCTCGAGAAACGCGAAGTAGCGGCCGACCATCGCAAGGTGGCTCCCGAGCTGGTGGTAAGGGAATCCACTCGGAGCCTGCTCTAACAGCAGGACTCACCGCTGAACGCAGTGCAGGAGGACGAGGCGCGTGAAGCAGAGCGAGGAGGGGAGTCCACCTAGCTGCACATTCCAGGATCGTGTCCCGTTCCGGCCCACGCTTTTTTCTTGACAGCAGATAGCTCAAAAAAGGAGTATTCATACGTTTTAATAACCAGGCCGGAGGGTCTCACCTGCCTCCTGGGAGAAGTGTCCATCCAAAAATCAAGATGCGAACCGGCGATGACCGGCACGGTGCAAGACGACGCCGGGGCCATGGAAGGTGGCTCTGCGACTTTGGGTTAGGAGGCTGTTCATGAGGAGCGGAAGTGCAATTGTCCAGACGGTGCGGGGTTTCCTTGCGGTTTGTGTTCTTTTCCTGTGCGCAGCTTCTGTAGCACTAGGCCAGGCCGGCAGGGGCAGCATCAGCGGCCTGGTTACCGACCCGGGCGGGGCAGTCATTCAGGGAGCCAAGGTGACCCTGCTGAATCCCGCAACCGGAGCGACGCAGCACACCGTCACTAGCTCTGCGGGACTCTACACTTTCGTCTCCCTCAACGCCGGCGTCTATAAGGTCACCGCCAGCCAGACGGGCTTTAAAAGCGCCGTCCAGGACAAAATCACGGTCAACCTCGATGCGGTTACTGAGGTCAACATTACGCTCCAAGTCGGCGCCACCACGGAGACGGTCACCGTACACGAAGGAGTGGAATTGGTTGAGCCCAGCAACTCTACCGTCGGCACTCTGATCCCGGCCGAAGCCATCGACCGAGTGCCTCTGATCTCGCGCAACATTTACGACCTCATACAGCTGAGTGCGGGCGTGAATGCGGTCAACGGGTCGCCCAACTCGAGCGACTCGATGCAGTCCGTTCAGAACATATCCGTGGGCCGCCCTGGGGTCGACGTCTCCGCCGACACAATCAACGGTTCGCTCGTCGGATCCGTTTACTACATGATCGACGGAGCGCCGATTGGCATTGCCGAGAACAACTCCGCCGCGATAATTCCCGCAATGAACATCCCCGAGGATGGCGTGGAGGAAGTTCGCGTCGAGACGCAGAATACGCCGGCGTCTTATCAGAGCGGAGGAGCGGGCGTCATCGGCCTGGTCACCAAGTCGGGTACGAACAAGTTCCATGGCGACGTTTTCGGAGTATTCCGGCCCAACGCTTTGTCCGCAAACGACTATTTCAACAAGCAGAGTGAGCTCCAGCTCGGGCAGCCGAATTCTCCAGGTGCATTCCACCGTTATCAGGAGGGTGGTGCGATCGGTGGACCCATCAAGAAGGACAAACTGTTCTTCTTCGCGGATTACGAGGACACTCAGCAGCAACAATTCGAGGGCCTCAAAACCTACGCGGTTCCCACCAGCGCCGAGAGAACCGGCGATTTCTCGCAGATGGGGTTTACGATCTACGATCCAACCCTGCCGGACGTGCAGGTCACATGCCCGTCCGGAGCAACGCCCCCCTGCTACCAGCGCCAGCCGTTCCCAGGCAACAAGATTCCCACCGCGAACCTGAATCCCATCGGCTTGCTGTATCTATCGAACATGCCGAAATGCAACTACCCGAGCCCGGCTACCTGCGATCAGGCGACCACGGATGCAAGTCCCAACTACGCTTTGCCGGGACTGGACCCGTTCAAAGCGCACCGCTTCGATGCTCGTGTGGATTGGGTCGCGAGTGAGAAGCAGCGCGTCTTCACCAGGTTTTCCTACGATAAATTGGCGTTCTCTACCGCCAACGTCTTCCCGCCCCCCGGGTGGGATCCCGACTATGCCCTGAACCGCACCAACGGCCGCAATGCCCTGGTGGCGGACGACTTGACTCTGAATTCCTCTACTGTTCTGAACTTGCGCTACTCGTTCACGCGCCATTACGAGAATCAGGGAGGTCCGCCCGCCCTCTTGAGCACTGACATTACCAATCTCGGCACGGTGAACGGTGTTCAGGCTGGTTTTCCGGCGTCGTTAGCGGCGCAGGAGGTCTTCAAACAGCTCCCTTTCCTTGTCTTTAACGATGTGGGCGGCGGCGTCGGTGGCACGGCCGACTACAACAACTTCGTCTACGCCAGCGAGAACAGCGACGCCAACGCGACCATCACCAAGATTATCGGCAAGCACGAGATTTCCACCGGATTCGAATGGATGAAGCGCTACCTCAACGTCGGCCAGCCGCCGGCGCCGGCCGGGTCTTACCTCTTCGACATCACGGCTACCGATCAATCCGTTGCCAGTTCGGTTGGCGGCAGCGATTACGCCTCCACACTCATCGGCATGGGATCAACTCCTGGCAACGAATCGAGTGATTATCCCAATTTCACGAAGGACGTCTTCGCAGCCGAATCCAACCCCTACTACGCAGCCTTTCTCGAGGATACGTATCACGTGACACCGAGATTAACCGTTACGGCCGGCCTGCGCTGGGACATCTTTGGAGGACGCAACGAACGCTTTAATCGCCAAGAGTACTTTAACCCCACTGTGAGCAACACCGTGAGCGGCGTCTCCTACACCGGCGCCGAGATCTATGTGAACAGCAGCAATCGATCGCCCAATACGACTAACATGCATGACTTTGGACCTCGGCTGGCTTTCGCTTACCAGCCGGTGACGCACCTGGTCATTCGCGCCGGCGCAGGCATTTACTACGGGCCCAGCACGGAGCAAGTAGGGAGCGCCGGGTTAAACACCGATGGATTCTCATCGCAGACTACATGGAACGCCACCTGCTTTAACCAATACGGAGACACGGTTTTCAACAATACATCGTGCGGCGCCCTAAACACGGGGAGTGCCTTGGATGTTTTCAATGGCCAGTATTCATTAAGCAATCCGTTTCCCGGTCCCAATGGAATTGTCCCTGTTTTCACTACCCCGCCCACCGGGTTGGCCAACAATTTGGGAATCACCTTGAGCACTGTCCTGCGCACGCAGCGCACGCCCACCACCTACAACTTCAACTTTGGTGTGGAATACGAGTTGCCGCACCAAGTGGTGGTGAGTGCCGCGTATGTCGGCAGCCGTGGACTCTTTATGCCTTTCGGCACGGTTGATCTGAACCAGCTAGATCTGGGCACAATCGCCAAGTACGGCAATGGGCTCTGCATCACACAGCAGGCGAGTTGCTCGGTGCCCAATATTTGGGAACCCATTCTGCCGGCGACCAACCAGTGGTTCGGTTTTGCCACGGTGCCAAAGTATGTGGCGCTGGAACAATATCCTCAGTTCGGCAATGGCAGCTACGGCAATGGCGTCGGCGTCCACGGCTATCCCGCGGGCGACTCCGAGTACAGCTCTTTGCAGACCAAAGTGCAAAAGAGGCTGACCGGCCACTTCACCACGCTGGCTACCTTTACGTGGTCGAAACTGCTTACCGACGATGGCAATCCTCCTCTTGGATTCGTAGGTACGCACAACGGTGCTGCTCAGGATTGGAGAAATTTGGGATATGAGCATTCGGTCAGCCCCCAGGACCTGAAGTACTCGTTCACCGGGCAGATGTCCTACGATTTGCCGGTGGGCAAAGGACAGGCAGTCAATCTGAACGGTGCAGGGAACGCGATTCTGGGCGGCTGGACGGTCAACGGGATTCTTTACTTCAGCGACGGTGTTCCGATAGGCTCACCGGGTTCGGGAACACCGAACTCGCCCATCGCTCAGCGCGCGGACCAGATCTGCAACCCTGCCAAGGGCGCTCCGCATACCGTAAACAATTGGTTCAACATCAATTGCTTCGCTGCGCCTGGCGCGGATGACGGGAACTTGAACAATACCAATCCATTTATTCCGGGAACTGCGCCGGCCTACCTCGATAACGTACGCACGAGGGGAGCGCGCGACTTGGACCTATCCATTTACAAAACGTTCAAGTTCACCGAAACGAAAGCCCTGCGCTTCGATATCTCCGGCTACAACATGACCAACTTTGCCCAGTACGGATACCCCAGCGTGAACAGCGTCGTCGGTGTGGCACAGCAGGGTCTCTCCTTCGGACTGATCACAGGTAACGTCAACACGCCGCGCCAGTTCCAGTTCGGAGCGCGGTTTACTTTCTAAACGGGACTAGGGTGATAACCAAAAATTCCGGCCTCGAAAGAGGCCGGGATTGTTTTGTTCATGGCTGCCTGGTTTTGCCGCTTCGACTTCGCCCTGCGATTTTGCTCAGGGCAGGCTCTGGCGGGACCGCCAAGGCAGCTGTCGCTCCATAAGCTAGAAGCTACCCACCGTCTGCGGTGCCCGCACGGCTTCCAGTGCGTGGTCCAGGTCGGCGATCAGATCGTTGACGTCCTCAATCCCGACTGAGAGCCGGATCATCTGTTCGGTCACGCCCATCTGGACTCGGTGCGTGGGCTCAATCATGGCGTGCGAAGTCAACACGGGGATCGACACCAGCGACTCGACGCCTCCCAGGCTCGGCGCCAGCGTAAACAACCGCATCGACTCACTTGCCCGACATGCGTCCTGGCCCGTGCCCTTGACCTCAAACGTAACAATGCCGCCGCCGCCGTTCATCTGCTCTTTGGCGATTTCGTATTGCGGATGGCTCGTCAAGAACGGATAGTGCACATGCCGAACTTTGGGGTGCTGCTCGAGAAATTCCGCTACCTGCAGCGCATTTTCGTTCTGTCGCGCCACGCGCACGGCCAGCGTTTTCAGCCCCCGGCCCAGCATCCACGACGCGTGCGGGTCCATGCAGTTGCCCAGCGTTGTGCGCGTGGAATGAATCTTTTCGATCAGGTCGCCGCGCCCGGCCACCACACCGCAGATCAGGTCGGTATGTCCGCTCAGGTATTTTGTTCCCGAATGCATGATCAGATCGATACCATACTCCGCTGGATGCTGGTTGATGGGCGTGCCAAATGTGCTATCAATCATGCTGATCAGCCCGCGCTGCCGAGCCAGGTCCGCGGCCGCCTTTAAGTCGACGATGCGCAACGTTGGGTTCGTCGGCGACTCCAGATAAAGCAGCTTGGTATTCGGCCGGATCGCCCGCGCGTGCTCTTCATATTTTATGGTATCTACAAATGTCGTTTCGATGCCCAGCTTGGGCAGCCATTGAGTGAGAAACTTCGTTACCCCTCCGTAAATATCTCGCTGCGCGACGATGTGGTCGCCCGACTTCAGCAAGGCGAGGATCGTCGTAGTGATCGCGCCCATCCCGGAGGCGAAGGTCAGCGCTGCGTCCACGCCTTCCAGCTCCGCGACTCTCTTCTCCGCAACCGTGTTCGTAGGATTTCCGTAGCGTGTGTAGAACTGGTCGGTAGGCGTCACGCGGAGTTGTTCTTCGTTGTCGGTGACTTCAAATGTTGACGTCTGAACAATCGGCGTGGCCACCGGGCCGTTCTTCCTTTCGAGATCAGTTCCGCCGCGTACGGCTTTGGTATCGGTACGATGGGTGTTCGGTTTCATGGATTCCTCGTTCCATCCAGATTAATTGCGCGCGCGCACTCCCGCAAGCGTAGGAATGCGTGTCGCACCGTTTATAATTCCCCATTCACGGGACTCTAGTTATTGATCTCTAGTTTTGGATCTCCAGTCAATGGACCTAGGTCTGAAAAATCGGGTTGCGCTGGTTGCGGCTTCCAGTCAGGGAATCGGCCGGGCCACGGCCGAGGCTTTTGCGGCCGAGGGATGCCGTGTGGCCATGTGCGCCCGGAACTCGCAAACCTTGCAGGCGGCTGCGGACAAAATTCGAAAAGACTACGGTGTCGAGGTTCTGGCCGAAGCCTTCGACGTTACTGACGCTCTGGAGGTGGGCCGTTTCGTCGCCGCGGTTGCGAAGAAATTCGGCACGGTCGATATCTGCGTCACCAACGCCGGCGGCCCGCCTGCGAAAGGATTCCTCTCCGCCAGCCTCGAGGAGTGGCAGCGCGCCCTCGAATTGAACTTTCTGAGTACAGTGTTTTTCGCTCGCGAGGTGATCCCGCACATGCAGCGGCAGCGCTGGGGACGCATCATCACGCTTACGTCTATTACTACCAAGCAGCCGGTCGCCGATCTCGTCCTCTCGAACGCCGTGCGGGCTGCGGTGGTTGGCCTGGTGAAGAGCCTGGCCAACGAATTCGGGAAGGACGGAATTCTGGTCAATAATGTTGGCCCAGGCTTTACCGCGACTGACCGCCTGAAAGAGTTGGCGAAAACCCGCGCCGCTGCCACCGGAAAGAGCGAGCAGGATTTGTTTGACGGCTGGGCTGCCGATGCTCCGTTGAAGCGCCTGGGACAGCCCCGGGAAGTGGCCGAGACCATCGTCTGGCTAGCGTCTGAGCGCGCTTCCTACATTACGGGCCAGACGCTGCTGGTGGACGGCGGCATTTACAAAGGCTTGTAGAGTTTTCAGACGTGAATACGAGGGACTTGCTCCCCGCGGGGACGTTGATGAAAGCTATTTTTGCATTTCTGTTTCACTTGTTTTGCATCGTCGCGCCTTTCTCTGTTCTCGCCGCCGCCCAGGCCCGCCCATTTCCTGGACCCGATCTGCAGCAGATTTACGAGCGTCTACTTCCGCAGATTGAGAAAATTCCGGCGTTCGATCATCATGCGCATCCCGGCTTCGCCGACGATCCCGACGTCGACGCGATGGCCGCTCCACCGGACGCCAGCGAACCTTTTCGCACCCGAGGCGACAATCCGGAACTCGCCGCTGCCGCTAAGGCCATGTGGGGATATCCTTACAACGATCGTTCTCCAGAGCACATGAAGTGGCTTGTCGCCAAGAAGGCTGAACTGAAGAAGCAATATCCTGGCCAAGCCTATTTCAACATGGTTCTCGACAAGATCAATACTGAAAGCTCGGTCGCCAACCGTGCCATGATGGCCGATTACCTCGATCCCAAGCGCTTTCCCTGGGTCTTTTTCGGGGACGCCTTTATGTGGCCGCTTAATAACGAGCGGGAGACGGCTCGCAACGGCGACGAAGGTGTCTACATCCCGCTCCAGGAAAAGATGCTTCATCGCTGGATGCAGCAGGAAAATGTCAGTAAGCTCCCCGCCAACTTCGACGACTATTTGAAGTTTATCGCGCGCGTGCTCTCTGCGAACAAAGAAAAAGGCGGGATCGCCATGAAGTTTGAAGTCGCCTATTTCCGTCCTACGACTTTCTCCGATCCCCCGCGGGCTCAAGCGGAGGACATTTATCAACGCTACGTTGCGGGCGGAATTCCTACCGAAAAGGAATACCGAGCCTTCCAGGATTACCTTTTCCGCTATCTGGTTACTGAATCTGGCCGGCAGCACTTGCCGGTGCACATCCACACCGCCGTTGGTATCGGCGACTATTTCAACCTTTCCGCCAGCAACATCATGAATCTCGAAAGCGTGCTCCGCGATCCGCGCTACAGCGGGACGACCTTCGTAATGATTCACGGCGGTTATCCACTGGAGCGCGAGGCCATCTGGCTGGCGGCGATGAAAAATGTCTATTTCGACTCCTCCTTCGGCGAACTCGCTCAGTATCCTTCCGCATTTAAGGAAACGCTTAAGATGTGGCTGGAGACTTTTCCCGATAAAGTCACCTTTGGCACGGACTGCTTCCCCTACAATGACATCATGGGGGCAGAGGAGAGCTACTGGTTAGGAGCGGAGTCCGCTCGCGTGTCGCTGGCGGCGGCTCTGGCCGAGATGGTTTCCGAAGGAGAAATCAGCGAACCTCGGGCCCTCGAACTGGCGCATTCTTATTTGCACGATACGGCGGTGAAGCTTTACGAGGGCCGGGTGCACTAGAAACGGCACGCGATCGCACGAATGGATTGGATTTCTAGGGGCGCTAGAAAAGAATGACGAAAACGACTATGCGGAAGAGAAAACTCAAACCCAAGACTTCGGCGCGCAAAAAATCTGAGAGCGGGACGCGACTGTCGGGTACGGTGAAGAAGATAACTGCGAAGGTCGGGCTCCAGCACATTCCGTGGCACGCGATCTCGCTCGAAGAACTGAACCCGCTGTTGCAACGTCAATTCGTTGTAGGGCAGGAGGTTATGCTGGCACGCGTTCTATTGAAGAAAGGGTGCATCATCCCCGAGCACAGCCACCACAATGAGCAGATTACCTATATTCTGGAAGGTGCGCTGAAGTTCTGGATCGACGGACGCGAGATCGTCGTCCACGCGGGGGAAGTGCTCACCATTCCGCCGAACATGCCGCATAAGGCGGAAGCGGTCGAAGATACCGTGGACCTGGATATTTTCAACCCGCCCCGCGCCGATTGGATCAACAAAACCGACCAGTATCTCCGCAAGAAATAGGAAGACGACTCCACCCGGAACCTAATGCCACATCCAACCCCTATCGAGCCTAAGGCCGCCGAAGCTGTTACCGCCGAAACAACAGCCTCCGGGCGGAGCAACCCGAGCGGCTACCGCTTCCGCTGCATCGCCTGCGGAGACCTCTCCGACTCCGCCGTTCAGAATTTTCGCTGCTCGCGATGCGGAGACTTGCTCGAAATCACCAATCCGAACTGGAGCCACGCATCGGGGTCGTCGGCTCCCACCGCGGCGGATTTGAAGGCGACTTGGAGGCAACGCCGCGAGTCCCTCTCTCCAGTCGACTTGAGTGGCGTCTGGCGGTTCCGCGAACTTCTTCCGACGCTCGAAAACCTGCATCACGTTATTACACTGCGTGAGGGCAATACTCCGCTCTACGACCTGCCACAGTGTTCGCGCATGGTTGGCCTGCCTCATCTTTTCGCCAAACATCAAGGCATGAATCCGACGGGGTCTTTCAAGGATACCGGTATGACCGTGGCGGCTTCCTTTGCCCGCCAGGCTGGATTCCGCTGGGTCGCCTGCGCCTCCACCGGCAATACCTCGGCATCTATGGCTGCCTATGCCGCGCGCGGCGGCTTGCGCAGCCTGGTGCTGGTGCCGGAAGGGAAAATTTCCTGGAGCAAGCTTTCGCAGGCCCTTGACTACGGTGCCGTCACTTGCCAGTTGCGCACGGATTTCGACGGCTGCCTCCGCCTGTTGCAGGAACTGGTTCTGCACGCGCCCGTTTATCAGCTGAACTCTATCAACCCTTTTCGACTGGAGGGTCAAAAAACTCTTGCTTTCGAATTGCTTGAACAACTCGACTGGCAGCCGCCCGATCACATCATCGTGCCCGGCGGTAATCTTGGAAACAGCTCTGCCATCGGCAAGGCCTTGCTCGAAATGCATGATGTCGGTTTGATTTCACGCTTGCCGAAACTTTCGATCATTCAGGCTGAAGGCGCGAATGCTCTGGTGCGCACGTTGCGCGAAGCTGGCGGCAAGCATTTGATCACCGTGCAGGCCGAGACCTCCGCCACTGCCATTCAAATCGGGAATCCGGCTTCGTGGAAAAAAGCGGTTCGCGTGCTGCAAGCCACTGGGGGCGCGTGCGAGCAGGTCAGTGAAGTTGAGATCGTCCGAGCTAAGGCGGAAATCGGCGCCGAGGGCATCGGCTGCGAACCCGCGTCGGCTGTGACCCTTGCCGGTCTGAGAAAATTGCTGAAACAAGGTTTCGTCAAGGCGGGGGAATCCGTAGTGCTGGTGATAACGGGACATCTGCTCAAAGATCCCGGCTTCACGATGGAATTTCATCGCGGCGAGCTCCTTCCGTCGACGGCCGAGAGCGGCGGCGACATTTTGGAGCTCCAGTCCTTGCGCCGTCCCCCCGTCGTCCTCGATGCCACGCTCGAAGCCGTGATCCGGACTCTTGAAGAGCGGGAGAAATCCAATCTCGAGGCGTAAGTGACCAATCTTAGGTGAACAATCTAGAGAGAAATGCTCAAGAGATCCGCCAAAGAACATGCCGAAGAAGAAACACTCCCGACGTCAAGCCTCTCTTCAGTTGGTTTTGCCCGCGACCTCGGCCAACCTGGGGCCGGCGTTCGACGCGGCGGCGATCGCCATGGATCTCTACATCCAACTCGATGCCCGCCCCGCCAACGAGTTCTCCATCTCTGCGACCGGCCGCGACGACGAGATTTGCGGCAAGCTTGAGGACCATCTCATCTTCAACACATACCGCCAGGTTCTCGAGGCCGAGAAAAAAGAGATTGTTCCTCTTTCGATGCGCGTCCGGAACGACATTCCCATCGGGAAAGGATGCGGATCTTCCGCCGCCGCGCGTGTGGCCGGAATCGCGCTTGCGGTTCATTTCGGGCGCCTGGGCTGGACCGACGCGCGCATCGTCGGCGAAGCTTCGCATCGTGAACACCACCCCGACAACGCCTCTGCCTGCTGGATGGGCGGGCTCACCGTGGCCCGTATGTGGCGCGAATCCGAGCCTCAGATCATTTGCTTGCGCCCGAAAGGGAAGTGGCCGCTGCTATTGGTTGTGCCGGACGCCAGCCTGCCAACCGAAGAAGCTCGCCGCGTGTTGCCTGCTCAGTATTCGCGCGCTGACGCCGTGGTCAATATCCAGAATTCAATGCTGTTACTGGCAGCGCTGATGCAGGGCAACCCGCAACTGTTATCGACCGCACTCGAAGATCGCATCCACCAGCCTTACCGTGCGCCGTTGTGTCCGCTGCTGCCTTGCCTGCAGCCGTTGAAAGGGAAGAATGGCTTTCTCGGCGCGGTGCTCAGCGGTGCGGGCCCATCGGTTCTGGTATTCCTCGATCCTCGCACCGACGCGAAGAAAGCCCACGCAGCCGTAGCCGCGCGACTGTTGAGTTACGGCCTGGCCGCCGAGCTGTTTTCCACTTCGATTACCCTTCGTGGTGCTCGCCGGTCGTTCTCCGCGGCTTCAAAGTGAAAGAGAAGCGGAAAACCTGCCTGGAGAAGGCTGGCTCACTTCGAGTTTCTCAATTCCCTGGACGGCTGCCGGGCGGCACAATCCCGTTCATGCGCAAATACTCCACCATCTGGCCGTAGTGGTCGAAGCCATGCCATGCCACGGTCGTCGCCAGGCTCAGGCGCGTCACTTTGTACTCACCAAACGGACTCTTCACGGTCCCTGTGAGGTTTTTTTCGTTGATCGTGTTGATAGCCTTGTGAACATATACGAAAGAATCGGTGAGGTACTTCAGGATGTCGGCTTTGGATGTGACCGAAGCTGGTCCCGATTCGTCGCCAATATCCACCGGCGGCTTCTCCGAGAGAATTGCCGCGCCCAGTTCGTAGTTCACGGCGGAAATGTGCTTAATCTGCTCGCCGAATGTGCGGACGCCCTTGAACTCTCCGGTGCTCGGCGCAAAACCGAATTTATCTTCCGGCATCGCTTCCGCCGCGGGAACCAGATCGTGCTCCAGGTTTCCGACGGTCTGGCTCAACACCGCCGACACCGTCCGCGGTGCTTCTTTTTTCGCCTGTGCGTCCGCACCAACCGCTAGCGCCAGGGTACAAATTACAAGACAGCAGCTTGCCTTTGTTCTTATGTTTGTCTTTATCATGATGCCCCCTTGATTACCCAAATGATGTTGGAATAAATCATCGCCATCGATATTGCTAATCTCTCATCACGACCGGCGCCATGTTCAACTCAGGCGCCGTCAGCCGGTGCCGCAGAATGCTCGTCAGCCCCACCAGCATTGCCAGCGCCGACCATGCCAGTGCCGCCGGAACTCCCACGCGCACGGCCAACTCTCCCCAAACCGCGCTACCGATGGCCATTCCGCCCTGCAGCACGAGCAGGTACATCGAGAGCGCCCGCGCTCGCATCCAGGATGGACACATAGTTTGCGCCACAAAATTAAAACACGCCAGGATGCCGATCCACCCCGCACCCGCCGTAAACAATACCAGACATAGCACCTCGAACACATGCACCTGTCCGGCGGCCAGCGTCATCGCCGCAAATACCACCGTTGCCCCTGCCACCAGCCTATCCACCGAATAGCGTAGCCGCAGACGCGGCAATAGCGCCGCTCCAGCCAGCGCGCCCAGGCCAAAACATGTCAGCAGGAATCCATATCCCTGCGCGCCGTGCGGCTGGCAGATTACTGGAAGCAGCGCCAGCAGAGAAGTCGCTCCCACGCTGAACGCCGCAGTGCGGATCAGTACTGACCGCACCGGAGGAGCGCCCCGCACATAACGGAACCCTTCTAGAATCGCATCGCGCACACGCCGGGCGGCCAGCGGTTTGTGCGGTAATCGTTTCCATCGCCACAAGAAAACGATCACGCCGAAAAAAGAAGCCGCGTTCAATAAAAACGACCATCCCGACCCCGCGGCCGCAACCACGATTCCGCCCAGCGCCGGACCCACCGCCCGCGCCACGTTGAATCCCGCCGAGTTCAACGCTACGGCCGAGGCGTGCCGCTGCGGTGATACGACCTCCGGCGTAATCGCCTGCCACGCTGGATCGTTCATCACCGCGCCCAGCCCCAGGAAAAAAGTAAACACCAGCAGCGTCCACGGGCTCACCACATGCCACAACGTCAGGCCGCCCAAAGCCGCTGCGGCCACAACCATCCAGCCTTGCGTAAACAGCAGAAGGCGCCGCCGGTCGACCATGTCGGCCAGCGCTCCAGCGGGCAGCACGACCAGAAATACCGGAATCGCCGACGCTCCCTGCACCAGGCTCACCATCAGCGGCGAGGTGGTGAGCTGCGTCATCAGCCAGCCTGCACCCACGTTCTGCATCCACGATCCGGTGTAAGAAACTACCGCGGCAATCCAAAGCGAACGAAACAGCGGTTCCCGCAAAGGCGCCCAAGCGGGGTCGGCCCGCTGAATCTCAACTGTGTCGCTTCTCGGAATTGCAATGTGATCAGCCACTGATCCTCTGTGTTCCTGTGGGTCCCCCGTGGTGGAGATTCTCCTTTTGTGCTACCACTCGCTAACCGGAAGAATTCACGACGCTGGAGGCCGCCCCAAACGGCCACTCGCGCCCTCTCCAGGCTCGAATCATGTAGATGGCCAATCCTGTCAGCAGAATAACGGCCGCGTATCGCACTTCCTTCCAGGCATTCTCGCGATTAAACAAAATGAAGAGGAACCCCGCTATCGCCGCGAGCGCGGGCAAAGGATAGAGCCACATGCGAAACGGCCTCGCCAGATCTGGCCGGCGAATCCTCAGTACGATCGAGCCAATCGCCTGTACCAGAAACTGCAAAACAAGGCGAATGACCACAAGAGCGGCGATCGCGTCCCGCAATCGCAAGAAACAGAACGCTGCCGCCGCCACCCCCAGCGCCAAGAGCGAAACATGAGGAAAGCGGTAAACCGGGTGCACTTTGGCAAACGCCTTGAAATAGTTTCCATCCAGGGCCGCCGCATAAGGAACCCGGGAATATCCGAGCGTCAGGGAAAAGACCGAGGCAAATGCTGTCACGATAACCAATCCCGTCACCAGCCGCGCCGCCCAGGCCCCATATACCTGCTGCATGAACAACGACACGACATACAATCCGGTATTGTTCTGCCCCACTCTGAGTAACTCCCGCCAAGGCACGACCGCCAGGATGCACAGGTTCATCATGAGATATAGACACGCCACCAGCAGAATGGAAAGCAGCAAGGCTCGCGGAATATTCTTGGTCGGATCTTTGATTTCGTCGCCCAGAAAGGCAACGTTGTAATAGCCCCAGTAATCGTAGGTTGCGACCAGCATCGACCCGCCCAGCCCAATCAGAAATTGATGGGACATCGTGAAGGCACCAGGCGGGAAGTCAAAGGCTCGCGCGGCGTTGAAGTGGGTTAGGCCGGCAAAGATGACCCACCCGATCGTTCCCATCACACAAAACCAAAGTATCCTCGATAGGCGCCCGATCGCTGTGATGCGCCGGTAAAGAAGCAGCACTGTGAAGAAACAAATGGCTACGGCGACGGAAGTTCCCGGGGTTACGATCCATCCCACTTGCAGCGTGCCAGCCCATGGAATGTGCAGAGCGGCATTGTGCGCGAAGTATACCGTATCGAGGGTCGGCCAGTAATAAGCCGCATATCCCGCCAGTCCGATGCACCCAGTCGCGATAGATAAGGGAGCAGAAAATGAAAGCTGCCAGATAAACAGAAACGAAATCAGCCGCCCCCATTTTTGGGGCCCGTAAATCTCGCGCAGGTAGCGATACGATCCACCCGACCCTGGCAGGGCGGCGCTCAGTTCTGCAGTTACCAGCCCATCGCACACGGCCAGCAGGGCGCCTGCCACCCAGCCCAACAGGGCCTGCGGCCCGCCCATCGCGCCCAAAACCAACGGCATGGTGATGAACGGACCCACGCCGATCATGTCGATCATGTTGAGCGCAGTCGCGCTCCCCAGGCCCATCCCGCGGATGAGCCCGGGCGAACTTGCGGACGATTCTGTTGGAGATCCCATGCGAAGGTCGGATCACGAACGAAAGAACGACAGGAACGGAAACGAGAAACGACAGACTGGGAACTGGCAACCGACAACTATCTATTGCTTCGCACTCAGCAAATTCACATACAAACGCACCGCGCCCGGCACTCCCGCCGGCAGCTGCCGGAAGAAGGCATATCCCGTGTAGATATAAATCCCCTTCCCATAATTTGCTTTCAACAGCCCACCCTTCTGCGCATCTTCACCCGGATCATGACAGCTGAGCAGCGCTTCGAAATGCTCATCCCAGCTACTCATAAAATAGAGCCCGCGCTCCTGCACCCAACCATCAAAATCTCGTGCCGTGATCGTGTTGGGATAATGAAACACTTGATCCTGCGGCGCGAGAATCTGCACCGGAGCCTCCTCCACGGAAACCCGCGCTCGGCTTAGCTTTGCGGGGTAGGGAGTGAAGTGTCCGCTATTAAAGTCGTCCACCCCGGTGTTGTACTGCGTCACCAGCGTTCCGCCCGCAGAAACGAAATCGAGCAGCCTCTGGTTGTTCGCCGCGACATCTTTCTGCGTGTCGTAAGCGCGAATGCCAAGCACGATCGTCCCGTACTTGCTCAAGTCTTCGCTGCCGAGTTTGTCGGCCGGAATCAGCGTCACATCCATCCCCACCTGCGCCAGCACCGTTGGGATGTCATCTCCGGCGCCCATCAGATACCCGACTTTCAAATCATGCGGAACGTGCACATCCACCATGCTCACGCGCTGCCGCGCCGGCTGGTAATAATAAAAGCTGCCCAGGTCCTCGCGCGTCACAAGCGTGTAACCTTCGCCGTATTTTTCTCCCGCTACGTCGAGCACGGCCCGCAGAGTCGCTCGCCCTTCTTGTAAATGATCTGGGAACACCTTAAACTCCACTTCCTTCTTCTCGTCGCGATGCGACAACTCCACTGGCTGCTCTGGCGGTTCGGATTTCCATCCCGGGGGCAGTTCGAGCCTCAAAACTCCATGCTCAGATTGCGAAAGATTGCTCGTAACTCCCACAGTGACTGTCGAGCTCGATCCGTTATGCGTCGAAATCACCTGCGTCCCCGGCTCCAGCATCACGGAAAATGCCGGCACCACCGCCAGCGGACGTGAGCGCACTTTCCCGGTCTCATCCACAAACGGCGTCACCACAAGAGCAGCGACACGATTCTCTACCTTCCCTCCGGAAGTCGAAGGCACCGCATAATTCACCCATGCCCGCAGTGCCGGAGGTGGAAACGGCAGCGTCGCATACTTCTCATTGTCGACATGATTGATGCTGTCGGTCTCCGGATTATCCCGATGCCAGTACGGTCGCGTGTAAGCCGCGCCTTTCGGAACCCGCAAGCGAAACGTCACGCGCAGTTCGTCCCCCGGCTTTACCGCCTCAGGGCGAACTCTCTCGCTCATGGTGTTCCATCCTGCCGGAACCTCCAGCTTCAGCCCGTCCACCGTCAGCGGTATCTTCGATCCATTGTGAAACTTCACGGCGACTAGGAACTCTTGACCCGGCGAAACGGTAGTCAGCGCGTCCGCCTCCTTTGGCACGGGAGAGGCGCCACTGGTCTGCCTTTCCGATTCCACCACCGCCGCCAAACTCGCATTCAGCGCCAGATTCAAAGCCGTCTGAGCTTCTCCCAGTTTTTCCTCGAGACGCGCAATCAGGTCGGTCTTCGCCGGTTCCGATATGGTGGCCTCGCCAACTTCCCGATGTGCTTGGTAGAGACCGCTCACAGCGTTCCCTAAAAGAACAGCTGCCCCCTCTGAATCGCTACGATTCGCGTCAGCATTGGCGCGGGCGACCCAGTTCGCTATTCCTGTCAATTCTCCACGCAGGTGCGGAAGTTTCGTCTCCTCCGCCCCCAAGCTCGCCGCCAGCCCCGGCAGGCTCGTATCGATCCCGTCAAAAAAATCCTTCTCATGCCCGTCTTTATCCACTTTCGCAGGCGATACCGAATCGACTAGCTTGTAGAACGTAAATCGGTCGCCCGGATCGATCGTCCAGTTCGCCGCGCCCTGCGACATCTGATGCCGCAGGCCCTCCATGGCAAATTGCACATACCCCATGCCCAGCGCCGCGCTCTTCTCGCCCGTGTTCAACTTCACTGTCCAATTCTCATCCGGACACGTCATCGCCCCAAAGCCGCACACATTTCCGATATAAAACTTTTTCGCCTGCCAGGGCTGCAGGCCCTCGGCAATCTGCTCTGGAAACCGCGTGGGATCAGCCGCCGCGCGAAACGCCTCTTTGGCAAGAATGCTCGATGCCTGATGATGCCCGTGCCCATCGCGCGACGTACCCGAAAAGCGCGCCACCAGCACATCCGGGCGGAACGTACGAACCACTCGGACCATATCTCCGAGGGCCACATCGTGCCCGCCCCACTTCTGGAACGTTTCCTCCGGACTCTTCGAGAATCCAAAATCCGCTACGCGCGAAAATCTCTCCTGCACGCCGTAATACTGATCGGAAGCCAGCAGCTCCTCCGCGCGCAGCACGCCCAGCACATCCGACAAATTGCTCCCGATCTTGTTCTGTCCGCCCTCGCCGCGATTCAGCGTCATCAGCAGCGTGCTCACGCCGCGCCCCCGCGCCTCCAGCGTTAACATGCCGCCATCTTCATCATCGGGATGCGCCACCACCTGCATCAGCCGAGCCGTGGTTCCCAGGCGCAGCAACTCCAGCCGGAGCCCCGCCGCGCCCTGATCCTGCGGCAGTTCCGCCGGAACCCCCGAGTAGGCGAAACGCGGATCGACGAACTCGACCGAGCCTGCAGCAACTGGACTTGCAGCAGCCGGACGTGCAGAAGAATGTTTCGTTGCAGGAGGCCTTGCAGCCGGTCGCGATTCGCCAGCATTCTGCGCTGCCATCGCCACCACCAGACAAAGCATCAGGGAAACGTGGACGGATGTTTGAACAAACTGAGCGAGGGGCTGAAAAATAACGGGAATGCGGCGCAGAAGCCCACGCGCCAGCCTGAGGGGTTCGAGATGTCTCACGCTACAAGGATGGGGCCTACCCACGCTCCGACGCAAATTCTTTCTTAAAAATAAATGCTTTCCAGTTGGACGGCCCGGCCCCGCAAAGGTACTCGACGCCGCTGAAACCGCAAGAGGCGAGCCATCCTCAGACGTCGCACAAGTCCGCCGCCTCACGCAGTGAAACCAGCGGATCGCGGCTCGGCACAAACTCATGCGCGACATATCCGTGGAACCCAGTGTCGGCAATCGCCCTCATCACCCCATCCCACTGAACCTCCTGCGTCCCATCCAGCTCATGCCGCCCCGGAACGCCTCCCGTGTGGAAGTGGCCGATCCACAGGATGTTTTGCCGGATGGTATCGATCAGGTCGCCTTCCATAATCTGCATGTGGTAAATGTCGTACAGCAGCTTCACATTCGGCGAATTCACTTCTTCGACCACACGAACTCCCCAGGCCGTGTGGTCGCACATGTAATCATGATGGTCCCGCTTGCTGTTAAGTAGCTCGATGCAAATATTGACGCCGTGATCTTCCCCAATCTTCTTCACGCGATTCAGACCGGCAATCGTGTTCCGTGCCCCTTCGTCGTCTGACATGCCGCCCCGATTCCCGGAGAACGTAATCACGTTGGGCACGCCGGCCTTCGCGGCTAACGGAATGTTCGTGCGAAACGCCTGCCCGATCGCGGCATGGTTCTCGGTGCGATTCAGGGCCTTCCCAATGTCGCCGCCGCCGGCGTATCCCATGGTGCAGATCAGCCCGTAGCGGCGCGGGATTTCATATTCCTCGACCTGCAGCAAATCCACTCCCTTGAGCCCGATCTTCGCCGCGTAGGCGCACAACTGATCCAGCGGAATCTTCTCATAGCACCATCGGGCCACCGACTGATGAATCCGTCCCTTGCGCGCCGTTGCCGCCGTATCAAAACTCGCCATACGCAATGGGACCACGCTAGCTGCCGCACTGGCAACCGAGGATTTCAACAGCGTCCGCCGACTGAATTTAGGCATAAAAACGAAGAGCATCCTTCCCGAGACTGGCAACCCGTTCTATCGGCCTTCCTTGAGCGTCGCCTGGCACGCGCTGGCTGAGGTGAGCACTTCGCTGAAGGCTGTCTCCTTCCGCAGATCCTTCAGCAGCGGATCATCCAACAGCGCCGAATACGCGCAGTAATTCTGTTGCACCGCCGCCTTCAGCAAACGCAGCGCCGGTTCCTTCTGCCCGCAATACGCCATGAGTGACCCAATGCGAAACCACGCTTCCGCGTCCGGTTCGATCATTACAGAGGACTCGGACTCGCGGACGATCTTTTCAAAATCCGGCGGCCGCTGTGCTGCCGTGCAGGCGATCATCAAATCCCGATGATAGGAAGATGCCTTGCCCATACTCCGCGCAGCCTCCCTTGCTTCGGGTATTCTATCCTCCGCCAGGTACACGTAGGGAGTCACCCACGCCGCCCACTCGGACCCCGCATCCAGATGCACGAAGTCGTTGGCCCGGTCCGTCTTGCCATCCCACAGAAACGCCCACGCGCACGAGCGGAAGCTGAAGTTCCCTGGGTCAAGTTCCCGCGCCTTGTTGCATTCCTGCATTGCCTGGTCGAGCATACCCGCATACCGCAGAACATAACTCAGCGCGAAGTGAGCATCTGCACTCTGCGGACGCCGCCGCACCAGATCGGTGGCCGCGTCATACGCTCGCCCCAACTCGCCACGCTCCACCCGCGCCGTGATCAAATTGCTCGCTGCCATGACCCGGTTCGGATCGAGCGACAGCGCCCGCTCGTAGGCGGCATTCGATGCTTGAAATTTCGCTTCGCCTCCTCCGCCATAATAAGAATCGTAGTAATAGCGCTGCCCCAGCGCCTCCCAGGCCGGAGCGTAGCTGGGATCGATCCCCACGGACCACTCCAGCATCTTGATGGCTTCCTTATTCGGCGCTGGATCGTGTGGCACCGCGACGCTCCGCAAATAAAAGTCATACGCCTGCTGATTCTTTGGTTGGGACGCGGTTTCAACCTCCCCGCCTGCTCCGCCCAATGCCGGCAACAATCCGCGCTGCACCAGCGTGCTCAGTTGCTGTCGCAATCCGATCAGGTCGTCCGTCTTGGCGGTGATGCTGTTCTCCCACAACACCCGGTCGTTCGGAACATCCACGCACTCCAGCGTCACCGTGAGTTGATCGCCCTGCTTCCTGAAATTTCCGGTTAGCAGACGCCCCACCCGCAGATCCTGCCCCACTTTGTGCGGATCGAGATCGAGGGCCACATACTTGCGGGTCGACGACGAGGGCCGAACCTCAAGCGTGCGCGCATAAGTCAAAACGCTGGTGAGTTCGTCGGCCAGCGCAAAGCGCAGGTAATCCACGGCGAAGTCGCCGTTCATATTCTGCAAGGGCAGCACGGCAATCGCGTTGCGCTGCTCTGCGTTCGCCAGTTCGCGATGCTTAAACCACCAGGCGCCCACCGCGGCCAAAATCGTCAGCAGCACGGCCGTCAAGCCGAGCAGAATATACAAGTGCAGCCGGTTGCTTTGACCGAATGTCTTGGTTCCCACGCGCAGCTTCGCTGAGTTCAGCCCACTCTTCACCGCGCCCGACTCGGTTTCCCGCTTCAGCAGCGTCAGGTCTGAGCGCATTTCCAGCGCACCCTGGTAGCGGCGCGTGCGGTCTTTCTCCATCGCCTTGCCGACGATGCCCTCCAGCTCCATCGGCAATTTCGGATTCAACTGCCGCGGCGGCACCGGTTTCTGATGCAGCACCGCATCCAGCGTGACCAGCGAATTATTTCCAGTAAATGGTTTCTTTCCCGTCGACATCTCATACATCACCACGCCAAACGAAAACAGGTCGCTGCGGCCATCGATGGTCTCTCCACGCGCCTGTTCCGGCGACATGTAAACCGCGGTTCCGGGAATTACTCCTACGGCTGTTAGCGAGTTGTCTGCGCCAGCATCGTCGTCGGTTCCAAGGTTGTGCACCAGCTTGGCAAGCCCAAAGTCCAGCACTTTCACTTGTCCGCTCGGCGTCAGAAAAATATTCGCCGGCTTGATATCACGGTGCACAATCCCCTTGGCATGTGACGCCGCCAACGCCTCTGCCACCTGGATGCTGATATCCAGTACCGGCTCCAGGTCCATAGGCTGCCCGTTGATCCGCTGTTTCAGGCTCTGGCCTTCGAGCTTCTCCATCACGATGAACGGATGGCCGTTGTTTTCTTCAATGCCGTGGATGGTGCAGATATTAGGATGGTTTAACTGCGAGGCCGCCCGCGCTTCCCGCTCAAACCGTTCCAGCGCTTTGGGGTCGCCGGTGAGATTGTCGGGAATGAACTTCAGGGCTACATGCCGGCCGAGTTTGAGATCTTCCGCCTCGTAGACAACGCCCATACCACCGCCCCCAAGTTTGCCCAGGATGCGATAGTGGAGGACGGTCTGGCCGATCATGAGCGCATGCGCTCCTGCTCCGAGCGGTAATGTTAGGCTGTCGCTGGCATCCGGTCAACTGCCTTTCCTTTCTGCAGTTTCAGCCAAACCGGCGTTCGCTTCCTGCCTTCGCGACCTTTGCGGCATTTGCTCCGTGCCCTGTGCTTTGAGACCGTTCGGTCGTGCGAACGGCGCGTGCAGCATGGCAGCGCCCGAAACGGCGCAGTTCCAGATCAGTACACGAGCCACGTCCTGTTGGGCTGAACGTTCAGTCGAACTCCTCTTGCTCGGCGTTACTATGAAATCCACGACCGATATGTCCACGCCAAATCGGCACATCGAAAAACCTCCAGCTGACTCAAACCCCGAAACTCCGACAGGCCAAAACAACCTCTCCGAGGCGGAGCTGCACGAGGCTATGCGCCGTCGCGCGGAAGAAATTTACCAAAATAGCGGAAGCATTCCCGGCCGCGACCTTGAGAATTGGGCTTTGGCCGAGGCTGAGATTCGTGCGCCCCCTCAAGCCGGCGGTGGTCATCAATGTGGAAGGCTTGCAATATATCGGCGAATACGATTCTGCTCTGGCCTCGGGCTACACGCCGGGTGAGTTTGCCGCCGACGACCCTGTGCGGGTCCGCTTCGAATCCGGCAAGATGTTTGTGATCCGTCGCAACGGCCAGCATCTCGAAACCACGATTATCAACACAGTCGTCTGAACTGCGTGGCCTCACTCATCCAGATAGAACCCCGCGGACGCTCCCACCCATTCCATATTCTTGTTATGGTCCACGCCCATCATCAGCCCCCGCCCCATGCGGATAATCGTCAGCACGGCCGTCAGCTCCTCCAGCCAAACGTACATCACCCGCACTTCCGCTTTGGTTCCGCCAAAGGGAGTCTCAATCACCGGCTCAAAATGCATCCGCTCCTGCAAAATGTAGTAAGGCCTCTGCTCCGCGGGAATCGCCGCAATATCTTCCTTCTTCGGCGCAATCACCACTCCCAGCCCGGCAAACGAATACAGAGGCTTCAACGCATAGTTCTCCAGATCGCGGGGGATCTCCAGCATTCGGTCCAGAAACCAGGTTTTCGGGACTGACTTGTGTTTCAGATAGGGAATTGAAAACTTGCTGATCCGGAAATACCAGTTCGGGTGCCCCGCCCACTCCACGTCGAGCTCGTCGCGCCAGTCAAACCCAAACTTCACTCCCTTGCGTTCGAGCTCATCGACAATCGTCCGGTTATAAATCCGCTGGATCGGCACGCGCACGCCGCCGCGCTCATAATACAGACGCGACCCCTCTTTCTTGATGTCCACAATATCGACAGTCCGCACACCCAGCATCTTCTCGGTCAGTAAAAAATCCGGTAGCGTTTTCTGATGCACCGGATCAATCTCCATCAGAATCACATTCTCCGGATCGTGTGATCCGACAATTGCCCGCCGTAAGAGCTCGCGATAAGATTTCTCGTTGAGCCCGCTTAAGAAATATTTCAACTGTGCGTCTCCAGAAGCCTGAAGCCGGGAGCCGGAAGCCGAATCCCGCGCCGGATCCGCCGAAGCCCGAAAGCCGAAGCCCGAAGCCCGCATTTGATACACATCCAAATAAGCTTCTGCCAGCGGCCCCTGATATGCATACAGAGAAGGGAAGGCTTGCAACTCCACCAGCTTCGGCTGCAACTCACCGCGCGTATCCCGCACCAGCCCAAAATCCACCTGCACAAACATGGGATGATCGGGCTCGTTCGGCACCTTAAACTCCGCCGGCACCGCCTCATCTGATTTCGTCCGATACTCCGGACTCTCCACCAGTTGCCGGATCAATTCCTTCCCATCGCGCGCCATCCTCTCAAGCAATTCCTTGGGGAAAAAACATGGCGTCTCCGACAACCGAAACGACACATGCGTTCCGCACATGCCATCAATCCGCTGCAAGAATGTCTTATATTTTTCGGGAGTGAAGTTCTCGTTGAACTGTTGTCGCAGGAAGGGAATCATGCTGGGAGTCTCAAAGATTAGCGGATTATTCTAAACGCCCTGTCATCCTGACGAACGCCCTGTCATCCTGACGAACACCCTGTCATCCTTGACCAACACGCTGTCATCATGAGCGCAGCAAAAACGCCCACGAAGTGGGCATTTCTTGCGGAGTCGAAGGACCCCTATTGCTATGGATACTCTCTCGTTCTTTAAATTGCAGAAAAAGCCTGCCATCCTACTCGCGAATCTCCATCCTGCAAATCAGGCCACCGTCAATCGAGTAGACATGCTCGACCATCCGATCGAGCAAAAGCTTTCCAGCCAGATCCCGGACCACCTGATGAACTCCGACCACTACTCGTCCCGCCTCATCCATCTCAAAGTTCACGGGATCGACATGCGGATCGATCAGACCCCACTGCCGCGTCCAGTATGCTCGGACTCCCGCGTGGCCGTGGACGATTCCGCCTTCCATGCCGTTAGGCCACTCGACGTCCGGCTTCATCGTCGCCAGCGCGCCATCAATGTCGCGGGCGTTGAATGCTGCGTACGCTTTCTTGAGCAACTCTGTGTTGAATGATAAAGCCGTCACAGCATCCTTTGAGCTACGCCTCCACCAGAAATTTCCCATCCGCCATGATCTGCTGATCGTCGACCCAGATATTAAACTTCCGCCCCACGACATCAATATGCGTCGAAGAATCCCACTCTGCACCCGTGTGCGCGCCGTACGGATTTCCAAACGCAATGTGCACTCCGGGATATTTTTCGTCCTGCAGAATCTCCCCAATCACTTCCTTCAAATCGATGTTCGTCCCGATCGCAAACTCCCCCACCCGGTCGCTGTTCTCGTCAGTGTGCGTATATTTCCAGAAATCATTTTCCAGTTCGCGATTCTCCGAGTGCGCTTCGGTGAGCCGGTTGTTCTTCATCTGCACGGTCAGCGGATGCGCCTGCAAATTGCCGAACTTCGCGCACAAATAATCCCCGACCACGCCGTCGATCACAAACGTGCCATTCACTTCGCCCGGAGTGGTGAAGATTTCTCCGCCCGGCAAATTCCCCCACTTCTCCGGAGTGATAATTCCGCTAGTCTTCAGCCACTTGTAATTCGGGTTCAAATCCGCCGTCAGGTCGGTCCCTGCAGCGGTCTTCGCCCGCACCTTGTGCGCTTTTCGCACCATCGCAATCACTTTGGCGCTCAGTCGGTCCACTTTCTCAAAGTCCGCCCGCATTCCCTCCAGCATGATCTGCTGGTTGATGTTCACCATGTGCGCGTGCCGGATCTTTTTCCGGTTCACCACGTTCGTCATCTGAATGCGCGATCGCAATTCGTTGGTCTGCGCCTGCACCGCGAAGATCGAAACCTGGCTGGTTTCCAGATCGTCAAGAATCTCCTGCGGCATATCCGTCAGCGGACGCGGCGCCAGATCCTCCAGCACCCACGCCCGGTAAGGCGCTCCCACTCGTTCAATCTCGCGCGCCAGCGCCGCGGCGATCTCAATGGTCGCCTCGTCAGTAATCACGCACACTTTTTCCGCCGGTTGCACGCGCAAGCAAACATTCACCGCATTGCGGGCGCCCGGTGTGAATTCAGGATCAAAGGAAAGGTGACTCAGGCGTTTATCCGAAGATTCTCGCTGGGTACCCCATTTCTCGCGTTCTTGGCGAGAAGTGGGGATGTTGACTGGACTCAAAGGAATGCTCATCCTACTTTCCTCGCGGTCGCCGGCTCTTCTTCCGCCAGCCCCGCTTCGGTTTCCTCCACGATGTAATCGACCACTTTCTTCAAATCGCCTGTCTGCTCGAACACGCGCAGTTGTCGGTCGGCGCCGCTGCCATGTTTCAGAATCTCGTGGATGTAATTCAACTCTTCGCGCGAATCCAACTCATCCACCACATCGTCCACAAACTCCAGATACTCATGAATCAAGTCCCGCGTCGGCACTTCCGTCTGCTTGCCGAAATCGATCATCTTTCCATCCAGCCCGTAGCGCGACGCCCGCCACTTGTTTTCCATAATCAGCGCCCGCCGGTACAGCCGGAACCCCTGGTTCGCGGTGTACAACTTATGCAGCTTCGCCACCGTCGCCTGAATCAGCGCCGCAATCGCAATCGTCTCATCGGCCCGCATGGGCACGTCGCACACCCGAAATTCAATCGTATTAAAGAACGGATGCGGACGGATGTCCCACCAGATCTTCTTCGCATTGTCAATGCAGTTGGTCTTGATCAGCAGCTTGATAAAGTTGTCATATTCGCCCCAGCTCGGAAAATAATCCGGAATATTCGTTCGCGGAAACTTGTCAAACACCTTGCACCGATAAGACTTCAACCCGGTATTCATCCCCAGCCAGAACGGAGAATTCGTCGACAGCGCCAGAATATGCGGTAGAAAATACCGCGCATGGTTCATCATGTGGATCGCCGTCTCGCGATCCTCAATCCCAATGTGCACATGCAGCCCGAAAATCAGATTCGCCCGCGCCACCAGCTGCAAATCCTCAACGATGCCCTTATAGCGATCGTCGGGATAAATTTCCTGCACTCGCCAATCCGAAAACGGATGCGTCGCCACCGACGCCAGTCGCAACCCGCTCTCCTTCGCCAGCTTCACAATCCCGCGCCGCAGCATTTTTACTTCCGCCTTGGCTTCCTTAATGTTCTGGCAAATCCCCGTCCCCACCTCCACCACCGACTGATGCATCTCCGCCTTCACCCGCTCCTGCAGCAACAGTTTCCCCTTCTGCAAAAGCTCCGCCTGAATATGCGACCGCAGTTCCCCCGTCGAGGGATCAACAGTCTGATATTCCTCTTCAATCCCGATCGTGAAAGTTGGAGGCATCTAAATCATCAGAGTCTTGTCATTCCGACACGCGCGCGAAGCGAACCGGGAGGAACCTGCTTTCAGCCGGCAGCACCCAACCGAGGGTGCCCCATTTCTCGCGTACTTTGCGAGAAGTGGGCAAAACCAGCCCTCAACAGTATATCAACGCCCGTAAAGAGTTCGGCCAGATCAGCCGCGCCAGTTACCTTCGTTCTGCGCAATCCGCGCCTTCACAATCTTCTTCACCAGCGCAGCCGGCAACGGTTTATCCAACGGAAAGTGCAGCGTCCCTTTCGAGACGCGATATTCCTTCAACTCTTCCTTAAACCTATCGAGCACCGACGCCCCCATCGGAAAGAAACTGCAATGATCCTTGAACGCCGCAAACGCTACCAGCCCCCGCTTGTACCGGAAAGTCGGAATTCCATAACTGATCACTTCGGTCGCTTCCTTCGGCACGACCGACCGAATCACGGCACGGACCTTCTCTAGCGTGGTCCGCGCCGGCTCTGGCACGCGTACCAAGTATTCGTCCACACTCTTCGCAGGAGTTTTTCCCTTTTTCATATTTCACAATGCGTGCCGACGCTGGAACCAGAACAGCCACAGCGACAAGCCAAAGAGAAGAATCATCAACCCACTCATGCAGATGGAGAGCACCGAAAAAACGCTTCGCACTCCGTGCCCGCGCGAGAATGCGCGAAATAGCAGCGACATTGCGGTGACCTCGCAGATCAGTGTCACGGCCATGCCCATGAGCGCGTACCCCTACGCAAATCCGCCAGCCACCACCGCGATCCCCCGTCGCCTTCGTCCCAACTATGTCCCGAAAGACGTAGCCGAGGCCGATCATCGTTGGGACCGATGGAGCCCAGGCGAGTGCCACGCCCCACAGGAATCGCTTTTGCTTTAGCTCGTCCTCCACCTACTTCCCCGGCTTCCGCTTCCGCGCCGCCACCCACTCCGGCTCACCCTTCTTCTCCACCTTCGCAGAAGAAGCCCCCGCCAAAAACCCCGCCCACCGCAATTCCTTCACCACACTCTCCCCGCTCACCGCCATCTCCACCGCCATCTCCGCGACCGTATTCACAATCCAGTCAAAATTCTCCTGGCCCACAGAAGTAATCTCCGCATCCGGCGCCGGATTCAGAAAGTCAATCGCATACGGCACTCCCCCCTCCACCGCAAACTCGACAGTATTCAAGTCGTACCCCAAAGCTCGGCACAAAGCCAACGCATCTTTTTCCATTCGAATCCTTAACGCCTCCGTCGACGGCGCCGGATTCCCCTTCACATACCGCTCATGATGCGGCGCCCGCGGGTCATACTTCATAATGTGCACTTTCTCCTGCCCCACCACGTAGCAGCGGTAATACTCCTCAAACTCGACGCCGTGCTGCAGCGTCATGCACAGCCGCCCCGTCTGGTTGTAGTGATGAAAAAACTCTTCTGGATTGTGCACGTGATATACATGCTTCCACCCTCCGCCGGAATAAGGCTTCAAAAAAGCAGGGAAGCCGACATAATCAAACAGTTCCTGCCAGTTCAGCGGAAAAATCAAGTTCCGCATCGACTGATCCGTCGTTCCCTCGGGATGCTTGTTGTGCGGCAGAATCACCGTCGGCGGAATAGCCACGCCCATCTTATGCGCCAGCGCATAATTGAAAAACTTGTCGTCCGCCGTCCACCAGAACGGATTGTTCACCACAATCGTCCCGTGCAGCGCCGCATTCTTCAGATACGCCCGATAAAACTCAATATCCTGCGAAATCCGGTCGATGATCACGTCATACTTCTTCGGCTGATCCATCCGAATCCCGCCAATCTTCACAAACTCCGCCTCCACGCCCTCCACTTTCATGGCGTTGATTTTCTCCACCACCGCCGGCGGAAACGTATTTTCCATCCCAAACAAAATCCCAATCTTCTTCACGACTCTCTCCTGAAGTTCTGAGCAACCGCTCTCTCCCAAGTTTTGTCATCCTGAGCGAGGATTGGTGGTTGCGCCCAAGCGCAACCGGCAACCGCAGTCGAAGGATCCCTACAATCCCATCCCGCAAAACCGCCGACGCAAGGCGTTCTCCCTGGGTAGTGTCGAAACTCGGTCTTCCACGCTCTTACTATGTATATTCGTTGTAAATGGGAGGCCCGTCGGGCACGAGGTGCCCACCCATATCTGACAATTTGTCCCTCTTACGTCTGTAGCAAAAAGCAGTCTTGTGGATTGTCTCGGTCACCCCATCTCCATATTTAAGCAGTCCGTAAATTACAAGTTGAGACTTTCCCGAGCTAGGGATGCCTTCCACCGCTCTCGGAGTAACAAAATTGATTCGCTGGCTCCACGGTTCTAGGGAGTCGCGCATGGGAAATCGCTCTCCGGGGGCAAGGAACCGCGCATCCCAGTCCCACGTGCCATAATCTGGCGGCACCGTCAACTCCCTATCAAGGTCATCGCACCATGTGGCGATCGGCCCCTTGCACGCGGTTACATGGGCAGGACCTTTGCCGTAGTTGAATGCATAGAACTGGAAGTTGGTCTTAGCTGCATTCTCTCCAGGTATTTCCTCAATCTGGATCACCACCCAAGGCCGTTCGGCGTTGATAACGGATTGAGCATTCTTGTTCGCAGCGGCCGCGACGCTCTTGACCTCCACCGCCTCAGCGTGAATTGCAAAGAGAGTCTTCAAGGCGATGAAGCCCGCGAAAACAGCAGCGAGGAATAAAGCCCAGTTCGCCCAAGTTTCCGGCGCAAAAGCCTTTTCAAATAGGAGCTTCATAACGGCAAAATCCTAGCACCGCGATTTATGCGTTATTGCAGGCGGCACGCATATTCAAACTAGGACACTATTCCCCGAGACCCAACGGCGAACGACCAACGACCAACGACGGTTCTCAAAAGTACTTCCCCGCCATCCTCTGCCACAGCGGCCAATCATGCTTCGAATGATCTCCGTACACATCCAGCCAGTGCGGCACCGCCTTCCCGTTCAAGATTGCCGAGAACCTCACATTCTGGTCCAGGCACATGTCCCAGTCCGCCGACCCCAACACAATCTTCATTTGCCGGTAGCGGCTCAAGAACCAGTCGTCATGCATGTTCGGAATATAGTCCGGAGGGTTATTGAAGTAGCAATCGTCGTCGTAATACCCATCCAGAAACTGATGAATGTCAAACGCCCCACTCATGCTGATGCAATGCGTCACCACATCCGGATATTTGAATGAAAAATTCACCGCGTGGTACCCGCCAAAGCTGCATCCCGTCACCGCCAGCCGCGGCGTCTGATTCTTCCACCGCACAAACGGCAAAAACTCGTGCAGAATGTACCGTTCATACTGCAAATGGCGCATCACCCGCACTCGCGGATGCACGCCCTTGTTGTACCAGCTCTCGCTGTCCACGCCATCCGGACAGAACACCTGCAACTCGCCGCGCTCAATCTTCGTTGCCAGCACCCCGATCATCCCCCGGTCTTCATACTCGAAGAATTTCCCCATCGAAGTCGGAAAAACCAGAATCGGCGTGCCCGCATGCCCGAAGACCAGCGCCTCCATGTCGCGCTGCAATTCCTGGCTATAAGCTTTGTGATATTCGCGATTCATCGGGGCAGCTGCGCCTCGGCCAACTGGTAGAGATGTTGCTGGCAGCGTCTCTTTCGCAGCCGAAGTATCTTACCCGATGTCCGGCGTGTACGTCCTACCGCCGAGGGGATGCAAACGCGAAAATGTCAGGTGAGCGCGTACTGCAACACAACCTGCATCTCCGCATCGCCCGGCACGCCCGCGTGGCTCATGTTGAACACAAGGTAGTCGCCGGCATTCAGTGCCAGAGATCGCGCCACGGAAACGTGTCTGGAAGTTGAAGAAGCAGTTCCATCCGCCGGCACCCAAGTCTTCAGAATCACGCTGTGGAAGAATCCGCAAGCGTTTGCACAACCGTGGAAGAGCGGCCCTTTCAGGGCCGCGTCCCTCTGAGGTCGGCCAGGGGCTTCAGCCCCTGAGGTGATCCCCGCGACTTACCCCTTCAAATACGGCAGCAACTCCTTGAAGGCCGCTGAGCTCGACGATCGCATCAATTCGTAAATCATCATCTCCGTCGACGAAATCACAGCCCCCGCTGCGCGCATGCGATCAAGTCCAATTTTCCAGTTCCATTTCGTCCGTGAACTGACGGCGTCCGAAGCCACGTGCACCAGGTAGCCTTCGCGCAGCCCGGCCAGCGCAGTCTGCGTCACGCAGATGTGGCTCTCCATGCCGCACAGCAGCAGCGTATTACGCTGTCCCGGGAGCCGTTTGAGCAGCGAGCAAAAAACTTCGCTGCCGAAACATGAAAACAGTTGCTTGTCGATCGCCTCAATCCCGGGCTGCACCGAGCAGAGCAGGGAAGCGACTTCAGGAACCGTCCCGCCCAATCCCTTCGCATACTGCGTGCTCACCAGCGCGGGAATCTTCAGAATCCCTGCCGCCCGGATCAGCAATTGCGAGTTACGCACCAGCTGTTCCTTCTGAAAGATCGGCGCCAGCAGCCTTTCCTGAATATCAATCACCAGCAGCGCGCACTTGTCGGCGTCGAGCGGCCGCCGCGCAACTTCGGCATAATCAGCGCGAGTAGCAGAAAGATTCTCGAAAGTTGTGCCCATGCAATCTCCTCACGTACGCGCAAGTATCAGCGATGCGGCTCGCTAAGGATTTCCTTCGTGCTCCTTAGTGTGCCCCTTGTGGTGAACCCGCACGTCCCGCCTCCATCCCCAGTTTATGTTGACCGCACTTCCTCTCGCACCATAAAATCGATTGCAGGCGGTCAAAAACTGCCGGGCGTTTCCAAAACTGCCCCCTCGTTCAACGGCTAGGACACCTGCCTCTGGAGCAGGTTATCGGGGTTCGAATCCCTGGGGGGCAGCCAAATCGTTTCGCGCACGCGCTTTCCTCTCTTCCAACTCATTTCCAAGTTGGCGTCGCACCAGAGCTGCGCAGGAGTTTGCGCGCTTGGGTCGGCGGAGAGCGCCCGTAACGCTACTATTATTTCCTGATACCCTCAACTCAGCACATTTTAGGAGAATCGAAGTCTTTGCCACCAATCATCAACGCCCAGGGAATCACCAAAGCTTTCGGAGCGGATCCACTGTTTCAGGATGTTTCCTTCACAGTTTCCGAAGGCGACCGGATCGGCCTCATCGGCCCCAACGGCTCCGGAAAATCCACGCTTCTCCGCATTCTTGCCGGAAGCATCAGCCCTGACTCCGGCGAATTGGCCGTTCGCAAGCGGCTCCGGTTCAGCTTCGTCGAGCAGGACTCGAAATTCGATGCTGGCGAAAGCGTCCGCTCCGTGATCGAAGACGCGATGAACACCGCCTCCGTGCCAGACTCCGAGCGCGGCACGCGCTTCGCCGAAACTCTGGGCCGAGCCGGCTTCGAAGACCTCGATGCCGAAGCCAGCAAACTCTCCGGAGGCTGGCAGAAACGCCTGGCGATCGCCCAGGCTCTCGTCCAGGCACCCGATGTCCTGCTGCTGGATGAGCCCACAAATCATCTCGACCTCGCCGGAATCGAGTGGCTGGAAGATCTGCTTCAACAGGCCGAATTCGCCTGCGTCGTTGTAAGCCACGACCGCTACTTCCTCGAAACTGTCGCCACCGAAATGGTGGAACTCAGCCGCGTCTATCCCGACGGCGTGCTGCGCGTGCGCGGAAATTACACCCGCTTTCTGGAAAAGAAAGAAGAATTTCTGCACGCCCAATCGAAACGCCACGAAGCTCTGGAAAATCTCGTCCACAACGAAATCGAGTGGCTGCGTCGCGGCGCCAAAGCCCGCACCAGAAAATCGAAGGCCCGCATCGGCAAAGCCAACGAATTGATGGGCGAACTCGCCGACCTCAATATCAGAACCCGCACCGCAACCGCGCAACTGGATTTTTCCGCTACCGATCGCCAGACCAAGCGCCTGATCGAACTCGAAGATGTCGCTTACCAGATCGGCGACCGCACACTCTTCGACGGCCTCAGCTTCGTCGTCACGGCCGGCCGCAGAGTCGGACTGGTAGGCCCGAACGGCAGCGGCAAAACCACGCTGCTCCGCCTCTTGCGCGGCGAGTTGTCTCCCACCAGCGGAACCATCCGCAGCGCCGACTGGCTGCGCATCGTCTACTTCGACCAGAAACGCGAACTCGATCCTAAATCAACTCTCCGTCGCGCCCTGGCTCCCGAAGGCGACTCAGTGATCTATCAGGATCGCGTAATTCACGTCGCATCGTGGGCTGCAAGATTTCTGTTCACCGGCGAACAACTCAATCAGCCCGTCGGACGCCTCTCCGGAGGCGAGCGCGCCCGTGTACTCATCGCTCAGCTCATGCTGCAGCCCGCCGACCTTCTCCTGCTCGATGAACCTACCAACGACCTCGATATCCCAACGCTCGAAATCCTCGAAGAGAGCCTGCTCGAATTTCGCGGCTCGCTCGTGCTGGTCACGCACGACCGCTACATGCTCGATCGTGTATCAACCATCGTGCTCGGTCTCGATGGCGCCGGCAGCGCGGAAACCTTCGCCGACTACCGCCAGTGGGAGACCCGGCAAGCCGACCGTGAGAAATCCATATCTGCCTCTACGAAGGATTCCGAAAACCCTCGCAGCAACGGCAGCCAGGTTCCTTACATCACGGGGACCGTCACAACATCCGCAGCGCCCGCCCGAAAGAAACTCTCCTATCTGGAAGCCCGCGAATACGCCACCATGGAGCAGCGCGTCGCCGCAGCGGAAGAAGTCCTGCAATCGAAACGTGTCCAACTCGAAGACCCGTCCATCGCCAGCGACGGCCCGCGCCTGTTAACCGCCCACGCCGAACTAGAAGCCGCCCAGAACATCGTAGACAACCTCTACGCCCGCTGGGCCGAACTGGAAAAGAAAAAGGACTGAGTGCGTCTTTCCAGTTTCAAGTTTTTCGAAACTGCCCCCTGACCCCTAGCCCCTGAACACTGACCACTGACCTCGCATCCCCCCAGCGTTTCCACTAGAATCGCACCCGTGCAGCCACAGAGCCCGACCTCCGTGCGAATCGACAAGTGGCTCTGGGCCGCCAGATTCTTCAAGACGCGGTCGCTGGCCGCGCGAGCCTGTGAACTCGGCAGAGTTCAATCCAACGGCCAGCCCGCCAAGCCCGCGCGCGAGGTCCGCATCGGCGACATGGTTCGAGTCACCAACGACGGCGGCGAGTTTCACGTGGAGGTCCTGCTGCTCAGCGAAGTGCGCGGCCCCGCCGCGGTTGCCCAAACCCTCTACCGCGAGACGGAGGCAAGCCGTGACCTTCGCATGAAAGTAGCGGCAGAGCGTAAAGCCATGAAGCAGTTCGAGGAGTTGCCCGCAGGCAGGCCCTCCAAGCGCGACCGCCGCCGAATCATCCAATTCCGCGGCCGATCCTGACGAGCCTTGCATAGGAATCGAACGGGCGAGGGCAGCCGAAAGGGAATCCGCCGAGGACGCCCTTGTCATCCCGAACGCCCGCATTTTTCATCGCGAGGCGGAGGAGCCTGTCCCGAGCGAAGCCGAAGGAATCTCAGTCTCAGCGGTCGTGGAGCACCAGCCAAAGCAGCCGGGTGCCCCATTTCTCGCGTCTTTTGTGAGAAAGCCGGCCCTGAGCGAAGTCGAAGGGCGGGGATTTCTGCTCCGCCCTGGAGTCCGCCTGTCGTCTAACCGTACGGCAGCAAATAAGCGCGCAAAACAAAACGCCCCAGACTCGTTAGAGTCACGGGACGTATGTTGATCAGCCCTCCCCCAAGTGCTGCTCAATCAGGAGACTAACGGAACCCCGTAGTCCGGTAAATGGCTCGTCCGTGCCATACCCCACCACCAAAGAGCCAACCCCCGTAACCGCTTGCCATTTGCCCAACCTACCTCAGAACGTGAACTTGCCTCCCAGCTGAATCTGCCGCGCCCCCGTCGTGCCGTCGTTCTGCCCCACTTGCGACAATGAGTAGCCGAAGTTAGCGTCGGCCGTATTATTGTCCGGCTTGGCAAACTGCACGCGATTGAAAACGTTGTAAACTTCGAAGCGTAGCTGGAACTTCACTCGCTCCGTCAGCGCCGTCATCTTGGATAGTGACATATCCCAGTTGTTAATCCCCGGCCCATACCAGTTGTTGCGATCCACGTTTGCCGGGATGCCCCAGGGGATCGGCACGCTCGCGCCAGTTTCAGGGTTGAACGCCGCAAGATTAAATCCAGTGAACACTCCTTGCGTTTGGGTATCGAACTTCCCGGTCGCGGGAACAGTCTTGAGGGCGGATTGATTGATCACCGTGGCCCGGTCGGCGAGCCCGGTGTGCAGCGTGTCGTCCGGCCCAAAAATGTCATACGGCAAGCCCGTCTGGAACGAAGCGATACCACTGATCTCCCAGCCTTCAAACACTCGGCCCGCAAACCCGTGACTCAGCAGACTCTTCCCCCGGCCAATACCGGGCTGGTAGATGAAGTTCATTACCGCCCGCTGGCGGGTATCGAAGCCGGAGTTGCCGTATTCCCGATTCAGGGCATACGAGTCCACTGGATAGTTGCCGTTGCCCATCGTGGTGAACAAAGGATCCGAGGAATTGTCCAGCGCATGCGACCAGGTGTAGGACAACTGAATTTGCAGCCCGTGTATAGGCCGCTCGGTCACCTTCGCCTGCAAACCGTCGTACCAGGACTGTCCCGAGGTCTGATCGGTGAAGGTATGAAGGAAAGCATTATTGTTAACGGCGTCAAACGGCAAGGCTCCAATCTCTGCGCCGTAGTAGAGAGTGTTGTACTGCAGCACATCCGGTGGAACTCCATCCGCCAGCAGCGCGGCAACCAGAGACGGCTGCGGACCATTTCCGTCCACCACCCGCAAAATGCGGGTGCCGTGGTTCCCCACGTAGTTGGCCTCCAGCGTGAGCCCCGAGGTCAATTGGTGCTGGATGCCAAAATTCCAGGTCACCACGCTGGGTGGTTTCATGTTGGTCGCAAAAAGGTCCGGGAAAGTCAGTCCTCCCGCGAAAGTGCTGGGGTTAAGGTTAGTTACCACGGGAGAAGGTATCAGTTGGTTCGGAGCGCCCAGGCCATGCAATTGCGCGCCGGAGGCTACGAATACGCAGCCTGCTGCGGTGCAGGTCTCGTTGTCGGAAGCGATGGCATTGTACAGGCTGGGCTGGAACGGCGGGTTGCCCCGCGCATCGCTTACCAGGTTGCCGTATACGCGATCGCTGAACGCCCCAATCCCGCCGCGAACCGAGGTCTTGCCCTTCTTGAACGGATCCCAGGCGAAACCCACCCGCGGCTCGAAGTTGTTGTAGTAGCTCTGAAACAGCTGATGTCCTGTTCCCGGCCCCGCTGCAGAATACGTGAACCCATTTCCCCCACCCACCAGCGCCGGCGCTGCCCCGCTGGGATCCTGGAACAAGTTCGACAAGTTCCCGTGCGCCTCAAACGGCACGCCGTAGTACTCCCACCGCAAGCCATAGGTGAGCGTCAGGTTGGGGCGCACTTTCCATTCGTCCTGCGCGAATATCCCGAGCTCCCGTTGACGGAAATCCAACTCGTCGTTCGTCTCGCGTGCCCCAGTCGTGGCAAAGAACTGGGTTTGCGACTGCGAATTCACCAGCCCCAGCAGCGCGCTGGTCAGGTCTTCAATTGTGTTTGAGTCTATGCCTGCGTTCAAGCCCTGCAGCGTTGGGATACCGTCCGACGAGAAAATGTTAAAAGTGAAGTCTGCGCGCGAAAAAAAGTCCGTGAAGTTATTGGAATAAACGTCGCGGAACTCGCCGCCAAACTTCATGGTGTGTCCGTTGGCCACCTTGGTCAGCGTGTCGCCGTACTGGTACGTACCCGTCTTGCGCCCCTGACCATCTGCGTCTCCCAACACCTGGCAACCAAAACCGCTTAGGTCTGGCAGGCTGAAATCGGCGCCTCGTCCCACCTGGTCCGTGAACCCAAAACTGTCGAACAAGCCGACTCCCGTGCAGGTATAACCTTGGCTGGTACGATTCGCGCTGACCCGCAACAGGTTCACCAGCGTGCTGCTGGGGCTGGAATTCAACGCGATGCTGAGGGATTGCGCTTTGTCGAATGCCGCCACCGACCCGATGTTACCCGGCAGGAAGTTGCTCGTTCCCGAGTTCGGGTCGTGATACCAGTTGTAGATATAACGCACAGACAGGTTATTGGACTTGCCGACCTTCTGGTCCAGCTTCAGGGTCCCATTCTCGTCCTTTTCTCGCGACTCGCTGGGGAAAAACAGCGTTCCGGTCACGCCATCCCCATTCGAAACGGTTGGGGAGGGGTAAAGCGCAAATATCTTTTGCATCACGGGATCAAGACCAACACCGGTGGCGTTGTTGCCACTGCCGGGGACGGTGACGTTGAGCGGCTGGCTGACGCCTGTGTTGGGGTTGGTGTAAGTGAAGATGCCCGTTTTATATGCCGCAGTGGGCACGGTTGAGGCGTTGGTTACATTCGTGATAAAGCGGTCGCCCTGGTAATTAACGAAGAAAAACGTTTTGTCCTTAACGATCGGGCCGCCGATGGAACCTCCATACAGGTTCCGGATGTAGGGGTTCTTCGGCTCGACCAGTCCGGTGGAGGGATCGACGGTGTTAAAGTACCCTCTCGCTCCCAGGGCATCCCAGCGGCCGAAGTAGAAGGCGTCGCCGTGCCAGTTGTTGGTGCCGCTGCGCGTGATCACGTCAATGATCGCGCCATTGTTGCGCCCGTATTCCGGCGCAAAATTATTGGTGATCACTCGAAATTCTTCGGTCGAATCCGGGTTCTGCGATGTCAGTCCGCCCAGTCCGCCCGGAACCTCGGTGTCGTTGTTGTCGGCTCCATCGAGCATGAAGTTGTTATTGCGCTCGCGTCCACCATTTGTCGAGATTCCACCCATGCCGTCCGACTGTGTTACGCCTGGACCCAGCAATACCAACTGGTAGGGATCGCGCAGAATCAACGGCAGTTCCGTCATCTGCTCATGCTCCACCACGTTACTCAGCTGGGCATCAGTAGTGTCGACCGGTACCGCCGTACCTTCCACCGTGACCTGTTCGGCGTTGGAGCCAATCTCCAGTTTGGCGTTGAGAGTCACCGACTGATCCACCGTCAACGTCACCGCGGCAAACCGCACCGTGCGGAAACTGGTTTTTTCGATCGTCAGGTCGTAGAGACCCGGTGCAATGTTGTTGATGCTGTAGACCCCGGCAGCTCCAGTTTGTACGCTGCGCGCAATGTTGGTTGCCGTGTTTGTGGCCGTCACTGTCGCGTTCTGGACCAACGCGCCGGTTGAGTCCGTGACAGTTCCGTTGACCGACGCAGTCTGCGCCTCGGCGGTGCGCACTAGAACCATTGTCAAACTTGCGGCTACAGTCAGCAGGACCAGTTTTCGCAGCATCGTAAACTCCTCGGTTCTCTTTTCTTTCACCCAAGGTTCGGTGAGAGTGCTCCAGGTGTTTGGGTAGCAGTGCAAACAGCGAGCCATGAAACAGTTACGTGTAACCTCAACTGGTTCAACAGCATGAATGATTGCTGACCTTGTCTCATATGTAAAGTTGTATTCCTTGGTTCCCGCACTCTACGAGAATCGGGAGGGGTCCGCACCGGGACCTCGACGGGAACCAGCACCCACGTACTCTGAATTACCCGACTGCGGTACACTGGCGGGCCGCTCGTTCGCGAGCAGGCGGCTCGCGCAACTCGACCACGCCACCCATTCCCATGCTGCCATCAAGACCTGCCGCGTCCAGCCCTGTCAGATCTGCCGCGGTGCAATCCCTCGACCGACTTCTCGATCTCCTCGAAGCCGCCAAGGGCCGCTTCGGTCCCGGAGCAGTTGCGAGCCTCGGAAAACTTCTGGCAAAACTCTCGCAGAAAAAATTCGGCAATCCCGCAGCGCTCATTCGCTTCCACGAAGCGCTGCTGTTTTTTCGCGCATTTCCTCCGAGCCCGTCCTTGATTCCCAAGCTCGAGAATCTGCTCAACACCTTCCAGACGCGCGTCGAGCGGGTTCAAAGACTCGGCGCAGATATGTCCGCCTTCGACGATTTCGACACTTCGGGTATCGCCGGAACGGTGATGCAGGACGCGCTCAGCTTCGACGTGGTGCGCTGGCTCGCCCGCCGCATCCCGCGCCGAATTGAAATCGCCTGGGACGACTACCTCGACGACTCGCAAAACGAGCGCGCTCTCGGCTCCCTCTGGCCTCGCCTCATACCGCTGCTCGCGGAGGATTCCGATGTTGAGGCCAACATTCCGTGGACCCGCTGGCTCGATTCCGCCCGCGGCCGCGAACGCCCGTTGGAATGGCTGCTCCGCCGCTTCGAACAACTTCCCCTCGAGGCCGATCGCGGAGGCTCAAAAGAGAAACTTAGGGGAAAGCAACAGGAGAGCCGTCAGACCGATCAGGAAAAGAAATTCGCCCAAGACCAGCAAGACCGCGCCCACGCCGCGCTTTACGATGCGCTCCGCCTGCCCGTACGCTGGAGGCTCGATGACCTGCGGCTTTCCCGCACTCGCAACTGGCTGCGTCCGCGCACGTTTTTCTATCACCGCGAACCGCTGATTCTTCGCAACCAGGTTTCACTCGCGCACGAACTTTCGCAGCCCGCGCCTCGACTCACCAAACTTTCGCCCCGCGATGGCCACTCCGTCATGCATTTCATCCGCGAAGTCATGGCCGTCCGCTACCGCGAACTCTACGGCACCACGCTCGGCGATCCAGGTTCCGTCATCCGCGTCAGCGTGGGGCGCGGAGTAATTATTCATCTCTGGAATCTTCCGCCCGCCCGCCGGCTGCCGCTGCGCGCCTACGTCGCCGGATTCACCCTCAAAAACGGCGTCCCCATCAACTACATCGAAGCCATCGGCCTCTGTGAATGGATCGAGGTCGGCTTCAACACGTTTTACACTTACCGCCAGGGAGAAACCGCGTGGATCTACGCGCAGACCCTGCGCTGCCTGTGCGCCTTCACCGGCGCGCGATGCATTTCCGTCTATCCGTATCAGATCGGCCAGAACAACGAGGAAGCCATCGACTCGGGCGCTTTCTGGTTCTACCGGAAACTCGGATTCCGCAGCGGCCGCGGCGACCTCGAACAGCTGGCTCGAAGGGAAGAGCAGAAGATCGCGGCCAATTCTGCGTACAGAACCCCGCCGCGAATCCTGCGGCGACTCGCCGAAGCCCACGTCTTCTATGATTTGGAGCAGCATGATTTGGAGCAGCATGATTTGGATCAGTATGATTTGAACCAGTATGATTTGAACCAGTATGATTTGGAGCAGCATGATTCGGGCCAGTATGATTCGGACCAGTACGATTTGGCGGACGCGCATCAAACCGTTGGCACTGCCGTGGAAGAGCGGCCCTTTAAGGGCCGCGTAGGGCGTCCGATCAGAGCTGAGGGCTTTAGCCCCCGTGGCGATTGGGACACTTTCTCCACGCGCAACCTCGCCCTGCGCGTGAACCGCCGCATGGCCCGCGAGTTTGACGGCGACAGCGTACGCGTCCGCCAAGACTCGGTGTCCGAGATGAGGCACGCACTCGGCGTGAACTTAGCTCACTGGAATCCTGCCGAGCGCCAAGCCTTCGAGAACTGGTCGCTGGTGTTGGCGCTGATTCCCGACCTGCGCCGCTGGTCGCGGCAGGAGAAACACGACGTAGGCCAGATCATCCGTGCCCAGGCGGCTCCCGACGAAATGCGTTACCTTCGACTGACCCAGCAGCATCCCCGCCTGCGGGCGGAACTTCTGCGCCTGGGATCGTCCAAACTCAGTTCGTCGAAAACACGAACGGCGCAGACCGGAAGGCCTGCGCCGCTGTCGTGACTCTATATATCCAGAGTATCAAATTGGAAGGCTAAACAGGACACGATTTTAAACTTTATATTTCTCTGCGAATCAATGACTTACCTAAAAAAGCTTAGGCTTAGGGCCTTGACAAGATTTTCGAGGAAACGTCAAAAACGGGCGGACGAGGGCGTCCGCCCCTCCAAGGGCTAGTCACGTCTTGGTCGTCATCTTAGTCATCATCTTAGTCATCATCAGGATCAGTCGGCGGACTTTTGTCGTTGATGAAATGCGCGGCATCGAGCGGAGCTGGAATCGTCTGAAAAGTGAGCGGTGTCTGGGTCATGATGAAACAACTGGAAAGGTCGTCGGCCGGAGCGTCGGCATAACCCAGCGAGGGCAGGTTGAAGGTAGTCTCGACGAACTTGAGGACACTGCCGAAGTCGTGCGTGGTGTGGTCGATGGTAGCCGCCTTGGCGTAGGGCGAAACGACAATGAGAGGCACGCGGAATCCGTAAACGTATCCCGACCCCCAGCTGACGCCATCATTGATCACTTTGGGCGCGACGTGATCGTACCAGCCTCCCCAATCGTCCCAGGTGATGATAATCGCCGTGTTAGCCCAATACGGGCTGTTGCCAATGGAGTTAACGATCGAGGCAACCCAAGACGGTCCGCTTCCGTTGTTGCTTGCGGCGTGGTCGGAAGCTGCGCCATCGGGGATGACCCAGCTCACCTGCGCGAGGTTGCCGTTCGCTATATCCTCGAGGACTCCCGTTTGCGGGATGATCACATTGCTCATCCAGTCCGGACCGGTGCAGGTGAGGACCCCGTTGATGGTCTCCGGCTGGCAGATGTGGTTGATTGCGTCGGGTCCGGTCCAGATGGATCCGGCGGAAGGAGCGTAATAGCGCCAAGTTATACCAGCAGTGTCGAGGTAATCGGTAAGTGTGGGATGGTCGAAGCAGGGATACTCGGGCGGCGAGTTGGTTTCGCTGCCGGTAGCGTCGATCATGGTGACGGTGTTGGTGAGCGCAGCGATGCAACCGGCGGGACTCAGCTTGGGATTTTCGGCGGCGAAAAGCGGGCTGGTCGCGGTGGGCGCCGACGTGCCTGAAATGATGAACTGGTGTGCCGGAAAGCTGGGGCCTTCGTTGGTCTGAAACATGCGGTCGCCGAACGTGTATTGCTCGGCCATGGCGAAGTAGGGCGCCACGTCGGATGGCTCGACATACATGAATTGCGGGTTAGGATGCGCATTGGGCGGGCAGTTTGCTGCAGGTGAGCAGGGAATCAGGCTGGCTCCGTCCATTTTTCCGCCGTCATACATATCGACGAAGGCGGCATTGGCGTGGCTCAGGTCGTAATTCTGCGGGTTGGAGCCGGCCGTGCCCAGGTCAATGGGGCTCAGCGGAATGGTTGTACCGAACGAATTTGCGGTGCTGGCGATGTCGGCGCCATTGACAACCAACACGGGATCTTGGAAGAGATTATCTGGGGTGCGGTTCTCCTGAAAGATCACAACGATGTGCTGGAAGACGGCCGCCGCGACCAGACTCAGCGTTTGCGGACCATTGCTGGGAGCTAAACTCGCGGCATCGGTTCCGGTGACGCTGATGGAATATGTACCGCCGGGAGTGTTGCTGGTAGTGTTCACGGTCAGCGTGGATGTGCCAGCCGTGCCGCCGGAGACGGCTACGGGATTCGCGCTGAAGGAGCATGTGGGAGCCGTGGTGCCCGTGATTTTGGCGCAGGAAAGGTTCACGCTCCCGGTGTAGCCGTTGGCGGGAGTCACGGTAATGGCGGAACTCGATGTGCCGCCGGCGGTGATGGAGCCGGGGTTCAACGCCGCGGCCGTGAGCGTGTAGCTGCCCGCAGGTGGCGGTGGAGTTGACGACGAGCTGCTGCTGCAAGCGCTCAGGCTGAGCAGAAGCGAGGTCAAAAAGAAGATGATGCTGGAGACAAATAACTGACGAAGGCGAACCATGAGAGGATCTCCTGCAACAACAGGGTGCGTTCTGCAAAATAACAACCCAGGTGGTGAAAATTCCACTCGGAGAAAACGCAATTTTTGAAGGACCGTTGAGCCTCGAATGGGGAAGGGGCGCGCCTTTGGCAGGATTGCCGGGCGAGTCTGTGCGTCCGAGTGACAGGGTCCGAGTTAGAGCGTCAGGGCTTGGACTCTCTTGCGCACCTCGGCGACGAAGGCAGCGTCTTTCAAAGAGGCCAAATTGATTTCCACGTTGGCCAGAGCGCCGGTGATCGCGGCACGAGCCAGCGCGAGGGCGGTGGTCAAGTCCGACTTCATGTTGGGGTTGGTGAGGGGTTCCAGGCTCTGCGCAATTGCTGCAACTTCGTGCGATTTCTCGGCGACGCTGAGGGGCACACCAGTGGCCAGTTTCAGACTGGCGTCAATCAGTGCATCGGAAGCGGCGTCGGTTTTGGATTGCTTGAAGGACTTCATCACCGCGTTGTAGGCTTCGGCATCGGCGTCGATGGCGGCCTTGAGTTCTTCGCGCAGCGGGGTGAGGCGAGCGATGGCGGCGCTGAGTTGAGACTCATATTGCAGGTAGGCTTTTTTGCCGCGGGACATCGAGGCGACCATCGCGGCGAGTCCGGCGGCCATCGCGCCAGCAGCGGCGGACGCGCTGCCGCCTCCGGGAGTGGCCGTGGGCGCGGCGAGTTGCTCCACGAAAGGCTCCACGCCGGCTCGTAATCCGCCGACAGCAGTCTTGCCTCCGATCACGGCGGCCAGGCGGTTCTCGAGGATCAGGGATGAATCGAAATTCTCCACTTGCAGAAACCATTCGGCGGCTTGCTCCAGAGCTTTCTTGGGAATCAATCCCACGATTTCGCTCGAGACTGGGATGACGCCGTAGCGGGCGGCTTCGCGCTTGACCAGCTCGAAGACGCGGTGCACGGGCGTCTGCTCGAAGTCGGTGAGATTCATCGAAACCTGGGCCAGGCCGCGAACCAGAAATCCCGCGCCTTTCACGAAGCGCATGCCGCCGGTTGAAAAGCGAACTGCCTTGGCGATTTTTTTCGCGATGTCGACGTCCGGCGAATTGAGGAACACGTTGTAGGCGATGAGAAACTTGCGGGCGCCGACGACCGTGGCGCCGGCCGTGGGGTGCACGCGCGGCTCGCCAAAGTCGGGACGCCGCGCCGGGTTGGTGGCGATATCGGCGCGAATGCCTTCGAACTGTCCGCGGCGGATGTTTTCGAGATTCTGGCGTTCGGGGGTGGTCGCGGCCGATTCGTAGAGATAAACGGGAATCTGGTAGCGCTTCCAGATTTCTTCGCCGACATGCCGCGCCATGGCTACGCAGTCTTCGATGGTGACACCGTCGATCGGAATGAACGGCACCACGTCGGCCGCACCCATGCGGGGATGCGCGCCGGTGTGGACGTTGAGGTCGATCATTTCAGAAGCCTTGCCGACGCCGCGGATGGCGGCTTCCTGAATGGCTTCGCGCTCGCCGACCAGAGTGATCACGGAGCGGTTATGGTCGGTGTCGCTTTCGCGATCAAGCAGGTAGACGCCTGGCATTCTCATGGCGTCGATAATGGCGTCAACTTTCGTTTTGTCGCGCCCTTCGGAAAAATTAGGAACGCATTCTACGAGCGTGGACATAAGGGAGAAGAATAGCTGGGGGCGGAGCAGGGAAGCAAGGACGGGCGCAAAGCCGGGCTTTGTAATTAGTATGGTGACCGTGCCTGCCTCTCAGAGCGCCGCATGGGTCGCGCTTGAGATATTTTGCGCTCTTGTTCTTGTCTGTTGGTTGTTACTATACCCACGAGTTCCGACCGGGGTGGGCTTTACCGAGGAGCCGGTAATTTCATGAGGAAGAATGTTTGGAGGGCGGTCATCGAAGTAACTTTTATCATCTTCCTGTTCTATTCCAATCTTTTGATGGGAGAATTCGAACGCTCCGGGATGGGCCGGAACCGGGGTCTGGTTTGGGCGATCAAAGATGTTCTCACCGTTGCCAATTTTGAAATCGCCGCCGTAGCCGGGCTCATCGGGTATGTCTTCTTTGAGTTCCTTCGAACCAGGTTCTAGCAAACCAGGTTCTAGGCAAACCAGGTTCTAGCAAACCAGGTTCTAGGCAAAGCGGGCTGGCTAATGGCCGTGGCGGTTGAAGAACCTTCCAATGCCGAGGCGTACTTGGACGGTATTGATCCCCGGATTCGGCGTGGCTAATCCCGCATTTGAGATGTGGAGGTAGCGCAGCTCCACGCTCCAGTTATATTTCGGGCCGAGGATGTGCGTGCCCAGCGCGGCGGCGGAGGTGAAGTTCACGGTGTTGGTGTAGGTGGGGACGTTGTGATTGGTGAAGAGCGTGCCTCCGCTGAGTTCGAGATAGGGCGAGAGATGGCCGCGGCGCACGAAATCCCACTTGAGGCCGAGCGGGTTGAATCCCACGCCGTAGGCGGTGTTGGCGGGTTGGAAAATGAGAAACATGGGAACCGCGTCGACGGCGTATTCGAATCGTCCGCGGAGAAAGCCGGGGAGATGCGGGCCGGTAATGATCCATCCGTAGCGCAGGCCGGCGTTGAAGATGCCCGTGTCGCCGCGTCCGCCGCTCACGGAATGGCCGCCGCCCGACCAGATCTGGACTTCGTGTCCGTCTTCTTCTGGGCCGGCCTGCGCCAGGCAGACCGCCGACGCGATCAAGATTATAAGAAGGAGCAGAAAATGGCGCATGATTTAACCCAGCCTGTCTCCAAAGGCGATGCCCAGGCCATCCATGGGACGGTGCAAACCAAGGGCGATCATTAACATTGCTGCTGTTTGTATCAGTCGCGGGTCTTCTTGCTCAAGATAATTCCACGCGATTGTTGCCTCGGAGTTTCGGAGCTGTGCTCAGTGCATTGGGCGAGGAGAAGGGCGAAGTAAGCGTGACATCATTATTTCTTGATTTTGTTGACGTCCCCCGTCGTTAGCCAACAACACCATGCCCAGTCTGTACTGATCTGAATTCGCTCTGCTACAATTCATTCACGGGGCAGGGACAGCTGCTCTGAGTTGGCGTTTGCCTGCAGCACAGTTTTCGGACAACGATTTAGCTTGGTGTCCATTAACCTCGGAATTTGGTTCTATGGGGTTGAAACAGGCGACGTAGGCGAATCGATTGAACCTGAGGAAAGCCACTCAACACGCGGGTTTCCGATAAAGGTAAGAAAACGAAGTGGGGACGTAGTTCAGTTGGTTAGAACGCTGCCATCTCTCCGGTTTTGTTTGTTTTCATCGCTTTAACCCGCTTCCTGTCGTTCTTCCTGTCGGTCGAGTCGCTGTCCATTCCGTCAACTCCTTCCACAGACTCCATCCCGTTTCCGCGTTTGCCCGAATTTGCGATCCGGTCTACCTTCCATCCCTCCACAGGGAGATGGAATATGCCGGGAAAGGCAAAACGTTACACCCATCGGGTCAAGATTCTCAAGTACGTCAAGGCGGGAGACGCGTGGCGCTTCGCCAATGTCGTCGAGCGCAACGGCAGGATCTTTCGCGACCATGTCCTGATTGCGGGCCGCGACGAACACCACCGCGAGGGCAGCTACTACCTCGAGTGGTATGAGCACGGCAAGCGTTACCGCAAGGCTGTGGCGGATTTCGCGACAGTGGCCGAAGCGGCCCGGCTCAAGGCCATCGAAGTGGAGGCGCTCAAAGCCGGGGTAATGTCGCGCCCGGTGCAACCGAACACGATCAACACCAACGGCGTCACCCTGACGGCAGCCGGTGACCTGTACCTCGCGATGGTCGAGGCCCAGCGCAGTCACCGGACCTACATCAGCTACCGCTACACTCTGAGGAAACTGCTTGTCCCGTCCTATGAAAAAAAATCCGTGGACCAGGTGGCGCGCGAAGACATCCTGGCCTTCATGACACGGTGCTACGAACTGGGACTTGGCCATCGTACCGTCTACGACAAACTGGTCGTCGTGCTGCAGCTTTTCAAACGGCACGGGAAAAGTGGGCTGATCGCCTCGAGCGACTGGCCGAAATATGTTGAAACCATCCGGCCGATCTATGAACCGGAAGAAATTCAGTCGATGTTCAAGCACGCCACGGAAGAGGAGGCTATCTTTCTGAAATTTATGCTGGGCTCTGGATTTCGCGATCAGGAGGCGCAACATGTGTGCTGGCGCGATCTTGACATCCGCCACAGCCAGGTCCGCGTCACCGCCAAGGCCCTGTGGGACTTTCGTCCGAAGAACTGGGAGGAGAGAGTCGTGCCGCTGCCGTCAGCTCTCATCGATCAGTTGCAGCGATTGAGAGAGACCCGGAAGGCCCTGCCAGCGCAGTTGCTGTTTCCCAACAAACGCGGGAATCCCAACAGCGAGAACGACACGATCGTAAAGCGGGTCGCCGACCGGGCGAAGTTGAATTGTGGACAGTGTGTTACGAAGCACGGCAACAAGTGTGCGGAAGGGCCGTACTGCCATCACTTCTTTCTGCATAAATTCCGTCACACATTTGCCACCGAGCACTTGCGGCACGGTGTGGACATCCGCACGCTTCAGACGTGGATGGGCCATCGCGACATCAAATCGACCATGGTCTATCTGAAAGGAGTCCAATCGAAAGACGCTTTGGCAAAAGTGAACGCAGGCGCCCTGGCGGCGTATGTTGCCTGACCAAGGTTCATGTGATCAGGCGAAGACGGTCGGGAGCTGTTCAACCAACGGTTGAGGTGCGGGACAGGTCTGGTAGGCAGAAAAGGACGCACCGCCGCTCCCGGCGCTTCGAGGAGGCTTTGCTGGAGCGTATCCCGGCGAGCAATTTGTGCAACAGGTTGTTGCACAATTGTCCTGGGGACACAATTTACGGATTCTGCGAATGGTGAAGGCCCCACCGGAACGGAATGGCATATCCGTCAGGCTGTCGGGAATGGCTGGGCGCGGAACGCTTTTGTCAGTTGTTATGTCAAGTTTTATTGCTATAAAACTTGACACATGCCTGTCGTGACCTCCATACTTAAGACCATGGGAACGTCGGCCAAGAACCCCGCCAAATCACACCGCGTCATGGGACTGGTCCGCCGACGGATCGAGCGAGGCGGCGAGCACCTATGGCGATTCGAGGACTTTCGCGACCTACCCTTTTCAGCGGTTGCGCAGGCATTGTCTCGTCTGGCGCGAGCGGGAGCCATCGAGCGGTTAAGCAAAGGGGTCTACTACCGAAATCGCGAAACAGCCTTCGGAAAAAGCAGCCCGAATCCGACGTCGATTCGTAACTTGGCGTCACATCGAAAGACGCTGTTTCCCTCCGGTATTGCGGCCGCCAATCTGCTCGGATTTACAACGCAAATGCCGAAACAGGGCGAGATTGCGACTAGCGCTCTCAGCCTGCCCAGGAAGCTAGTTGGAAACGACATCCTTATTCACACTCGACGACCGGAGGCTTGGGCCGACCTTTCCGAAGCAGACGCCGCATTACTCGACTTCCTCAGGAGCGGCGCCAAGTTCAGCGAGTTGACCCGAGAGCACACGATTCGCAGATTGTTGGTTCTGCTATCGGAGCGAGGGCGTCTCAATCGACTTCTCAAGGTTGCGGATTCTGAGCCCCCTCGTGTTCGGGCTATCCTTGGTGCCATGGGTGAACGATTGGGGCTCAATCGCCGGACGCTGCAGCGCTTGCGGGATTCTTTGAACCCATTCTCCCGATTCGATTTCGGGATGCTTGCAACACTACCGAACGCAAGGGCTTGGCAGGCGAAGGAGAAACGGTAGCTTGAGATTGTTTGAGCATCCCGATTTTGAGCAGGCGATCCTTCGGGCCGTAGAGCACTTTCGTGAACGAAATCTGCGACCGGCGATCATCGAGAAGGATTATTACGTAACGGAGGCTCTTCGCGCCCTAGCCAACACCAGCGGTAGCAAAATTATTTTCAAGGGCGGGACCAGTCTCGCAAAAGGGTGGAACCTCATCCAGCGATTTTCGGAAGATATCGACATCTTTCTTGATCCAACGGCGTTTCAACCCGCATTGGGAAAGCGCGCCATAGACAGAGAGCTTAAGAAGCTTCGGGATTCTGTGGGGCAGCATCCGGCGCTGCGGTTCGTTGAAAATGAGAGCCAAACCATCGGTGGATTCGGACGAAACGACCGCTTCTCCTATACCCAACGCTTTGGCGGACCTGGAGAAGTTGCGAACCGCGTACTCCTTGAAGCGGGCACAGCCAGTGGGCGGGAACCATCGACGATCGTGGATTTGCGCTCATACTTGAGCCAATACCTGGAAGAGAAAAAGCAGTCTCTGGGTGCGGAAGATGAAGGGCAGTTCTCCCTTCGCCTGCTTCATTTTCGGAGGACATTTGTAGAGAAGATGTTCGCTATCCATAGCAAAGTCGAGCTGCTCAAACGAGACAAGCAACCTCTTGGCGGCTATGCGCGGCACTACTACGACCTGTTTCAATTGTCAGAACACCGCGAAGTGGGCATCATGCTCCGTTCAGCCGAATACGGCGCGATCAAGGCTGATTACGACGTGATCAGTCGAGCGCATTTCCCTAGGAGCTACTTCTTTCCAGAAGGCATGAGCTTCGCTCGCAGTGATGCACTCTTCCCACCCGCAGAACTCGAAGCTGTCATAGGCCGGGAGTATGAGGCTCAATGCCGACTGCTTTGCTTCGGCGTTTATCCTTCGTGGCTCGAGGTAAAAGCTCGATTCTTAGACTTACGCAACTTGCTCTGACGCGAAGCATAACTTGCGAGGTTCAGCGGCAACAGTTCACGAAGTGGGACCAACTCAATTGTTGCCACGGCGCGGCGACAGTCTGCTACATTGTGTGACCTCCAAGACCCCTCGAAATCTCGCTTTGGGATCCTCACAACATTAACAAGCGCATCCCCGTGTATCGCCGGGTTAAGCACGTCCGTCAGCAAAGTTCGCTTGGAATCGTTCACAAATCCGCTGTTCACCACTTCGTCGAGCATGTTCCGTGCCTGCGGCGGAAGAGTCGCGATTGTGCGCTCAAGGCTTGACGGTATGTGACCCTCTCCTTGCCCTCGTAGCCATTCGTCGGTGGCAACGCATGCGATCCAAAAGCCCGTCGCCAAGGTGTCGAGGCCAAAACGAAAAAGCGCCGCACTTGCAAGCTCAGCCTGTCTCTCTGCACTCTGGGTCAGGAGATCGCAAACGTCTAATGCCTGCAGGTATTGCAAGACCACGCGGATTTCTCTCGACTGGACGGGGGATCCGAGTGTCAAAAACCACTCGCAAAGCCTCTTTTGATCGCGTTTTCGGATCGTGTCATCTGTAGGCACGGTGGCTCCGTCGGGCTTCCCTAAAAGCACTTCTTTCACATCAGCATTTTATGCGTGTTTGGGCACTTCGACATGCCGGTCGGCACTTTGACTGGCCCACCCTGCGCGTTGCTGGTTGGCGATCACAGGACTTACGAGCATTGCTCTGTCGATGAAATATCACGCGTGCTGGACTTAGCAAGCATCGATGTAGAACACCAATTCTCCGTGTTCTCCTAAGGAACTTCGCCATTGTTTTACCAGGCTCCGCATATTGTCGATCAGAGTGGCCAGGTCATTCTGGTTGATGACCACCCCTTGCTCTTCCATGCTGTCTCTGAAACTGGCCGCATTGAAGCGCTCGTCTGCCTCCATGTAGTTCAGAACCTTGTTGCCATCTTCGAGCCAGAATGCCTTGTTTTCTCCGTATTCATGTTCGTCGCTGGCCGTGCCCACCCTCGCGGCAATGTCGTGAAGCAACATGATCAACTCTTCGGGCTCCACGAAGCACGAGGAGTGCAAATTCCATATTTCTTTCACTGGCCGAAAGCTTTGGCTCATAGTAAAGCCTCCTCTCCGTTCCTGTTGTGCGGCGATGAGTCGACGCATCGTCGTCCGCGGCCCCGTCAGGAGATCTACGAGCGACAACGTTAGTGGCTCATTTGCAAATCGGCATTGATAACAAATTCGGTATGAGAATAAGTCGGTATTCTTCTTTGAGAGTTTCACGAGCGTGCGAACGCCAGAAGGGGGCCGATATCCTGAGCATCGGCCGCCTGCAGCGCGTCGATATAACGCCGGCGAAAATCGCCCGCGCGCACCAGGTCTGCGCTGCCCCAAGCAAAAACCGGCCTGTCTTGTCTCTGGGCCAACACATCCGCCATTAGGCGCGCATGGCGACCATTGCCATTCGCAAAAGGGTGGATGAAAACCAAGCGGTGATGAAAGCGGACGGCGAGTTCATCGGGAGCATAGGTTCCATGTTCCAGCCAATAGCGCGCATCGCCAAGCAGGGCGGCAAGTCTCTCCTGGATTTCATGGTGGGGGACACCAATGTTCTTTTCAGTGGTTCGATAGGCTCCGGCCCACTCCAGGTCTGATCGAACATACGCAGATGGAGATCTCTTACGTATGGCTCGACAAGAGGGTCACGTCGGCGAAGATTGTTAGGTGCGAGTGCCCAACGGTTTAGGCAGTGAGTACGTTTCATTGTCCGCCCTGTTGGGGCGCGTGGCCGCTGAGAACGTTATCGCGGAAGAAGATCTCGTGCCATATGCGCGCTCGGCGATGGATGGTTACGCACTTCGGGCGTCCGATACCATCGCTGCTTCGACCCAGTCTCCGGTCGGGCTTCCAGTCGTGGGGAGAGTCTTCGCCGGGGAAGGAAAGACGGTGCTCGCGGCCGGCTCAGTGACCGGCATCACGACAGGTGCGCCGGTCCCCTGCGATGCAGACGCGGTCATTCCGCATGAGCAGGCCCAGGTCCGGGACGGAACGGTCTTCATCGAGGAACCAATCAAACCCGGAAGCTGCATTTTCCCGCCCGCAGAAGATGTCAGTCGCGGAGAGACGCTGCTGGAACGCGGGCAAGTGCTCGGTCCCGCGCTGATCGCTCTGCTTGCATTTGTAGGCAGATCTCGACTGCACGTCTACCGGCGACCTCGGGTCAGTGTTCTTTGTACTGGGAGCGAACTGGTGGATGTGTCTGACACGCCCGCCTGTGGGCAAGTCCGCAACAGCAACGCTTACGCGTTAATGGCGCTCCTTTCCCAGTGCGGCGCCGAAGCACAATACCGCGGTACAGTCGCGGACACTCGTGAGAGATTGCGTGCCGCGCTTGATTCTGCGAGGGAAGGTGCGGACCTTCTTCTTACCACTGGAGGTGCCTCTGTTGGTGAGCGGGATCTGGTCAAGTCCGTGCTCGAAAGTATGGGCGTCGATTTCGAGTTTCGCAGAGTTGCCATCAGGCCGGGTAAACCATTTGCATTCGGTATGTGGGGAACGCTCCCGGTTTGTGTCCTTCCTGGCAATCCTTCGGCCGCATTCGTTTGCTTCCAGGAATTTGTGCGTCCCATCGTACTCCGGATGGCTGGCCGCACGAGAACGGAGTTGCCTGAGTTGAAGGCTACGCTCATGGGGCGTGCGAAATCCAAGGCAGGCTCGTGTTACATCGTACTGGCCCGGACCTCCGTGATGGGCTCTGAGTTTCTGGTTCGTCCCCTTGAAAATCAGTGCTCCGCGCTGGTGCGAAACCCTGCGATGGCGAACAGCCTGATTGTTTTCCCGGAGGGGTCGGCGACTTATGAAGCGGGAGACCAAGTTCTAGTACAGGTTCTGGAGTGGGAGAGTGCGGTCACCGGGGACCGTACCCAACTCGGGCGGCAGACATGCGACAAACAGTTAGGGGCTCGACACTGAAGGAGAAGTTACAAAACGGGTAATCGACGACTTTCAGGCCAAAGTCAATTCCATGGCCCTCAAGTGGCGTTTGGGCACATCTTCCGCTGCGCTGATCGTGGCAGCACTACGAAGCTGAATTCAACTCTGCAGGTCCTCGGTTTCATCAATGTCGGTGCCGTTCTCCAGGTCACGCATAATATAGGCATTGACTACAACGCCGCACTCTTCGTGACATCGATGACAATAATGTGCCCCACATGGCAGTCCGCCTTTTCCATGTCTGTCCCGGATGTCGCTTTCTGCTGTTTTCCACGATTTAATTCCTCGGTCCTGAGTGCCCTCTGGTTTCATGCTATGACCGTACCAGGGCAGACCGCGACCCGGATGCGACTAAAGTCACACAACCGTGAATGGTGTTTCGTAGAAGTCGCGATTCTTGGCGTGGCGCCGTTCCCAGGAGAGTTCGACCAAGGCCGCCTGGGTCGCCGCTCCTGCCAAATACGGGAAAAGGTCAAAACACCCGGAATTACTGGCGCACGGCGATCACCGGGGCCGTGCGTGGCTCCGCCGTACCATCTGCCCGTGGCACCAATCTGGCCCCATCACGAAAGTTGAAGTGAAGTGAATACTTCGTGCTGCATTCCCTACATAACCAGAAGAACACAGTCGCGTGCGATGGCTTAGAAGTGCAGATCGCATTGGGGACATCAGCGCAGGGGGCACTTGGCGCACTGAGCTCGAAGCGGTAGAGGCGTCCGCCTCTCAGGTAATGAAACGGCCGTCCGCACGATGGGTTGGCGCAACAAGAGATCATGGCAACTCCCGGAAACGGTACTCCTTCAGATTCAATCTGGCATCTGGATGCGGACGTCGCAATGGGACAGATGTACTGTGTGTATGGTTCGCATGGGAGGGATAACACTTGCGGAGCGTTTCAGAAAGTTAGATCAGTTTCCGTTGGATGGCGTTCATCACCGCTTCCAGACGATTATGGGTGCGCAGTTTCTGATTGATGTGATGGAGATGGTTGCGAAGGGTTTGGGGGCGGATGCCGAGAGTGTGCGTGACCTCGTCGCTTTCTTTGCCCTCGGCGAACATGCGGAGAATGTTTTTCTCCTGTTCTGACAAGGGCGAAACAGGTTCCGCGTGCACTGGACCTTCCCCCAACGAGCTGAGCTGTTTGGACAGCTCAAGCATCTTGTGCATCAGTTTCTCGCCTTTCTTCCCCTCGGTGATGTCGTGCGCAAGGTGAATCAGAAGACGTCGGCCGGTGCGCTGGTTATCAAACACAATCGTAGACATGTTGATCCACACGCGTTTTCCGGAGCGTGTCTTTACGCTCATGTCGAAGTTGGGAATCTCGGTTTTGCCACCGGCGCACTCGGCCACACTGCAGTGCTCGTGACAAACGCGCGTGCCCAGCGGCCCCATGCCTTCCAAGATCTGTCCCGCCTCAGTTGGAAATGGAGAAAGCGTTCGTCCGTTAAGATAGCGGAGCGAACGTATGAGAAAAGAGCGCAAGCACTACACTGCTGAGGAGAAGGTGGCCATTCTACGGCGCCATCTTTT
>JBAUAN010000180.1:0-2433 GCA_049675725.1 Candidatus Sulfotelmatobacter sp. | reverse complement strand
AGGCACTGGAGATCGAACAAGCTTGCATCCAGTACGTGGCCAGTCAGTTCACCCCGCAAGGGTGCATGGCAAACGTTCTACGCTACCGTACCGCCAGCGATCGTGCGTTGCGGAAGAATCTGGAGTTATTGGACGAGCTGCCATCGCCAACCTCGGAGTCGGAGCAGGAGCAGGACGAAGCCGAAGGCAACGTTCCTGCCTCGCAATGCGAGACCCCGCGTCAGCAACCGCAGTCCGCGAGTGGATCAACCGTGGTGGCCGAAGAGTCTGCCCCCGAGCAGGGTTTGGAACCTGATAGCGAAGCGGCGAGCAGCGAAGACTCGACTGCCGCGGGCGAAGTGGAAGACGCGGCCTAGTCGGAAGCGGCGGCGGGGGTACTCACTACCCGCGTCGCCGTAGGTCGCGAAGCCAGAAGCCGGTGCCAGATACTATGAGGACGTTTCCCGAGGAAATCAACGGCCGTCAAGTGACGTTCTTAGCTTTCAGGGCGGATTTCCCGGACTTCACCTTCGATTTGCGTTGCAAACCTCGGCGGCTGGTTGATCGGTAAGGCGCGAGTCTTGCCCGGCAGCTTGCAGTGGTTCGAGCAAGATCAGAGCCCTCTGGACTAGAGTGCCTTTAGTAACTCTAACTGGGTTACACGGCCAATTTTTCTTGGGATTTCTATCCTTTCCTTCGTCCACGTTGGTAGATTAGAGGACCCCGGCTTGCCCCAACTCGGATCACCCGGGAATGACAGGCTGAGTTAGCGTCGGATGACTAGAGAGGAGCCAAATGTGATGCGAGAGCGCTTTAAGATTCAACAGCTTCCATGTGAGCTGAGGGTGCACGGCATACTTATCCGTTCGGTGCATGTACGCAACAGGAACAACGCTGAGGGCGAATTCCAAGTCGTTATCAAGGATCCGCAAATAGGATCGTTTCCCTTGCATAGCGGGTTCGAGCTTGAGATGCGAGAGAAGGGCTCACCCTGGCGCTCCGTGACGCTCGAGCATTTGACGAAGGTCCTAGCGGCGCGCAGCGAATCTCTTCGCACGGCGGATCTCCCGAAGGTACCTGACAGGGCAAGACGTCAGCCGTTGGACCGACTGGATGAGGTTGACATCCCACACTCGAGGTCGCCAAGGCTGGGTAAAATCACGGGACACGACCAGTGCGTGCAGCATGTCCAGGCTCTACTCTATGAAGCCGCAATTCCCCACCGGGTTTCCGGAACCGTGTTCTTGGTACCCAATTCCGCCCAAGCGCGAACCATCCTGATCAGAGCCGGCTTCGAACAAAGCACCATTTCCTCGGGTGCTTTGGTCGCGCCCCAGAGTGAATGCGCCATTCATGTCCTTGAGCAGCCTCGGTCTTCTGAAAGGTTGCCTTTTCAGGATTAGTGCGGGGTGTGCGAAACAAAAGGCCGGCCGCTGTGGAGGTTAACGCTCGGACCGATTCCGGAACTGTGGATTCAGTTTCCACGGCAGCGGGCAGCCAAAAGGCCTGTCTGACGAGTGGGAACCAGGGATGATTACGAAACGAACCCAATAAGTCCCCTGTTTTCAGTTTGCGAATGTACTAGGGGACAAGGCACGGAAGCGCTGACGAGCCGTTTGGCCCGCACTGTGCTCGCGCGCTCGAAACACAGACGCAACCGGGCTAGCAGGTTGCAAACCTTTGCACTCTTGGGTTCTGGTAAAGGCAACCGTTGACCGCCGATCCAAGGACGCAACTTCCTCGGCGATGACCTCGAATTGTTTCGAGGTGCAATCCTAGATCCCGGACTTCCAGCCGCGCTTAGTTTTGAGAGCGCCCAAACCGCTGGTCGTCACTTTTCAACGCTACGAATCGTTTTTTGCTAATAGACTGTTCCGGATCCTGCACGAACTGGAGCGGGTGCAACGTATGCGGAAGGGCGAGCGCTTGCCGGCACCGGCCACCGTAGATGTTAACGTTCATATGTACACGAGAATAGCGGACTCGGTTCTTATGGAATCGCGTCCGCCGAGAGACATGCCCGGCAATGAGGAATGAGGGCGATTGCAAAACGAACCCAATAAATCCTTTGTTTTCAGTACGCTGTTTTCTTTCGAAAGTCGTACTCATGCTTTGGGAGCAGCCTCGTACAACATCACCCGCAACTCGTCACAAGCGACGGTGTGAATGTGTAGGGATTGGCGGAGGATCGCGTCCGAATTCGGTGAACCACGAAGGGCGTGCAGTTACGCGAAGCGCGAATTGCACGTACGGCGTCGTTAGTATGAATTGGAGTCAGAGAAATCTCCATGTGTGGAATCTTCGGCATCGTCGCCCGCAACGCCCAGGTCCCCGTGGACGTGCTCGATCGCGCCACCGCGTCTCTCGCGCACCGCGGCCCGGACGACTCCGGCACGGTGATCGTCCGCGACTCCGTGCCAGAGCCAGTGGAAATCGGCTTGGGAAACCGGCGCC
>JBAUAN010000179.1:0-2549 GCA_049675725.1 Candidatus Sulfotelmatobacter sp. | reverse complement strand
AAACAACAAAAGGGCAGCGAGCCGAAGCTCGCTGCCCTTAGTGGCTTATACCCTCCCCAGGTATTCGCCTTGATTACAAGTTACTGGTTGAGCGGGTTGAAGGGCAGGACGGCCCCTTCCGTGGGATTCGGGGACCCGCACACACCAGCCGGGTCGACGCGAATCACTGCATCTTCCTCAGCGCAGAATCCGCGAATGCCGGTCTGGTTGATCGAGAGCGGAACCGCTCCGATCGTATAGCCCACGTTGACGGTGGCCACAACAGTGCCGGCGCCGGTGGTGAATGAATAGCCGCTCTTGCCGCTGGTGGCCGGGTTGCCGTTGTTGGCCAGCACGGAGTCGATCAAGCAAGCGGTGGTGGAGCTGGGAACGCAAGCCACGCCCAACGCGCCGCCCAAGTTCACCAGAGCCGGAGCATAGCCGATCGTCGGATATGCGGTTTGGTAGGTTACTTCGCCCGTGGTGACGGTACGAAGGGAAGCGACCGCAGACGACTCATTGGCCGCCATGCGAGCCCGCAGTAGGTTAGGAATCGCGATAGCTGCGATGATCAGGATGATTGCCACCACGATCAGCAGCTCGATCAGTGAGAAACCCTTCTGCTTTTGCATTAGATGATTGTAATCCCTTCAGATTCGACCGTTTTTGGAATGTCGTCTCTATGCTGATGGCACTTTGCTGGCCATGCTGGGAGGGGGGCGATTGTGAGGCTGTGGGCCTTTGTTATCAACGAACCGTCGGTGAATTCGCGTGAAGACGCAGCGCTGATGGATGCTCGTGCTGACAATATATGTCATGTTTCGAGGGAGGATGACAAGATCCAGCGCTCTGGTGGGGTGCGGGGCAGACGAGTGCCAAATTGGGAAGTGGAGGAAACATGAGGCTGGCGCTCCACAGTCGACGAGACTGAGATTCCTTCGACATCGCTCAGGACAGGCTCCTCCGCGCGCGGAGCAAAACGCGCGCTGTCGGGATGACAACGCGCCTTGAGCTAGAGACGGGTAAAGGGGGCCGATCAAGAGGCGTGCAAGATGTGCAGAAAACGAAAGAGCAGCGGACTTTCGTCCGCTGCTCCTGGCTTCGTACCCTCCCCCAGGTACTTCGCCAAAACTCATCTACTGCAAGTTTTAGTTCGCCAGCGGATTCAGGCCCTGGCAGGTGTTGTACACCGTGACCGCCGTGATGGTGCCGGGAGCCTGGGTGCGGATCACGCCGTCATCCGTGGTGCAATACGCCTTGCTGCCAGTCGTCGCGCTGATCGGAGTTCCAGTGGCCAGGAACTGGTTGGGAACTGCGCTACCCGCGCCCGTGCTGGGTGTGGAGACAAACTTGTAGCCGCTCTTCCCGGAGCCGGCCGGCGTACCGTCATTGGCCAGGTTGCTGTCGATCATGCAAGCGGTGGTGGTGCTGGGAATGCACTGCGCGCCGATCGCGCCGCCCAGAGCCAACAGGCTGGTGTAGCCAAGCGAGGGATAAGCCGAGTAATAGCCCACTTCGGCAGTGACGATGGAGCGCTCGGAAGCGGCTGCGGACGAATCGTTGGCCGCCATCTTGGCGCGCATCAGGTTCGGAATAGCGATCGCCGCAATGATCAGGATGATTGCTACCACGATCAGCAGCTCGATAAGTGAGAAGCCTCTTTGTTTCCGCATGAGATTAGTGTAGCCCCTTCTAAACAAATTCAGATCAGATTTAAAATGCCGCTCGCAAAGGTAGTGGCAGATTGCTGGCCAAACTCGGGCGACGAGGTGTTACGAATCCTCCGGCCTGTGGTTTCAGCAAGATGCCGGAACATCCGGAGGAAAACGGCTGGGTGAGGCGCGACATTGCTGACAATATGTGGCGACCTACGCAAAGGGGTGACACGTATCAGCATCCCGAAACGGGACGAAGTGCAGGACGGGGATGGGTGGACCATCTTTACTCGTGTCATCCTGAGGCCCGCGCTCTTTGCCCCAATCGTACTTCCCAGGGGGAAACCTCACAAGCGCCTGCGATGACGTGAAAGAGCGGCGCTTCCAGCGCCGCGTCAAGTGTCTTTTGTGAGTTATGGGCGTTAGCCCCTCGTGAATCGTTCTCGGAGCCGCAGAAGAACACGACCACGGGGGCTAAAGCCCGCGTCCTCGCCCATGTCCGAACGCGGCCCTGGAAGGGCCGCTCTTCCACGGTGGTGCGATCGGCGTAGCAGAGAGGGTGCAAATCAATGTCTCTGCCCGCAAGAAGCAGACACCCCCACGAACTGCAGTACGAGGCTCTTCGCTTCGCTCAGTATGACAAGGCTGTCGGGAGGACAAGGCGCGGTAGTTGCCAAAAAACATTCAGAAGGCGCCAAAAAAACATAAAGGGCAGCGGACTTTCGTCCGCTGCCCTGGCTTGTATCCTCCCCGGATACTTCGCCGAGTTATGTTAGTTCGCCAGCGGGTTCAGGCCCTGGCAGGTCGCGTACACCGTGACAATCGTGATGGTGCCCGGAAGCTGCGTGCGGACCACACCGTCGTCGGTCGCGCAATACGCCTTGGAACCGGTCGTCGCGCTGAGCGGGGTGCCGC
>JBAUAN010000178.1:0-44537 GCA_049675725.1 Candidatus Sulfotelmatobacter sp. | reverse complement strand
TCAACTCCAGCGAGAAACGCCTGGCCCGCGTCCTGCTTTTGCTCGCTCATTTTGGCAAGGAAGGCATTCCGGAGACGGTTGTTCCGAAGATCAGTCAGGAGACGCTGGCCGAGATGGTTGGAACCACCCGTTCCCGTGTCAGCTTCTTTATGAACCGGTTCAGGAAGCTTGGCTTCATTCACTACGCTGGCGGTACAGAAGGCGCTCTGCAGGTCCACAGCTCTCTGCTGAACGTGGTTCTGCACGATTAGGATGCACTTGAGACCGCCTCAGACCGTTCCCCGGCGTCCGCCCAACAAGAGGTGAGGCCCGCGTCGTCGTTAGACTTCAATTCCACCATCCATTTCGCCGGTTTTGCCCAGCTGTCCTCGACCAACCTGACCGCTCCGTCGGCGAACTACGGATACACGGCACATCGTCTTCGGCCTGAGTCTTGTCTCGATGACCCGATGTGTGCATCCGGCAGTAACGCATGTCAAGGCCATGAAGGCGGAGAACACCCGTATTTCGCACTTATTCGCATTCCGGCACTGGCGGACGGCATTACAATTTCTGCTTGGGTCAGCCTTGCCCGCTGAACTGAGCGAACCAGTCACTACGGAGGCGCTTGCATTTCGCCGTTTCGTCTCAGGCAGTGGGCTCTACTGTTTCCATTGAGGAGAAATCTTTTTTGAGACAAATGGGACGACGAATAAAGTTGCTGGTTCCCACGTTCGCGGTGCAGTTGCTCTTGGCAACGCTTGTATCGGCTCAGATGCCCGGTATGGCGAATCATCCAGACCAGCAACCGGAGGATTCGAACGCGTCGACCTCAGCGACGAATCGCTCCCAAGTAACTTTCACGAAAGATGTCGCGCCCATTGTGCAGGCACATTGCCAGACCTGCCATCGTCCGGGCGAGGGTACGCCGTTCTCGCTCATGACTTACGAAAGCGCCAGGCCGTGGGCCAAAGCGATGAAACGCATGGTGCTGGAACGGGCCATGCCACCGTGGTTCGAGGATGGGCATACCGAGAAGTTTGCCAACAATCGCTCGCTGACGAAGGCCGAGATTGACACCATTGTCGCGTGGGCGAACGCGGGCGCTCCGCAAGGCGACCCGAAGGATCTTCCGCCGCCTCGGCAATTCGTTGAGGGATGGACCATTCCAAAACCAGATGTCACATTCCAGTTGCCCAAGCCGTTCTCTGTCCCGGAGAGCGGCGTTCTCGAGTATCAATATGTGATTCTGCCCACGGGCTTCACAAAAGACACCTGGGTGCAGTATGTGGAAGCGGCGCCGACGGATCGCTCCGTGGTGCACCACATTGTTGCCTACGTCCGTCGGCCGGGTTCGAACTACTTTAAGGACAAACCGAAGGGAGTATTTTTCGAAGCTCCCCCTTCCAAGACGGGAGCGAAGGCGGATCCGGACGACGTGCCCAGTGACTGGCTGGTGGGGTATGCGCCGGGACAACCGCCTGACATTTTTGAGCACGGGCAGGCGAAGCTGATTCCGGCCGGGTCGGATCTTGTGCTGGAAGTGCACTACATGCCGGAAGGGAAGGCGACCACCGACCAAGCGAGTGTCGGATTGGTCTTTGCCAAGGAGCCTCCCAAAGAACGCGTGATGACTCTGTCGGCAGTCAATGAAACTTTCCAGATTCCTCCCGGCGATCCTAACTACCTTGTAGATTCTTCCTTCACGGTGCGCCACGATGTGACGCTATTGGGAATGCATCCGCATATGCATACGCGGGGCAAGGACATGCAATACCGGTTGGTGTTTCCCAATGGAGAAACACGAACCATCTTGAACGTGCCGCACTACAACTGGCACTGGCAGCTTTGGTACAACCTGGCGAATCCGATCGAACTCCCCAAAGGAACCAGGATTGAATGCACGGCGCACTTCGACAATTCGGCCGATAATCCGGAGAATCCGGATCCGACAAAGACGGTCATCTGGGGGCAACAGAGTTTCGATGAGATGATGGTCTGCTTTTTCAACGTGGCATTTCCGGCGGATTTGTCGGCCAAGGAAGTGCTGCCTCTGCCGAAGAGTGACACGGCCGTGGCTCAGAAGGATCCGAAATAGGATGGATGAGTCTTATCGAGACCCACGGGAGTTCTCTGCGATGCGCAATGATCGGCTTATGCGATCCCTATTTTGTTGTTGCCTGATTGCTTTTCTCTCGGCTGGCGTGTGGGCCCAGGACTATCCCAAGGGCGAGATTTCCAACGGCGTGATTCACGCCGAACTGATGCTCCCCGACAACCAGAACGGTTCTTACCGTGGCACACGGTTCGATTGGTCCGGGATCATTTCCAGCTTGACGTTCAGCGGACACGAATATTTTGGACGCTGGTACGAGAAGCACGATCCAAAAATCCACGACGCGATTACCGGACCAGTGGAGGAATTTCGCACCGACGACAAAGGCTTAGGCTACGACGAAGCCAAAACCGGGGGCACATTTGTGCGGATCGGAGTCGGCACCGTTCGCAAGCCGGACGAGCCGGCCTATCGTCCGTATGACACTTATGACATTGTCGATCCGGGTAAGTGGACGATCCGCAAGCACAAAGACCGGATCGAGTTCACTCATCGCCTGCAGTCGGAACTTGGATATGCCTACATCTACACCAAGACCGTCCGGTTGGTGAAAGGGAAACCGGAACTTCTCATCGAGCACTCTCTGAAGAACACGGGCAAAAAGGCGATTGATACCACGCAGTATAACCACAACTTTTTTGTCATCGATCACGAAGTCGTGGGCCCGAACATTGTCGTCAAATTCGTATTCACTCCTGTGCCCACGCGCGGATTCAAGGATCGCGCGGAAGTTCATGGACACGAAATCGTTTTTCCCCACGAACTGCAGGGTAAGAACGGCGTTTTCTCAGAACTCACAGGATCGCAGAACGACGTTGAGGACTATGACTTCCGGGTGGAAAACCTGAAGACCGGAGCTGGGGTTCACATCACGAGTGACCAGAAACTGGAGCAGGTAAATTTCTGGGCCATTCAAACGGTGGCGGCCGTCGAGCCTTACATTCACTTGAACATCGCGCCGGGGCAGGAGTCGCGCTGGACCATCCGCTACGATTTTTACACTCTGCCGCCCGCAGCTAAGCCATAAAATTCTGCGTCGCCTGCAGATTATTGTTTTCAGATCATTGTTTTCAGATCATTGTTTTCAGATCATTGTTTTGCCGCTTTGGCCGGGACTTGAACTCCACCGATCCACACCGATTCGATTTTGCGCGTGTTCCGGATGTCGTCCAACGGGTTTGCGGATAGCACGAGGAAGTCGGCCCACTTCCCCTTCTCCAGCGTTCCCACCTTGTCGCTGATGTTGATCGCCTTAGCCGCGCCGCTGGTGGCGGAAACCAGCGCCTGCATGGGAGTGAGGCCCGCCTTGACTTCGTATTCCAGTTCGAGATGCTCGAAGTAGCCCTGGAACCGGCCTGGCCCGCCGCCGCTGTCGGTTCCCATGGCGATGGGAATCCCAGCATCCGACAGAATCTTAAGATTGCGCATGGCCACGGGCAGGTGTTCCTTGTACCACAAGGCGCCCTTGTCATTTCGCACCGTCTCCTGCCGCTTCGGGTCTTGCATCTTCGCAATTTCCGCGGGGTCGGCCTCTTTCAAGAAAAAAGGATCGTTGAAAAACGACGGCGTTTCCGAGTACGTGAACACTGCCACTTCGCGCGTGAGCGTTGGACAATAAAAAGCATGATTCTTTTTCATCAAGCCAATGAATTCATCGTCCACCTCACGATCGCGAACGCTGTGCGCGATGTAATCGACTCCGGCCCGCAGCACTCCCTTAGCGTCTTCCAGAAGGACGATATGCGCCGCGGTGCGAAAGCCATCTTTGTGCGCCTCGTCGATCACAGCCTGATAAATCTCTGGACTCATCTTGGGACGGGCGCCGAGAAAATCATCCACTCGCACCTTGATGAAGTCAGGTTTGTTCCGCGCCAGTTCATCGACATTCCTGCGACCTTCTTCCGGAGTTTTGACAGCGACGGCGCCGGGAATTGCAGTTGAATCCTGGATCGGTCCGGCAATATACAAATGCGGAACGGTTCCGGCGGGCGCCTTCGCGTTCTGTTCCCGCAAAGCGAATTCTTTGTCGCCGCCCAGACTGAGAACCGTGGTGATCCCGTCGCGCAGGTAGACTCCGAGTTGAGCAGGATCATTTACGTGGCCGTGCGCGTTGATCAATCCCGGAATGATGGTCTTTCCCGTCGCATCGATCCGTTGCGCTCCGACAGGAATTTTGACGTGCTTTCCAACCGCCTCAATCCGTCCGTCCCGGACCAGTAAAGTTGCGTTCTCGATGGCCGGCTTGCCGGTGCCGTCGATGACGCGTGCGCCGACCCAAGCCTGTAGCGGATGGGCGGCGGGCGGGCTGTCCTGGGCAACCGCGAAACCGGATCCGGCCAGAATTACAGCAGCAAGAACCGCGGAACGAAGGGGAGACACACGGATGAAGGTCATGTTTCCTCGGGAGATATTATTATAATATCATTCCTGAAATTGACGATCGCCCTCGGAGATTCCCCAGGAGGTTCCCATGAGATTGCTTTCTTTGTTTCTTGTATTCCTAGCCATGGCGATGTTCCCGCAAACCTCTGCCCCCGACGGGTTTACTCTGTGGAAGGGCGACGCGGTCAAGAAATCCGGGGAAGAACTCGCAACCCAACTTGACGCCCAAAAATTTGGCTTTAAAGCGCTGGCACCTACGGAAACCATAATCTGGGTATTTCCCGTCGCGAAGGCGACGGCAGCGCCGAAGTTCACGAAACCCAAGTGGACGTCTGGATAGTTCAGGACGGCGAAGCGACGCTCATCGTCGGGGGAACCGTGGTCCAACCGAAAATGGTCAAGCTCCACGAAATTCGCGGCACTTCGATTGAGGGCGGAGAAACAAAACAGCTGAAAGCTGGCGACATCGTTCACATACCAGTCAAAGTCCCTCACCAACTGAAAATTGCGCCGGGCAAGACTTTCACCTACCTGGTGATAAAAGTGGATTCCAACTAAGGCGCATCGGGCATTGGGGGCAATTCTCTGGGATGACTCAGAGGGAATCTTGAGGTTTGTGCCCTGTGGTTGCTGCAGGGACGGAAGCAGGTTCCGCTGGCTCGTCCTTCTCTTCGAGGATGTGAGCATTGCGCTCCGCGGCTTGCAGATGTAAACGCATCGCGTGGCGCGCTTTTTCCGGATTGCTTTCGCGAATTGCCCGATAGATCGCCCAGTGCTGCCTCAGCCCCGCCTCAGGCACTCCGGGCATTTCGTTGGTGCGCCGGCTGACTTGCACCAAAGGCTCTGAAATCGCCTGCAACACCATAATCGCAAGAGGATTCCTGGTAGCTGCGGCCACTGCTTTGTGGAACTTTACATTCACCTTAAGAATGGCGTCATGGTAAAGGGAATCGGCTTGCGGCGTGCTGCGATCCATCTTGAGGGCAGCTTCCTGTTCCGCCAAGATTTCCCGCATGGTCGTCCAGTCTGCTTCCGTGGATTTTTCGGCGGCTAATGCAACCAGCCCCAACTCCAAAACTTTTCGAAACTCGATGAGAGAATCTGCCTGTTCCATGAACGCAGAAGTGGAAAGATACTCAGCGTTGAGCAGGGCCACGGGAGAGGGCTCGAGAACTACCGCGCCGATTTTCGGCCGTACCGAGATTAACTGGAGAGATTCGAGAGACTTGATGGCCTCGCGTACGCAGGTGCGGCTGACTGCAAGCTCCTCGGTAAGTTGTTTCTCGGTGGGCAGGCGTTCGCCCGGCTTGACCTGCCCCTTCTTAATGAGGTCTAGAATGTAGGTGATGACTTGGGCGGTGATCGTCTGTCTTCGAATCAGGCGGATACCCTCCAGAGCAACTTGCCGTCCGAAGCAGGCTGCCTGCTTTCGATTATTATAACATCATCATACCGCCCAAATTCAGGCGAGAAACGGCTGGTAGTGGGCTAGCTTAGTGTTGTTTTGCGCCCGTCGGCCATTGGTCGCCCCGCTTTTTGCCATCTCGAGTCTCTCAGTGGCCCGATTTAGCTTCTTGATGTTGTTCTTCGCAAATGTGATCGCATCATCCCAAGACGATACAGAATTTGTCCTTCCACAGTCTTTTCTTCTTGACTTACATTCCGTTGATACATTATAGTGTATCATCTTGATGTAGCTTAAGTGTTGCTATGACAGAACGGGATATTCAGAATGCGATTAACGAGTTCCGGCGGCAGTTGAATGATGCGGTCGGGAAACGTGACCTTTTGAACGCCAAAATCATTAATCTCGAACAAAACATTAGAAACCTCCGAGACACGCTCACCGCAAGCAGAATGAGCGCATGGCGCAGTCAGGAACCCGAGGATAGTTTCGTCGGACTGACGGAAGCGATACGAATGGTCCTGCGGCGCAACAATGAACTGATGACTGCCGGGGAAATTCGTATGTCGCTGAAGAGCGTGGGTTTTGATCTTGCGAGGTTCAAGAACCCCACGGCTGCAATTTACAACACTCTTTTGCGGATGGCGAAGGCTGGCGAAGTGCAGCACAATGCGAAGGCTAAAACCTTCCGGCTGCCCATCAATTATCGCGACGCAGTGCTTGAAGCGGTGGAAGAAATGCGCAAGGCTGGCTCCGAAGTTGGCGATCCTCTGCCCGTTGAAAACGCAGACGAGCGAAGTACCAGACGGAAGAGATGACTCGCCTAGGCTTGGGCCCTAGGTAGCGCTTAAGGTCGCGGCTAGGAGACATACATGGGGCAAGAGATTAACCGTTTTGTGGAGTGCAAGAATGCTTGTGGGAATCTGACCATCTGGCTCCCGCACTCCACCCGGCTAGGAACATCTGTAGGTCCTCCCCGCTCATCCACGGATTTGAAGCCCATACTGCTTGCGTGTCCGCAATGCGACTACGTGTACGAGTACAGTCAACCAGACTTCGGTACTCGTTATGGCCGACTCCCGGACCCATATAGGCAAGGGCAATTAAGCCTTGCCACAATAGGATTCGAGTGTGACGGAGAAAACTGCGGAGTACCCGTGCAAATTCATAGGCCAGTGGACGCCTCCAACATAGACGGCCAATGGCGCGAGACAGTGACGAGATGGGAACTGAGGGCTCAGTGCCAGAAGTGGCATCAGCTGACGCACATCCCATCTGATTACGAAGTGTGGTTTGAGTCTTGGTAGCAACCGATTCCATGCGTGCTCCGTGAAAAACCCGCCGCTGGGCGGGTGGAATGCCTTATGATGTGGGGCGCTGCCATGAATAAAGCACAGCGCGTCGTTCTCGCAATCTACTTCGTTGCTGTCGCTTATTCCTGTCTTTGGGTCCCTTGGTACGTTCAGACCCCCTCAGAGCGCTACGGCGGCGGTTACCAGCGCGACGGTTACGCCTGGGTCTGGGTCGGTACTTCTGAACATGCCAGACCGGAACTCCCTGTGATCGCTCTACGGCTAGCCGCCTTAACCGCCGTTGGCGGCGCTTGTTTTCTTTTAACTGGCTTCGCGACAAAGTCAGCAACAACAAATTAGCCCACTACCAAGCGGCTTCGGAGGTCCGAACTCAAGCGGGATCTGAACCGTCACAGCTTGGTGGCAAAGACGGCGTCGAGGGTGCTTCCGGTTATGCGACCCTGCACATTCCGGAAACCGGCATCTTCGAGCAGTCGACGGTACTCGCTCAGCGTGCGCTCTTTGCCTTCTGTGCACATCAGCATGTTTAGCGACTGAAGCTGGGCTGAGATGGGTCCGGACTTGTCTTCGTACAGCAACTTCTCCGCGATCAGGATGGCTCCCTCGGCGGGCAGGCGCCGGTAAATCTTGGCCAGTAATGCCTTGATTCTGTCTTCGGGCCAGTCGTGCAGAATTCGGCCCAGCGCGAACAGGTCCGCATCCGGCAATTCGTCATTGAAGAAATCGCCGGCTGTCACCTCGATGCGCTGGGAAGCGACAGAGGATCGGGCATAGGCGCGCGCTGACTCGATGACTGCAGGGAGGTCGAAAACTACTGCGCGAAGATCAGGATTTCGTTCGCAGGCGGCAATGGCCAAATGACCGGTGGCACCGCCCAGATCTACCATTCGCCGGAATTGCGAGAGCTCAAAAGCCTCCACGACTTTCGGAGAGCTCAGAACTCCGAGTCCGTGCATCCCCTGGACAAAGGTTTCTTTCGCCTCTTCCGTGCGGAAGAAGTGATCGAAGATGGAACCTTCGACGCCGAAAGCCTGCCGCCAACGCGGTGTTCCTTCGCGAATGGCATCTTCCACGTGGCTCCACAGGCGGAATAGAACGTCGTCGGAATAGAGGATGTAACCGGTGAGGGTCTGTTGGCTCGCACGACACAAATACGTGCTGGCCACCGGCTCATTTTCATAAGCTGCCCCGCGCCGCCGCAGCAACTTCAGTCCCACGCAAGCGTCGAGCAGCCTTTCGAATGGATCGGCCTTTACGTGGAGTTCTTCAGCAAGCGCAGCGGCCTCTTGAGGCCTGCGTTCGAGGACATCAAAAACGCCCAAAGACACGGCTGCGAACATCGCCTTCGAGCGGCGGAAGCCTTCGATCAGCTCAATGACAGGAGAAGGGTCAGGCAAATCCATGGATGTTTAGCGCGTCCAAAACGCATTCGGCGACATCGAAAACGACCGATGTGGTACCTCGGGATTTGCGTCGGGCTCGGACGGGATTGCGGTCCTATGGTACTGACACGGCCGAAACGCCGGCTTCCGAGGGCTTTTCTGCTCGGTTAGTGATTCTGCCAAGACCCGCGTTCGTTTTGGCCCTCTCGATCCGATATCCCATGCGCTCCAGAATCGGTGCCACAACGCTCTCTTCACCGTTTTCCGCGCAACGAGTTCCGACTCCCAAGGCCACGACGCTGTCGACGTCTTTCTCAACTTCGTGAACCAGTCGGATGATTTCTTCCGTGCGCTCCACCGGTACCTTGATCTCTACGATCGCCGACAGCACCTTCTCATTGAGAATGTCTGGCTTGAGAACTCCGGTGGCAACATCACTCATCAGCGTGGTCATGGGATTCTTCTTTTCGAAGGGTACCTTGGACTTTGCTAACGCCATGGTCATTTTCTGAATGTCGCGGAACCATACTCCGACTCCCGGTCTGCCGAATTCAATGGTGAAGCCAACTTCGCCGCGCTGTACTCGATGGGTAACGTCGTTGGTCTTAACTTCTTCCGTGCCGCGGCCTTGCACTCCGGTGGATTCGTGGGTGGCGCGCGGATCCGAAAACGCCCGCCGCACTACGCGAGGCCATTGCAGATCTTCAGGCTCAAAAGCTGATGTCGGGCAGATATCCGGCTCTGGATCGAAGCGCAGGCGCGCCATCTGAAATAGTTTGCGAATGGTGCGCACGAAGACTGGATTCAAACGCTCCGTGCTCAATCCGTTGTAGCAGGCATAGCATTCCACGCACTCGTCCCGGTTCACCGTGGCGCGGTTAATTTTGGGATCGACATAGATGGCTCCCACCGGGCAGACGTAGATGCAGTTTCCGCATGCCACACACTTGTTGGGATTGATTTTCATAGTGCTCTGCTTCTGCCATCCTGACCCACGGCAACAGGATACAGTTTAGTAATATAATAGTACAACAATTCCCAAACGAAGATAATGTTTTGTTGAGATTTTACGTTCCCGCCGCTGCATGGACCGGAGACTCGGTTACGATCTTCTTTGCGGCGTTAATCCCAACGCTCAATGCCGCGCCGGCCACGCAGAGCAGGGAGCAAACCAGGAACGGAATGTTCCAACCGTACACTCCGACCATGTAGGCCAACAGAATCGGGGAAACCGCGCTTCCCAGGTTTCCGAAGGTGTTCATAATCGAAGCCACCGAACCAGCATACTCGCCACCGATATCCAGCGGGATTGCCCACGATACACCCACAGTTACTTCCAAGCCGAAGACCGCGGCGCAGGAATACCAAACGGAAGCCATTGAGTTGTGCGTAAGCGTTGCAGGCACAATGAAAACGGCCGCCACTAGAAACCCTGCGATTGCGACCCCACGCCGCGCCGCCTTGAGATTCCCGAAGCGTTTGGCCCAACGATCCGAAGTCGAACCGCCGAGCAGGTCCCCGGCAGCCCCCGCCAGCAACGGCAGACTAGCATAGACGCCCATCTGTTTGAGGTCAAAACCGCGGTGCTCGTTCAGATACTTGGGGAACCAATCAAGATAAATATCGATGCTGTATCCGTAGCAGAAATACATGAGGGAAAGCGCCCAAAGCGAGGGGCTGCGAAGAATAGTGCGCCACGGGACCTTCTGGATACCGGATTTTCGAATGCCGACTGAGTCCTCGATCAGCCGGCGTTCCGCGGCGTTGCAATGCCGGTGTTCAGCCGGCGTGTCGCGATAGTACCAGTACCATGCCGCTGCCCACACCAGTCCGATGAGGCCGAAAATGAAAAATGGCATGCGCCATCCAAAACGAATCATCAGAAGGACAACCAATGCGGGAGTCAGCGCGGCACCGACCCGTGAGGCCGCATGGGTCACACCCTGCGCGAAGCCCCGTTCCGCAGGCAGCATCCACCCGGAAAGAGATCGCGTGGCAATGGGAAAGGCTCCCGCCTCACCCATCCCGAAAAAAAAGCGGAAGACTCCCATCGCCGCCGCATTCCATGCAAACGCAGTAAGCGAAGTAAAAATCGACCACCAGACAACGACCACCGACAGGGCTCGCCGTCCGCCAATCCGGTCTCCCATCCATCCCCCGGGAATTTGAAACAGAGCGTATCCCCAGCGGAAGGAAGCAAAGATCCATCCGATGGTGATCATCGAGAAGCCCATATCCCTCTGGATCACGGGCACTGCCGATGCCAGATTCACGCGATCCATGTACGTGATCATGTAGGCCCCGACAACCAAGGCAAGAACTGCATGGCGGCTGTGAGAGGGACGAACGGCGGTCTCGGGTTCAGTCATTTCGCGGGGTTGCGCGTTGAGGCGAAGAAAACGAACGATATGGCATGACTTGGCAACACCTGCGGCAACAATTGTGCCGTTCGCACGAGCTTAGAACACCAGACGGTCCTTGTTGCTCTCAATCTTTTTTGCATCGATACCTGGGACCTTCGTCAGGCCGCGCCACTCTTTAAAATTTCCGTTCCGCTCCCGGTACGACACGATTGAGGATGATTCCGCGACCGTAAGATCAAGTGCGGCGGCCAATTCCGACGCGCTGGCGGTGTTCACATTTACCTGCCCGGTCCGGTCATGACTTTTCTCCGCACCTGTCTGGGCTGTGGCAGGACCGAAGTTTTTGACCAGATAATCAAGCAGGGTGTCGATATCATCGTCGGAGACGTCCGCCCCGCGAGTGATCATCTGATCGACGATTGTGGACCACTGCTGCCTGGAAGCCTTTTTCCCAGTAACAACCTTGAGCACGTGGCAACTGACGCATTTCTGTTGCACAATGGCCCGGCCCTCACCTGGCGGCAGAGCGTTCTTGTCAGAGGCCAGCACGAAGGCGAGATAGAAAATGCTCGTAAGGAACATCGCCCAAATATCGTATCATAAGCCTAAATGGTGAAAAGCTAGGATCTCCAACCCGCGCGGGGCATTCAAGTTTCTTGAGGGCAGCCCGGGGACAGAACTCGGCTCCTCCAACTCAGTATTGAGTCGGTTGGCTGCGCAGGCCAAGCATGCTTCGCGCCTGCGCGGGCGTGGCAACGGGGCGGTTCAGTTCATGCGCAATTCGCACCGCTCGCTCAACCAATTGAGCGTTGCTCTTCGCTTTCTGTCCCCGGGAATAGTAGACGTTATCTTCCAGGCCGACTCTCACGTGTCCTCCCATTAAAGTTGCGAGTGTGGTCAGCGGCAATTGGAATGGGCCGATCGCTGAGCATAACCACAACGCGCCTTCGGGAAACTCCTTCAAGAGTTGAATAATGTTTTCAACCGTGGGAAAACTGCCGGTCTGGTATCCCATTACGGTTTGCATCCAGTAGGGTTTTTCGACGAGACCGTGCTCCAGCAGATAGTTCACAACCCAGGCGCAGCCGGGATGATAGATTTCCAACTCCGGCTTGATGCCGCGCTTTTTCATCTCGGCGGCAAACTCGTGAATCTGACCGTAGGTGAATGGGATGCATTCATCGATTTCCAAGGCGGGACGGGGGAACGGTAACGGCGCGCGTCGTTCCTTTAGTTTGAACTTGCTCATATCCGGCGCCAAATTCAGAGAGGCAACTTCGGGCCCCGCGGCTAGAGAGGAGGCACGCTCTTCCATGCTCATGCCGGGGCCGGCTCCCGTAGTCGCGTTGATGATGATCTCCGGACAACTCCGGCGAACTTTGCGCAATACATCGCGCCACGTTTGCGTGTCTCTTGCTCCCTCGGTTAATTTGTGGGGATCGCGCGCATGGATATGGACCATCGATGCCCCGGCTTCATAAGCCCCATGGACCGACTCCGCGATTTCCTCTGCCGTCTCAGGAATGACCTCATTCGCTTCCTTGCCTTGGATGCCTCCGTTGCAAGCCACGCAAATGATGAGCGGAGGCATCCCCGCGCGAACTCTTTCCATAAACTCTTCGCTATCGGTGTAGTCAAACCAAGCCGGTTGCTGCGACGATTCTGCGTGTTCCTTCACCGACACAGGACTCCTTCTTTCGATCCGGGTTACTCGTTATTCAGAGATCGCCCCGCGGCAATGGGGAATCGGTTTCAACCAGCGCGGAACGTGATATAGGTAAACGTTTAATCTCTACGGTCACAAGCGAAATAGTGCGAAACGCCGCGTGTACAAGCCCGCGACGGAGCCCCAGAAGAGCCACTTGTTCGGCGAAGAATCGAGTTGATTGTAGCCGGCGGCGCAGTGTAGTCTTCCGGCAAGAGATCAGGTAGTGGGACGGAATTGGAGCCTGGTTCAACCTGTTGTTTCCTCAAATTTGCTCGCTTTCCGGCTTCTGCCTGTTCTCCGTGCACGCAAGTGTGGCGTTTGTTCCGGACCGGTGAGTGGGTTCACCGCTCCGGTTAAACTTGCGCTTGGGACCCTATGATCAAGAAAACCACGCAGGCGACCTCGCATCGTGAGCCCACTAACGGCTTCTGGACGGGCACCGACCGTCTGGATTCATGGAAAGAAATTGCCAGCTATCTCCGGCGGGAGGTTCGCACCGTACAACTCTGGGAAAAGCGGGAAGGCTTGCCGGTGCATCGCCATTTTCATAAGCGGCTGGGCAGTGTCTACGCTCTCCTTTCTGAGATTGAAATCTGGAAGCGCCAGGTCTCACGCACGGGTGTCGATCAGGAGACCAAATCGACCGCTCCATCGAAAGTCGCGAATCGCATCACCATCTACGTGCTGCCCCTCACGAATGTAACAGTTAAGAGCGAGCGGCGTCGCATCTGTGAGGCCATCGCAACCAAAACGATTGCGGCATTGGAGACCTCGAATCCGGAACAACTTCGTATCGTGAGTCCCAGGGTCCCAATACACGACGGACAAAGCGAGTTGCCCGCCAGCATGTTGGATGAGCAGATTGATTATATCTTGCGATGGAGCGTTCAAGACGAGGGCGAAGGACTGCGGCTGAACGTGGCCCTCCTCTTTGCGGGCTCCGACTGCGTCGCATGGTCACAGACCTATCGTTGCCGCCCCAGCGATTTCGGTGAATTCTCGACGCATGCCGCCGCCCAGATCGTGCAGTGCCTCTGGCTGAAGGTGTTTTCTTCCTCGACGGCGGTTCCGGTTGTGGGTCACCACGACAAATCGAGTTCGCGAGAAACGTATTTGAAAGGCAGATATTTCTGGAATCAGCGAAGCGAAGAAGGACTGAGAAAGGCCATCCGCTGCTTTGAGTCGGCAATCGGCGAGGATCCTGAGTTTGCCCTGCCCTACACCGGGCTCGCCGACTCGCTCACGCTGCTATCGTTTTATGAGATTGTTTCACCGTCTGAAATCATGCCATCGGCACGCCGGGCAGCCCAGAGAGCGCTCGAACTCGATCCCAATCTGGCCGAGGCCCACGCTTCGCTGGCGGATGTTCTGCTGCACTTTGATCGCGATTGGCAGGCCGCAGATCACGAATATCGCCGTTCCATTCAATGCAATCCGGATTATGCTCTTGGCTATCACTGGTATGCGAATCTCCTTTCGGCCCGCGGGCAGCACGATGCCGCGCACATGGCGATCATGCACGCTCTCGAGATCAACCCGGTTTCCATCATTACTCTGGTATGGGCCGGCGTGACATCTCATCTGGCGCACCAGTTTGACGACGCCATCCGCCACTATCAAAGTGCTCTCGAGTTGGACCCGCAATTTATCTGGGCGCACATGTACATGGCGCAAGCGCTGGAGCAAAAGGGCAACCTGAAGGAAGCGCTCCGCGAGTTTGAAACGACCGACCGGCTGGCGGGAGGAAACAACTGCGTGAAGGCCATGAAAGCACACGCGCACGCGGTAGCCGGCGACACCTGTTCCGCCCGCGAGATTTTGAATGAACTCAAGAGTACTCCCTCTCACCACTGCATGCCCTCCTACGATATCGCCGCCACCTACGCCGCGCTCGGCGACTCCCAACAGGTAGTCGCGTGGCTGAACCGGGCTTGCAGCGAGCGGAATATGAAGCTCTTTACCTTGACCCAGGATCCACGTTTTGATCCGCTCCGCCGCCGTTCCGACTTCAGGCAAATCGTCGACCAGATCGGGCTTAGTCAAAATGCCCCGGACCGCAGGCAACACTGAGAGTCGGGGTGAAGGCGAATTCACTTAGTCTCAGCCTGACCCAGCGAGTTGTACGACCGCAGCAAGCAGAAGCCTTAGCTCCACCGATTCAGTTGTGGTGGTGACTCCTAACTTCAGATTGACGCAGTACACGCGAGGACAGTTTGACGCAGATGGCTGGTGAGTCTCAGGTTGCCGCTCCGCGCCGCGAATTGAGTCGAAGCCTTGGACTTTTTGATTCGACCATGATTGTGGCGGGGTCGATGATCGGTTCCGGAATCTTCATCGTTGCCGGTGAAATGGCTCGAGAGGTGGGAAGTGCCGGCTGGATGCTGCTGGCCTGGGTAATCGCCGGCGTCCTCACCATGGCAGCCGCGCTCTCCTACGGTGAGTTGGCGGCCATGATGCCGCAGGCCGGGGGACAATACGTTTACCTTCGCGAAGCTTTTTCGCCGCTGTGGGGGTTCTTGTATGGGTGGACGTTGTTCCTCGTAATTCAAACCGGGACGATCGCCGCTTCCTCCGTTGGGTTCTCGCGTTATCTCGGTGTGCTGTGGCCTCAGATTGCGGAGACCAATTACATCATCCGCCCCATTCACATCCTGCCCACGTACGCGATTTCTCTGTCGACCGCCCAACTGGTGGCGCTGGTCGTCATCACGTTCCTGACCTGGGCCAATATTAAAGGCCTGAAATACGGGAAAGGCGTACAGAACGTTTTCACAACGATGAAACTAGGATCGCTGCTGGGCGTGATCGGGATCGGCGTATTCATTGGCTGGAAGGCTGCGGTGGTAAAGGCGAATTTTGCTCACGCCTGGACTCCCCAAGGCGCGAGTCTGGCTGCCCCCGGCCTTTCTCCGAACACTACGTTGGGAATGGTGGTTGCGTTATGCGTCGCGCAAATCGGGGCACTCTATGCCGCCGATGCCTGGAACAACATCACGTTTACCGCCGGGGAAGTTCGGAACCCTACGCGGAATGTACCTCTCTCGCTGGCCCTGGGAACCGTCATCGTCATTGGACTTTACGTGTGCGCGAATTTTGCGTACGTAATGGTTTTGCCGTTCAGCGAGATCCAGCACGCCCCGTCGGATCGAGTGGCGTCCACCATGTTCCACGCCATTTTCCCATCGATCGGTCCCGCACTGATCGCCATCGCGATCATGATTGCGGCGTTCGGGTGCATGAACGCATTGATTCTGTCGGGAGCTCGCGCATATTACGCGATGTCGCTGGATGGCCTTTTCTTCAAACGCGCGTCGGTTCTGAACCGCGCCAATGTTCCGGGCCAGGCGTTGGTCATGCAGGGAATCTGGTCGGCCGTTCTATTGAGCATCCGGACCTACCAGCCGGCAACGGGAACCTATGGAAACCTTTACAGCAACCTGCTCGACTACATCATCTCGACGGCGCTGATCTTTTACATTCTCACTATTGCCGGTATATTTCGCCTGCGAAGGCTGAAGCCGAATGTCGAACGCCCGTACCGCGCGTTTGGCTATCCTTTCGTTCCCCTGCTTTACCTCATCAGCGCGATTGGGATCCTGGCGGTCTTGTTCATCTATCGGCAAGCGACGACCATTCCCGGCGTTGTAATCGTCCTGATTGGTATCCCGGTTTACTTCGCGTTTAAGTATCAGGCGGAACGAGATCGGAAACCGGCGGGAAACGAAGCCTGACATCCCCGTCACGGGGTTATGGCGTCTTCTTGACGGTGTAACGAAGCCGCGCTTTGTCCCCGAGAATTCGCTGAAGGTCGAGGGCCAGGTTATCGAGCCCTGTTTGCGGCGAAGAGTGACCGCTGACAATTTCGGCCACGCGGTGTTCGCTGGCTTCGATCATTTCTCCAGACTCCGGCACTGTCGGCTTGGTCTTAGCGATGGGAACGCTGGCAAGAAAGGTGGAAACATATGGCAACTGCTTCACTTCAGTTGTGTCGTAGGTCGACTTTCTTACGGAGAGCCCGCCGTTCAGCGTTTGCCGATCCTGGACCTGCGCTGACATTACCCATTCGAGAAAGCGGTAAGCCTCCCGCGGATGGGTCGACTCATGGGGAATCAGGTAAGTCAAACCTTCCAGTTGGCTGAACGGTTCGCCGGTGTTTGAAGGGATGAGGCTGTAGCCAATCTTGCCCGCGACTTTTGACACTGCGGGGTCTTCGAGGAATGGCGCCTGATCGCTCCACAACAGCCCCATAAATACATGTCCCTGCTGCAAAGCTGACTGCGCCTCGCCCCATCCGAAATTGAGCGTGTCGGGCGGGCTGAACGCAATCTGCTTGATGTACTGCTCCGTGGCCGCCACATTCTGCGGAGAGTTGACCACGATGTCGCCGTACTCCCAGCCGTGTTGCGCATCGAGAATATTTCCGCCGAACGAATAGATCAGATTCAGCCACTCGTACCAGAGTGCCGGGCCCTGCTTTCCTTGAATATACGTTCCGTAAAAATGTTCGTCCGGGCGTGTGAAGAACTCCGCTAACTGCGTATATTCCTGCCACGTTGTGGGAGGCTTGAGCTCTGCATGATAGCGCAATTTGAAATTGCGCTGGTTCGCGGGATCGTCCAGAAGATCCTTGCGATAGCACAGGAACGTCGTCAGCGCGATGTACGGATAGCCATAGATGTGGTTCCCGTACGAACTGAGTTCCCGCCACCAGTTTGGAAACAGCTGTTCCTGCGGAACGAAGCTGGGGTCGTGCAGGGACGGATCGGCAAGAAAGGAATCGATCGGCCGAACTTGGCCTTTTTGAACGAGCGCGCCGAGTAACCGGTGCCGCATGACCACCACATCGAGCGCGGGATCGGATGGTTGCGCGCCCCGATCGAGATCACTCATGATCGTCCGGTCGTTTTTATGCAGGACTTCGACGTGAATGCTGGTTTGCTTCTCGAAGGCTGGGATTACTTGGGCCTTCGTGAGGGAATCCAGAAACCATTTGTCGCCCGCCACGCGAATGGTAACGGCTTGAGATTGAACGAATCCGGACACGGCCACAAGAAAAATGGCCACGAGGACGACTACACGCGCCCTGACAAAAGGCGACCTCGGCATGAAATGGAGTCTTAAAGCCTGCATCCCGGCTTCCACATCGCCAACGCTCTACTGGCCGCTCCTGCAATCACCGTTTGATCGAAGAACCGGAGAACCACAGGAACTTGACCGGCGTGTCTCCAGCATTAATGTTCGAGTGCGTCATGGAGTGATCGGGACGGATCATATAGGCCATGCCAGGATGCTGCACCCGCAGCTCAGTACCCAGGAATGCCAGGCTGTCGCCATCGATGGCCGCCCAGATTTCTTCCTGGCCCGGGTTGTGGGGATGAGGTTCTCCCATCGTCATGGGATTGATGGTCACGGTGATGATGTCGCCGATCGTGGCCAGCCCGTCGGTCTTCGAAAACAGATCTCTTACTATGTGGGCCCAGTGCCCAGAGGCTCCGGGCAGCGTGAAGGGAGACGCGGCCATCGGCATGCGGACCGGAACTTCTCTCTCGTTCGTAACCAGCATGGCCTTGCCCGGCACGAATCCTTCGGGAACCGGTTCACTGACGACATACATGGTGAGCGTATCGTTGCCCGTATTCGTCATCACAAATTCCAGATCCGCCGGAATGAAGATAGCAATGTCGCGGTGGAGCGCGGCGGTTTTGCCGCCCGCGGTGATCTCACCCGACCCGCCAACAATGTAGAAGACATTCTGCTCGCCCGTTAACCGCGTGGGTGTGGTGGAATTACCCGGCTGAAGGCGGCCGAAGGCCAGGAAATTGGCGGCCTGAAGAACGGCACCCGGCTGCGGCGGGGCGTAGTTGTCTCCGCGAGTCAGGATATCGCGCAAGACCAGCGAGCCGTAGGCGTGACGAGGCATGGAGTCGCGCCAGTCTCCAATGAACATATCGATTCTTCGGTCCTGCGAATCTCTTCCCGCCTGGTAGTGAACATCGCCCGGGCCATCGAAACTGTTTCCACCGGCGCTGGGAGTCTTTACCGGCGGTTTGGGAACTACCTGGGCAACTGCCGAAAGCGTTGCCAAGCTGAAGAGCGGTAGCGCCAGAAAGGCGATGCTCTTGCGGCGCAGCCAAATGTTCGTTCCGTTTCTTCTCATGATTTTCCTTGTCGTGCACGGAAATTTCGTGCACCGAAATTTCATGCACCGAGATCTATTGAGCGACAGCCCACGCAAGTCCATCCGCACCTTTGCCTGCATCGATGAGACCGGTCACCTTCCAATCCGAAAGGCTGATGGCAGCCACTTTCCCCGTCTGGTCGCTGGACACATACGCCATTTTCTGGTCGGGAGTTACCAACACCTCCTGCGGATGGGTGGGGAGATCGATGGTTCGCGCGACCTTCATTTCTTTCAGATCGATGACCGCAAGTTGATGCACCAAGGGCAGGACAACGAGCAGCCATTTGCCGTCAGCGGTGGGCGCGCTTCCATAGCCTAAACCTGGCATCGGAATCCATGTCTTGATTTTGTTGGTTGCGGTATCAATCACGGCTAACTGCGGCTTGGTTACATCGGAGGTGAAAACCATGCTGTCGTCCACGGAAAGAGAAATTCGCTGGACCTGCCCGGACACCGGAATGATGGCCAGCGTTTTGCGCGCCTCCAGGTCGAGGACTGAAACTGTGCCCGGCCCCACATTCGAGGTATAGGCCCGTCGCCCATCGCGCGTGATCACAAGCATGTGGGACTCCGGCTGGCCGGTCGGAATTGAACCAACGATTTTCAGACTGGCGGGATCGATGATTGTGATCGAGTGCTCCAGTTCGGTGCTGACATAAAGCATCCCGTTGGGGCCAAATTTCGCGCAGTGCGGCCTCACGCCTTTGCCGAAATCGAGATTCCCCACTACCTTTCGCGAGGCCAGATCGATCACGACCATGTTGCTGCCATCAGTTCCGGGTTGTCCGACGCCGGAATTTCCGTAGATGGGGACGTAGGCAAGTTTTCCATTGGGCGAGGCAATCAGTTCGTGCCCGGTCACGCCGCCTTCGGGCACTTCCGCCACTTGCCGGGCGGTGGCCGGGTCGATGATGCCCATGGCGTTGTCGCCTTTATTCGCCACCAGCAGCCAGCCAGATGCGGGGCTGGCAGCGCCAGTACCGAAGGAAAGTATGCCCAGAACAGAGAACGCTAAGGGTAGTTGCGACCATTGCATGGCAGACTCCATTCCTGATGTCGACTGCTTAACGGATGTCTTGGATTGTAACCAAATGTATCTCTCATTAGGGCGAAGGTAATGATAATATCATATTGCTTCAAGCACTTCGCTGCCCCATCCTTCCCTCGTCGACCGACATGTCGACTCCCACCCGCATCGTCATCGCTATCGTCCTCCTCCAGCTGAGTTCGTCCACGACTCAAGTCCGGAAAAACTGTTGACACCGTCTGTATTCATATTATGATATCAGCCATGAAAATACGCTTACTGCTATTGCCGTTCTCCCTCTTGGCCGTGTCCCTGGCAGTTGGCGCTGCTGGCATCCCTGCCGGCGGCTTCGCCGGAACCTGGACGGCGAACTTTCAGAAATCCAAATTCCCCGGGCCTCCGCCGAAGGTTGATATGTGCATCATCGACGCCGACGGGACGGTTACGGTGAAAGAAACGACTTCGGAAGGCAAGGATGTCACCTGGCACTACACTCCGGAGGATGGTAAGCCGGTTTCGATTGTCGGGAGAGAAAATACGACCGTAACGGTTCATAAAGTGAACGACCACACCATCGAACACAACTGGAATATCGAAGGCAGGGGCGCAAAGAGTAAGTCGGTTCTGTCAAAGGGTGGCAAGAGCACCGTGTTCACCATGGACGGAACAGGTAAAGATGGCAAACCGTTCCACGAGATGGTTGTGTACGACAAACAGTAGATCAGAGATTTTTAACGGCGCTTCCCCGCGCTGGGCGGACGTTCTTAGTCCGCCCTTTTCCATTTGATTCCGTCGTGTTCGAGTTTGGCCAGACAGAATCCAACAGGCTTACCAGAGTTCCCGAACGTGCACGAAGGAAATGCAGCGCGATCCACCACTTTACGGCAGTGCGAATGCAACGACTCCGTCGCCCGCTGTGGTGTCGTAGAAACTGCCCCCAGTGGCCGTCAGGACCACGTACTGCTTACCATTCTTGCCTTCATAGGTCATGGGTACGGTGTAGGATCCGGTCTCGAGTTTCGTGTCCCACAGAATCTTGCCGGTCGCAGCCTCGAATGCGCGGAAGTGCTGGTCCTTGGTCGCGGCAATAAACAACAGACCTCCGGCAGTAGTGATCGAACCGCCGAAGTTCAGAGTGCCCGTTCCATGAACCCCTTTGGCATCCAGTTCCTCATCGACTCCGAATGGCACCGTCCAGGCGACATCGCCGGTGTTCACGTTGATGGCCAACAGTTGTCCCCATGGAGGCTGCTGGCAGGGCCAGAATTTGTCGTTATTCCAAAAACGCACATAGAGTCCCCACGGGCTGTTCCGCTCGTAGGCAGGGTCGGCGCCTTCGGCGGATTTGGTGACCTTTCCGACATCGGCGATATTGTCGATGTTCACGAACAGATATCCCAGTTCGGGGTTATAGGACATCCCCGGCCAATTGGTCGTTCCCAGCGTGCCTGGAAATACCACGGTCAGTTTGGACCCGTAGTGGGTATACGGACCACCACCCTTCATGCCGCCTTCCGTCGCCAGCATGTCGGTACAAAACTGTTTTTGCTCCGGGGTCACGGTGGCGATTTCGTCGGGGCTGAAGCTGTGTCGTCCCAGGGGCAGAGGCTTCAGCGGAAAAGGCTGCGTCGCCGCACCTTGCTCGCCGGGCACATCGCTTGGCGGGACGGGACGCTCCTCCACTCCGAAGATGGGTTCGCCCGTAAGGCGGTCGAGAATAAACATCAGCCCGGCCTTTCCCACAACAGCGACCGCCGGAATCTTTTTTCCCTGCTTCATCACGTCGATCAGCACGGGAGCCGACTCCATGTCGTAATCCCATGTGTCGTGGTGAACAGTCTGGAAATACCACGCCAGCTTTCCAGTATCGGCATTGAGCACAACTAAAGAGTTGCCGAACAGATTGTTCCCCTTCCGGTCCGCCCCGTAAAAATCGTAGCTGGGTGAGCCGTGCGGTAGAAAGATCAGGCCTCTCTCCTTGTCAATGCTCATCAAACCCCAGACATTGGTTCCCGAGCGATTTTTCCAACTTTCTCCCGGCCAAGTATCATTGCCAACTTCACCGGGATGAGGAACGGAGTGGAACCGCCACACTTGCTTGCCGGTATGAACGTCCCAGGCTCGCGTATCGCCCGACGAACCGGCCGCCGGCGACTCCTGAACCTGGCCTCCCGCAATCACCAAGTCCTTGTAAATCGTTACTGGCGACGTGACATTAAATTGGGCGTTGGGGATGCCGTTCTGGATATCTGTCTTGATGTCGATGCTGCCATTCTCGCCAAAGCCAGCTGTGAGTTTTCCGGTTTGCGCATTTAACGACGTTAGCCGCCCGTCGGAGGTACCAAACAAAATCGAGGCGGGAGTTTTCGCATCTCCGGGCCAATACGCCACACCACGCCCGGCGGGTCTTCCATGTCCCAGTTTGTACACCCAGAGTTCTTTGCCAGTCTCCGGCTCCAGAGCGACCACGGTGCCGTACGGAGTTGGCAGGTACATCACGCCGTTCGCCACAATGGGCGTGGCCTCGGAGGAATGCCTTCCCCCGCCACGGCCGACAGTTCCCGCAGACTTCGACTGCGGACCATCCTTCTTCATGTGATAAATCCAGGCCGGCGCCAGATGCTGAACGTTCTGGGTGTTGATTTGCTTCAGCGGCGAGTAACGGGTGCTGCCATAGTCATGGCTGAACATCGGCCAATCGGTCTGTCCCGATGCCGGGAGTGCAGGAAGGATAAGCGAAAACAGGACGGCGGCGAATGTTCCGAATCTCAAGTTTCGAGCCCTCTTAAATGTGACGTATCGACAATTTGATGTATCGACCAATCGACACTGCAATCCGAACCATCGACCGGCGATGTTGTTCAGCCGGCCTCATTCCATCTTTTTGCGCGCGTCCTCGAGGATGCGTTTCGCGCGCACCGGATTAAACACACCGCAGGAGCAGAACCGCGTCATATAGGTGACTGCCTGATCGGGAGTCCGGCGGCCTTCTTTCACCCAGTCGATCATTTTCTTGGCGAGGCTGGCAGAGATCATGCCGTGGCCGCACATAGTGGTCAGCTTGAGCAACTGAGTATTGGGCAGCTTCTCGATTGCGCCTTCGAATCCCAACGAGTACCCGACGCTGTGGCGGGGGATGCCGGCGAACTGGCAACACTGCTCGGCGCCCTCGACGGAAGTAGAGATATTGACCGACAGGCCAAGATCGGCTTCCACGACCGTCTTGAGAAATTTCGCCGCCGCCCCACCATTGTCGAAGATGGCCACGACCGATGCCGGTTCATCGATGCCGTCGATTACAGCACGGAAATCCGGCTTCATGTCACGGCTCCAGTTGGCGATGGTGGTCAGATCGCGGGAAGGCCGCAGGCCGCCGCCGTGCACGGGATCCCCAATGTTGACGGGATTGAACGGCAATGCCATCTCGAGAAAAGCTTTTAACTTGGGGACGCTGTCCTTGTCATTCCGGCCGCGGCTCGGACTCGCGAAGATCAGGTAGTCGTCGTAGAAGCTTGCAGAATCCCCGTAACGATGTAAAGTGTTGGTCATTGCCTCCGCCGATCGCCTATTCCTTCTCGCCCGTGGGCCAACCCCGGCCGATCACTTTTCTGTGTAGATCACTTTCCTGTGTAGCTGATCCGCCAAATCGAACCTGATCCATCGTCGCTCACCAGCAACGACCCGTCCGGAGCCGCGGTTACACCGACTGGTCTCCCCCACACGCTTTCATCGTCCACTACAAACCCGGTGAGAAAATCCTCGTACTCGCCGCTGGCGTGGCCGGTCTGGTGGAGTGGAACGCGAATCACTTCATATCCCGCGCGGGGCGAACGGTTCCACGAGCCGTGTTCGCAGGCGAAGATGTCTCCCTGATATTCGGCGGGAAATTGCTTGCCTTCATAAAAGGTCATTTGCAGGGACGCATTGTGCGGCTGCAAGATCACATCCGGCGTAATGACCTTGTCTTTCAGTTCGGGATGAGCTCCGGGAAGGCGCGGATCCTGATGACCGCCCATGTAAAACCACGGCCACCCGTAAAAGCCGCCTTCCTGCACATGCGTGATGTAGTCGGGCACCAGATCGTTGCCCAGTCCGTCGCGTTCGTTCACCGACGCCCACAGCTCACCCGTTTTCGGATTTACGGCAATGCCGACCGCATTGCGCAGGCCTGAAGCATAAATGCGCATGCCGGAACCGTCGGGATTGTATTCGAGAATGGCGGCGCGATTTTTCTCCGCCGGAGAGTCGTCAACGTTCTCCTGCGACCCCACCGACACGAACAACTTCTTGCCGTCGGGAGAAAACTGAATATCTCGGGAACGATGATGGCCGCCGCTCGCCAAGTCAGCCAGACGCTGGGGCGGACCGCTAGCGGTCATATCACCATTGTGATACGGAAAACGCACGACCGAATCCATGTTGGCGACATAGACCCACTGCGGGTTGGGTCCGAGCGGATAGAACGCAATGCCGAAAGGAATATTCAGTCCGCTGGCGAAGACCTTTACCTGCTCGGGCTTGCCCTCTGCGGTCATTCCCCGGAACACCTTGATGTTGCCCGCACTGGTTTCGGCGAGAAAGATATCGCCGTTGGGAGCAACGCGCATCAGCCGTGGATTAGTCAGTCCCGTCGCGAACCGTTCAACCTTGAATCCCTCCGGCACCTGCAGCTTGGCGTTTTCCGGACGGGCCACGATCTTGGGGCCGTTGGTCGCCGACTCCGAGGCGAAAGGCGCGGGCAGATCTTCCAATTTAATGCGTCGAGATGCGCCCGGCTTTTCATAGCGGTAATCGGTGAAGGGAGGTTTCGGCGGCGGCGCATTCGACTTCGCGCCTGTGGCCTCAGCCTTCGGGACCTCGGCCTGAGCGTTGTCCGATCCCCCTCCCTTCAACGACTGGACATAAGTGATGACCTGCCAGCGTTGTTGTTCCGTCAGAGCCGCCCAAGCAGGCATTCCGTTATCCACGTCGCCGCGGGTGATGTACCAGAAAACCGCGCCGCCAGGTGCCGCTTGGGCCTTTCCGTTTGCCAGCGGCGGCACATTTCCAGTGCCCTCACCGCCAATGCCGTGGCAGACGGCACAGTTGCGCGTATAGACTTGCTTCCCGGCCACGACCGCATCTGCTTGTCCTGCATAAGGATTCTTGTCGTTCTCAGCAGAAACGGGCGCATTGTGGAAAGACCGACTCTGAGCGTGCAGGGGAAGTACGACAGCACCGGCAAGCAGCAACGGCAGGATGATTCGCTGCGGTCGTCGCTGGGGAAATCGTTGCTTGGGACGGCTAAGGCACATTGCGGTCACAGTATAGGGTACAGTTATATGATATTACAATTGAAAACACTCTCCGCCGTAGCCCCAAGCATTCGCTCCCATGATCAACCATCCGAATCAGTGAGCGACTGGAACGAACTTAAGGCAGACGGGCGTGTCCACTTTGAGCTCTGCGCCTGTCTTGGAGAGACGCCCGGTGGCCGCGTCAATCCTGTAAAGAACCACATTATTCGATATCTGGTTTGCCGCCAGTAAAAAGGCTCCCGTTGGATCAATAGTAAAGAATCGAGTCATGATTCCGCCGGTCAGCGACTGCTCGACGGGAGCCAGCATGCCTGTCTTGGGATCAATCGAGTACACGCCGATGGTATCCGGGGCTCTCTCCTCTTCGCTCTTGGTTCGCCGGTTCGATTCGTAAAGAAACTTCCCACTGGGGTGAATTTCGATCTCGCCGCTGTGATTGCCGCCGAAAAAATCATGCGGCACGGTCTGAACCCGCTGCACCTCAGTCAGGGTGCCGTTGGGGGAATTCCAGGCGAAGACATCCACCATTCCGCTCATCTCGCTGAGCTGGTATCCGAACTTGCCGGAGGGATCAAAAGTGAAATGGCGCGGTCCTCCGCCTGGGTAGACCTTCGCAAACGGAGGATCGGGCGGTGAAAGTTTTCCGGTCTGGGCGTCGAAACGAAAAATGAACACTTTGTCGAGCCCAAGATCCGAAACGATGGCATATCGATTATCCGGCGAAACCACGATCGAATGCGGATGCGGTTCGGATTGAATCCTCGGATCGACGCTGCTCCCAACGTCTTGAATGAAAGAAGTCAACTCGCCCAGCGAACCGTCTCCCTTGACTCGGATCACCGAGACGCTCCCGCTGCCGAAGTTCGCCATCATCACATATTTCCCGGTCTTATCCATCGAGATGAAGCAGGTGCTGGTGCCGCTGGCGGGGGCGGTGTTTAACAGGCGCAACTTGCCGGTGGCTGAATCAATCGCAAAAGAGCTGACGTACGACGAATGATCGAGCGGTGGCCCAACGGAGAGCGGATCTTCGCTCACGGCGTAGAGGAATCGATGATCCGGAGAAATGGTCAGGAACGAAGGGTTGATCATCTCCGCTGCCAGTTCGGGCTCACCAAACTCGCCGGAAGCCGCGCTGAAGCGGCTGACATAAATCCCCTTGCTGTGACTCTCTCCCACCCCGTACGTCCTGCTGTGATGCACCCACTTAAAACCGGTGTAGGTGCCGACGTACATGAAGTAGTCGCTGCCCTGAGCGTGGACAGCTTGGACTCCGGAAAGCGAGAGCCCCAAGGCAATCACCAGACACACCGCGTATCGGATACGTCTCATGAAGGTTCCTGATCTCCTTATCGCGAGCAAGCAGCCGTAGGTCTCCAGGCTCATCTTTGTATCGGCACGAACACGACGCAAACCGGCACATCCAATTTCAAATCGGTGCTGGTGGGCGTGAGCCGGCCCGTGTTGCTGTCCACGCGAAACACCAGGACGTTTCCGGATACCTGATTGGCAGAGAACAAGTAGCCGCCGGTCGGATCGATCGCGAAGTTGCGCGGCATCGTTCCGCCCGACGCTACTTGTTCGACTTCGGTCAGCGTACCTTTTTCAGGGTCGATGGAGAAAACGCCGATCGTATCCGGCCCCCAGAGATTGGGGCCGCGAAACCGCCGGTTGGATTCGTAGAGAAACTTTCCGTTGGGATGAATCGCGATCTCGGCGCTGTCGTTTGAACCAACGAAGTCGGGCGCCAGCGTCCTGGCATCCTGCACTTTAGTCAGAGTTCCCTTCGAAGGATCCCATGAGAGGACTGATACAAACCCGCTCATCTCCTGCAACGAATAGCCAAACTTGCCCGCCGCACCGAAAACAAAATGCCGCGGGCCGCTCCCGGGATCGGCATCGACGGAGGGCGGGTTGTCCGGGGAGAGAGCTCCGGTGGCGGCGTCAAACCGGTAAGCAAACACCTTATCCACGCCCAGATCGGAAACCACTGCGTAGCGGTTGTCCGGTGAAACGTCAATGGAGTGGGGATGAGCCTTCGATTGAAACGATGGGTCCTTCCCCTTTCCGATGTGCTTCATGAACGCCGTCTGTTCGCCGAGCGAGCCATCGTCTTTAATTCGCAAAACCGTAACGCTGCTGCTGCCGAAATTCGCCATCAATACATAATGACCCGTCTTGTCGATCGAGAGATAGCAGGTGCTGGTCCCTCCCGTGGGCAGCGTGTTCAGCAGATGCAATTTGCCAGTGGATGGATCGATGGCAAACGCGCTCACATAAGACTCGTGATCGAAATTCGGGCCGAGCGACTCGGGATCCTCGGTTGCAACGTAGAGGAATCGCTGGTTAGGATGAACCGCAAGGAACGCGGGATTCACGATCTCGGCGGCAAGTTCTGGCTTACTGACTTTTCCTGTCGCCGGCTGGAAGCGGCTGACGTAGATTCCCTTGCTGTGGCTTCCCCCGACTGGCAAACCTTCTGGCACGTAGGTAAAGCCGGTGTAGGTGCCGAAATACACGAAGTACTCTCCCGATGCCGCGGGGGCGCTCCAAGCAGCAGGAACAAGAAGCACAGCCGAGAACGCGAGTAAGGCGATACAGCGTATTTTTCTCATGAACATTTTTTTCGGAGGATGATTGTTCGTTTCAAACCGCATCATTCCAAAATCAAGAAAGCGCAGGTTAATGGGGCGCGGGAACAACCGCGTGCGTCCAATTGTCACCCTCAGGGAACTTAGCGAAATACAGGAACTTTACCGGCGTGTCGCCGGCGTTGATGTTGGAGTGCACGGTCGCCGAGTCCGGCGGCAGCATATACGCCATCCCCGGCTTTTGCACCCGCAGTTCGGTTCCCATCATGATGAGGCTGGTGCCGTCAATCGCCGCCCAGACCTCTTCCTGGCCCGGCCGGTGCGGGTGCGGTTCGCCCATGGTCAGCGGATTCACTGTCACGGTAATGACGCTCTGCTCCGTCGCCAGTCCGTCGGCGGGAGAGAACAGTTCCCGAACAATGTGCGCCCAATGCCCCGAGGCGCCACCGACAATATAAGGGTCGCCGCCAGCCGGCGTCCTTTGCCGAGCCTGCGCCTCATCCTTCACCGCCATCTTGTCCTTCGGATGGAACCCCGCCGGAGTCGGTTCGTTGATGACGTACATGGTGAGCGCCTCTGGCCCAATGGACTTCATCACGAACTCGAGCCCTGCGGGCATTAAGACAGCCATATCCTTGCGCAGTTTCGCGGTATCGCCTCCGGCCGTGATTTCTCCCTCGCCTCCCAGCACATAATAGACTTCCTGCTGGCCTTCGAGCTTGGTGGGCGTCGTCGAGTTGCCTGGAGCCAGGCGGCCATACGCGAAAAAATTCGCGGCGCGCAGAACGGCACTTTTCTGCGGGGGAGCGAAGTTGTCGCCCCGAATCAGAATGTCGCGCAACACCAGCGAGCCGTGTTCAAACCGCGGGAGCGACCCCTGCCAGTCGCTGATAAACAGATCGATGCGCCGGTCCTGCGGTTCGCGCTCCTTTGCATACTTCACGAATTCCGGTCCGGGATAAGAGTTGATTCCGTTGATCGCGTTTTTCGTGCCGCTGGACGGCGCGGCCGCCTGTGCCGTAGCCAGCGAAGACAGACCGACCAAGCTGCCTAGTGTCAGGAAAGCCATCGCAATGCGTCGCATCATAAAGGCTCCGTTTCTCATCTCGTCTACGACCTGTCGCCTACGGCCGGGGTTCGTGCGGATGGTAGCGAGCGAAATAGAGAAACCTGACTTGCGTGTCTTCGTTCTGATTGATGTTGGTGTGCGGAGTCTTATTGTCAGGGATGTGGTAGAACGCCATGCCGGGAGTTTGTTTCCGCAGGGTATTTCCTACGAACGCAAGGCTGGTGCCGTCGAGCGCGGTCCACACTTCCTCGATGTCGTCATGATCCACCAGGTGCGGCTTTCCCATGGTGAGAGGATCCAGGGTCACGGTCAAAACACTTTGCAGCGTGCCCAAGCCGTCCGCTGTCACAAACAGCGTCTTCACGATGTGGTCCCACAGACCATCGCTGGAGGTGATCGGAATCTTGTTCTCATCACGGACCAGCATCGTGGAATTCGGCCGAAAGCCTGCCGGAGTGGGGTCGCTGATCACATACATGGTCAACGGCTGATCGCCGGTATTGCTGAGAGTGAACTCCAGGTTCGTCGGGATCAGGACCGCGATATTCCTGTACAACTCCACGGTTTGACCCGCTGCCTTGGCGCTACCGCGACCGGAGTCAACAAACAGAATCTCCTGCTGCCCTTCCAGGCGCGTCGCCTTGGTGGATGCGTGCGGCGCCAAGGTTGCGTAGGTATAGGAGTTGATGAAGCGGAGAACTGCGCCTTGGTGCGTGGGATTCTTCGGATCGCCGCGCGTGAAGATGTCCCGCTCGACCAGCGAACCTTGGGTTGTGCGCGGGGGCGAGGAGTGCCAGTCGCCGAAATAGAGGTTGAGGCGGTCGCCGGTGGTTTGCGCTACGGCCAGCCCTGCGCAGAGGACGATTGCGAGTGTTGCAAGAAGTCTTCTCACCATCCGAGCATGCTCCTCAAAACCAATTACGTTAGCTCTGGGACCGGAAGAACAATTTGCTACTATTATAACTATATATGATAATTGCCGGAATCGAGCATAGCACATCGCCGATCCAAGACGTCCGTCAGGTCATAAATTACAGTAGTAAGCCGCACAAAATATCGATTTAAGAAATCAGGGAGCCGCAACCATGAAGCTGATTCGATTTGGCGAGAAGGGGCAGGAAAAGCCCGGAGCGATTTTGAAAGATGGCAGCCGCATCGACGCCTCCGCGATCGGTTCCGACTACGACGAGACGTTTTTTGCCGGCGGCGGATTGAAGAAACTCGAATCATGGCTGAGCAGTAACGCCGCGTCCGCGCCGCGCGTTGCACCTTCGGTGCGCCTCGGATCTGCGGTTTGCCGGCCCAGCAAAATCATATGCATCGGACTCAACTACCGCGACCATGCGGCCGAGACCAAGGCGGAACCGCCGAAGGAACCAGTCCTCTTCTTCAAGGCCACTACTTCTCTGGTTGGGCCCAATGATCCCCTGATGATGCCGAAGAACTCGTCCAAAGTGGATTGGGAGGTAGAACTCGCGGTCGTCATCGGAAAGCGGGCTCTATACGTGCCCAAAGAAAAAGCTCTCAACTACGTGGCGGGCTACGTTCTGCACAACGACTATTCCGAACGCAGCTTTCAACTGGAACACGGCGGCCAATGGGTAAAAGGAAAGAGTGCGGACACCTTTGCTCCGCTGGGTCCGTTTCTCGCGACGCCCGACGAAGTTCCGAATGTGGGCAATCTTCCCATGTGGCTGAAGGTCAACGGACAGTTCCGCCAGAAAAGTTCCACCGCAAATATGATTTTCGACGTGGCTACGCTGGTTTCGTACGTGAGCCAGTTCATGACTCTTCTTCCCGGCGACGTGATCAGTACTGGAACGCCTGCGGGAGTCGGACTCGGAATGAATCCACCGGTGTATCTGCAGGCTGGGGATGTGGTCGACCTGGGAATTGACGGCTTGGGAGAATCCCGCCAACAGGTGATCGCATACGATGGCAGTGCGCACTGACCGGATGACGGGCCTGTCTCGATCCCTGCGAATCGTAGCCCTGGCGCTTCTTGCCGCGCTCGGAACCGTCAGGACAGCCCACTCTCAGACCAGTTCTGCTAGCGCTCATCGTTCGAAATCCCCGTCCAACGTGGACTGGCCAGTCTATGGCGGACAGGCCGCGGGAGACCACTACTCCACCCTTTCTCAGATCAACCGCAAGAACGTGCACCAACTGCAGCTCGCATGGAAGTTCGATGCCCAAGAAGAAGGCGGGCTGGAAACCAGTCCGATCGTTGTCGGACGCGTTCTCTATGGCTACACCGCGACACAGAAAGTGATTGCCCTCGATGCCGCGTCGGGCAAGTTGATTTGGAAATTTGATTCGGGCATCAAAGGTAAGAACCCGGTTCGCGGTGTGTCTTATTGGACCGATGGCAAGGAAAGTCGCATCTTTGCCCCGGTCACCAACTTTCTGTATGCGCTCGATGCGCAGACTGGCAAGCCGGTTCCGAGCTTCGGGGAAAACGGCCGGATCGATCTGCGAAAAGACTTGCGTGGCGATTATCAGGCGCAGTCGATCGCAATGACCAGTCCGGGCATGGTCTACAAGGACCTCATTATTGTGGGTGGGCGTAATCCTGAAACGCATCCTTCCCCACCCGGCGACATTCGCGCCTTCGATGTGCGCACGGGAGAACTGCGCTGGCGATTTCACACCATTCCGCACCCCGGTGAGTTCGGATACGAGACCTGGCCCAAGGATGCCTGGAAATACTCAGGTGCAGCCAACAATTGGGCTGGGATGTCCCTCGATGCCGAGCGGGGCATTGTCTATGTTCCTACGGGATCGCCCGTATTCGATTTCTACGGCGCCGACCGCGTCGGCGATGGTCTATTCGGCGATTCACTGCTGGCTCTGGATGCACAGACCGGAAAACGCATCTGGCACTTTCAGGGAGTCCACCACGACATTTGGGACCGCGATTTTCCGTCTCCGCCTGCGCTGCTTTCAGTGAAACGCGACGGCAAACGCGTCGATGCCGTGGCACAGACCACCAAGCAGGGGTTTCTATTTCTCTTTGATCGGATCACGGGCAAGCCGCTATTTCCTATCGAGGAGCGACCCTTTCCTGCGAGCCAGATTCCCGGCGAAGTCACCTCGCCCACACAGCCGGTGCCGTTGGCGCCAGAACCCTTCTCGCGCCAACTTCTCACCAAGGATTTACTCACGCAGCGCACGCCCGCAGCGCACGCCTGGGCAGAAAAAGAATTCAGCACTTATCTCAGCGCAGGACAATTCGTTCCTGCCGCTCTGGACAAAGAGACCGTCGTTTTTCCTTGTTTTCTGGGTGGAGCGGAATGGGGCGGTCCCGCAGTCGATCCCCGGAAAGGTGTCATCTTCGTCAATGCTAACGAATGGGCGTGTGTAATTGCGCTGACCGAGAACAAACCCTCCCGCAGTACCGGCGAGAGGACATATCACAATCAGTGCAGCGTCTGTCACGGCGATACGCGCACCGGTTCTCCGCCAACGTATCCCTCGCTGGTAGATGTAGGAAAGAGACTGTCGCAAGCCCAGATCGAAACCACGATCCTGCAGGGCAAGGGCCGTATGCCCGGTTTCCCGAATGTGCAGGGCGACTACTTGCAGAAGCTGGTGCAATTTCTTGAGACGGGTGGCGAACCCGAAGTGAAGCTTGACGCTGGCAAGGCAGAGGAAGCACTTGGTTCGAGTGCTGCCGGCGCGCAACCGGTGACACCAGAACTTCTTGGCGCTAATGTCTACTCGGCCAAATGCGCCACCTGTCATGGCGTCCATCGCGAGGGCAAGCCTCCCGTGTTTCCCGCGTTGACCGGCATCGGGCAGCGCCTCACGGCACAGCAGATACAAGATCGAATCCACCAGGGCAAAGGTCCCATGCCCGCTTTTGCCACGCTGAACGGCAAGGAACTGGATGGTCTGCTCGCTTACCTGACTGCGCAGAATCCCGTCGACCTGGACCCCGACCGCGATGCGCTCTACTCCAGCACGGCCGATGGGGCGCCCATGAAATATCGCATCACCGGGTCCAACGATTTTCTGGATCCAGATGGATACCCGGCGATTAAACCGCCCTGGGGCACACTGAATGCGATTGATCTGAATACCGGCAAGTATCTCTGGAAAATTCCGCTAGGGGAGTATCCGGATCTCGCGGCGAAGGGTATGACCGATACAGGGTCAGAAAACTACGGTGGCCCGATTGTGACGGCGGGCGACGTCTTGTTTATCGGCGCCACCGTATACGACAAGAAATTTCGCGCCTTCGATAGCCTCACCGGCAAGTTGCTGTGGGAAACCGTCCTGCCGAATTCAGCGATCGCGACACCAGCCACCTACATGATCGATGGCAAGCAGTACGTCGTCGTCAGCGCCGGCGGAGGAAAAGATCCAAAAGGATCGTCGGGCAGCGTGTATGTGGCGTTCTCTCTACCCTAGCGGTTCGGCCTATGCATCACGGCAGCGCAAACGCAACGTAAGCTCCCGGGATCGGCGCCTGCGCTGCCGGGTGTCCGGGAAGATCGTGGGTATGCGTAGTGGCTTGCGCCGCGGCGCAGAAAACGACATATTCACGTCCGTCGATCTCGTACACCGCCGGCATTCCCTCGAGAGCGGCATCGACTTCCGCTTCCCAGAGCACCTTGCCGGTCGCCGAGTCGAGAGCCCGAACTTTGCGGTCGCGGGTTCCGGCAAAGATCAATCCGCCAGCAGTTACCACCGGACCAACCTTCGGAAAATGCGAGCCCGTATCCCTAATCCCTTTTGCGGCCAACTCCGGAACTTCGCCCAGCGGCACCTGCCACGCGATGGTTCCTTGGTTGAGGTCATAGGCGGTAAGCGTAGTCCATGGTGGAGCGATTGCAGGCAGTCCACTGCTGGCAAACATGAAACCGAAGCTGCTGCGATAGCGCAATTGTTCCGGCGGAAGAGCCGAAGTGGTTGCGGCCTGTGGAGAAGGAACGTTGTCAGCGGGATGCGCCGCCGCGCGCTCGGGATGGGCTAGAAAGGCCAAGAGAGAATCGAGATCCGCGTCGGATAATTTGGAAGCCGCCGGCATGGGACCGCGTCCGTGTGTCACCACCGCACGGATTTGATCCGCAGGGAGCCGCGATCCAATATCCACAAGAGAAGGCACCCCGGGAGGCTGACCTTCGCGGTCTGCACCGTGACAGAGGCGGCAAGTGGATTGATAGACGACTCGCCCCTTTTCCTCTGCGGAACTTCCCGCCGCGGCTTGCTCCGCTTCGTTCAGTTCCAGCTTGAGCATCGAAGGAAGATCCTTCGAAACCACGAACAAGGTGCCGTGCTCCGGATCAACGGCCGCGCCCTGAAAATTCGCTCCTCCGTTATTGCCAGGCATCTCGACCGTGTCGGTCACGCCGGGAGGCGTGAATAGACCTTGATTGCGCGCTCCTTCCATTTGCTTACGAAATTTTTCTTGCTCCTCCGGTTCCATGAACGGGTTGAGGACTTTGACCGTGAAGCTTTGACGCGCGAATGGCGGAGGCTTCAAAGGGAACGGTTGCGTGGGCCAGGCTTCCTCTCCCGGCATATCTGAGCGTGGGACAGCTCGCTCCTCAATCGGCCACAAGGGCTCGCCGGTTTCGCGGTTAAACACCCAAACAAAGCCCTCCTTCCCAGCCTGCGCCACTGCGTCGACCGTCTTGCCGTTGTGGCGGACCGTCAAAAGCATCGGAGCGGTCCCGTTGTCGTAGTCCCAAATATCGTGGTGGACCATTTGGAAATACCAGATCAGCTTTCCGGTTCGCGCATTCAGCGCCAGCAGGCAGTCACCAAATAGATTGGCTCCCTTTCGATCGGCTCCGTAGAAGTTGTACTTGGGACTCGCAGTCGGAATGAACACGATGCCGCGCTTCTCATCCACCGACAGTCCGCTCCAGGCGTTCGCCCCGCCGACATTCTTCCATGCGTCTTTCGGCCAGGTGTCAAAGCCAAATTCCCCGGGATGAGGGACCGTGTGAAACGTCCAGACCAGGTGGCCGGATCGGACATCGTAGGCGCGAATGTCGCCGGGGCCAGACTCGTATTCTTCGTTGGTTGCCGACCCCAGGATCAGGAGATCCTCAAACACGCGGCCCGGAGTCGTGGATTGAACCAGGCTCAGACTTTTCGGATCGCGTCCCAGACCTTCTCGCAAATCCACGCGACCATTCGCGCCAAAATCCAAAATCGATTGACCCGTCCGTGCGTCGATCTCCTGCAGGAAGTTGTCAGCCGCAAAGATCAGCCGGCGATCGGACCGGTCCGCACTTTCCCAGTAGTTGATTCCGCGATTGGTGATCAGCGATGTCTTCAAGTCCGTAGGATGGATCCACAATTGTTTTCCGCTCGTCGCATCGAGCGCCACGATCGAGTGGTTGTGCGCCAGCACATACATCGTCCTGTCGACCACGATCGGGTTGAACAGATATTTGTTGCCATCTCCGGTGGGATAGCTCCATGCCGCCCGCAACTTGCCGACCGTCGATCGATTGATTTGATCAAGCGCGGAATACTGTGCGGAATCGGAGGCGCCTCCATAATCGCTCCACGTGGAGTGACTCCGAACTGCCCCGCCCGCGGACCGGGCGCGGAGGGAAGATTTCGGTGCGCCGCCGGGCCCTTTTGTCTGCGCCTTAGCTGGCGCCGGCATGGCGAACATCAGTCCCGCAACCGCCCAGACAGCGAGTTGTGATCCAGGCATCTTGATAGCCTCGCTTCTATTTTCGCGCTTCGCGGCTGCGGTAGCGGGCAAAGTAAAGAAACCTGTCCTGAGAATCTTCGCTGTTGTTGATGTTTGTGTGTGGCGTCTTGTTATCGGGGATATGCAGATACGCCATCCCTGGGGCCTGCATGCGCAGCTGATTTCCGACCAAGGCGAGACTCGTGCCATCGAGCGCGGTCCACACTTCTTCAATCTGGTCTGTGTCCTCGCCGGGCGCGGGGTGTGGTTTGCCCAGCGTGCGCGGATCGAGCGTTACGGTCAGAACTGCTTCCAAAGTACCGAGCCCGTCGGAACTGACGAAGAGAGTCTTCACAATATGCGTCCACATGCCGGTGCTGGAACTTATTGGCAACTGATTTTCGTCCCGGGCCAGCATACTCGAGTTGGGACGGAAGCCGGGCGGCGTCGGCTCATTTATTACATACATCGTCATGGGCTGGTCGCCCGTGTTATCGATTTTGAAGTTCAACTCAGCAGGGATCAATACCGCTACATTTCGATGAAGATCCACCGACTGGCCGCCGGCATGTGCCGTTCCCTTTCCCGATTGTACAAAGTAGATCTCCTGCTGCCCATTGAGCCGCTCCTCATTCGTCGAGGCATGCGACGCCAAGGTCGCGTAAACGTACGAATTGATGAAGCGAAGAACTGCACCTTTCCGCACCGGATTCGTGGCATCTCCGCGCGTAAGGATGTCTCGCTCCTCCAGCGCGCCGTGCGTCATGCGTGGCGATGATGTGTGCCAGTCGCCGAAATAAAGATCAATACGGTCTCCGGTGGTCTGCGCTAATGCACCCGATGTAAGCGCGACGCAGAGCCCCAGGGAAGTGAGCAACTCTTTTGTGTTCATGATGATCCCGTCACCCGTCGAGGCCACTCTTCGGGGAATGATCGTATCATACGATTACAGTCGGACTGCTTAGAGGTCCCGCCGTCGCATACAACTGCGCCGATCGACGGAATCTGTCCCGAAAGTTTTGAAGGATGGATCCTCGGTGGGCCGGCGCGAACCGCCTTAAGCTATTGCTGGGAGGGGGCTATGTTTGCTCGCCTGCAACGATTCCTAGAGTTCGACATTCGCTCCTTGGCAAGCGTCGAGCTCCCACTTTCGCACTATTTCGCTTGTGGAATTGCCTGCAACCGATATGCTTCCACGTCAGTAGTACGATTTCGCTTGAATGAATTGTTAGTATTGTAGTACGAATAGCGGCATTCCAGCATCCTGGGGGAGGCTTTTCATGGAACTTCGTGGCGTCCGTTACGCTTGTCTCTGTTTGATCGTGCTGGTCGGCACCCTGCCGCTGTGGGCAGACGTGACCGGTTCCATCTCCGGTACCGTCCGAGACAAATCGGGCGCGGTGCTCGCGCACGCTACCGTCACTGCGGTTCAGGTAGCCACACACTACACGCGGACGGTGACGACTGACGCGGCCGGTCAATACACGGTTCTTGCTCTGCCTCCTGGGCGCTACAACTTGACCGCGTCGGTCGCGGGCTTCGAGAAGGGGGGCATCGAAAACGTCGACCTCAACGTGAATGACGCGCTGCATTTCGATTTTGCGCTGCAAGTGGGCAGCGTGACCGCAACCGTCGACGTTCAGGCGGACGCGCAGCAGGTTCAGACCACCAGCACGCAACTGGGCACGACCATCGAATCGAACCAGATTCTGGCCATGCCGCTCAACGGCCGGTCCTATCTAGATCTTCTCGCCCTGCAGCCAGGCGTCTCTCCCACGAACACGAATACCAACTTCAACGATCGCGGCCCGGCCTCCACACTCTACTCGGCATCGGGGTCGGGCAACGTTTCCACCGATGGTCAACCGGAATATGCCAACGCCTTCCTGGTGAACGGGGCCGAGGTGAACGAGACCAAGAACATGGGTGCGGGCTTGATCCCTAACCCCGATTCGGTCGCCGAATTTCGGCTGCTGACCAACAGCTTCAGCGCCGAATACGGCAAATTCACCGGGGCCGTCATGAACAGTGTCACCAAGTCCGGAACGAACAAGATACATGGGGACGTGTTCGAGTTCTATCGCAACCAGGGGATGGACGCTTACAGCTGGTTCAGCGGCGGAACAAAGGCCGAGTTAAAGCGGCACCAGTTCGGGGGCGTAGTCGGTGGTCCAATCGTAAGAGATAAGCTTTTCTTCTTCTTTGACTATCAGGGGACGCGTCAGGTGGCCGGCCTCAGCACTGGAAATTTGCAACTCCTCAGCAACGACGAACGCAACGGTATCTTTTCCGACAGCATACTCAATACCACCGTTCAGGGGGCTGCCTGGGCGAGCACCCTCATGAGCCGCGGCGGCGGGACGATCGTCGCTGGTACCACCTTGTACAACCAACTGGGGACGCCCACGACTACGACCGACATCACCGGGGCAAGCGTGCCTGCTCATAATATCTCCGCCTACATCGATCCGGTGACCAAATTGACTATGCCCTTCATCCCGGCGGCAAATCAGGCCAACGGTTTTAATTATGCCGACTCCAGCCATGCCGGAACCGTCAACGATAAAAACCTGTCCCCGCGCATCGACTTTAACAACAGAACGACTGGAGACTGGGCTTTCTACTATCACTACGACGACGCGACCGCCGTTCTCCCCATCTATACCCAGGAGTATCAGGGTGTGACGAATGTGCCTGGGTTCCCCAACAGCCAGCCTTCACGCAACCAGTTGTTCACCATGAGCAACACGAAAGTGTTTGGCCCCAGCACGGTGAACGTTGTACGCCTTCAGGTTTTCCGCACCGCGGTTCACACGGCGGTGCCGTCCGCCAGTTCGACGATTTCCTCTTACAGCACGCTCGGCTTCAACACCGACCCCGCCAACGGCGGCCTGATTAACACTGGAACGCCCGGGTATCCTTCATCGCTGCCCATGCTGTTGTTTAACACCTTCGCCGTGGGCAACAACTGGCTGAATCTATACCAGCCTGACACCAACTATGGCATCGGCGACACATTCAGCAGGATATCCGGAGCACATTCCATCAGCTTTGGTGGCGACCTTCGCTACTACCAATTGAACGTTCGCAACGAATGCGGACCGAACGGTTACTTCCAATTCCGGGGCAACGAAACGAACGCTGACGTTTCCGATTACTACATTGGCGCCCCCGGGCAGTTCGTGCAATGCTCGATTCAACTTCTAGATAACCGCACCCGATACCTTGGCCTCTTCGTGGCCGATACCTGGAAAGTAAAGTCCAATCTGACTGTGAACTACGGCCTCCGCTGGGACGTGGCCCGGCCATGGAGCGACAAGTTTGGCCGCCTTACCACTCCCGTTCCGGGAGTGCAGTCGACCAAGTTTCCCGACTCGCCAGAAGGCAACCTCGTTCCCGGAGATCCCGGAGTTCCCAGTACAATCTCTCCGACCCAGTACAACAATTTCGGACCTCGCATCGGTCTGGCTTATGCTCCCTCCGGCGGAATCTGGGGCGAGAATAAGACCAGCATTCGTGCGGCCTACGGAATGTACTATCTGGGAGCCGCAGATCAGGGCAACTTCGGCATTATCGGCGACGCCCCGTGGGGCCTCTATTGGGCTTCCCCCCAGCCCACCGAGTTTGCAAGTCCTTACATTACCCGTGCCACTGGTGTGACGCAGGGACAACACTTCCCCTTCACGTTTCCATCGGGCCCCGGCCCCTTTCCCAATTTCCAGTTCGGCTCGCTCATGCCGCTTTACGTGCCGGGCTATTACAACAAGAACAAAACGCAGATGGCCGAGCACTATAACTTGACCATCCAGCGCCAACTCGATAAAGCAACCGTCCTGACGGTGGGATATGTGGGAACGGCGGGTCACCACATACAGCGGGGCATCCCGTTGCTCTGGGGAAGCGCTGCGCTGTGTCAGTCCCTAGCAGGCTGCGGACCGGGCGGAGAAGGCGGAGTCTACATGCAGGGAGGTCAAACTTATTACGGTACCTTTACCGGACTGATTAACGACCAGTTAATCAGCCCTCTCTACAAAAACTCCGCTGGGGGAGCGGTGGTAGCGTTCGCCCAGGCGACGTGGAATCAGAACTCGGGCAACTCGAATTACAATTCGCTGCAGGTCTCCGCGGAACGGCGCGCTCGCGACTTGACGTTGCTGGTCAGCTATACTTGGGCTCATTCCTTCGATAGCTACTCTGCCGCATACGATCCTCGCACCCCGTCTCGCGCCTACGGCCCTTCGACGTTCGATATACGCAACAACCTCGTGATGAGCTACAACTGGGAACTTCCCTTTGCACGTCTCTTCGGTGCCCGCCGGATTACCTCAGGATGGCATCTTGCAGGCATCACGCGTTTTGCCGACGGCACTCCTGTAAACCTTCAAGGCAACAGTGATGCCGCCCTCACCAATATCGGGCTCGACTATCCCACCCAGATCGCGCCTATCCATAAGTTGAATCCACGTGGCAATTTAAATCCGTACTTCAGTAAAGCGTCGTTTGCCAGCGGCCTGAGCTGCGGGTATGAAGTCTGTGGGGTCACGGGCAGTTCGCCACAGTATTCCTTCAGCGGCCCGGGCACGATCAATACCGACGCGAGTCTGGAGAAAGACACAAAACTTACGGAGTCGGTGTCACTGAATTTCCGCCTGGAGATGTTTAACGTCTTCAACCATGCCAACTTCCTTTCCAGCGGCGTGATCGGAAATCCCGCCAGCGGTCAGTTTGGCCAAGCCACCACGGTGGCGGCTCCCCGGATCGGCCAGATCAGCGGCAAGATTATTTTCTAATTCAATTCCGGGCGGACCATTGCCTGGGCTAACCTGGAGAGGATGCGAGCAATCGCATCCTCTTTCTGCTTTCTGCTTTTTGGCTCGCCATTTGCAGTGGCATATCCGATGGAGGCGCGATGAAACGGAGTGCAATGTTCGTCCTGCTTGGCCTGGCAATTTCTTTGCTGTGCTCTGCCCAAGAAAAAACAGTTCCCGAGATTCCGTATGAGTCCGTGCCCAATCTTCTGAAACTTCCCACAGATTTATATTTGGGAGAGGCTGCGGGTGTGGCAGTGAATTCCAAGGGACACATCTTCGTCTACACGCGCAGCGCCCGGACTCGGCTGTTCGAGTTCGACGCTGAGGGAAACTTTGTCCGGGAAATTGGGAAAGATCTGTACGGCTTCTCTTTCGCGCATGTGGTCCGCATCGACAAGGACGACAATATCTGGTGCGTAGACGAAGGTGCGAACATGGTGATTGAATTTGATCCCCAAGGCCGCGTGATCATGCTGTTCGGCAGGAAGCCCGAAGCGGTCGAGAGTGGCGCACCCCCACCTCCCGGTGTGACTCCCCCACCGCCGCCATCTGCCTTTGCGACCTTTGCCCATCGGCTGTTCAACCGGCCCACCGACCTTGCATGGGACTCCGCTGGGAACAGTTTCGTCGCCGACGGATATGGGAACTCGCGTGTGGTGAAATTTGACAAGGACGGCAACTGGGTCAAGGAGTGGGGCCAGCGCGGCACAACGCCTGGCGAATTTCACACCCCGCATAGCATCGCCACCGATGCCAAGGGAAATGTCTACGTAGGCGACCGCGAAAACAACCGCATTCAAGTGTTCGACGGCGAAGGCAATTTTCTAAGGGAGTGGACCAACGTCGGCGCACCTTGGGCGATTTGCATCACGCCGGGATCGGAGCAGGTCCTTTACACCTCGGACTCCGTTGCCGGCCGCATCTACAAGTTGGACTTGGATGGAAACATCCTCGGGGAGTTCGGAAAGAGCGGCAAACTGCTGGGTCAGTTCGGATGGGTGCATGAGATTTCCTGCCCCTCCGAGAATACGCTATTCGTGGCGGAGCTCTTGAATTGGAGGGTACAGAAACTCATTCTGCATCCGGCCCACTAGACTCTTTCTGCGGCAACGGACTGATCGATTTCGATCATCTTTCCGCGTTGTGGATGTTCTTAGCTCGCTGGAGGAACAAGGCCTGAGCACGGTGTTCAAGTCGAGACGGAGCAGTGGGGCGCGCCGCACACTCTGGTTCGGCATTGCCATTTTCCTTTGCATCCTTTGGGGCACGTCGCTCACGGCACAGCAAGTCGTGCCCGTTATGCCGATGCAGGCGACGTATGAAGACGGCGCTGAATTCCGATGGGTGAACAAGAAGGTTCTCGACTCGCGTGTGTTGGACAGTATGGAGAACCTCTCCGCATGGTCGTTCACCGGTGCGGGTGAGATGACGTTGACCGATGTCCATGTCAAAGATGGGCAGCATGCCCTGCGAATCCGTTCTACTACTGATGTCGCCCAAGTTGACGGTAGCGGGGAGTGGGAAGATCTTGTGGCGACGAGAAAGTTTCCTGGCGAAGACTGGAGCCGATACAACCGCATCTCGCTCTGGGGCTACCCTGACATAATTGGTGCGCCCGCTATCTCATGCTCCCTTACGCTCCACAATGACGGCTCTCACAAACTGCCGGACCAGTACAACGACGTCGCAAGCTCGAATCCTGGCGAAGGCCGCTGTTAGGGGCCGCAGGCGACCACAGGTGCGAAATCACAGGCGTGAAATTTCGAGCTGGTTTGCTAAACCATTGAAAAACATGGTGGCCAGGGACGGAGTTGAACCGCCGACGCCAGCCTTTTCAGAGTGTGTATAACCAGTGTTTTTAAGAACTTACAAGGACACGTGGGACTGCCAAATACTTGTAAGTAGCTGCAAGACGCGTTGAGTGCGGACTGGAACTGCGGACCAGTAATCGGCAATCCCGCGTATGAATAACAACTTCTATCAGGAGTGATTGACAGTTCAGTTTCTTCCGCAGGACAAGGGATCGCACTGCTCCTTCCAATCCCATTCTGTGCATTCCGTCCGAACTTCGTTCGAAATATTTTCGACATATTTTTCCTTCCGCAGGTTCCTTTTATAGATAGAGGGGAAAATCTCGCGCGAGGCGGGTGGTTGCGTGCGGCCATTGCTCTGTTCCCTTTGGATTCCCCAAACGTACCTAAAAGTACTTCTGGGCGCTTTAGGCACTTTAAGCAATTGTTGAGAAGTTTTTTCGAACAGTAGAGAGTCGAGACGTGGCTGGAATCAAAGACTCGTACGAGAGCCGACTTTGGTGTTCGGCTCCATTCGGAGACATCGCGTGAAAAGATTTATCAGGAAATGAAGAAGTTGTCTTCCCGATCTGTACCCCGGAGTTGATCCGTTGATCCGGTAATGCGGACCTGCATGTTGGACGCCCTAATGTGGTACTTAAAGAGCGAATGTCTACTGCAACCGCACCCAGGGCGATAACGGTTTCAGGAAAGTGTTTGCTCAGGAGGCGGGTTGCCTTGTCCTCAAACGTTACAAGGCGATTCAGCAGTTCGCGTCCTGCAGCTATCTCAACAAGGATGAACAGGTTCTCGCACGCACACCGCTGAAAACGAGTATGAAGCTCCCGTTTCGCAAGTATTACTCCGTTGAACTTGAAGTCCTCAAAGTCCGCAATCTCCAACACGATTGTGCAACCGGCTGCGAGTCTCTTGTCGAACTTTTCCCGTAATCTCTTGTCCGTCTGACCAGCTTTCTTGTCGGCGCTCCCTGGAGTGCGCACTCCCTGAATTCTTTTTGCCAGGTCTTCGGCTTCCCCCACGTACACGGCCTCTGGCTGCGCTGCGTCTGACGAGGATATCCTCCAACGATAAATCACAGGGTGACAATAGTTTTCACGAATGAACGGCGACAAGCGATTCGGAAAACTATAGGGCGAACCGTCTTTTCCCGCAACGACCGCCCAACGAACTTCGATGTTGATAGACTTCACGTCGCTGACCTTCCGTGCCGCGATTTGTGAGCGCTCGACCCCAGAAAAAGTGTTTGCCGTGTGTCCCGTGTCACTGCGGTAGACTGCCACAGCACGCAAGCGTTTAGCAGGAGGCCGCAGACTGCCGACAGAAGCAACCATGGGACTGTTCCCATTTTGATCAGTCCCGGCACGGGCCCGATTATTGCGATGGACGCGAATACAACCGTCGCGATGGCCAAGTACTTGGTAGCGGAGGCGGGGGGACACCAACCTGTGGCAGCCTTTCGTTGCTTCGACTCGTGCCGCGCAATCCGCGATTCCAAATCCTGAAGCAGAGTCTTTTTGCTCACGTTGTCGGGAAGGCCGCGAATAGAGGTTTTCAAGGCCTCCAACTGACTGAGGGAGAGGGAGCGATTCTGAACGAGAACCTGCAGAGAGCCAAGAATCTGCATATCAGAACTCTTAGAACCGAGGGCAATCGTCTGGGGATGTAGTCGTCCGACGGAGGATTCCATAATGACTGCTCGGAGAACCCAGTCCGAACACTGCTGGTAGGTTTCTGATCGCGCTTGATCCTCGGCACCCAGGTAGCGGAAAACAAGCGCTGGAACTGGAGCTGGCCATTTCTGCGCGAACTTCCAGAGTTTTGAGAAGTGCTCGCGGGCGGCCTCCCAGCCTTCTAGCCTGTCACTATACGAATACTCATCCAACGGCGCTCGCCCGAACATGTATCGACGATAGTCTTCCGCGAGATGGCTGTACCGCTGCACGGCCTGATTGGAAATGTACGCTAGAATGAGTTCCTTCCGCTGATCTAGGTCGATCGCGAACGTCGTATCGTCGGGGTCAAACAGGCGCTCGATCACCGGCCGGTTGGACGCCTCGGCAGCCCGCTCGTTGCGCATCAGTGCCAAACGCTCAAGGTGTGTGGCGCCATGGAACAGGGCCACCCAAAACACGAGAACGCTGGAGTTCTCGTGCAGGCAGGCTCGAACAAAGGAATCGGAATCGTGCCGCAGCCTGCTGGTTAGGTTCCTCTCGCTGGCTTTCGGCCAGCCGTCCGCGTCATACGCTTCTTCGAAAGACGCGTCCAGCGAAAACGTTCTGGGCTCAAAGTTCAAATATTGCGCGTTTCGAGCGGCCCATCCTCAGTGATCACTTCAAAAGCGGCCAACGGTTATCACTTCAAAACCGGCCAACGGGATTGGCCGTCCAGGACTGAGAATGTTCTACCCTGCCGGCTCCTGTGATGGCAAGTCGGTTTTGGTACGC
>JBAUAN010000177.1:0-6710 GCA_049675725.1 Candidatus Sulfotelmatobacter sp. | reverse complement strand
AAGGTTATGAGCCGCAGTTCCTCGGCTCTACCGACCAGGTTCGAGCAATTCCCAACGAGCCGCAGTTGAAAGCAATTGTGCTGGGGCGAGTTGTTGATGGCTGATGCGAGAGCAGCCAAACAGTTTGACTGGAGTCTGGAATCAGCGTCCACGAATAGCAGCAATGCGCCCTTGGAATTCCGAATCCCTCGATTTCGAGCAGCCGGAATCCCCGAGTGAGGCTGAGGGATTACCATCAAGGGGTAAGTGAAGCTGGAGCTGCGAATGAACTCTGGGGCAGGTTCCGTGCTGCCGTCGTCCACAATGATGACTTCGAAACACGGCCCATTCGCTTGCTGTGCCAGAGACTGCAGGCATCCTTCCAGCACGGCCCAGCCGTTATAAACGGCAATAATAATGCTGAACACTGGCGTCTGATTCGAAATCTGTTCGTGCTCGACCATGCGAGTTCTTCGATCGTTACTCTTCGCCCTTTGCTCTGCCCGGAAACTTGCGGAATGTAGAATTGCACACTCAAGGGTGAAATTAAAACTGGCATGAAATGACTTTAGTCATTGCAATGAATCAGATGAGAATAACCACAAAACATCTAACGTTCGCCGCGGGCTGCTGTGTGATTGCCGATTTGGCAATCGCAGTAGCTCAACGACGTGCAACTAGCTCGGAGAATTTTGGCCGGCCATGAAGCCGCCGTCGAGAACCAGCGATTGGCCCGTCATGAAGGAAGCGCGATCCGAGCACATCCATAACACGGCTTCGGCAATTTCCGACGGTCTTGCAAAGCGGCCGATGGGATGGCAACTGACAACGTATTTGTGGACCGCCGGAGCGCGAAAAACCCGATCCGCCATAGGCGTTTCCGTAAATCCGGGGCACACTGCGTTGACCCGAATCCCGCTCTTAGCATTCTCCAGCGCGGCAGTTTTCGTCAGGCCGATCACTCCATGTTTGCTCGCGCTGTACGCCGCTACACCGGAAGAACCGATCAGGCCTAGAATTGATGCCATATTTACAATCGCTCCCCCGCCACCCTGCTGGAGCATTTGCCGAATCTCGTACTTCAGGCAGAGCCACACGCCCTTGAGATTGATGTCGATGGTCCGGTCCCAGTCTTCTTCGGATTGTCTGCTAATGGGCGCCTGGACGCCCTCGATTCCGGCATTATTGAAGGCAATATCCAACCGGCCGAACTTCTCCACCACCTTCTGGATGAGCGCTTCCACTTCGGAGGCTTTCGACACGTCAGTTTTCACAAACAGGCCATCGCCGCCGGCGGCACGGACCAGCGCAACCGTTTCCTCACCTTCCAGTTCGCGTCGGCCCGCAACCACCACTTTGGCTCCCGCCTTCGCGAACAGTACGGCGGTTTCACGACCAATACCCGACGTCCCGCCAGTCACGAGCCCAACTCTGCCTTCCAATTCCGTCGCCATAGTTTTCCTTTGCGTTCAGCACTCTCCAGGTAGAACCGCAGGGTATCATTTGTCGTGTGTCCTAAGGGTGCGCTTGCGACGTATGATGGCACACATCGGAGGCACAGAATGATCCAGAACAAGCTCCATCAACTGTTTCAGGTGCACTATATCCATGAAGTTCTCCATCTGCTAAGTGGATGCGTCGGCTCGTTCTTTGGAACCTGGGCTTATTTTTCGCTATTCCAAAAGCGCAGAATCGAAAACGGAGCCTGAGGACGTTTCACTTCTCCTCGTTTTCCAATATCTTCTCTTGGATCGCCAAAAATGCTGGTACTTCGCGAGCACGGCCAGCGGCTTATCGTTGTCTTGAATCACGAGCGCGTTGTCGAGTTCTCGCAGTCGAATGACGTTTCAGTTCGTGGACCCCGGAATCAAAAGGAAAATCAGGATGAGAACGGCAATTCTAGTGACGAACGAATTCATCGCCTCTCAGTGGGTGTATTCGTGAACCCAGACGACAAACTTGTGGGCTCGTGGAAACTGGTGTCCGCATCGAGCACAACATCGAAGGGAGAGTCATGCGAACCTCCCTATGGTCTCAGCCCTCTCGGTTTTCTCACGTATACCGCGGATGGCAGAGTAACCGCCCTGATCAGTTATGGTGGGCGAAAGCCACTCTCCGGAGGCGGTGGGGCTCGCGCGCAGGAAGAACAGGCTGAGGCGTTCAGAACATTTCTCGCCTATGCGGGACGGTACACGCTCGGCGGTGACAAGGTGACTCATCATATCGAAATCTCATCGATTCAGAACTACGTAGATAGGGATCTCGTCCGCGCCGTCAAATTCGAGGGCGATCGAATCATCTTGGTGACGCCGCCGACGCCGGTAAACGGAAAAGTCCAAATCATCGAATTGACTTGGCAGCGTCTGCCGGTCGGCTCCTGATAAGCGCAGGTTCTGGGGGAGAGGGACTGTGTTTGACAACAGCGCGGATCCTGCCAATCGCGCCTCCAGCACCCTTCGCCATTTAAATCGTTGTTTCCTCGGTGTTAAACTCAACATCAGTAAGTTACTGGTTTCCGCGTGACTGAAACTCTGATTTTGCAAATAGGTGAAGGTTGCCCAAGGTTATCGTTCCGAAGAAAAAAGTTCTTTTCACCGACGAAATTCTGCAGGACCCGTATCCCGCGTACGCCCGCTTGCACGAAGAAGGTCCGCTGCACTACCTGGATGTTGACGGCAAATGGGCGCTGTGGTCGATTGTGAGCCACGCCGAGTGCTCTTCGGCTGCCAAAGACCCCAGGCTTTCCGCAAAACGTTCGCAGCAGATGATCTTGTCTCTTCCTCTCAGCAGCCAGGCCGAGTTTAGTGAACTTGCACGCATGCTGGGCTTGTGGCTGATTTTCATGGACCCGCCGGAGCACACCCGGCTGCGCAAGCTTCTCAATAAGGGATTTTCTCCCGCGGCGATCGAAGGCTTGCGTCCGCAAGTCGAGGCAATTGTCGATCAGATGCTTAAGCCTTTGAAACATGGTTCCGAAGTAGAACTCATGCACGAGTTCGCAAACCCCATGCCGGTGCGCATCATTTTGGAAATGCTAGGCATACCGCAGGAACTACGCGACACGTTTGTCAATTGGTCGCGCGATATCGCGGTGTTTCGAGGCAGTCCGGATCGTACCGTGGAACAGGCACGCGCCGCGCAAGATGCTCTCATTGCGTTAACCGAATTCTTCCGAAAGACCGTGGCGGAACGGAGACGCCATAAAGGGAACGACCTGATTAGCCTTCTCATCGACATCGAGGAAGAAGGAGAGGTGCTGACTGAAGAAGAGCTATACGCGCAGTGTATCGCCCTGCTTTTCGCGGGGCACGAAACAACTCGAAATTTGATTGGCAACGGAATGTACACGCTCCTGCGTCACCCGCAAGAGACGGCAGAGTTGCGAGAGAACCCGGAGATCATCCGCTCGGCTGTGGAAGAGATTCTGCGTTATGAGAGCCCCGTACAGTTAACGGCTCGCGTGCTGAAGGAAGATGTCGAGATCTGCGGCCAGCACATACGGAAGGGATGGTCGGTCCTGTGCATGCTGGGTGCGGCGAACCGGGATCCGAAACGATTTAAGGAACCGAATCAATTAGACCTGAAAAGGCTGAACAATCAACACCTGGCGTTCAGTGCAGGTCCGCATGCTTGCATCGGAGGTCAACTCGCGCGGTTAGAGGGACAGATCGCCCTTCTGAACCTCGTGCAGCGCTTTCCGGAGATGAAGCTCGCTGGCCCGCGGCCAGAGTGGGCTCCAACATTTGGTTTCAGGGGTGTGAAGAGTCTTCCGGTAATTTTGTGAAAAACTCGTTCGATCTGTGGAGTCACAGCCAATCGCGAGAAGGAAATTGGAATCGAAGGCTAGTTTTCTGTTGGACTCGTCAGCAATCTCGATAACCGGCGAAGACTGGCCATAACGTCGTTGAAGCCGATGCCGAAGTCGATGAGGCAAGCGATCTCATCCACTCCATTCTCGCTCAGGCGTTCGGCTTGCTGAGCACAATGATCGAAAGTCCCGATAAAACTCAATGGGCTACGCAAGTTGTTACGCACTTGAAATTCGACCATGATTTCAGTTTCCTGGTCGCCGAAACTGGACAGTTCCGGCTTCACCCAACTCGTTTTCCGCAAAGAGCCCTGATCATCTCTCGTTTTATCGGAATGAACTTTCTGCATCTCGATGTTGACCTTGAGATACTCAGCCATAGCTGGTTGGGCTATCGTTTTTATCTCGTCATCATTGTCCCCAACAAAGGTATGCGCCATCAACGTGATATGGCCTCGACGGCCATGATGGGTCTGAATTGCGTCTCGATAAATCTTGGATTTACGGACGAGCTCTTTGAGGTCATGATTAAGTGAGAAATTTGCGGTCAGAACATTGAAACCGAGCGTACCGGCATTCAAAAAGGTATCGTCTGACTGACCAGTCAACCAGATCGGGAGTTCCGGTTGAATGGGTGCCGGCAGGATGTTGACCCCGGTCTCGACTCCCATTCCATTCGGTAGCGACACCTTCTCGCCTCGCCAAAGTTTTTGGATGGTGGCGATCTTTCCGTACATATCGTTGTAGCGGTTCTGGTAAGTATCAGGCGAAAGAACGAAATCGTTTGCGTGCCATCCTGAGGCGGCCGCGATGGCAACCCGTCCGTTTGAGAGATTATCAATCATCGCCCATTCTTCGGCCACGCGTAAGGGGTTCTGCAAGGGTATGACGACGCTGCCAGCCCGAATGGAGACCTGATTCGTTAGGACGGCGAGCGCCGCGCCAGTAACAGAGGGGCTAGGGTACAGCCCCCCGAACCGTTGGAAGTGTCTTTCTGGCGTCCACACGGCAGTAAACCCATGCTCGTCCGCGAATTTCGCAGATTCCAGCAGCAGCTGGTATTTACCGCCTTGCTGTTCTGCAGAGTCCGCGCTGAAGAAGAACAAGCTGAGCTGGGGCGTCATTCGGGGGTCTCCTTTGACCTCGAGAGCGCCAGCGATCATACACCTGTTTTTCTTGCGAGGACAGCTGTTGCGTCGGCGGAGCAACTGGTCGGGAACACTACTTGCGCTATGTACATCTCTGCATTCTGGACAATCTTTAACCAGCGTGGGAAGGTCGCCGCACTTCGGTACAAACGCCTTTCCGCCGAGATGCCGCTGATCACCCCCACTGCGCCGAGGAAGACAGACGACGCACACGCGAAAGGTTTTTTGGCGTTCCGAGTTTCACCCGACCTGAAGACCTATGCGGGCGTCGTCTTTACGATGCCGCGCGAACTATGGAGCATTTTCAAAAGAAACCGTCATCTTCTCCACGACTTGTCGGATCTGGGTGCCAGCGTGATTCAGCAATGGATAAGAATCCGGTATGGCGTCAGCGTGCTCGTGATGGTCGTTCCACACACCTTCGGAGGAGACCTGAAATTCAATAGTCACCTTCACATTCCGGTCTCGGCGGGAGGACTCCACGAGTCGTCAGCCCAATGGATTCCGCACCTGCGACTGGAAAAGGGGCCGCTGATGCGAATGTGGCGTTAGGCAGTGATCGCTCATCTCCGGGGCGCGCTCAGAGCTCGCGTACTACGATCAGACCTCAGTACTCAAGCTCTTCAGAGGCTTCTGTCGACAGCGTATCAAAACGAGCGTCATCCTCGATGGATCATCTTTCTCGATAAAATCGCATCGAAGCCCCACTTCCTGCGATACGCGGCTCGGTATGTCCGCCGCCCGCCGATACCTACGGTATCCCCAGCTCCCGTGCCCTCAGCCTTAAGCCTTAAGTCAAATCGCCACAACATGAGTCGGGTCGCGAGCTAGCGACAACTGCTGTTGTTAGCGTTGGGAATTGCTAGGAACGTAATGCTGGCGGGCGCGAAACTGATACGACCTGTGCGCGTTCGCTGACCCACGAATTCTGGAACGTTGCTATCGCTGTTCAGTTCAAGCGTCTTCCCGTTGAGCTGCACTGCTTTGTCTTGAAGTTGGTTTGCAGTCAGTGTGTAGCGTTCTGCCTCAGGGACCAATGTGATCTCATGGACTTGCTGTCCGTCGGCATTGATGACCAAGAGCACGACGCCGCGGGGATGGTTCCGTAGACAGTGCGCATTAACATAGAGGTTCGGGGCTAGTGATATCTGTGGATCGAGAACGGTCGCACCCATGAGGCGTCGCCAAACCAAAGCGGCCCAGTAATTCGGACGTGGTGCGAATGTATTTTCGTCTAACAGGCCGTAGTCGCTTGATGCCAGTGTGTTGCGCACAATTACTTTCACGCCACGCTGGGCGAGGGTTGCATGTTGAACAAGATATTGCCCGGAGGGTGCCCGGAATCCGGCCTCTCGAACAATGTCACTTCGGTTTGCTGGATCCTTTGTAGCGCGAAGGAATCATTTCGCCGAACTCCAGCATCCGGCTTTTTCACGATTCTTCCGTCCACGGTCGTGAAATGAATGCGGTCGCGCCGGTCCAAGCCGTCGAAGTTTTTCAACATCAATATTAATGCGCTTTCCCGGGCTCGTTAGGCAAATCGCATCCTTTTGGAAATGCCGAATGACCCATACTTCTTCGCCCAGTTGAAAGAATGCATAGGGATGAGACTGGTGGGGCTTGGTGCTGTCAACCTTACGATAATCCACTGTCGGTAGCACATGATATGTCCGGTTGAGATAGCAAGTGAAATGTCCGCTTAGCGGGCGGCGAGGGTAGGAGACCATGCGGAGCATGGAATCCTACACGAGGGCCGCAGTGGAGAGGGCGATGAA
>JBAUAN010000176.1:0-49950 GCA_049675725.1 Candidatus Sulfotelmatobacter sp. | reverse complement strand
TCGAGATTCGCTCGACGGGACAGCCGAGGGCGGCTGTCCCCACATGTTCAGTGCTGGCCCAGTCATTGCTGCCCCAGTCATTGCTGGCCCACGGCACCTCACTTTTATGCTCCTCAAAATATTTCTTGCTGCGCTCGGCCCAGCGCAACGTCATCTCCATCGAAGCCTGCGTCCGCGTGCGGTCGGCGGGAAACTCCGTGCACTCGTCGAACGCCATGATGATGTCCGCACCCAGCCCAATCTGTATTTCCATGGCGCGTTCCGGGCTGAAAAAATGCGACGAACCATCCAGATGCGAGCGGAACGTAACGCCTTCTTCGGAAACTTTGCGCAGCTCATTCAAACTAAAAACCTGGAACCCGCCGGAATCGGTAAGAATGGCGCGCGGCCACGCCATGAAACGATGCAGCCCGCCCAGCTTGCGCACGGTGTCGACTCCGGGGCGCAGGTAAAGGTGATAGGTATTGCCCAGCAGAATCTGCACGCCCAGTTCTTCGAGAATGTCCTGCGACACTCCCTTCACCGAAGCCACGGTGCCCACGGGCATAAACACCGGAGTCTCGATCTCGCCATGCGGCGTGAGCAGGCGTCCGGCGCGAGCGGGGCCTGCGGTCTTCTCTATTTGGAATTGCGTCGACATCGATTGCGATTGTAGCAACCGGGGTCATCGAGGAGCGGCGGACGCCCTCGCCCGCCGGGTTGTGCAAGCACGGGTGAGAGCGGCGAACACCCCGGACGAGGGCGTCCGGGGCTCCACGATGCGTTGCACGATGCGTCACACACTTAGTGCGACGATCTCAGCCTCAATCTTCTCTCCGCCGATCTTCTCCGCGCTCATCTTGATCCGCCCCACGCTTACCGGCAGCTTAAAGCGCCGCGGGCCTGCGCTTCCGGGATTGAAATAAAGCACACCTGCGCGCGTCTCCTGTTTGGGAACGTGGCTGTGGCCGGAGATCACAACGCGGAATCCAGCCGCCTCGGGCTTGAGATCGAGCGCTGCGAGATCGTGCAGCACGTAGATCGAAACTCCCCCGACCTCGAGCACTTCCGTCTCAGGCAGCTTGCGCGCCCAGGCACTGGTGTCGATGTTGCCGCGCACGGCCGTAACCGGCGCAATCGCGGCAAGCTTCTCCAGAATTTCAGCCGAGCCAACATCGCCCGCGTGAATGATGCGCTCCGCACCGCGCAGGGCTGCCAGCGCTTCCGGCCGAAGCAGTCCGTGAGTATCGGAGATGACGCCGAGGAGGATAGTCAGTTCTCAGTTTCTCTTTTTATGTTTGCGCCGGTTCCGTTTGCGCTGGCCATCAGCTTGTTTATTTCGGAGTGCGGAGGTGCGCCCTCCATCATGTGGTATGTGCCTGCCGTCTTCAACTCTTCGGCGAGGCGGCGGAGAAGCCCGAGCGCGGCTCGCATCGGCCCTGACCCTAAACTGATCCGCGCGACGCCGAGCTTGCGCAACTCAGCCACCGAGAGCGTACCGGGCCCGGCCAGAATATTCACGGGATAGTGAAGGTCTGACACGATGCGCGCGATGGTCGGGCCGTCCGCCAGCCCGGGAACGAAGACGCAATCCGCGCCGGCATCGCGAAACGCGCGCAGGCGGCGGATGGCTTCGTCATAGCGCGTGGCTGGAGCGCCCACCTGCAGCAGGTACACATCGGTTCTCGCGTTGAGCACGAGCGGAACCTGTAAGCTCTCCGCGGTCTCACGCACGGCGCGGATCTTTTCCAGTTGCAGCGGCAATTCCACCAGCGGCTGCTGGGAGTCGCCGGTAGCGTCTTCCAGATTCATGCCCACCGCGCCGGATTCAATCACCGCGCGCGCGGTGCGGGTCGCATCTGCCGGAGTGGGACCGTACCCTGCTTCGACGTCGGCGGTCACCGGAACTCTTACAGCGCGGGCGATGCGCGCCACCGCCGCCAGCATCTCCTCGCGTGGAATCTTCTCTCCGTCGGGATAGCCGAGCGAGAACGCGACGCCGGCGCTGCTGGTAGCGATGGCCGGGAATCCCGCGTCCTCAACGAGGCGGGCGCTGGCAACGTCCCACACGTTCGGCAGTATTAACGGCCCGCCACCCGAGTGCAGGACGAGGAGGGCTTTCGCTTTTTTCTTCTGGTCTTCTTGGTGATCTGTGTTGTGATCAAGGTCGGGAATCGGCATACGCCGGATTGGATGCGCTCAACGGCTTCGGCTCTTCATCTTTTCCACGAAGCGGCTAACGCTCACCACGCTGCGTCCCACGGTTCCGCGGCCGATTTCCCGGACATCGTCCCGAGCGGTCACACGCAGCGTGTAGAAGCGGCCGTCGAACGCTTCCAGCACCGCTTCCGCCTGAATGCGGGCGCCAATGCCGCTGGCGGCGCGATGTTCGATCTGAATCGACGTCCCTACGCTGATCTCGTCCCCTTCGCAGTACGGCTGCAAGGCATGAAACGCCGCCGTCTCCATCAGGCGAATCATGTCGGGAGTGGAATACACCGGCGGCAGTTGTGGATGCTGCGCCGTCAGCGTGTGCCTGAACTCCACAGTTTCCTGCGCCTCACCGCGCGCGCCGATAGGAATTGGCTTGGCCAAGTTTGCCGGGTCTCCGGTTTGGGTCTGCGGCTTGGGTCGACGTTAAAGATATCCATGTAAAGAAATGAGCCAATGACCCTAACGAATCATTGGCTCAAATTTCGGCACGCGAGCAAGCTTACGCCGCCGTCGCCACTCGCCGCGCTTCAATCCCATCGAGCGCGCGCCACAACGCTTTCGCGGTGGCCTCGGCGGCGTCCAGCGCTGCCGGAGCAGTCTCGGGATTGGCATTCACTCGCTTCTCCAGCTGATTGCGCCAGACGCGCGCGTGGAAAACGTCAGCCGTGGCATGGAGAGCGAAATAGCCGCAAGTCTTGTCGTCCGCGGCATACATCGCGCGCAGGCCGCGCTCTTTTTCCCGGGCCATGCGCGGCACCTGCGACTCATAGGCATAGAATGCCGCCAGCGCTTCTTCGGGCGCGCCGTCACTGGCCACGGCATGAAAATGTTTGATCAGCTGACGAACCTCCGGCACCGGACTGTGCCAGCGCAGATCGCGGCTGGAGCCCATGCCTTCGGCGAAATCGAGCCACAGCTCCGAGTGCGGCACAGCATCGCGACCCGGGGCACCTTCCACGCCTTTCTCGTCGCACAGGTTCGCCAAAACCGCGCGCCGCAATTCACCTTCGTCCAGGCGCAGACCAAGCGCGGCAAGGTACGAAGGGAAAGCCTCCACGTGATGGTAGTAATCCTGGGCGTAGTGGCGCAGATCCTCGCGGGTCAACTCGCCCGCCGACCACGCTTTGTAAAAAGGATGGCAGAGCAGATCGTACTTGGCGATGCGCGCGTCCAGTTGAGACAAAAACTCGGCATTCATGATGGCCTCGGTCAGGGCTCGTATCCAGCTCTCGTATACGCATAACTATACGGTCGGACCGGCAGCCGGGCAAGTCATGGGGGGCATCGACGTTGCGAAGTTGCTAGAATGAACGAGCACGTTGTCGTGGGCTCGTGGAAGAGCGGCGCTTTCAGCGCCGCGTAAGGCTTTCCATCAGATCCGGGCTTTGCCCGAGGAATTCGCAAGCTCCAAAAATGTTCTTCACCGAACAATTCGACGTAGTCGTGGTCGGCGCCGGCCATGCCGGGTGCGAGGCCGCCATGGCCGCCGCGCGCATGGGCCTGAACACCGCCCTCTACACGCTCAACGTCGACCTGATTGCGCAGATGTCGTGCAACCCAGCCGTCGGCGGAATCGCCAAGGGGCACCTCGTCCGCGAAGTGGACGCGCTCGGCGGGATCATGGGCGAAATCACCGACGCCGTCGGCATCCAGTTCCGCCTGCTGAACACTTCGCGCGGACCAGCCGTGTGGTCGCCGCGCGCGCAATGCGACAAGCAGGCTTACCGCCTGAAGATGCGCGAAGTCCTGGAATCGCAACCGAATCTGAAGATCAAACAGGCAGAAGTTGCGGATCTGATCGTGCAAGAGGTACCGAGTACTGAGTACCGGGTAGCGAGCCCGGATGATTCCTCGGTACTCGGTACTCGCGACTCGGTACTGGGCGTCAAGCTGCGCGACGGCCGCACCGTGGGCGCGCAGGCCGTCATCATCACGACCGGAACTTTTCTTAACGGCCTCATCCATTGCGGCGAGCAGCAATATCCCGCCGGACGCTCCGGCGAACCGAATGCCGTCCTGCTGGGCGAAGCGCTAAAGAAGTTGGGACTGCGCGGCTGCCGCCTCAAGACCGGCACACCGCCGCGGCTCGACGGACGCACCATCGACTGGTCGCGCTTCCCGGCGCAACCCGGAGACGCCGATCCTACGCCGTTCAGCTTTCGCACCAAGCGCGTGGCGCATCACGACTCGCAGGTACCTTGTTACATCGCCTACACCACGGCGGAAACCCATCGCATCATTCGCGAGAACGTGCACCGCTCGCCCATGTACAGCGGACAGATTCAGTCGATCGGGCCACGCTATTGTCCGTCGATCGAAGACAAGATCGTGAAGTTTCCCGACAAGGAAATGCACCAGCTCTTTCTCGAGCCGGAAGGACTGAACACACACGAGATTTACGTCAACGGCATGAGCACGTCGTTGCCTGTTGATGTCCAGCTCGCAATTTTGAAATCGATCCCCGGCCTCGAAAACGCCGACATGCTGCGGCCGGGCTACGCTATCGAGTACGACTCGATCGATCCCACCGAACTCGAACGCACGCTCGAAACCAAGAAGTTCGCCAATCTTTTTCTTGGCGGCCAGATCAACGGAACCTCCGGATACGAAGAAGCCGCGTGCCAGGGCCTGATGGCCGGCATCAACGCCGCGCTCAAGGTGAAGCGGCAACCGCCGCTGATTCTCGACCGCACCGAGGCCTACACCGCGATCCTGATCGACGACCTCATTTCGAAGGGGACGAACGAGCCTTACCGCATGTTCACCTCGCGCGCCGAGTTCCGACTGCACCTGCGCATCGACAACGCCGACCGCCGCCTCACCCCGCACGGCCGCCGCGTAGGATTGATCTCAGACAATGCCTGGGAAGATTTTCAAGCAAAGCAGCGACGCCTGCAAAACTTGAAGAAGCTACTGGAGCGCACGAAGCTGACCTCCGCAATGCTGGAGCAAATTTCCGCTTCCTCCTCAGTCCGTGTGGAGACGGGCGACTCGCCCGTCGGGTCTGGTCATGTCGCTGAAGTGGCGCAGATCTCGCCTGCGATCGTCGGCCAAACCTGTGCCCAGTTGCTCAAGCGCCCCGAGATCGTCATCGAACAACTGGCACCCATTCTCCGCGAATTGGAGCCTGCATTCTTCGAAGGACAAGAAGAAGTAATCCGCGTAGATTCGTGCGAATCCGTGGCTGCTCTTTCTTCCCAGATCCGCAACGAACTCAAGTCCGTCGAAACCGAAATCAAATACGAAGGCTACCTGCTGCAGCAGCAGCGCGCCATGGATCGCCTGAAAAAGTCTGAGCAGCGCACTATTCCCGACTGGTTCGATTACCGCTCGGTCAGCGGCCTCTCCCGCGAAATGCAGGAGAAGCTCGGCAAAGTGCAGCCGCGCACGCTGGGCCACGCCTCGCGCATTCCCGGAGTCACTCCCGCGGCGGTGTCGCTGGTCAACGTCTACATCGAGATTCAGGCTCGACGCCGCGACCAGGCAACCGCCGCACTCTAGCCCAATTTAACGATCTTTGACCACCAACGATACTAAGTCACACAAAGGAAACCTTCTCAGCCAACGCCTTCGTGATACTTCGTGCCTTTTGTGGTGAAAGATTTCCTCCTCCGTCGTTACCTGACTCGCCGCCGAAAGAAATCAACAGCTGTTAACTCTTCCCTCAATTGTATGACGGCGGTTGCCGCGTTATGCTGCATCTTCAAGTCTCGGTTCCCGGAGCCCATGGCCAATCTTTTCGAACTGCCCCGCTACATTGCAGTGGAAGGTCCGCTGCGAGTCGGCAAGAGCACGCTGGCGCGAATTCTCGCTGAGCGCCTGAACGCCCAGCGGGTGATGGAGCCGGAATCCAACCCCTTTCTCTCCGCCTTCTACGAAGGCGAACGCGGCGCGGCGTTTCAAACCCAGTTTGCTTTTCTGGTAAGGCGCTTCGAGCAATTACAGGCGCTCGATCTTGGTCCACGCTCGCAAAGAACCGTGGTCGCGGATTTTATTTTCGAAAAAGACAAGCTTTTTGCCTGCCTCAACCTCACTGACCAGGAACTCGACACCTACAACCGGTATTACAACCACTTCCGCGAGCAGGTGCCCACACCCGATCTGGTGATTTACCTGCAGGCCACGCCGGAAGTTCTGAAGAAGCGGCTCAAGAAAAAAAATGCCCCCGGCGAGCGCGCCGTCAGCGATGAGTATCTGCAGGAAGTGGTCAAAGCCTACGAACACTTCTTTTTCCACTACACGTCATCCGACCTGCTGATCGTCAACACTTCCGAGATCGACTTCGTCGACCGCAACGAAGACCTGCAGGAACTCCTGCGTAAAGTCTCAGCCCCAATCAAGGGCACGCAATATTTCCTGCCACTGGGCGGGCAGGAAGCGGCCAGCGCGTAGGAGCAGATGGCCCGACAAGGCCAGGTCTGTGGTTAACGATGCTTGGGTCGCCGCGCACTCCGCTCAAACATGCGCGGATCGTAGCGCAAAGGCTCCGCTGGATGCAGCACGATTTCCCTGAAATCGGGATGCTGCGGATTGATCAGCCAGTTATTCTCATGCACGGCCAGCGCGGAAGGCACCTGCAGCAGACAAGTCTCCGCGGTCTTCACAAAGTCATCACCAAACTGAACGAGTGCGGGCGGCGCAGGAATTTCCCGCCAGTTCGCCGGCAGGTCGGCCGCATTCAATCGCTTGCGGGATACGTCAATCGGAATGTCCGCGGTGGCCAGGACAAGATCCTCCGGAGCATCCTCGGGATCAAGGTGTACAAAATATTCCAGCATGGCGAGAGACTGATGCTCGGAAGCGTAAGCCACGCGTGTTCCCGGGCTTGACCACCGCCCGCCGTAAAGGTACGCGCCTTCTCCGTCGAAGGGTGTGCGTGCGAAGGCTGCGCGCAGCACCCGAAACACTCGCATCAGCTAATGCCACCGTAGGCAATGCGGCCAAGAAGATTTTCCACCTGGCGTGCGCCGAGTTCGGTGTCGATGGCGGCAATCGGCGCCAACCCACCCAACGCGCGGTTGCCGCGCTTGAACCAGCGACTGGCGCGCGCAGCGTCTCCCAGGTTCTCGCGGGCCAGAGCCAGCAGCCGCGCCATGCGGTAGAGCCGGTCCGACTCAAACCGTGCCAGTCGTCCGCGGCGGCGGCGCTGCAGGCTGCGAGAGGACAAGTCCAGCGCGTTTGCTAACTCTTTCAGCGTAAGACCGGAGGCTCGCATCAGTTCTTCCAGCACCGCATGCGGAAACCCCTCGCGGATCGCTTCCCGCAGATCGCTGTCGCTGGAGAGCGAACGTCCCAGTACCCGCGCTCCCCCAAGTTCCCGCAACACGGCTCGAAATTCGTTAGCCATTTGTCGTCCATTATAGCGACAAATGGCACTCCGTGGCAAGCATAGCCGGAGCTGCTGCCAGTTTGGAAATTGACTCACCGTCGAGGCCCTCTCGATAGCAGCGGTTTCTACCGTAGAATCATCTCTTGCTCCTCACAATCGAAAAACTCATCTACGGCGGCGACGGACTCGCACGCCTTCCCGCACGTTCGCCAAGCGACGACCGCGGACGCGGCAAGGCCGTCTTTGTCCCGCTCGTTCTCGCCGGAGAGGAGATTGAAGCTGCGCTCACCGAACAAAAACCCGGCTTCGCCCGCGCGCACGCGGAATCGATCATCGAGGCTTCGCCGCATCGCGTCCCACCAGACTGTGAATATTTCGGTCGCTGCGGCGGATGCCACTACCAGCACGCCAGCTACGAGCATCAGCTCGAAATCAAAAAAGAAATCCTGCGTGAGAACCTGCGCCGCATCGCCAAGCTCGAACTGCAAACCCAAATCGAGGTGCATCCTTCGCCGCCCTGGAATTATCGCAACCGCTCGCGCCTGCAACTGCAGACGAAGCCAACATTTGCTGCCGGCTACTTCAAGCTCGGGTCCCACGAACTCATGCCCGTCGAACAATGCCCGGTCAGTTCTCCGCTGATCAATCGCGGCATCGCCGCGTTGTGGCAGATCGGGCGAGCGAAAGAAGCCGCGGGCCAGGCCCTCCCGGGCCTTCACGAAATCGAGTTCTTCGCCAACGCCGACGACACGCAATTGCTGGCGGAGCTCTCATGCTCCGCCGGAACTCGCCGGGCGGATGCGCGCGGGTTCGTCGAAGAACTGCGGGCCACTCTGCCCGAGATCCTCGGAGTCGTCGCCTTTCGCGTTGCGCAGGCCAATAAGGAGAAGCCCAACCGAGCCCAGTCCAGCAAAGCCCATTCCACCGTTCGCACGGAACCAGCCCCACTCGAACCTCTGCTCACCAATGGAGAGCGCTACCTCACCTACCGCACCGCGCACGCCAGCCATCGCGTGAGTTCCGGCGCCTTCTTCCAGACCAACCGCCACCTCACTGACGAGCTGGTGAAAATCGTCACCGAGGGACGCTCCGGCGAACTCGCCCTCGATCTCTATGCCGGAGTGGGACTGTTTTCCACAGCCTTAGCTGGTGATTTCCGTCACATCGTTTCTGTTGAGTCGTCACAGCTTTCCGCCGGCGACCTGCAATACAATCTGCCTTCAAATGGCAAGGCGATTCAGGCCGCGACGGGACAGTACCTGAGCCGTTCCTGGGACCGTTCACCACGGCACGACTCGCCACCGCATGGTCCACCGCGACAAGGGTCGGACACGCCGGCACCCACCGGGGAGGGCAGTGTAGCGTCATCCTTCCCCACTCCGGACCTGGTCGTGGTGGACCCTCCCCGCAGTGGCCTGGGAGAACCCGTGGCGCGCTCACTCACCAGTCTTGGCGCGCCTCGGGTTACCTATGTCTCGTGCGACCCGGCCACTCTGGCGCGCGACCTGATTCCACTATTAGCCGCCGGCTACCGCGTCGAGCAAGCGCATCTGGTAGACCTCTTCCCCCAGACCTACCACCTGGAAAGTGTTCTGCACCTGGTGCGGTGAAGATTTTAAGCGGCGACGATTTTGAGTGATTTTTGCGTAGTGATTTTTGCGTGCTGAAGGTTTTGAGGAGTGAGGAATCTTGGGCGGTGAGGGGTTATGCGTGGCGCAGATCTGCGCCGCGATCACGTGTGGAAGAGCGGCCCTTCGAGGGCCGCGTAAAGCGTCGGCGACGAGCCCGGGCTTTTAGCCCCTGTGGTCGCATTTCTATCGGCCGAGGGACTGCCGGTCTGAAGGTCCGGCCCCGGCTCTCTAGCCCGTGACAAGCAAATGGAACCGACGCAGCCGCAGCCCGACCGCCGAAGCCCGAAGTCCGATCCCCCACCCGGCCCAGCCACTTTCGCCTTCCGGCCACAGCGCCAGCCCATGTTCTGGGCTGCGCTGGCCTACGCTCTTGGAGTCGTCTTCGGCCACTATCAGTCGCGTCCAGCATCCTGGTGGATCTTCGCCTGCGCGACGTTCGCGGCCGCCGGCATTTATTTCCTGCCTCGTCGAACCGGGCCCGGGCGAACAGGATCTGTGCGAACAGGGTCTGGACGAATCTGGTTCGCCGGCTCGCTCGCCCTGAGCGCCCTGTTTCTATCCGGAGCGCTGCACATCCAACTCCGCTCCGTTTCCGCTCCTCTCGACAACAGCATCCAGCCCTTTACCGGCGGAAACGATGTCGAGATCGTCGCCCACGTAACTCGCGACGGCCGCATGCGGCAAGGCAGCTTCGGAGAACTCCGCCAGTCCGCCGATGTGGAAACCGAATCGGTCGCAACCGAAACCGGCGAGCCATCCCCCGTTTATTCCGGAATTCGTTTGTCGATCTATAGCTCCAGGCATAGGGAAACCCGCGCCACCGAAATCAACCCGGACGGAAACGGCGCCGCGATCCTGGCAAACTCCAGCCCCATGCGCCTCCTGCATTATGGCGACCGCATTCGCTTCTTCGCCCGCTTGAAGCCGCCACGCAACTTCCGCAATCCTGGTGCTTTCGACTATCAGGGATATCTCGCCGCGAATGGAATCGCCGCGCTGGGTTCCGCCAAAACCGAGAACATTAAATTCCTCCCGGGCTTCGCCGGCAGTCGCGTGCAGTCATGGCGTGAACGGATCCACTCGAGCATCGTTGCCAAGGTCCACCAGTTGTGGCCGGCGCGTGAGGCTGCCCTCATCGACGCCATGGTCATCGGCGAGGAAACCTTCATCGACCGCGACACCCGCGTCGACTTCCAGCGCTCCGGCACCTATCACGTTCTTGTGGTTTCCGGCATGAACGTCAGCATCCTGGCGTTCGTCGTCTTCTGGACGCTACGCCGCTTGCGCTTCAACGAAATTCTGGCCACGCTCGGCACTCTCAGCTTTTGCGTGGCCTACGCCTTCGTCACCGAGGTGGGCGCGCCCGTCTGGCGCGCCACTTTGATGTGCGCTATTTATCTCGCCACGCGACTTCTCTACCGCGATCGCGCCATGATCAACGCGCTTGGCGCCGCGGCCCTGGGGTTGCTGCTGTTCGATCCGCGCCAGCTCTTCACTGCCAGCTTTCAAATGACCTTCGTTTGCGTCCTGATCGTCGCCGCCATCGGCCGGCCCTTGCTCGAGCGCACGTCGCAACTCTACAACCAGGCGCTCGCCCATTGGAATTCCGATAATTACGGCGAAACGCTTCCACCGCGGGTCGCGCAGTTTCGCGTGGACTTGCGTTTCATCGCGTCGCGCCTCGCTCCCTTCCTCGGAGAAAAAGCCTCGCTTCTTCTCGTGCGCGCCACCGCAAAATTCTCCCTCCGCGTCTGTGAGCTGATGTTTATCTCGGCCATCTTGCAGATGGGCCTGGCCTTGCCCATGGCCTTTTATTTTCACCGCGCCACCACACTGGGATTGCCCGCCAACCTCGCCGTCGTCCCCCTGGCCGGAATCATGATGCCCGCCGCAGTCGCTGCTATAGCCCTCGGCTATATCTCGCCGCCGCTGGCGAAGATCCCCGCGCTCATCACGTCAGCCACCCTCGAGGCCATCACCGGAACCGTCCACGGCCTCGGCGGGCTCCGCCTGGCCGACTTGCGCGTCGCCACGCCCTCAATCGTAATGATTGTCGTTACCGCCTCAGCCCTCGCGCTGGCGATGCTGTTGTCGCGCCGCCGCGCCGCGTTTGCCTTCGCCGGATTAGTGGCGGTTCTCGTCGCCGCTCTCGCCCTCGCCTTCATCCCCCCCAACCCGCAAGTTCGCCTCGGCGTGCTCGAAGTCACTTCCATCGACGTCGGTGAGGGCGATTCCACGCTGCTGGTCATGCCGCAGGGTGCCACCTTGCTGGTCGACGCCGGAGGCCCCATCGGAGACGGCAGTTCGCAACTCGATTTCGGCGAAGACGTCGTCTCTCCCTACCTGTGGTCGCGCGGCATCTCGCGTCTCGACGCCATCGCCATCACCCACGGACATTCTGATCACATCGGCGGCATGCCCGCCGTGCTCAAGAATTTTCACCCGCACGAACTCTGGGTTGGACTGTTGCCGCCGAGTGCCGCTCTGGAAAATGTGATCGCCACCGCGGAAAAACTGAACATCAAAGTGGTGCGCCATTGGGAGGGAGACAAATTTTCCATGGGCGGCGCAACCGTAAGTGTCCTGTTCCCGCCGCGCGAGTGGCCCGTCGGCCCCAAGCCCAGCAACAATGACTCCATGGTTTTGCTGGTGAGTCTAAAGGAAGCAATCGGCTCGGAGACGGCGCTCTCAGAACCAAGCATTCCGCAGGCCGGCCCCTCGCCACCCATCCACCAGACCGTCTCAGTACTAATCGAAGGCGACGCCCAACAGCCCGTAGAACGGCGCGTGGCCGCGCTCCATCACCCCAAAGTAGATTTGCTGCGCGTGGGTCATCATGGCAGCTCGAACGCCACCACCCCCGAACTGCTCGCCGTCGCGAAGCCCAGCTTCGCCGTCATCTCTGTCGGATTCCGCAATCCCTTTGATTTGCCCCGGATGGACGTTCTCGAGCGGCTGCAACAATCAGGAGCCCGCATTTACCGCACCGACGTTGACGGCGCGATGACTTTCTATCTCGACCGGCACGGCGTTACTCCTTCACCCGCGGTTCTCCAGTACTGATGTCAATCTCCGCGGTCTCGTCATCCGCACCCGGCTCCGGCCGCCGGTAATCCTCAATCAATTGCCGCGCCGCCTCTGCATCTTCTTCCTTCACCAGGATCACGGTGCCGCCCACGTCCGGAAATGCATATTGCGTCAGCGAAAGCGGAGTCAGGCTGTTCTCGATGTTCGCCGAGTCCAGTAACCCTTTCACTACCAAAGCTTCTGTCTCGGTCTCTGAATCAAATATCTTCACCAGCTTTTCATTCGGATTTCCATGCGACTGCGCCTCCGCTGCTGGGTCATCAAGCTCCGCCATAAGCATCTCCAATTCCGGAATCCCAAGGATTCTCAGGCCAGAAGCTGATTCTACTCCCGCGAAGGAGCAAGCGGCGCGGGTAGCCTGCAGAACTCGTGCGGCAGCGGGCGACTCGCCCGCTCGATTTAGGGCAGTGTCACCCCACCTTAGTACAATTGCTTTTCCTGCCAATTAATGCAGAATGCCCATAAGCGGACCCCGCAACGTCCGCGTCGGACGCTCCATCTAAGTCAGCAGCACTGTAGAGAAAAGGCGCAACATGCAAATCCCGCACCAGGCCGGACGCTACCGAAACTTCCCGCACACCGACGAAGAATCTCATGAATCCGCCCACGAAGCTACCCGCGAAATAGAAACAGAAACAGAAATAGAAACAGAAGAAGAATCCCGCAAAATCCGCCGCCTGCAGCTGATGATGAGCATGGTCCTGTCGGTCATCGGCCAGGACCCCAGCCTCACCGTCGAGGAAGCCTCCGAACTCGCCGCCGGAGCCAAGCGCGCCGCCCTCGCCATGTTCCCCGACAAGGAACTCGCCTTCGACCTGCTCTACAAGCCCCGCCTGCAAAGGCTGATGCGGGAAAGATTTCGGCTGCAATAGTTGCGTTCGCCCCAACTTCTCGTCACAAGCCGTGTGGGAGCGGGCGACTCGCCCGCTCGGTTTTTCACTCGTCCACCACCACATTCCTAAGCGTGCCCACTCCCGCCACTGTCACTTCCATCACATCCCCAGCCACAACCGCCCCCACTCCCGACGGCGTGCCCGTAGCGATCAAATCGCCGGGAAACAAAGTCATAGCCTGCGCAATATGCCGGATCACCACATCCAGCGCAAAAATAAAGTCGCGCGTGTTCCCATCCTGCTTGATCGCGCCGTTGACGCAGGTTTGCACGCCCACCCCCGCCCCCACTCCGAAAGATGGATCGATGCCCTCCACCACCACCGGCCCCACCGGGCAGAACGTGTCGAAGCCCTTGGCCCGCGACCACTGCCCATCTTTCGTCTGCAGATCGCGCGCCGTCACGTCATTCACGCAGGTGTAGCCCAAGATATATTTCCGCACGTCTTCGTCGGCCGCCGGCTGGTGGCAAGTCCTGCCGATCACCACGCCCAACTCGCCTTCATAATCCACGCGCTGGGAAATCTTCGGACGCCGCACCGTCCCTCCCGGCGCCAGCAGCGCCGAAGTCGCCTTCAGAAACAGCAGCGGTTCCGTCGGGACGTCATGCCCCAACTCCGCCGCGTGCTCGCGATAGTTGCGCCCTACGCAAACAATTTTCGACGGCCGCACCGCCGGCAGCAGCACCGCTTCCTCCAGCGCAATCTGTTCGATTCGCCGCGTGCGCACGCTTTCCAGGTCGCCATCCGCTTCTTCCGGAGCAGTCAGCAAAACTCGCAAAATCACGTCCCGCCCGGCCACAGGCTCAACCAACCCGTAGTGCGCCTCACCGTTCCATTGAAACCGACAATATTTCATCGCCACCTATCTAACCATGAGAGCGCCAACCCGCGCGAATTTTTCCCTATTTAAGTTATGCCATCCTGAGCGAAGTTTTCGTTCGCGAAGCGAACGGAAACGCAGTCGAAGGATCCCTACCCTCTTTATTCTTGTCATCCCGAGCGAAGCGAGGGACCTCATGCAAGCGTGCGCTGGCACCGGCATCGCGGGGGATCTCCACCACTGCTCAAGGCGTTGGTCGGCACACGGACTCGACAGGCCGCTCAAGCGAAAGAGATTAGCAGAAGCAGAAAGCTCGCGCCCTCACGGCACCGTCTCCCCCGCCTCCTCCGACCGCGCACTCTCATTTCCCCGCACGTCCACCGCAGACACCGCATACAAATAACTTTTCCCCGCAACCACGCGCGGATCGCGATACGCCGGAGTTTTCACCGGATCCCCATTCAGCTTCACTGCCATGCCTCCCGCCTCCCGGCGGTACACGTTGTATCCCGCCAGGTCCATGTCCGTCACCGGAGCCCACACCAGGTCGATCGCCGGCGACTGCCCCGGCCCCGAGAACACCGCCTGCAACTCCGCAGGCACGGCCGGCGGAAACACATCGTGCGCGAACACTTTCACTTCCGCCGAATCGTCCCCTTCGATTTCTATTTTCTTGTGATCGGCAGATTCGTCCCCGGCAATCACCGTCACCGCTTCCGCGTGGTAATAATAAGTCTGCTCCCACTCGATGCTGGGATCCGTCAGCGACAGATTCATTTCGCCCAGCACCGGCACCTCACCCACAAGGTTCGCCTTGCCTCCCTCCGTGCGCCGATAAACCCGATAAACATAGCTCACCCCAGGCCGTGTGGGAGCGGGCGACTCGCCCGCTCGGTTTTGGGAAGTGACCAACGCTTGTGTGGGACCGAACCCGCCCAATGCCGCCGTCCAGTTCAGCACCACGCCCTGCCCCGTCACCTGAGCGCTGAAATCCGCGGGTGCAGGAAGCGTTCGCGCCAGCGGCACTCGCACCGAATTCGACAATCCCGCTCCGCGTCCGTTCGCATTCAGCACCTCAACCGCATAGCTGGCGAATCCCAACGTCTCCGGCTGCACGCTCCCCGAAAACAAATTGTCGGTATAGCTCGCTGCAACCTTCAGTCCGCTGTTGGGCTTCGATCCCGGACCGTGGGGCAGCGGCCGACTCGCCCGCTCGCTCTCGAGAGGCGCGACCGCAGAGGCCCCAGGCGCAGCCTCCGCAACGGCAGTTCCGCACTCCTTCAAAACGGGATCGTTCCCCCGGCAGATGCGCGTCGCTCCCAGACTGCGCACCCGCTGATGATCGGTAGTAAGCGTCGGAACCGTCCAAGTCAGCACGACCTTGTCGCCCTTGCGCGCAGCTCGCAGATCAGAAGGAGGCTTCGGCAATTCCAGCGACGGCGGCCGCGGCGGCCCCATCGCCGCGCACCCCGCCAACACCAACAGCGTGCCCAGCAGCAGCAACTTTCCCGTAATAATTTTCATGCGGAAGAAAAAGATTAACAGAACAGCGAGCACTCGCAGCCAACCGAAAACTGGAACCCACAAACTGGAAACTACCAACTAGCCACTAACCACTGCTATTTCTCCCACCGCCCCGCGAAAAACCTTCGTATGCCGATCCACATCCTCCGCTCGTCCACAAACTTTTCTGCTCGCGCACAATCAGCGCAGCCAGCCGCGTTCCATCAAGAGTTTTCATAGGATTGAAAGGCAGAATACCAGACGATGCAGGAACGAGTTGAACCGTGTGGAAGCGGGCGACTCGCCCGCTCGGTTTTGAAGAGCGGCACAAGCCGCGATAAGAATATGCGAGGACGTTCGCTTCAAGCCGCCGATGAAATCAGCCTCTCATCCCACCACAACCATCGATACTCCCCCGGAGTCGCAACCAGCCCCGCCCGCACTGGGTTCGCCAAAATATAAAAAGCTTTCTTCCTTAGGCTCTCATCCCCACGCAAGACATGATCAAAAGACTCATCCTGCCACACACGCCCGGCCCGCCCCAGAGCCTTGTTGATTCGATGAGCAGATTCGCTCTTGATCGTCCGCGTAATCTCAGGAATCGATATCTCCCCGTCATCATCTCGCAGTGGCAAGCAAATCAGATGTACGTGATCCGGCATAACCACGGCGGCATAGCGTGAGCACTTTCTGCCATTCGCCCTTAGACACGACTCCAGAGCCAGATCCCTGGCGATTTCTGGCAATTTCCAGCGATGCCAAGTCGAATACGTGATAAACAGGATCCGGTTGTCCTTCTGGTAATGAGGCAGGTTGCGCCGGTACTCATACTTCCTCTGCACGGCAAGAAGCCTAGCACCGCGCAGGGATCGTATGGGACAGGAAACTAGCCCGTTCCGCGGTTAAGTTTCAAAGTGGGAGGGTACTAAGAAGAACCTTGTGGAACCGGGCGACTCGCCCGCTAGGTTTAGGAACCGAGATTTCGCGGATCGAGAGAAGAATTCAGCAGCTGCGCGGGCGAATCGCCACCGCCCACACGGGCCTTGCCGGGTTCGAAATTACAGAATGTATCTCGACAAATCCTGATCTTTCACAATATCGGTCAGCATCTTCTTCACATAATCCGCGTCAATGGTCACATGCTCGCCCTTTTTCTCCGGCGCATCAAAACTCAACTCATCCAAAACCCGCTCCATGATCGTATGCAGCCGCCGCGCCCCGATATTTTCCGTGCTCTCATTCACCCGAAACGCGAAGTGCGCAATTTCTTCCAGCGACTCGGGCGTAAACTCCAGCTTCACGCCTTCGGTTTCGAGCAGCGCCGTGTACTGCTTCACCAGCGACGATTTCGGCTCCGTCAAAATGCGGATGAAATCTTCCATCGTCAACGACTGCAGCTCCACCCGAATCGGAAACCGCCCCTGCAACTCCGGAATCAAATCGCTCGGCTTCGAAACGTGAAACGCTCCCGCCGCAATAAACAGAATGTGATCCGTCCGCACCATGCCATACCGCGTGTTGACGGTCGTCCCTTCCACGATCGGCAGAATATCCCGCTGCACGCCTTCCCGCGAAACGTCCGGCCCATGCCCGCCTTCGCGCCCCGCGATCTTGTCGATTTCGTCCAAGAAAATGATCCCCGCATTCTCCACCCGGTCAATCGCCATGCGCGTCACCTGATCCATATCGATCAGCCGCTGCTCTTCTTCCTGAATCAGATACTCGAACGCCTCGTTCACCTTCATTTTCCGCTTCTTGGTGCGCTGGCCGAAGATGCTGGGCAACATGTCCTTCAGGTTGACGTCCATTTCTTCGACGCCCTGGTTCGTCATAATTTCAAACGACGGAAAATTCCGCTCGCGCACATCAATCTCCACCATGCGCTCGTCGAGCTTGCCTTCGCGCAACTGCTGCCGCAATTTCTCCCGCGTACGGCTGGAAGATTCCGCCAAAGACGCGCTCCCGTCCAGCACAACTCCGCCCGATGCCAACGAAGAAGATGCCGTGGACGGTGCCGACGAAGCCGGCCCAGACGGCGGCAGCAGAATATCCAGCAACCGCTCCTCCGCGTTCAGTTCGGCCTTGTCGGCCACGTCTTCCAGTTTCTCTTCGCGAACATTATCAATCGCAATCTCCACCAGATCGCGCACCATCGATTCCACGTCCCGCCCCACGTAGCCGACCTCGGTAAACTTCGAAGCCTCCACCTTCAGAAACGGAGAATTCGCCAGCTTGGCCAGCCGCCGCGCAATTTCCGTCTTCCCCACACCCGTGGGCCCGATCATGATGATGTTCTTGGGGATAATTTCTTCCGCGAGTTCGGCGGAAAGTTTCTGCCGGCGCATGCGGTTGCGCAAGGCAATGGCCACGGCGCGCTTCGCGTCTTTCTGCCCAATCACGTATTTGTCGAGCTCAACCACAATCTCACGCGGCGTGAGTTCGTCGAGCGCTAACTGCTCTTCTTCAGCGGAGCTGGGTAAGTAAATGGCCATAAGAATTTGGGCCTCGGACCTCAGACGTCAGACCTCGGTACAGTGTCGCTCGAGTCCAAGGTCCGACGTCTGAGGTCAGAGTTCTTCAATCGTTACATTATCGTTCGTATAAATGCACATCTTGCCCGCGATCTTCATTGCTTCTTCCGCAATCTGCCGTGCATTGAGTTGCGTGTGATGAGCCAAAGCCTGGGCCGCGGCCTGCGCATAATTACCACCGCTTCCGATCGCCGCGACCTCGCCGTCGGGCTCGATCACGTCGCCCTGCCCACTCAACAAAAACGTCGTCTCCTTGTCGCAAACCAGCAGCAACGCTTCCAGATGACGCAGAAATTTATCGGTGCGCCAATCTTTCGCCAGCTCCACGGCGGCGCGCCCCAGGTTACCGTGATACTGCTCCAGCTTGGCCTCGAAGCGGCTGAAAAGCGTAAACGCATCGGCCGTCGACCCGGCAAACCCAGCCAGAATCTTGTCGTTGTAGAGGCGCCGAATCTTTTTCGCAGTATGCTTGATCACCGATTCGCCAAGCGTAACCTGGCCGTCCCCGGCCAAAACCACGCTGCCGTTCCGGCGCACGGACAATACTGTAGTCGAGCGAATCAGTCGTTTCCTGGGCATGAGAGCAATCTATGATTATAGCAGCGAGCGTGGAACGTCCGCGGTTGCAGTGGTAGCTTGATCAAATCCGCAGATCAGGACTCGGGGCCGGGCCCGCCGCAAACAGGACAAGGCGACCGTTTATAATGTCGGCCAGCCACGGCGCGCTTGCGTACCCGCGTTCCCCAATCGCAAGCCCCAGGAGGATTGCACCCATGGCCTCTCCACCGCATATACCAGCGCCACCACCGCTGCGCGCCCCCGGTCCACCGGCCCCCATCGTCCGCGACCACTTCGCCCGAAACATCGCGGAGGTCTGCAAGGTCCAGCCCGGCGTCTTGCCGATGAATTGCTACAGCACGGCCAATCTTCCCAGGAACTTACCCAGCGGTCGAGAACTGCTCCAGCCACCCGCTGGTCCGCTGGCTGCTCTCTCGGAGGAAACGGCACAAAAGCTGCTTTCCGCGCTGGCGTCCAAGCCGAATGGCAATAACGCCCTGGTGACAGCCGTAACCGACCACATGACGATTCGAGGCTTCCTCCAGGCCACCGACGCAGAGCAGTTGCAGTTCCTGAACGACATCTGGAACGCTCTGACCACCTCCCACGCGTTCGACACGTTGCCGGCCAACATGTATGACCCGGCCTACGATGCGCCAGTCAACGTTCAGCCTCTTCCCACCACCTGGCGTCCACCCGCGCCGCCCGCCGTTGCTGACTATCACAAGCGGCTCGCCGGGCGGCGGATTTGGCAAGAGCTTGGCGTTGGCTTCCGCGTGGATGGCAAAGACCAGAGCTCGATCGACCGGGTCGTGCGAGACGGCATGAAGCAACAGCGCATCAGTGACGGCTTCATGCTGGGCACGCGCGGCCTCAATCTGAAACTCACCGTGATGATGGACACCACTCGCGCCCGCGTCTGGACCGGCAATCACGACATCTTCAACGAATCCGCCGTCTGCGTGAGCCGGAACTTCTTTGGCGCCACCGCATTCCCGGAACGCTCCACCAGCAACCGGGTTTTCCTGTGGGCGGTGAATTGTTCGGACCTGCGGGGATTCGATACCGAGAACCACCAGTTGGCTTTGCCCAACAGCAAACAGTGGCGCCCCGGAGAAAAGGCCTTCCATGAGATTCCCCGTGACCACATCATCGGCTACGTCCCCATCGACCGTCGCGGCGCACCCACCGGCGGAGGCTGGCGCGTGGACATCGCATCGGATGCCAAGTGGACCTTCACCGGCCAGCCGTCTGTACGCCAGCGCGGTTACCTCGAAGACGAACTCGCGGCGTGGCGCGGCAACCACACCATCCCCCCGGCATTCGACTTCGCCACCTAGGCCCAGGACGACCGAGTAAATCAGTCCTCCGTTCTTGCCGAGGCCATAACTAACTGACGCTGCCCCGGTCTTCGCGGGGTTTCGAAGGCCGGGGATTTCTGCTGCATGAGCGCCGGCAACTCGATCACTGCCGACTCCGCGAAAAGCGCCGGACCGCATGCGCGTGAAAGCCAGGTCTGGCAGGCCCTTCCGGCCGCCTTGTCAACCGAAGAATCTGCTTAGAATAAGTGCTTTGGTAACCCGCTTCCCGATTACTGGTGTGACGTTTACCCCGCCCCGTTGCCGCCTTAGTTTCAGTGCATGGCCAGGTCCATGCCCGGGTTCACGTCAAAGTCCGCTGCCGTGTTCTGCAACCATGCCCCGTCCCTTCGAATCCTGAGGACCGCCCTCACCGAAGCCGGAATCGACTACCTCCTCTGCCGCTCCCAGCAACAAGCCCTTGAACTCACGCTGGCAGGCGAATGCTCGCTCCTGATCGCGGACTTCGCATTGCCCGAAGCAGCGGAACTGGTGCGACTGGCCTCGTTGCTGCCGCCTCCGCAGAAGCCCGTGATCCTCGCCGTCGCCGAAGAATATCCCGGAACCGGCGAAGCCTTTCAGTCGGGCGCAAACCGCATTCTTTACAGCCCGCTGGTCAGCGCCCAGGTGCGGGATGCTCTACATGAAATTCTCGAGAACAGCCGGAAGCGTGGCCACCGAGACAGCCACAAGTCAGGTCCCGCGAAGTCGACGAAAGTTGCAAGGTCAACAAGGTTTGCCAGGTCAAGTAAGCTTACAAGGTTAACAAAAAACGACCGGCGCTCCGCCGCCCGCAGCGGCATCACCACCCTCGTCTACCTCGAACTCGAAACCGGAACCCTGCCCGCCATCGGCATCGATCTCAGCGAGCAAGGCCTGGCCGTGCAAGCGCCCGAGCCCATCCCCGCCCGCGCCACCGTGCCCTTCCGCTGCCTGCTCCCCGGCACCGCCCACACCCTGCGCGGCCAAGCCGACGTGATTTGGACCGACGCTCAGGGCCGTGCCGGCATGTTCTTTTCCCACCTCCCGCCATCGTCCCGAAAACTTCTGAAGCATTGGCTCGCCCGCTCCAGCGCCCACAACGCCGACGCCGTGCGTGTCCTCCTCCCACCGGAAAGCGTGGCATTGTTTTCCTAGCCTCGCTTCGCAGATTGGTCTCGTAACTTAGCTTCGTAACTTAGCTTCGTAATTCCTTTGCGTCCTCTGCGCCTTCCTTTGCGAGCTTTGCGCTTAAGAGCTCCTGCTCCAGTTCCCCTCCAACATCCCGAGACCACCCCGGCGCCGGGTGCCCCATTTCTCGCGTCCTTTGCGAGAAGTGGGGATCTCGCTGTATGCGAGGAGCCGCGGTTAGTGCGCAACGGTCAAGCGAATTGGTTGCGAGAGCGATACTGCCAACGATCAAAGCAACAAGACTCGTCCCCGCGGTTCGCGAAAGATTTCTCTTGACGTGAGCATAAAGTTACGTTATATTATAGTCACGTAATGACAACGAGCTCTCCGGAGCAGGAAAGAGAAAAATATGACACTAGACGACCTTACCCTCGACCTCGAGCAGCACATCGACATCAAAGCCACGCCAGAAAAGGCATTTGCCGCAGTTTTGCATCGCCTCGGAAAGGGCAACACCCGGCCCAACGGAGAATCGCTCGAGATGCTGCTCGAGCCCAAAGCCGGCGGCCGCTGGTACCGCGACCGCGGCAACGGCATCGGCCACCTGTGGGGCTTCGTGCAGGTGATCAAGGCGCCCACCTTGCTGGAATTGTCCGGCCCCATGTTCATGTCGTATCCGGCCATCAATCACGTCGAAGTCAAAATCGAGCCCGCGGCGGCAGGCTGCAAGGTCGTGCTGCGGCATCGCGCCATCGGCATGATCGATCCAGAACATCGCAAGAACGTCGTCGGCGGCTGGGCTCACCTGCTCGCCACAACAAAGAAGGACTGCGAGTAGCGACGTGACCAAGATTGTGGCTCGTCCCGCGGACGAACTCGACCCGGTGTGGAAGGCGCTCTCCGACTCGACCCGGCGCGCGATCCTGGATTTTCTGCGCGAGCGTCCTCGCACCACCACAGAAATTGTGGATGCCTTTCCGCACCTCACGCGCTTCGGCGTGATGAAGCATCTCGACGTGCTGCGCCACTCGCACCTGGTGCAGACGCGCGAAGCCGGAAGGCAACGGGTGAACTCGCTGAACGTCGTCCCCATCCGCCAGATTTATGAACGATGGGTGGGCCCGTTCCAGGAGTTGTGGTCCGGCGAGTTGCTTCGCATCAAAGACCTCGCCGAGAATGACGGCCCCGACGCCATGCGGGCAAGTCCGCGCAAAAGAAAAAAACGCCAGGCGCTCAAGAAAGTTGAAATCCAAGACCCAAGAGCTAATAGCTAATAGCTAAAAGCCAAAAGCCAAAAGCTCAATCAAGGAGAAAACACGATGACCACCCTGACCACCAGCACCGAAATCGAACAACACCAAGTAGTCTCCCCACAACAATGGATCGCCAGCCGTAAAGAGGCTCCTCCGCAAAGAAAAAGAATTCACCAGGCTGCGCGATGAACTGAGCCAGCAACGCCGCGAGCTGCCCTGGGAAAAAGTCGAAAAACAATATGTATTCGACGGCCCCACCGGCAAGCAAACCCTCGCCGACCTTTTCGCCGGCCGCAGCCAGCTGATCATCTATCACTTCATGTTCGGTCCGGCATGGGAGCAGGGTTGCCCCAGCTGCTCCTACCTGGCCGATCATTTCGGCGGCAGCCTCGTTCACCTCGCCAATCGCGACGTCACGCTCGCCGTGGTTTCCCGCGCTCCCATCGCCCAGATCGAAGCCTTCAAGCAGCGGATGGGCTGGCAGTTCCGCTGGGTGTCGTCGTTCGCCAACGACTTGCTCGCGCGGTTGGCGCCAGCCCGCCGGGTGCCCCGCGTCCCGCTTTTGAGACGTGGGGATCCCCGCGTGTAGGGCGGACACTCCTGTCCGCCGCTTTTGACGTTGCTCTTGATCCTGATCCTGATCGAGAAGTCCGCCGCCCTTGATCCGCGATCAGCTCTCGATCCGTAGGGCGGACACTCTTGTCCGCCGCCCTTGACGTTGATCCTAGCTCTTGACCTTATATCCCGGCGGCACCTGGAACAGCGAGGGATGGGGTTCTTCCGTCGACGTGGGTTTGCAGTAAGTGGTCTGCTCTCCGGCGGGGCCGGTGACTTTTGTCAGCACCGGCGTCTTAAGCTTTACGCTGGTCCAAATTTCAGTCACCGTGGGCTTCGGCGCCTTGGGTAATTGCGGCGGCTTCAACTGCGGCAACGGCGGCTTCGGAACTCCAGCCGCCGGCGGCGCCTGTGGCATCTTCGGCATTTGCGGCGCCTTCGGTACTGCTGGAAGTGGTGCTGGAGGTGGCGGGGGTGGTGGCGGCGAAAAAGTGTACTTCTTGCCTTCCACTTCATGCCCCTCGATCATGCTCTTCCCCAGATCATGCACCTGCGGAGGCGCAAGTTTCGGCGCTCCGCCGGGTGGCGGACTTCCCCCCGCCGGTGCCGCAGCCGCCGGCGGCATCGGAATCACCGTCGCCTCTTTCTTCACATGATCAAGCAGGATCGTTCGCTGGCCGGCCAGATCGGTGATGACGCTGGCGTGCGCCATGTCGACCCGCACGCTCCCGTTGCTCGCCCGAGACATCCGCGACGCGGATTGTGTCGGCGCACTGCCCCCAGCCGCCTGCGTCTTGGTCGAGCACTCGGAACACGAAGGAGGCGTTGGCGGTGGCGAAGTCTGCGGCACGGTCCGAAAGTTTATCACGCGGGTGCCGACCGCTGCCCTTGTGTAGGGCGGACACTCTTGTCCGCCGCCCTTGACGTTGATCTTGCTCTTGACGTTGGCCTTGCTCTTGACGTTGGCCTTGCTCTTGACGTTGATCTTGCTCCTGACGTTGGCCTTAGCTCTTGAAGTCGATCCCGCCCGTAAAAACGGCTGCGAGGCTGCCCCACCCTTCGCGATTTCGAAGGCCGGGGATCCCGGCCTCGGCTGGCTCCGGCGCCTTTCCTCCGAATTCCTGTCAATAGCAAACCAGTAACCATTCGAGCCTAACTCGCTGAGAACAATCGCCAAATATTTCCCAAAACCGTGTCCGGTTTCCCCTCCAAAAATGTCATACTAGATATAGAGAGTAAATTTCTGAAACAAGGCGCGGCCACCGGTCGCGCCTTTTCTATTTGGGCCGAAAATGGCGCTTCAGGGGAGCAGCAAACATGACGACCACCAGGCACGACGACACCAGCAACGACGAGACCACGAACTACGAGAAGACGCCCCGTCGCGGAAACAACTACCGCGAAATCGCGCAGCGCGAAACTTTCAAAAACTTCAAGGAACGTGGCGAGTGGGTAGAACTCCGCTTCATGACGCAAGCCATCGAGTACGGCTTCAAGGTATCGAAACCCTGGGGAGACTGCTCCTCCTACGACGTCGGCGTCGAATCCAACTCCCGCGTGATCCGCGTCCAGGTCAAGTCCACCACTTGTCGCACCGGCAGCGGCTACCTGTGCCAGTTCAAACCCAACTATTTCACTGAGCCCTACAAACTCAGCCAGATCGACTTCTTCGCCGCCTACGTCATCCCGCAAGACGTCTGGTACATCATCCCCGCCCGCATCCTCATCTCCGGCATCCGCAAAGAAGCCATCATGCTCCACCCCATGCGCCCGCTAAGAAAAAACCGCTACCGCTACGAACGCTTCCGCGAAGCCTGGAAACTCCTCCGCCCCCGCCTCCGCAAAACCCCCAAAGCAATGTAGGCCGGACACTCCTGTCCGCCGCCCTTGACCCTGACCTTGCTCTTGAAGCTGACCTCGCACGAACTGCTAGGCGCCCAAAATGTGTGGCTCAACCGTGGAAGAGCGGCGCTTCAGCGCCGCGTAAGCGGCCAAGATGGATAGGGGCTTCAGCCCCAGATCTTCTGCTCAGAGGGCGAAGCGCGCAGACAGACCCACCCCATTCCAGCCGCGGAGCGGCGGCATATGTTAGCCCAGGACGTAAGTCCTGGGTAAGCGGAAAAACAGGAACGAAGTCCCGTAGCGACGACAGAAAATCCGTCGACAACGTAGCTTGCTCGCTATTGAATCGGCTTCCGAAATGTGCCAAACTAATCCTGTACCATTAGCGAATGAAAAGCGAATATACACGCCTGGGGTTCCCAGGTGATAAATGACGCCGCCGCGACGCCGACCGACGACCAGCTGGTCTGTCCCGAGGTAGGAGGATGGACGGAGGATAAGCACAGGCTCGTCTCGTTGTACGCAACACTGTTTTCGTCCGGGATGAAGGAAAAGTGGAAGAAGCGCGTTTATCTAGAGTTATACGCGGGAGCCGGTTACAGCAGGGTCCGTAGCACGCAGAAAATCATATTTGGTTCCCCGCTTCGGGCACTTACTGTGGCACATCCTTTCGACAAGTACATATTCTGTGAGGCCACAGCGGAGAACCTTGAAGCACTGAAGGTCCGCGTGAAGCGTCACGCACCAACGGCAAGCGTGTCCTATATCGAGGGCGACTGCAATCTGCGAGTAGCCGATATCATGACCGAAATTCCTGCCGGCTCGAAAGACGACACCGTCCTGACCCTGTGCTTTGCTGATCCTTATGACATCGGCCTTAAGTTCCGCACGATCAGGACACTATCATCTCGAATCGTAGACTTCTTGGTACTGCTGGCGGTGTATTCGGATGCGAACCGCGCCTACAGACGATACGTTATGGAAGACGCGACGAAGGTTGATGAGTTCCTAGGGTCCGAAACGTGGCGTGAGCGTTGGAAAATTGCGCAGAATAAAGCCGTGCCCTTCCCAAAGTTTTTGGCGGAGGAGTTCGCTGGAAGCATGGAGAATCTGGGGTACTTGCCGACTCCGATTCATAAGATGAAGTGTGTCAGATCGGACGAAAAAAACCTGCGTCTATACTACATCGCGCTGTTTTCCCGAAAACGGATTGCTCACAATTTGTGGGATGAGGTTTTGAAGTATGAGACCGATCAAAAGCAATTCTCTTGGGGTTGAGCATGTCACTTAACTCTCACATTGAATGGACCGACGCAACCTGGAACCCCGTGCGCGGCTGCACGAAGATCAGTCCCGGCTGCAAGCATTGTTACGCCGAAACGTTCGCGGAGCGCTTTCGCGGCGTCAAAGGGCATCCCTATGAGCAGGGGTTTGACCTCCGCTTGGTTCCTCACAAGCTGAGCGAGCCTTTCGTCTGGCGGTCGCCAAAGCTCGTGTTCGTGAACTCCATGAGCGATCTTTTTCAGGACGGCGTTCCCGATGACTACATTGAAGCGGTTTGCCGGGTAATGGTTACGGCAAAGTGGCACACGTTCCAGGTGCTCACGAAACGATCAGCCAGACTCAAGGAGTTGCTGAGAGGCCGCCTGCGGTTCGCGGCGGAGCAGGATCACATTTGGTGGGGCGTCAGCGTCGAGGACCGCAAATACGGACTGCCCAGAATCGCCGATCTGCAGAGAGCCCCTGCCAGAGTCCGCTTTCTGTCAATCGAGCCGCTGCTCGAGCATGTGGGTGCGTTCAATCTTACCGGCATCAGTTGGGCAATCGTCGGCGGTGAAAGTGGCCCCGGCGCCCGTCCGATGCGGGAGGAATGGGTCATTTCTGTACGCGACCAGTGCCGTGAATCGATGGTCCCGTTCTTTTTCAAACAGTGGGGCGGGATTCGGAAGGCGAAAAACGGCAGGCTGCTCGACGGCCGGACCTACGATGAATATCCCGTGCGAGTCGTATCTCCAATTCCCGAACGTGCAAGCTGCATGGCATACGCTCGCGATGTCCTGAATTATTTCGAACAAAGCTCTCACTTCAATCCGCTGGCGCACGTTACAGCTTAGGCACACGCTGAATCCGCCCTCTACACCCCCACCGTCTGCGCGCTCGGCTTTGCCGCCAGCAACTGCCGCAACACATACGGCAGAATCCCGCCGTTGGCGTAGTAGAGCGCTTCCTGCGGCGTATCGATGCGCACCAGGGCCTCGAACTCAATCGCCTTTTCACGAGGCTTGCCCTTGGCGCGGACTTTGATCTGTTTTCCGGCCTCGAACCGTTCGACCGCGGCACGAATGCCGGTGATGTCATACGTTTCTTCGCCCGTAAGTCTGAGCGATTCCGCAGTCTGCCCCGCCAGAAACTGCAGCGGAAGAATTCCCATGCCCACCAGGTTCGAGCGGTGAATGCGTTCGTAACTTTCGGCGATCACGGCATGCACTCCCAGCAGCTTCGGACCCTTCGCCGCCCAGTCGCGCGACGAGCCGGAGCCGTATTCCTTGCCTGCAAGAATCACCAGCGGAATTCCTTCCGCCTGGTATTTCTCGGAAGCATCAAAAATCGACATCTCCGTCTGCGTCGGCAGATGGCGCGTGAATCCGCCCTCGGTCGCAACCAGCTTGTTGCGCAGGCGCACGTTGGCGAACGTGCCGCGCACCATCACTTCATGATTTCCGCGCCGCGACCCGTAGGAATTGAAGTCCCCTTTCTGAACGCCGTGTTCCTGCAAGTATTTTCCCGCAGGGCTGTCTGCCTTGATGGAGCCGGCGGGCGAAATATGGTCGGTGGTAACGCTGTCGCCAAGCACGGCCAGCACGCGCGCCTTGCGAATGTCGGCGACCGCAGACGGCTTCACCTCCATCTCATCAAAATACGGAGCGCGGCGAATGTAGGTCGAGTCTTCTTCCCAGGCATAGGTTTCACCCTTGGGAACCGGCAGCCCACGCCAGCGTTCGTCGCCCAGGAAAACTTCCGCGTAGCTCTTCGTGAACAAGTCGGAAGAAACCGAATTCTGCATGGCTTCTTCGATTTCGCGCTGCGAGGGCCAGATGTCGGCGAGATACACCGGCTTCCCCTCGCGGTCTTTGCCGAGAGCATCTTTGCGAAGATCGACGTCGATTCGCCCGGCGAGTGCAAACGCGACGACCAGCGGCGGCGACATCAGATAGTTGGCGCGAACTTCGGAATTAATGCGGCCTTCAAAATTGCGATTGCCGGAAAGCACCGAGGCCACCACCAGATCTTTTTCGTCGATCGCCTGCGAGACTTCCGCCGGCAGCGGGCCGGAGTTGCCGATGCACGTGGTGCAGCCGTAGCCCACGGTATGAAATTTCAATTTTTCAAGATACGGCGTGAGCCCGGCTTTGTTCAGATAATCCGTAACCACTTTCGAGCCGGGCGCGAGCGACGTCTTTACCCAAGCCGGAACCGACAATCCCTTTTCCACGGCTTTCTTCGCCAGCAATCCCGCGCCGATCAGAACCGAGGGATTGGAAGTGTTGGTACACGACGTGATCGCGGCGATCACCACGCTGCCGTGTTTGAGCGAGTTCTTCACGTCCGCGGAAACGTGTTCGTGCACGTTGGGATCTTCCACGCCGATCGCCGTGGGACTTCCGCCTTCCTGCTCCCAGCGTCCGGAATTGCCGACCGCGTTCGCGGTTGCGGCAAACCCAGCCGACGCCGCGGCGGCCTTCGCTCCCGACTTCGGTTTGATCAGCGAAGGCAGCGCCTTGTTGAACGACTCTCCCGCTTGCGAGAGCAGCACTCGATCCTGCGGACGCTTGGGTCCGGCCAGGCTGGGTTCGACCGTCCCGAGATCGAGCGTGAGCAGTTCCGAATATTCGGCTTCCGGGGTTTTCTCGTCATGAAACAGTCCCTGCTCGCGGGCGTACGCTTCGACCAGCGCAATCTGTTCTTCGCTGCGCCCGGTAAGCCGCAAGTAGCGCAAACTTTCTTTGTCGATGGGGAAGATGCCGCAAGTCGCCCCGTATTCCGGCGACATGTTGGCGATCGTCGCGCGATCGGCCAGAGCAAGATCGCGCAGCCCCGGCCCAAAATATTCCACAAACTTTCCTACCACCCCATGCTTGCGCAGCATCTCGGTAATCGTCAGCACCAGGTCAGTAGCAGTCGCTCCTTCGCGCAACCGCCCCGTAAGTTTCACTCCCACCACCAGCGGAATCAGCATGGAAACAGGCTGCCCGAGCATCGCAGCTTCCGCCTCAATCCCCCCCACCCCCCAACCAAGAACCCCCAACCCATTTATCATCGTCGTGTGGCTGTCGGTGCCTACCAGGGTGTCGGGGTAGGCCACGCGCTTGCCGGGGCTCTCGTGGACGAAGACTACGCGGGCCAGGTATTCGAGATTGACCTGGTGGACGATGCCGGTGTCGGGCGGGACGATGGCGAGGTTGCGAAAGCCGGTTTGTCCCCAGCGGAGGAAGGCGTAGCGCTCCTGATTGCGGCCGAATTCGAGCAGGGCGTTCACATCGAGAGCGCCGGGAGTGCCGAATTCGTCGACCTGGACGGAGTGATCGATGACGAGTTCGACGGGCTGCAACGGGTTGATCAGCGCGGGATCACCGCCGAATTGCTTCATGGCGTCGCGCATGGCGGCGAGATCGACGACGCAGGGGACGCCGGTGAAATCCTGCAGGAGGACGCGGCTGGGGGTGAAGGCGATTTCCTTGTCGGGGTTGGAGTTCTGGTTCGTTCCTCCGGTGATCGTTCCTCCGGTGGTCGTTCCTCCGGAACCCCAGCCGGCGAGCGCGCGGATTTCGTTCTCGGTGACGTTGCGGCCGTCTTCAGTGCGCAGCAGATTTTCCAGCAGAATGCGCAGGGAAAACGGCAGGTGCTGGGTGGAGATTCCCTGCTTATCGAGGGCGTCGAGGCGGTAGATTTCGTATTCTTTGTTGCCGACTTTTAGAGTAGCGCGGCTGTTGAAGCTATTCAACGACATGATGGCCTTCCTGAAAAATAGATGCTGCGCGTCTGGTGGCGGCGCGGGAAATTCTTAACTGATTAGTTTAGTCGTTCTGTCGCGGATTGCGTAGACTGGAACGGAAACGAAAGGATCTCAGACCTCAGACCTTGGACCTTTGACGGTAACTTCAAAACCGATTGACCACTAAGGACACCAAGGTACACGAAGGAAATCCTGCTTGGAATATCGAGGCGGCAGGCTAGTGTGCGCCTGTAAAGATTTGATAGACGACTACGCCCAGCATGAAGACGAGATAGAAGCGGAGCGCCCAGAACAGGATGGTTTCGGCGCGAGTGAGGTTTCGGCGGGGACAATGGTGGAGAACTTTCGCGGAGGTCAGTTGATCGGGTTCGAGGGAGGCGACGACTGCGGCGGAATCTTCGGGAGTGATGGCGGCGGGATCGGGATTGAGCTCGTGGGTCATAAATTAAAGTTTCCAAATCTAGCGCATGGCGATGGTTCATCTCGCGGGCTGAAGCGGGCCTCAGCGGCTAAAGCCGCCGTTGACACTTCTGCCTTCCGGCACGACTGAAGTCGTGTCCTTCCCAAGTCTCCTACCACGAACTGCTCGGGCGGGCACGCAGCAAACCAGTCGAGCTTCGCTCGGCCGGACCGGCGGGGCGGCTGTCTCGCCATGAGTTGTCTTTACGCCCACCTACTTGCCTCCGAATACGGCTAGCGCTTGCGGCGCGACGACGCTGACGCCGAAGAGCAGGCCGGCTGCGACCAGGATTACGACGACGGCGAGCGCAAGCACGTTGGCCCAGGCTGGGCTGACCAGGTCGCCCATGATCTCGCGGTCGTTGACCAGCATGTAGAGAAACAGAAGCGCGGGAGGCATGGCCAGCACCGCGATTACGTTCACGATGAGCACGATGTAAACCAGCGGGATTCCGGGGATCAGGACGAGTCCGGCGGCGGCGGCGGCTTCGAGCAGCAGGACAAGATAAAAAGATTTCCCCTCGCTGAACGGGAGATTGAGACTGTGCGGGCGGCGGGCGACTTCGCCGAAGGCGTAGGCCGAAGAGGTGGAGATGGTGACGGCGGCGACCATGCCGGCTTCAAACATGCCGAGCGCGAACAGAGCGGCGCCCCAGTGTCCGACGAAAGGTTGCAGGGCTTGCGCGAATTCGGCGGCTTCGAAGTTGGCTGCGGTCATACCGTGGGTGAACAAGGGAGCGGTGGCGACCACGGTCGCTAATGCGGCGAGCGTGGCGAGCGTTGCGCCGAGCACGGTGTCGATGCGGCCGAAACGGATGTCGCGCGTGGTGAGGCCTTTGTCGGCGATGGCGCTTTGCTGGAAAAAAAGCATCCAGGGAGTGACGGTGGCACCGATGTCGGCGAGCAGGAGCAGCACAGTTTCCTGGTTAAGGCCGCCTGGAAGCGGCTTCCAGGTGAACAATGCGCGGCCGATGCCGCCCCAGTGGGGATGGCTGAGCAGGGCGACTGGGACAAAGACAAGGTTGAACATGGCGGCGGCGAGCGTAATGCGTTCCCATGTCCAGTAGCGGTGGGTGAGCAGAGCCACGACCAGAACCAGCAGGGCGCTGAGGACGGCGATGGCGGGAGGGACACCGAAGTATCCGAGGCCGGCGCGAATGGCGATGAACTCGGTGACCAGCGTGAGGAAGTTGCCGACCATGAGGTCAACCATGGAGAACCATCCCCAGAAGGGGCCGAAGCGGTCGAAGATGAGTTCGGCGTGTCCGCGATGGGTGGCAGCGCCGAGGCGGACGGTCATTTCCTGGACGACGCAGGCCATGACAAAGGTGAGTACGACGAAGGGTAAGAAAAATCCGATGCCGAAGCGGGCGCCGGTGGAGGCGTAGGACAGCATGCTGGGGCCGTCGTTTTCGCCGAGCATGACGAGGATGCCGGGACCGATGAGCAGCCACAGGAGCCGAGCGCGGGGCCAAAGGCCGGGACGGGCGCGCTCGGCGGAGACACGCTCGCGGTCGTGAGCGCGGTCGATATCTTCGTGGGTGATCACGACGGCGTCGGGGGCGGCCAGCCCTCCGGCCTGGACGCGCGATGGCAATTCCCTGCGCGGCTTCGACGCTGTGGTCGGATCGTTCATTCAGACTGGCATTCAGCGGGAACGGTGACCAAGCAGAGCCACGGCTCGCCGAGTTGGTTAGCGTAAGTATATAACAAAGGATAAACTATAGTTAACTATTTTTTCGGGACGAAATCGAGTCAAGCTCGGGTTTGCCCGACGACAGCGCAAGAGCGATCGTCTCGCCCCGATCAAAGTCCCGCGGACAGCCAATTTCACCTGATGCGCTTATATATCCCTGCGCGTTCTCACTGGCCCTAAATTGCGAGGTCTGATATGTGTTAGGCATGAAGAGTCTTAAACTCGCCTCGGTTTCAATTGCCCTCGGTTTGCTTTGGCCGATGGGTGCATCCGCGCAGGATCGAACAGTGGCGATCACCGTAGACGATCTTCCTTACGCGACTGTCCACGCACTGTCTCCCCAGGATGCCGCAGCGGCCGAAGAGGTCAATCGGAAGCTCCTGTCAACGCTCAGACATCATCGCGTCCCGGTCACGGGTTTCGTAATCCAAAACAGCGTTGAAGAGCTTGGCATTGCAGCGGGAACCGAGATCCTCAAGAAATGGACGAATAGTGAATTCGACCTGGGCAATCATACCTACTCGCATCCGGACGTCAATGAGCTCTCGGTTGCACAGATCGAAGACGAGATTGTCCGTGGAGAAACAAGCTTCGCGCCTCTCATGAAGCAGGCCGGGAAGAAGCCCAAGTTCTTCCGGTTCCCGATGAACCACACTGGCGACACAAAAGAGAAGCACGAACAGGTCGCGGCATTCCTCACTCAGCGCGGCTATCGATTAGCGACTTGCACCATCGACAACTCCGACTATCTTTTTAACGGCGCTTACGTCCGGATGCTTGCCAGGCACGACGCTCCCTCAGCCAAGAGGCTGCGTTTCGAATACCTTTCTTATACGAGTGCTGAAATCGACTACTACGCAGGGTTGAACCAGCAGGTCTTCGGCTACGAGCCGCCCCAGGTCATGCTCTTACACGACAATCGTCTCAACGCAGACGTGATCGAGCCCCTGCTCGCGCTGTTCGAGAAGAAACGGTATAAGTTCGTGTCTCTGGATAGAGCACAGTCAGATTCTGCTTATCGGATTCCCGACACATACATTACGAAGTACGGGCCCATGTGGGGGTATCGCTGGGCCGCAGAGCGAGGCGTGAAAGTGAACGGCAGTCTCGAATCCGAGCCGGCAGAGTGGGTGCTCCAGTATTGTAAGCAACCGTGAGGCGCGACGTAAGCTAGCCGAAGGGAATGCGCATCTGGGAAGCGCACGGCAAGCGTCGCTCTTTCGACGCTAATCCAGAGATGTTGCCCCTTGGGCGTGGATCAGCGTTTGGGGCGCTGGTCGAGGGAAACTAGCCAGACGCGTTCGGCGGCGGCGGGGCCCAGGGAAACGTTGCCGCTGGAGGTGGAGAGGGTGAGGGTTTGGTCGTAGTTGCGCTCGAGGAGGCGGACTTTTGCGCCGGGGCGAATGCCGCGAGCTTCGAGAAATTCGAGCAGGCCGCGGTCGCGTTCGTAGATGCCGCTGACGGCGTAGGTCTGGGCGGGGGCGGCATCGGCGAGCAGGACAAGGCCGCGGCGGCGGCGGCTGGCCGGGCTTTCGAGTTCGCTGAGATTGCCGTGGGGGCAAGCGCCCCCGCGTCCCAGGCGGGCCAGGAGCTTGGCTTCGAAGTCGGGAGAGACGGCGTGCTCGAGGCGTTCGGCTTCGTCGTGAACTTTCCACCACTCCATGCCGAAAAGTTCGGAGAGCATGCGCTCGATCAGGTGATGGCGCAGGGCGAGCTTGCGGGCGATTTTGCGTCCGGCGGCGGTGAGTTGGACCAGGCCGTCGCCCTGCACGCGGACCAGGCCGTCTTTCTTGAGGCGGCGCAACGCCATAGTGACGGCGGGCGGAGAGACCTTGAGCAAGTCGGCGAGGCGCGCGGAGATGACGTCTTCGCCTTCGCTCTCCGCCTGGAGGATCGACTTCAGATAGTCTTCCTTGGAGACGGTGATCATGTGGAGATTATACGAGTTAAGGGCAGCGGTTAAGTAGGGTTAACTCGGAATTTACCACGGAGGCACGGAGACGCGGAGAAAGACAAACATAGAAAACGAAGAAGAAATCAGCACCCTCGCCGCACGACGAAAGAGAGGAGAGACAGAAAGGTATTGGTTTCTCTGTGCCTCCGTGTCTCCGTGGTGAAACGCCCCTCGCCGTTTGACAGCGTTCGGCGTCTACCCCTAACCTGAATTCTCTAGCTATGAAAGTTCTGGTGCTGGGAAGCGGCGGGCGCGAGCACGCGCTGGTGTGGAAGCTGCGGCAGTCGGCGCGGGTTTCGCAGCTTTACTGCGCTCCGGGGAACGGCGGCATTGCCGACGAGGCGGAGTGTCTGCCGGCGGATTTGAAGAGCTTGGAGTCGATGACGGCGCTGGCGGCGAAGCTGCAGCCGGATTTGACAGTGGTGGGGCCGGAGTTGCCGCTGTCGCTGGGCGTGGTGGATGAGTTTGCGGCGCGGGGATGGGCGGTGTTTGGTCCGAGCAAAGCCGCGGCGCAGTTGGAGGCGAGCAAAAGCTTTGCCAAGGAATTTCTGCAGCGGCATCACATTCCTACTGCGCCTTATGCAATTTGCGAATCGGTGGAGCAGGTGCGATCGGCGCTGGGGCATTTTCATGCTCCGGTGGTGGTGAAGGCCGATGGGCTGGCGGCGGGCAAGGGCGTGGTGATCGCCAAGAGCAAAGAAGAAGCGGCGAGCGCGGCCGCAGAAATGCTGAGCGGTAGAATGCTGGGCGAGGCAGGGGCGCGCGTGGTGCTGGAAGAGTGCCTGACTGGAGAAGAACTTTCGTTTCTCGTGTTCAGCGATGGCGAGCGCGTGGCTCCGCTGGTGGCGGCGCAGGATCACAAGCGCGTGGGCGATGGAGACGCGGGTCCGAATACGGGAGGCATGGGAGCGTATTCGACTGCGGAGATTGTTGACGACAAGATGCGCGACTGGCTGGTGACGCACATTGCGCGTCCGGTGGTTGCGGGCATGAAGGAAGAAGGCGCGGAGTTTAAGGGCGTGCTTTATTGCGGGCTGATGATGACGGCGCGCGGGCCGATGGTGCTGGAATTCAACTGCCGGTTTGGTGATCCGGAGACGCAGCCGATACTGATGCGGCTGGAGAGCGATCTGGTGGAGGCGCTGGAGGCTTCGATCAAGGGCCACGTGAGCGAAGGGGATTTCAAGTGGTCGCGGGATGCGTCGGCGTGCGTGGTGATGGCGTCGGGAGGATATCCGGGAACGTTTGACGCGGGAAAAAGAATTACGGGGTTGGAAGAGGCTGACGAAATTGAAGGCGTGAAGATTTTTCATGCTGCGACTGCGAGACGCGGCGAGGGCTACTACACTTCAGGTGGGCGTGTGCTGGGAGTGACGGCGCGGGCAGGCGATCTGAAAACGGCTGTGGGACGGGCTTACGCGGCTTGCGGGAAGATTGGCTTTGAAGGGGCGCATTACCGGAAGGATATTGCGGCGCGGGTGTTGGGGAAGTAGGCGCTATGGGGCATTCATACGTAATAATCCTCGCGATCCCTGTGGTTTTGTCAATCGTGAGCGGATTCGTGATGATTTTCATTCTCGTCCCCCTTTGGCTTTTTCGCCCCGGCACCTTAACTGCGCCTTGGAAAATGGTTGCGGCTTTTGCTTTGGCAGGCTTATTGGTTCCCCTTGCGGTTATCGCGTGCATAGCTACAAAGCACCCCGAGATTGTTCCGGCACAAGTATTGTGGGTCTGGCCAGGGATAGTTGGGTTGGGGTCATTGCCGCGGTCCGCGACCGGCGCCGCAAAGGCTCTGATCTTTGGCATCAGCAGCCTTAGCAACGTTGGGCTCTACAGCTGGTTGGGGCTGCTGGTGGGCTCGATGTGGAAGGCAACGAAAAGACAAACCAGAAGGGTTGGAGAGAAATGAGCAATCCGCTAGTTTCGATTGTGATGGGCAGCGATTCTGACCTTGAAATTATGCGCGAGGCGGGCAAGGCGCTGGAAGAGTTTGGGATCGCGTATGAGATGGATGTGACGTCGGCGCATCGCTCGCCAGACCGTACGGCGGAGTTTGCGCGCGGCGCTCGCGAGCGCGGGATTCGCGTGATTATTGCCGGGGCGGGCGGGGCGGCGCATCTGGCGGGAGTGATCGCGGCGCACACGACCTTGCCGGTGATTGGCGTGCCGATTCCTTCGACTTCGCTGCAGGGGATGGATTCGCTGCTGGCGACCGTGCAGATGCCGGCGGGGATTCCGGTGGCCACGGTTGCGATCGGCAAACCCGGGGCCACGAACGCGGGGATTTTGGCGGCGCAGATGATTGGGCTTAGCGATGACTCGGTTGCGAAGAAGTTGGTGGCGCACAAAGAGAAACTGGCGCGGGGAGTCGAGGAGAAGTCGAAGAAGCTGAAGAGTTCGCTGGGCAGCTAGGCATTTTTGAAGCAGCCGCTTCTGATCGAACCAGTCTTGAACCAGTTTTGATCGAACCAGTTTTGATCGAACCGGTTTTGATCAAACCAGCTTGAAACGAGCCGGACTAGAACGAACCCGCCGTCACCATGGGCTTCTTGGCCAAGGGTGAGAGACTTTCGAGAAATCTCCTGATCTCACTGAGATCCGCTTCGGAAATTGCGGTGAACTTCAAGCCGACGCCGAAGCCCGGACTTCTGTGGGCCACTTCCGCGTCGGCCCAAGCTTTTGCTTGACCAAGCCAGATGGCGACTTTTACTTTCGTTCCAGGCTCCAGAGGGATGGGCATCTCAACGTAGCATCCTCCAAGGCCGAGATCGGCGACGGTGCCCCAAAAAGATGCTCCCCGGTGAACGTGAATCTCGATCGAGTTCTGGCAACGGAAGCGGGGAGTCTTGCGGCGCTCAATATTTCCCGGCTGGAAGTTATCGGGGGCGTCGGGATAGAGCAGCAGGTCCCAAAGTGGTTTCTCCGGAGTGATATTAAGCAATCCGATGCGTCCAGCCTTGGGCGTCGCCGGTTTCCCGATCCACTTGACCCGGAAGTGAACGCGATAGTTGCCGTAGGTCAGCCCAATAATTTCGTCGACGCGGAGTTCGGGACGAACGTCTGCCAGCTCTGCCCCGGTCCGGCTGATGTTGACGGTGAAAACTTTTTCGGAAAAGATCTGACCGTGGCTGTCGGTGCCGAAGATGCGTACCGGGACTTTCACCGGCTTGCGGGGCTGGCTGCGCATGCCCATCCTTACGAAGCCCCCCTGGCGCTCGTGATGAGACGAGGTTCTAAATAGATTGACTGGGTTACAGAATACCCCGGACCAGATCGCTTCTCAACCGGCCAATCCGCAGAACGCTTCTTGGGAATGAGATTCAGACGGCACGTCTACGAGTATGCCCGCGGAGCCGATTAGAGCCGCAGTCCTTTCAAGTACTCGCGAAATTGTTCGCCGAGGCCCTCGCGTTTCAAAGCGAATTCTACGGTGGCTTTCAGGAAGCCGAGTTTGTCGCCGGCATCGTGGCGGCGACCCTCGTAGACGCAGGCGTACATTTTTTCTTTCTTCAGAAGTTGGCGCAGACCGTCGGTGAGTTGCAATTCTCCGCCGGCGCCGGGGGCGATGCCGGCCAGCGTTTCGAACACCGTGGGAGTAAGCACGTAGCGGCCGATCACAGCAAGATTCGACGGAGCATCTTCGAGTTTCGGTTTCTCCACCAGATCCAGAACTTCGTGCAGCCTGCCGTTGGATCCGTCTACTGGTTTCGTTTTGATCACACCGTAAGAAGAAATGGCTGCGCCTTCGATCACTTGAGTCGCGATCACGGAACACTGCTTCTCGTTGTAGACGTCGATCAACTGCTTGAGGCATGGAACTTTCGCATCGATCACGTCGTCGGCGAGCAGGACGGCGAAGGCTTCATCGCCGACCAGTTCGCGCGCGGTAAGAATGGCGTGGCCCAGGCCCAGCGCCTCTTTCTGGCGAATGTAGGCGACGTGAATCATGTCGGAGATGGAGCGCACGATTTGGAGCAGTTCGATTTTTCCGCGATCTTCCAGCATGCGTTCGAGTTCGTAGCTGACGTCAAAATGATCTTCGATGGCCTGCTTGCCACGTCCGGTAATGATGATGATCTGATCGCAGCCGGAGGCCATGGCCTCTTCCACGCCATACTGAATGATGGGCTTGTCGACCAGCGGAAGCATTTCCTTGGGCTGGGCTTTAGTCGCGGGGAGAAAACGGGTGCCCAGGCCGGCGGCGGGAAAAACTGCTTTGCGGACGATACGCTTTTTGCGGCGGTCGGTGTTGGCTCGTCGAACATGCGTGGGCTTCATGACGGGGCTATTGTAAACTGCGGGCGTTTGCGGGTTGGGGATGGAGCGGTCCGCGATGCCGGCCGGCGGCAGAAACTCCCTTTAGAGGCCGCTGATCCAGCGAGCTAAGAAAGTTCGGGATTACCACAGGGCTCTCGCTAGGTTACATCGCCGCTTGCGTTCGTTCCAACTTCTTATGCCGCATCTGCGGTCGCGAGTTGTTCCAGGACCGTGCGCAGCGCGCGCAGCACTTCTTCGGCAGCCGTCGCTTTCAACGCAAATTTCAACATGCCATCCGGAGTGAACTGGGCGCCGCGCTGCGCGGAGACGAATCGAGCCAGTTGCTCGGGATCGACGGCGGCGTTCTGACGAAACTTAAAAGTGACCGTCTCGCGCTTGCGGTCGATCGCGTTCACGCCCACGCGCATGCACAACAACTTCAACGAAGCGTATTCGAGCAGATTTCTTACAGCGGGCGGCGGCGGCCCGTAGCGATCTTCTAGTTCTGCGCCCACGTCGCCAAGTTGCGATTCCGTTTCGACTCTGGCTACACGCTTGTACATCTGCAGGCGCTGGTTCTCTTCGGGAACGTATTCGCCGGGAATGCGGATGTTGAGGCCAAGATTGAGTTGCGTCTCGGCTTCGTCGGGCGCGGCTTCGCCTTTCATCTCACGGACGGCGCGCTCCAGCATCTGCGTGTAAAGTTCGAATCCGATGGCCTCGATGTGGCCGCTCTGCTCGCCGCCCAGAAGATTTCCCGCGCCGCGCAGTTCCAGGTCGAGCGCGGCGATTTTGAATCCGGCGCCGAGGTCGGAAAATTCTTTCAATGCTGCGAGTCGACGGCGAGCAATTGGCGTTAACTCAATTTCTGATGGCAACAATAAGTACGCGTAGGCGCGGCGGCTCGAACGTCCGACGCGCCCGCGAAGCTGGTAAAGCTCCGACAAGCCCAGGCGGTCGGCGCGGTTGATGAGAATCGTGTTGCACAGGGGAATGTCGAGTCCGTTTTCGATAATCGTGGTTGCCACCAGAATATCGGCTTCGTGATGCATGAATTTGAGCATCACTTTTTCGAGTTCGCCCTCTGACATTTGGCCGTGGCCGACGGCGACGCGCGCCTGCGGCACCATCGCCTGCAGCTTGGCGGCGATTTCCCAAATGCTCTCCACACGGTTGTGCACAAAATAGACCTGGCCGCCACGCTCCAACTCCTGCTCGATGGCCGATTGAATCAGCTTCTCGTCCCAGTTCGCGACGATGGTCTGAATCGCCATGCGGTCTTTGGGTGGAGTCTCGATCACGCTCATGTCACGCAGGCCGACCAGCGACATGTGCAGCGTGCGCGGAATGGGCGTGGCCGACATGGTGAGCACGTCCACTTGCTTGCGCATTTGCTTGATGCGTTCTTTGTGGCGAACGCCGAAGCGCTGTTCTTCGTCGACGATGAGCAGGCCAAGATCGGAGAACTTGATGTCTTTGGAAAGAATGCGGTGGGTGCCGATGAGGATGTCGATTTTGCCGGCCTCGGTTTTCTGCAGAATTTCTTTTTGCTGTTTGGCGTTGCGGAAGCGGCTGATCATTTCGATGGTGACCGGAAAAGCCGCGAAGCGTTGCTTGAATGTTTCGTAATGCTGAAAAGCGAGCACCGTGGTGGGAGCGAGGAGCGCAACCTGGCGGTTATCGCCGACGGCCTTGAAAGCCGCGCGCATGGCCACTTCCGTCTTGCCGTAGCCGACGTCGCCGCAGAGCAGGCGATCCATGGGCTGCGACGATTCCATGTCGCGCGCGACATCGGCAATGGCCTGCGCCTGGTCTTCGGTTTCGTTGAACTCGAATGCGTCTTCAAATTCGCGCACCCACTCGTTGCCCGGCGGGAAGGCGTGTCCCTTGGCCGTTTTTCTTTCGGCGTAAAGTTTAAGCAACTCGTCGGCCATATCTTTCATGGCCTTGCGCACGCGGGCTTTCGTCTTCGACCACGCTGCCGTTCCCAGACTGCTTAGCGCTGGCTTTGCGCCTTCCGACGAACGATATTTCTGGATGAGATCGAGGCGCGTGAGTGGAACGTAGAGCCGCGCCGCGTCGGCGTATGCGAGCAGCATGAATTCCGCGTTGCCGTCGCCCTGATTGATTTCTTTCAGGCCCTGATACTGTCCGATACCGTGCTCGACGTGAACGACGTAGTCGCCAACTTGCAGGTCGCGGAAATCGGAAAGGAACGCCGACACTTTTGATTTCTGGCGCTGCGGGCGCGATGCGACCGCGTCTGACTCGTCGAACAAATCGCGCGCGCCGAAGATGGCGAGATTGGCTTCGGGCAGAACGACGCCGTCGGGGATGTAGGCCTTGGCCAGCGTGGTGGTGAGAACGTCGCCGGCGAAGTAACTGGTTTCGTCGGCGTAACTTTCGCCGCCGCGGGTGCGCGTTCCGAGGCGGAAGGAGACGTTGTATTCGGTGAAAATGTCGGCGAGGCGCTCGACTTCCCCGTTGTTAGCGACGGCCAGGAGAACCTGCATATTTTCCTGGCGAAGTTTTTGCACCTGCTGGAGCATGACCGGGACCGCGCCGTGGAAGCGGGATGCGGGCTGCGAAAGAAATGTGACGGACTGCGTTTCGTCGTCGGGGCGGGCGATGCCGAGGTGTTCTATATCTGCGCCAGGAAGAGTTGCCAGCTTCTTCCACCAATCGTCGGGCGGCAGATACAAATCTTCGGGACGCACGAGATTTCCCACGCCGCTGCGCTCGTGCATTTCTTCGACGCGAGTCCAGAAGCGGTCGAATTCCTGGCGGAGCTGATCGGGTTCGTCGACAAGAACGGCGGCGCGAGGGAGAAGATCGAAGATAGTGCGGTCAGCTCCGGCGACGGGCGCGTAAAATTCCCAGCCAGGAAAAACCGTGACGCCGCCGGCGCGGATGGCGGCTTCTACAATTTCTTCCGAGCCTGGTTGGCCAGCTCCCAGCTTTTCCGAAAAAGCGATGCGTTTGCCGGAAAGCCGCGTGTGGATCGCTGCCAGCAACTGATCGCTGACCGGAGTTTCGGTGAGAGGCAGCAGCAGCGCTTCATCGACTGGATTCGAAGACCGCTGCGACGCGGGATCGAATCTGCGAATCGAATCGACTTCGTCGCCGAAGAATTCGATGCGCACGGGGCGTTCGGCTTCCGGCGAGTAGACATCGAGGATGCCGCCGCGCAGGGCATACTCGCCGGGCATTTCGACAACGTCGGCCGGATTGTAACCGACGGTGTTCAGGTGTGCGAGCAACGCATCGGTGTCGAGCGATTCGCCGCGGCGAATGGTGCGGGCAAGGTCAGTGTAGAACTCGGGCGCGCGCAGCCGGATGGCCGTGGCCGCGACCGGGGTCACCACAATCGATGCGGTTCCGGTGGCAATCTTCCACAGCGCCGTGGCGCGCTCTTCCTGCAACTCAGGATGCGGCGAGAGATTCTGAAACGGCAGAACGTCGCGGGCGGGGAGTGAAACTACGGAGTCGGGATCGCAGGCGGCGGTGAGCTCGCAGAACCCGCGGACGATGGGGACAAAATCTTCGACGGCGCGATTGTCGTTTACAACCATCACGAGCGGACGGTCGGCGCGGCGCTGCCAGAGCACGAGCAGCAAGGCTTTCGCTGTGGGCGTGAGGCCGGAAACACGCGTCCGCCCCGTGCCCTCCCGCAGGTGGGAGGCTACACGCGCGAAGGCGGGAACAGTTTCCACGTCCGCGAAGAGTTCGCGGACGAAGGTAAGCAGCATGCAGGATTATTTTAACAGGAGTTTTGTGGGCAGAGATTTGAGGGCGCGGCGATGGTCGTGGTTCTCGAAAGTTCTGTGGTGAGAAGCGCCTCGCTGCGCTCAGCGGAACGGGCGAGGCGCACCGTTCCCACACAATCTTTTCCTTAACCGCGCAAGAGCGGACGCGTCAGGCAGGTGGGGCCGCCGCTGCCGTTGATGCAGAGTTCGCTGCCGGGGAAGGTGCGGACGTCGAAGCCGGCTGCGCGGAGGCGGGCGTTGGTTTTGCGATTCTCTTCGATGGCCAACAGGCGCTTGCCGCCGAGGGCGAGGACGTTGCAGGCGAGCGTGCCGCGTTCCGAGGAGTCGATCTCGATGAAGTGGTAGCCACGCGATCGAAGCAGTTCAACGGTTTCGACCGCGAGCCAGGGTAGATCGACCAGGGCGGTGTGGTCGTCGAGCAGGCTGATCAGAGACATCAGGTGCAGGCAGGCGGAGGGTCCGGGCCCGTAGGGCAGCGGCGCGGAGAAAACTTCAACGCCTTTGGGGGCGAGCAGAGTGCGCAATTGCTGAATGCCGGCGGCGTTGGTGCGGTAGCCGTGGCCGACGAGCAGCGTTGTCGCGTCGAGCCAGAGGATGTCTCCGGCTTCGGTGGCGCCGGGTGCAATGATCTTGCCCAGCGTTGGGATGCCAAAGCGTAAACAGAACGCGCCCTGGTGATGGCCTTCGAAGACGCGATTGGGTTTGCCGGGACGCATGACGATGAGGCCGAAATCGGTGGGCAGCGATGCATCGTGGGTGTAGACGGCGTCGAGAGAAAGTTCGGTCGAGGGCGCGAGTTCGATGACTTCTGCGCCTGCAGAGGCGAGTTCGCGGCAGAGGGCTTCGTGCTGCATCTGAGCCGCGTCGAAGTCGGGGGCGCGGTGGAAACCGAGGTCACGCCAGCGCGCGACGAATTCGTGCCGATTCCATCCGACCGTGCGCGGCGAGCAGACGAGCACTCGCTGGAGGGAGCCGACCATGGAGTGTCCGTTGAACGGCGTGGCGGTGATCGTTTCGGCTGTGGTTACTTCCATCGCGCCTCCGGTGATTGTGCAACGGTTGTCCTTGTTAGGAATCTAAATGCGCATCATGGCAAAAGCAATGTGGGAAGGCGCGGTGCTGGCCGAAAGCAGCCAGACAGTGGAAGTGGAAGGCAACCAATATTTTCCGCCGGATGCAATTCGCAAAGAATATTTCCGGTCCAGCGAAGTGCACACGGTGTGTCCATGGAAGGGGATGGCAAGTTACTACGACCTGGAGGTCAACGGAAAGCGGAATGCGGGGGCGGCGTGGTATTACCCGGAGCCCAAGGCGGCGGCGAAGCAGATTACGGGGTACGTGGCGTTCTGGAAAGGAGTGAAGCTGGAGGAGTAGCCGCGACTGTGGTGGAAACTCCTATTGGCGCTAGTGACGATTTGCGGCGGGCACGGGGTCCCTCGACTACACAACCGCTTCGCATTCGCGAAGCCGTCGTTTCGCTCGGGATGACAGTTTTTTGAGAGACGTCGTTGGGGTGTTTGAGTTTCAGAACTCCATGTGGGCGCGGAAGGAGCCGACGAAGACGGGGCCGCGGTCGCGGTTGTAGCCGGGGTCAACGATGTATTGCGCGCCGGGAGCGACGTAGAGGCCGCGCCACACGTGCAGCGTGTAATAGGTTTCGAGAATGTTTTCGCGGCCATAGTTCAGCTTGCCATCGCCGAGGAGAAAGCCGAGGCCGCCATCGGCCAGATAGTCCTGATGGTCTTTCTTGATGCCGTCGGTGAGGAAGGCGATGCCGGCGCGGTCCTGCTTGCGATGCCACTTGGCGCCATTCGCTCCGATGCCTTCGACCATGGTGGAATCAATCTCTGTGTAGGCGAATGATTCCGTCTTGCCGTTGTCCCATCCCCAGCGGGCAAAGGCGGTGAGTGTCGGCGTGAGGTTCTGCTCCAGATTCACGCCGAAACCGTACTTCCTGGTGATGTGCCAGGGATGGTTCGTAATTTCCGGAACGCTCTCGCTAAGCTGGCCGGTTTCAAACTGAATGATGGCGTCGCGGTAGATCCCCATGTTGGCGTGATTGACGTAGGACAGCAGGCGCACTACGCCGGTTTTTCTGGGGATGAATCCGCGGCGCAATTCGTACTCGAAGTTTTCGCCGCGGGCTTGCCAAGGACGCCAGACCAGATCGATTCCGTTGGCGACCTTGGGCATGAACCCCTCGGCGGCCCGGAATCCCCAGTTGCGATCTTCGAAATCGGCGACTGCGCCAACAGTGTAGCCGCGAGTGTCGGCGGCGTAGTCCCACGCGCCGTTGTTGTCGGTGGCCCAGTTGATGAACTGGAATTTTGTGTCCGAGCCGACGGAGTTGAGGTCGAAGAAATCGGGCATGCTGAATTTGCCGACGCGGATTTCGAGACGGCGGCGGGGAAGCTCGTCGAAGAGCGAAAGATAGTTGCGTGCGTTTTCGATTTTGTCTTTGCTGAACGCGAAGACTTTGTGGATCATGCCGCGGCCGAGGTAAGGAGCTTTGCTGAGCGAAGGATTGCGCACGATGTCGAGATCGGTATTGCCGGCCAGGCCGAGGCCGGTGCTGAGCGCGGCTCCGCCGGCCTCTTCGATGTCGACGAGGAGTTCTGTGGAATGATTGAGACGGACGCCAGTGTAGAGCGTCAGCACGCGGGAAGTGGCTTTTTGATAATTTCCGCTGAGGCTGTTGGTGCCACTGTAGGGCGAGTGAAAACCAGGATGCGCCTGAAAAATGAAGTTGGCCTGACCGGAAAGCCAGAAGCGCGTGTCCTTGAAATGGGGGAACATGGATTCGGTGCTGTCATCGTCGGGAGAAGCGGCGGACGGGTCAGCGGGTGCATCGGCTGGTTTGGCGGCTGGGACTGGGGCGCTTACGGTCGTTGACGCCTGGGGCGCGGGAGAGGGAGCGTCCGGTTGCTGGGCGAAAGCGGGGAGGACCAGAGCGATCACGAGCACGGCGCAGAAAAGCGAGCGCCTGCCGAGCCGCACGGGTTGGGCGTGACTTCTCATGAATTCCCAGCTAAATTCTGACGGCCGACTCCGGGAGGTTTCAACATCCCGCAACTTCTCCCACTTCCTGCCGATGAGTTAACGTAAATATAGCACACGCTATTAACCATGGTTAACTAACAAATTACGCCGTCGACTCGACGACGGCGATCAGGCCCCGACCCCGAGTTCAAGCACCCGTCTTTGACCTTTGATTCATCCAATCATGCGGTCGATATTGCCGTTCCGAGTCGCGATTTATCTCCGGGTTCCGTTCTGGTCCACCGAGCGTACGCAGGGTTCATTAAAGGAATGTTAAAGAGTGCGACGAAGAGAGTCGTTCCAGGCCGAACCTTCTTTGTTCATATCCGCGCATTATTCTTTTTGTACTATACTCCCCTATGGTATCGTCAAGAAAAAAGTCAATAGAATCCTCATAAAGGAAACAGCATGGCTCACACGCTGCGGGAAAAAGAAAAAATGAGGTTGCGAGTGCGGCGAATTCGGGGGCAGATCGACGCGATCGAACGGGCTCTCAGCGAAGAGAGAGATTGCGGAGACGTTCTGCAATTGATCACGGCCGCGCGGGGCGCGATGAACGGTCTTATGGCCGAACTGCTGGAGGATCACGTGCGTTTCCACGTGCTCGACCCGGCGCGGAGGCCGACTTCGGAGCAGGCGGTTGCGGCGGATGAGTTGGTTGATATTGTCAGGTCGTATCTGAAGTGAAGTGGAGTGGAGGCGTCTGGCAGCAATAGCCAGCAACCATTCATCCTCAGTGGTTGGAACCGAGCGAACCGCAGCGGCTAAAGCCTGAATTGGCGGGCGTTTGGGCGGCACGGCTGAAGTCGTGCCCTTCCCGAACCCATTCGCGCAGTGAAATGGGAATTGATTTCCAGTTGTGGGGCAAAACAAAAAAGACGGCTCGGAGCCCCCGAAGCCGTCCTTCAAACCCTCCCGGTTAGAAGGGCATCTTGATGGAATTTAGAGTAGCGCCGCAATGTTGCAGGATGATGGACGGAGGGTGAATATCTGGTTAATTTGCGGAGCGAGGCGCTGCTATAGTAATTCGGTTGCGCGAGGCTTTCGGGGGAACTGATGCCGTCCACAACATCGCGGAAGGTTGAGCAGTCGCGGCGGCTGCAACAGCGCGCGGAGAGCATGATTCCGGGCGGGGTGAATTCTCCGGTGCGGGCGTTTCGCGCGGTTGGCGGAGATCCGCTGTTCATGGTGCGGGGGAAGGGCTCGCACATTTGGGACGCGGACGATAACGAGTACATCGACTATATCGGTTCGTGGGGGCCTCTGATTCTGGGGCACGCGGATCAGGATGTGCTGGACGCGATACTGGGCGCGGCTTGCAACGGCACGAGTTTCGGGGCGTCGACGCCGTCGGAGGCCGATCTCGCGGAGCTGGTGATCTCTGCGTTTCCGCAGATGCAGAAAGTGCGCTTCGTAAGTTCGGGAACGGAAGCGACCATGTCAGCCATCCGGCTGGCGCGGGCTTATACCAAAAGAAAATACATTGTGAAGTTTGAAGGGTGCTATCACGGGCACGCCGATGCTCTGCTGGTGAAAGCGGGGTCGGGCGTGGCGACGCTGGGAATTCCAGGATCGGCGGGCGTTCCGGAAGAATTTATTCAGTTCACGGTGGCGCTGCCGTTCAACAACATTCAGATGGTGGAACATGCGTTCCACAAATTCAAGCACCAGATTGCTTGCGTGATTGTGGAGCCGGTGGTAGGGAATATGGGGTGCGTGCCGGCGGCCGACGATTATCTGGTAGCGCTGCGATTGATTACCGAACGCGAACATTCGGTGCTGATTTTCGATGAAGTGATGACGGGATTTCGGTTGGCGTTTGGCGGAGCGCAGGAAATTTACAACATCCGCCCCGACCTGACGACGATGGGAAAAATCATTGGAGGCGGGCTGCCGGTGGGCGCGTACGGCGGGCCGAGCGAGATTATGGATCTGGTGGCGCCGCTGGGGCCCATGTATCAAGCGGGGACACTGTCGGGGAATCCGCTGGCTATGGCTGCGGGATGCGCGACGCTGAAACATCTGCGAGATCACAAGCAGGAAATTTATCCGCGGCTGGAGAAACTGAGCGGCGAGCTTGTGGAGAGCGTGGCGGCGGCGGCCACGGAAGCGGGTGTGACGTTGTGCCACAACCGCGTGGGATCGATGTTTACGTGGTTCTTTACGAAGGGTCCGGTGAAGGATTGGGATAGTGCGTCGAAATCGAATACCGAGGCGTTTGGAAAATTTTTCCGCGGGATGCTCGACAATGGCGTGTATTTGCCGCCATCGCAGTATGAAGCCGCGTTCCTGGGCGCGACGCATACCGAGCAGGATGTGCAGCAGACGATTGCGGCGGCGAAGCTGGCATTCGCGAAGCCGTGAATTTATCGAGACGATTTTATTTGTGGGAAGGCAGCACGGTCCAGATTTCGGGATCTTCGTTGCCGAGCACCCACGAGCAGAAGCCTTGCAGCTTGCGGTCGCGCGCTAGATTCAGGCGTTCCTGAAAACCCCGCTTGTCGGTGTAGAAAACCCACTCGCGAGTATCGTCTTTGTAGAAATAAAACCAGGCCACGCGGTCGGACGCGTCCCACTCGAGATGCGGATGATAGGCAGCGAGATATTGGTCGACTTCCTGTTGACCGATGTATTCGGCGGTAGGGTTCGGTTTGTCGCTGTCGCCGGGATCGCCGGCGTACCAGTGATAGCCGTAGACGGGAATGCCCAAGGACAACTTCTCCCGGGGAACGAACTGCAAGGCGTAGTCCACTTGCTGCACCGTCCAGAGATAACCGGCGACCGGACCGGGCTCGGTATAGCGAGTGTTTTGGTCGTAGGTCATCAGACAAATCAAGTCGACGGACTGGGCCAGCGCCTTCAGATCGTAGGCGCCGCGCCAGTTGGCATACATCCAGCGAGAGAAACCGCTCTGTCCGGGCGCTCCGGGAGCGTTGGGCACGGTGGCGATGGTGAGTTGCAGATTTTCCTTGTGCAGTGCGTTGGCAGTTTCGGAAACCAGCGCGGAGAGCAAGTCGCGGTCGGTCCACTTCACGTTTTCGAAATCGATTTGAAAACCGCTGTAGCCATTTTTTTTGCACTCGCTGAGAACGGAGTCGATGAAGGCCTGGCGCGCCGCGGGAGTGATGAAAAGTTTGTGCAGGTCAGCCTGCGCGGTGGTCGCGACGATGGGCATGACCGGCAGGTGGTGCTGGGCGGCGGTTTGGAGAACCTGCGGATTCGGTCCGCCCCACATGAGCCCGTTGCCGTCGACGCCATACCAGGCGGGCACGAGGATGTCGATTTTGTCGGCGTGGTCGATGAAGGATTTCACGGAGTTCGGGTTGTTGGTCATGTAGAAGAGCGCTTTGGGCTGGGCTGCGGCGGTGATGGCGCTGGCGAGAAGAAAGAGGAGGACGCGGTTCATGAGTAGCTCCTAATAGCAGAAGTTCAACCTCGATTGCTCATCATGCGCGGAACGGTGACGAAGTCGTAGCCTGCGGCCTTGTAGCTGGCGAGTAGCTGGTCGGTGGCGGCGACGGTCTGAGAACGGTTGGCGCCCAGGGCTTTGTGGCCGCCGTCGTGCAGCAGGATCACATCTCCGCCGCGAATCTTGCGGGCGACTTTTCGTTCGATTTCTGCGGCGGGCGGCGCGGTCCAGTCGTAGCCGGCTACGTTCCACATGACGGGCTCCATGCCCAGTTCGCGGGCGATGCGCAACACGGCGGGGCGGCGTCCACCGAAGGGAGGACGGAAAAGATTGGTGTGCTGGCCCACGGCGTCGCTGAGGGCGGCGCGACAACCGGAGAGTTCACGGCGAATTTCGGCGTCGCTTTTGAAGGTCAGCAGGGGATGAGTGAAAGTGTGATTGCCGATGGCGTGGCCGGCGTGAGCGACTTCGCGGGCGAGTTCGGGGCGCTGCTGGGCGTAGTGGCCGATCATAAAAAAAGTCGCCTTCACGTTGTGCTTGGCGAGAACCTCCAGCAGGCGCAGGGTATGGGGATCGTTGGGGCCGTCGTCGTAGGTGAGGGCGATTTGTTTTGTGCCGCGCGCGAGGCCGGTGAAAGTTCTTCCGTACCATTGGCCGGTGGGAGCCATGGATTGGTAGCCAGCTGCAAACGCGGCTGCGCTGACGACACCGGTTATGGCAATCGCGAGCATGAGGGGATTGTAAATCGGCGCGGGCTTGTCTCCGTAATTGTCGTGAAAGCGTTGCGAACGTAGCGGCGTGATGAGAACATGACCAGCACTGTTTTGGAAACCGGAGGTCGCTCATGATCAATCACGCAATGATCAATGGAGCACACGTGGTTATTTACACGAAGGATGCGGAGGCGGATCGGGCATTTTTTCGCGATGTGCTTCAGTTCCCTTTCGTGAATGCCGGGCACGGCTGGCTGATTTTTGCCATGCCGCCACTGGAAATTGCGTTTCATGACGCGGAAAAACATGATTCGGAGAAAGATGCGTCGGAGAGCGGGGCGTCGGAGAGTGAGGACAGGCACGAACTGTTCCTGATGTGCGATGACATTGCGGCGACGTTGAAGGATCTCGAAGCGAAGAACGTGAAGGTTTCGGGAGTGAGCGAACAGCGGTGGGGAAGGCTCGCCGGATTCACGCTTCCCGGCGGGGGAAAGATTGGCATTTACGAGCCGAGGCATCCGAGCCCGTTGAAGCGTAAGGCGTGAACGGGGGCCGGATCGAGACAGGTTGAATCCCCACCCTTCGACTGCGCTCAGGGCAGGCTTTCTCGCAAAAGACGCGAGAAATGGGGCACCCGCAACCCTCCTCCACGAAGTGATTCGCGCTAGAATGAATTTCCGTTTGGACATTTTCCTATGATTGGGCAGAGCAATCGACAAACGCTCCTCCAGTCTGCAACCGTGTGTTTTCAGTGCTTTATGCTGCCTCAGTCTGCCAACGTTGCATTCATTCTGCCGTTTTTTCAGGAATTAGGGTACAACTTGAGATACAGTCAGCAGCCTGTTACGCTCAGATGAGCCGGTCACCCGTTTAACGGAGGTCGTATGGCAATTATAGAAATCGAAGACGTGATTCTTCCCCCGAGTGAGTTGGAAGGGGACGCTGCCAAACTATTTTCACAGGTCGAGGGGTCCAGCCA
>JBAUAN010000175.1:0-68172 GCA_049675725.1 Candidatus Sulfotelmatobacter sp. | reverse complement strand
ATGCCGGGCGCCGGGCGTCTGGCGTCTGGGATGGGCGACCGTGCGTTGATATCGAGCCGAGCGGTATCGGGTAGGGCGACGCCCGAACCGATTTTCGGAGCCGTAAGTGGGCCGAGGCGGAGGCGTTTCTGACCAGAGTCCCTGGAAGAAGACCGGGCCAATGAGTGCTATCGCGATGTTACGTCAGTTGTCATCACGGTTATAATGCCTCTGCCGTGTTGCCTCCGCCAAAGTGGCGCAGTTATCTATTCTTCTTAGGCGTTGTGTGCGCAGTTCAATCGCTCTCAGGAATTGTGGTCGAGACCCGTCAATGGCACGGTAAGCAGATTCAATGCATTCACGGGGGCGCTTGGGCAACCCGTCCCAAGGCCTGTGGCACGCTAGATTATGAGTACCAACGCGTGTTCACCGGCGCTGTCGTGTCGGTCACCGAAATATCAGACACTGATAGGCGGCTCGAAATTAAGCCCAAAGAGGTTTTTCTTGGTGACTCGAAGGGCAATGTCACGGCCATCGTCAACCAAGCATGCCTGACGCCAAATAACCCCGAGATTAAAGCCGGCGACAAATGGCTGTTCTATCTTCGAACAAACCGCTCATTTGCCGACGGAAAACCGACCGCACGAAACGGCCAGCTAGAGATGCTGTTTGATGGTCCCAGCAAGCCTCTACCACAGGGCAAGAAAGATGTGGCCCAGCTGCGTCGTCTAGCGCGCATGACCGATTCAGGCATTCTCAGCGGAAATCTGCTGAGTTTCGTCCGGGGAAACGAGAATATCGTCCAGAATCACAAAATCATTGCGACACGACAACAAGTCGGCGCTCAATATGCTGCCCTCGCAGACAAAGACGGCGATTTCAAATTCGACCCTCTACCTGCCGGTGTGTACGAGCTGACAGCAAACACCGCGGATGGCCTGTGGACCGGGGAGCCTCGCAAGCTGGAGGTGCACTCGGGCAAATGCACCTCAACCCAATTTTGGCTGCAGACAGACGGCAGGATTTCGGGCCGCATCGGGTCACCAGATGGGAAGCCCTTTACAGTTCACCCGTGGGTGCAGATAGTCTCCGTGGACGACGAACGATTCACATCAGCTTACGTCGATGCGAACGGATACTTCGAGGCCACAGGTTTGGATCCGGGCCGTTACCTCATCGGCATGGGCATCCGAGATACCGATCATATCGAGGTCAGGACCGGGACTACTGTGATTACCTCGGACCTTCGAAATTCGGGTCAAACAAAAGTTAGAACTCCGGTTTACTATCCCGGTGTGCGGAGCGAAAAGAATGCAACGATCATCCAGCTCGGTCGCGCCGAGAAGCGTACTCACATAGATTTCGGGATCCCTGTTGAAGATGTCCCTGAGCCTCGTGGACATCCCTGACGTAATCAGGGGATTACACGTTTTGGCCGCGGGTCATTGAGTGAGATCCGACGTCTGACGACCAGATTTTTGAGGTCCGGGGTTTCTTTTCAGCCGCGCAGTTCCGCCAAAGCTTTCCGGGCGGAGGCGGCGTCGGGACTGTCGGGCTTGATCTTGAGTGAGCGTTCAAACTGCTGGCGGGCAAGTGCAGGCTGATTGGTCTTCTGATACGCGAGACCCAGGTGGTAGTGGACGTCGGCATCATCGGGTCGGCCCTGCTTTTCATTCAAGCGGATGGACTCCTGGAACAGGCTGATGGCGGATTTGTAGACGCCCTTCTGGTAGTAGGCCCAGCCCAGCGTGTCGGCAAAGTTGGGGGAGTCGGGGATGCCGCGGCGTGCGGTCTGCGCCATGGCGAGCGCGAGGTCCACGTTGCCGCCCTGCTGCAAAATCAGGTACGCGAGATTGTTCGATGCGGTGGGATTGTCCGACTGAATATTCAGCGCCTGCTGGTACATTGCCTTGGCCTGGTCCCACTGGCTCTTCGCCTCGTACAGTTCTCCGGCAAGAATATAGAAAGTAACTTCGCGCGGGTTGTCCTTGATCGACTGCAGGTAAGTGGCGAGGGCCTGGTCGGACGCGCCTTCGGCAATCTGAACTTTGCCGAGCTTCACCAGCGCGTTGCTGTTGTTCTTGTCCAGTTCGACAGCTTTGCGGAGAGCGGCCTCGGCGCCTTTCGTGTCTTTCTTGGATTCGAATAGAACTGTGCCGAGTAGGTCGTAGAAGCTGCTGTTGTTGGGCGATTTCGCGATCTGCTGGTTGGCGGCTGCGAGCGCCTCGTCGACCCGCTTGTCCTGAATGTAGGCGGCCATGAGGCCGCGCAGGCCTTCCGCGGAAGAGGGATCTTTCTCCAGAGCCTGCTGGTAGAACTTTTCCGCATCGCCAAACTGCTTTTGCACGACCCGCAGTGCGCCCATCTGGATATAAGGGGTAGCGCTCGCTGGGGCCAGTTCCATGGCTTTGTGCAAATCAGATTCCGCGTCGTTGAATTTCTGGCGATTGATTTCGACGATGGCACGCATCAGAAAGCCGTCGGCCACGGGAGGCTGAGCGCTGATGAGCTGCTGAGCGGTCTGGAGCAGTCCCTCGGTGTCACCGCGGCTTAGCTCCACCTGCGCCAGGGCCCGCTGCGCCTCGATCATATCGGGCTTCAGGTTGATCGCCTTGCGCCATTCGGCTTCCGCGCGATCGTCGTCGTGCTGCTGGTCAAAAGCCAGCCCCAGCTGGTAATGGGCGACTGCGTTGCTGGGATCATCGTGCAGCGCGTCTTGCAGGGAATCGACTGCGGCGCCGGCATTGCCCTGGCGCAGCTGAATCTGGCCCCGATAAACCAAGCCCACCGCATCGTGCGGACTTACCTTGAGAATCTGTTCGTTCAATTTCGTGGCTTCGTCCAGGCGGTTTTTCAGAATCAGCAGCTGGATATAGTTTTTCTTCACCTGGAGATCTCGCGGATGGTCGCTGAACAGCGATCCGTATTCTGCTGTGGCTTTGTCGAGATCGCCGGCGGCAAAATAATAATCGCCCAGCATGCGGTAGCCTTCCGAGTTGTCGGGAAGGGCCGCCTTGGTTTCTTTGAGGAATCTCTCGATTTCCCCTTGCTTCCCGTCGGCCATCATCAGGCGGACCAGCGCGGCGCGAGGCGCCGGATCCTTCGGGTCCATGGAAATAGCTTTGCGGAATTGCTGGTCGGCTTCCGGAAAACGGTTGCGCGACTGGTAGAAGCCTCCCAGGGCCAGTTGAGCGCCCATCGACTTGGGCGCGAGATTGGCGGCTTGCTTGAAATTGTCCTCCGCCGGGCCGGGCAGATTGGCGCGCAGCTGGAGCAGGGCCATGTTCAAGTACGAATCCGATCGGGTAGTGTCGGCCTCAATCGCCTTTTGCATCTCTTGCAGAGCCGCAGGCAGGTTGTTTTGCGCCAAATCGTAGTTCGACCAGGCGGCGTACGTTTCTACGCTGTCGGGCTGCTTCTCGCGCAGCAAATCGAGATGGACCTTGGCCTGTTTCAGACCTTCCACCTGGTGCGACGCGATCAGCATGTTGGCGAGTTCGGCGTGCGCTGGATAGTTGGAGGGGTCGAGTTCGACCGCGCGGCTGAGTTCCGAAAACGCGTGGTTAAAGTCCTGCAGCTTGAGTAAAGTTTCCCCAAGCTTGTAATGCGCCTGCGCAAAACTACCGTCCACCTGCGCGGCGTTGCTGAATTGAATCGCTGCCTCGCGATACCGCTGCTGGTCGAAATATTGCTGTCCACTCGCCAGGTATTTTTGTTTCTTGACGTTGGGATCGCGTGAGCAGCCGGTCCACAATAGGATCAACACGAAACAGAGCAGGACCGATCCGAGTGCAGAAAAACGACGCATGATGTCTCTCTCCAAATGATAGCCGCGGGGAGGATTCAAAGATGAGCTGCGTGACGCTCCATGATACTGCAATGGCTGAGACCGCATAAAGTTACCGGCGTACCGGGGCGTGCCGGTTTGACGACTTTTACCACGAAGGACACAAAGTCACACGAAGGAAATCCTAACCATCCGAGCGCTTTCGTGATGCTTCGCGCCGGTGATCTGCTCGGCGGTATCGAGCCCGCGTCAATTCAGCGCGTATGCAAAGCTTACCCACGGTTCCTATCGTGGAATGTAGTCGTCGAGGCGAGGTACGATTTCCCCGGCGAAGGGAAGGATGCGCTGGTAGGCGGCGTCGGCGTCTTCGCCGGGGTAGATGGGGGTGATGATACGCACCAGAGCACCGTCACTGCGGTGCAGCTTGATTGAGTCCTTGATCAGATAGTACTTGGCCGAGTATTCGCTGGCCACGCCGCGGTCATGCGCCCAATACCAGTAGAGGACAACGTCGCGAAGCTCTCCTTTGGCAATGACCACGCGATTCGCGGGAAACGGACCGTGCCCGCTGAGGGAGAGAGTGACCTGGCTTCGGTCCAGCGGGAGCCATCCCGACCCGGGAAGGCAATGCATGGGTGAGTGTATGGTGTCGCCGGTGCGCTGGCTGGGAAAATAGGCAATGAACAATTCGATGGACGGACTCTGGTTCTGGCTGGGGTTGTAGGACCGGGAGAGAAATTCGCCCGGGCCGAGAACGTCGCGGGTTTCCTGATCGATGGTCAGGTCGGTCCCATTCCATGGACCCAGCTGCGCAGGGAATGATTCGAGTGGCTGGTGCGGAGGGAATACTTCGCTGAGGTTATGTTCCTTGAGATACAGCACGGCGCACGCAAACAATACCAGAGCAAACAGGAAGCGCGGCCAGGAGGCCGTGTAGTCGCGGTCGAAGGCGGAGAATGAATGGCGGGAATCTCCCGGCGCTACACCTCGATCCGGCCACACCGCATTAATCACAAGATGGGCGAAGTAAAGCAATAACAGGCACGCGACGAAAACCAGCCAGCCCTCGAAGATGTGATAGAACCCCTGCGCTTTTTCGGGATCCCAATAGTGCGCCATCAGTCCGGTGCCGATGATGCGAGCGCTGTTGGCAGCGACTGCAATCGGCAGCGAGATCAGGGCCAGGGCCCAGCGCACCGTGATTCTCCGCTCCATCAGATATCCATAAATAATGGCCAGGCAGGTCAGCGACATGAGAGAACGGATGCCGCTGCAGGCCTGAGCCACTTCGAGCACGATATTCGGCAAGGTGATCACGTTGCCTTCGCGAAGAACGGGGACGTTCAGCAACTGAAGCACGTCCGCCGCAACCTGGGACGCCAGCAACTGCAGCGGGAAAGTGATCTGGTTGTAGAGCAGCGTGGGGATCGGAATCATGAGGAACAGGAACGCCCAGGGAAAAAAGACGGCGCGAAAGAAATTCCATCCCAGAAACAAAACCACCAAACCGGCGATCAGCAGCAACATGGAAATGCGGGCGAGAAAAAGTTCGGCGCCCAACTGACCGACGATAAGGACGCAAAGAGCACACGCCACGAGCGCCAGACCCGACCAGGCAGGCTTCGGAATGATTTCAGAGAGCCGCCTGCGTTCCTGCCAGAGCACAAAGGCAGAAAACAGCGGCACAAAGAAACCATGGGAGAAATCGGAGTCGGTGGCAGCCCATTGCAAGACGAGGTGGTAAATCGTTGGCCCGTAAAGCCCAAGGGAGAGTGCGACCAGGATCGCGGCTTGCCAGTATGGGAGTGCTGGCTTGATATGCGTCCCCTTGGTCGGTTGCCGCTTGACTTCTCGCTGCGCAGGCGTATGCGCCACCAGAGACTCGCTTTCGACAAGCTGGCTCAAGTTAAACTCTTCTGCAGCGCCGGGGTGGTTTGAGCATAAGCGAAGATTGCCGGAATGCGCAACTGGAAAGGCTTGTGGCGACAGCTCAATTTGAATTTCTTCGCGTACGTTGCGGTTTTCCTTTGCGAACTTTGCGGCTAAAGGGGTTTGTTCTTGTCGCGAATCAAAAGACTTTAACCGCTAAGTGTGCGACGAAAGGCCGCACAGTACGCGAAGAGATTCAAACTGAGCCACCACTGGCCGTTGGTGCGCTTCAGTTTTCGAGCCGCGAAGATTCGCTGGGTTTGGGAACAAGCTGGTCAAGCTTCGCGCGGGCCGGGACAGCCGAGAGCCTACCCTGAGCGAAGTCGAACGGGCGGCTGTCTCTACGTGGGCATTGCAGGCTTCCGGACAATGTGGGCAAAACTTTTCCCAATCGACCGCAGCATTTCCGGGGAAGCCTTGCTGCGTAGGACTACTGACTTCCTCAGACTACCGTAAATATATGAAAAATAAATAGTTAACTGCATTATTGGTTTTGCATGAACACGCCGGTTGTGGCAGGGTTCGTGCTCTCCTTAGAGCGCAGGCTGTCTGGGACAGGACCGTGCTCAACGTCGCGAAAGGCGTAAAGATGGGCAAAAATTTGCCTGATGTTGCCAAGGTGGAGGACGAAAGGGGACTATTGTCGTCCTTGCCGGCCACGGGAGCCTTTGTGGAAGGCCTAAGCCCCAGCATGCGCGCAGTGGGGGCCGTGATCCGGGAATTGGCGCAAAGCGAGGTTCCGGTGCTGCTTCTGGCGGAAAAAGGCGCCGGAAAGCACGCGACCGCGAGGTGGATCCATGAAATGTCCCACCGCAGCGCGCAGCCGTTCCGTTGGCTGGTGTGTTCCACTTTGAAGGTTGAAGATGCGGGGCCGCTGAGCGAGAACGACTGGCTGAAGCAAGGGACAGTATTCCTGGATGAGCTGGCTGACCTGAGCATGGAAGCGCAGGCGCGGATTCTGGAATTATTGCCGCGAGAATTGTCACCCCGAGCCGAAAATCATGGTTCCAACCCAAGCCCGCCGGCACGGCTGATTTGCGGAAGTGAGCGCGATCTGGAGCTGGAAGTCAAGGCCGGGCGTCTGCGCGAAGATCTTTATTACCGGACCAGCGGCGTTTGTCTGCGCTTACCTCCGTTGCGCCAGCGGCGGGAGGATATTCCTATGCTTGTGGAGCATTTTCTGGCCAAGTATGCGCAGGATTTCCGCCGCCCCGTGCCCCGGTTGAGTGCGGAAGCGCAGCGCCTGTTCCAGGAATATTCGTGGCCGGGAAATGTCCAGGAACTGGAGAATGCCGCCAAGGCGATGGCGGCGCTGGGCGACGAGGATGTTGCCATGGGAGGCTTGCGGGCTCTGCTGAGCAGGCCGGACGCGGGCGGCAACGGGATGCAGGTTTCGCTCAAGCAAGTGGCCCGCGCCGCGTCGCGGGTGGCCGAGAGGGAAGTGATTTTGAGGGTTCTGACCCGCACCCACTGGAACCGGCGGCGCGCCGCGCAGGAGTTACAGATCAGTTACAAGGCCCTGCTCTACAAGATGAAACAGATTGGATGCAGCGAGTACGGATCTTCCTAGCTGCCTGGAGAGATGAGCATGAGCATGAGTATGAAGAAAGCGATCAGACTGGCCTGCATGGCGATGGTGGCGTGGTACGCCGTCTCTGCCTGGGCACAAGGAGGCGACTCGGCCAACAAGGCTGACGCGGCGGACGCGAAGCCGGCGAACGCAACTCCATCCGACTATGTGCTCGGTTCCGATGACCAGTTGCATATCACGGTGTGGAAGGAGCAGGACTTCACGGTAACTTTGCCGGTGCGTCCCGATGGCAAGATCTCACTCCCGCTGATCAACGATATTCAAGCCGCAGGACTGACCCCGATGCAGTTGCGAGAGTCGATCACCGAGAAGCTGAAGAAATATATCGCCGATCCCCGGGTCACGGTGGTAGTGACGGCCGTGAACAGCCGAAGAGTCTTCGTGAGCGGTGAGGTGCTTCACACCGGGGCCATGCCGCTGCTACCGAACATGACGATGCTGCAGGCGCTGGCCGCCGCAGGCTTTACGCAGTTCGCCAATCTCAAGGGCATTTACGTATTGCGCCTGGAGAACGGCAAGCAGGTGAAGCTGCCGTTCAACTACAGGGAAGTGATCAAGGGAAAACATCCGGAACAGAACATCCCCCTGAGACCGGGCGATACAGTGGTGGTCCCGTAAGGAACGCGATGAACAAACGTGGCAACATTTCGATTCTTGCCGTCGTGGTCGTCGGTCTGAGTGCGGCTTTGAGCACAGCCCGCGCGCAGGACAGTTCCACTCAGCCGGCGCCGGGCAACGCGCAGGATAACTCGCAGCAGCAGCCGAGCGCGACGCCGACCACTCCGCCCAGCCCAGCTTACGGCCAGAACAATGCTGCTCCGATCAGCGAGAACCCCCCGATTTCAGCGCTGGATCAACCCGCTCTGGGCCCGCACGCTGCGCCTTTGAGTTATCTGCAGCCGGGCGCGACCGTCAGTGAAGGGGCCGACACCAATGTCGCCGACACTCTGAGCGGTGGGGCCGTGCGCTCCGTGACCCGCGCGCTGGGAACCCTGTCGCTGCGGCGCTTGTGGAGCAATTACGACCTGGCTCTCGATTATGCCGGCGGAGTCGGTTACTACAATGTGGGCGGCGTTGGATTGCGGGATTTGCAGCAACTCGGTTTCGTACAGAAGGTCAACTGGAAGCGCGGCCAGCTTGCGGTGCGCGATGACTTCAGTTTTCTGCCCGAAGGGAACTTCGGCGCCGCTTACGGATCGTTAACGGAGCAGCAGAGCACGCTCGGTGCGGGTTTTGGTCAAGGCTTTCTGGGTGGAAACAACTTCGGGCAGTTGGGTGAGGTCCCGCGCTTGACGAACGTGGCAGCGGCCGATATCTCTGAGAGTTTTTCTCCTAAGTCTGCCCTCACGCTGGCTGGAGGCTACGGTGTGGTGCACTTTTACGGAACCGATCCGGAACTGGAGGGAGTGCCTTTTCTCGGAAGTACACAGGTTTCGGCTCAAGGTGGATATGACAGGATCCTAACCCCGCATGACCAGGTTGCGCTGATCTATGGATACCAGGCTTTCCGCTTCACCCCAGGGGGATGTACTTTCGCTGCGGGTACGTGTGTGGGACCGTCGCCACTGCCGGGAACGGCATTCCACAGTCAGCTTGTGGAAGTGGCCTATGCTCACCGGGTTTCCGGACGATTGGATTTTACGATCGCGGCGGGACCGCAGATCATACAGCTGAGTGTGTGTTCCGCCCTATTTGGCTTGTGTGCGCCTGACGCCACTACGGCGGACACCCGCCTGGGGGTTGCCGGCCGTGCCCTGCTGCGCTACAGGTTTCCCAAGACGAGTCTGGAATTGAGCTACCTGCGCATGACGACCGCGGGAAGCGGTTTCTTTGCGGGAGCGCAAAGCGACATCGCGCACCTGCAGGTGAACCGTCCGCTCACTCGCAAGTGGAGCGGCTTTGCGGACATCGGCTATTCCCGGAACAGCCGCATTGAGCCGGTCGCCTTCGGCGCGGTCGATGCAAATACGTACTCCTACGGTTTCATCGGTGGGGGAGTGCATCGAATGCTGGGGCGAAATTTTCATGCCTTTGCCAGCTACCAGTTCGGAGAGTTGAGTTTCGATGATTCGGTTTGCATGGCTGGCATCGCCTGCAACCGAATCTCACAGCGACACACCGGAACGATTGGACTGGATTGGAAACCCCGGCCCGTCCGGATCGACTGATTTTTGCAGGCGGCCCGCCTCGGCAGGGCAGCCAGAACGGATACAAGGATGATTGCGAATCGCGAACTGACGATTGACGACTATCTGGCGATGTTGCGCCGGCGGGCGAAGGTGATCTTGATCCCCGCTCTGCTGGCGCCGCTCGCTGCCTGGATGGGTTCCTACGCGTTCCCGCCTAAGTACACCTCGCAGGCACTGATCCTGGTGGAAGGCCAGAAAGTGCCGGAGACCATGGTGCTGCCGGCGGTTAGCGAAGATCTCACGGAGCGAGTCGCCACGCTGCAGCAACAGGTATTGAGCCGCAGCGCCTTGCAGCCGGTGGTGGAACGCTTACAGCTCAGCAAGGGCGGGCAGAAGAATATGGACGAAGTGATCGATAACATTCGCGCCAACTTGTCGGTTGAGCCCGTGCCCGACCTCACCGAGATCGGCCCGACCGCTGTCAAGAAGAAACCCGGGCAGGGAAGTCCGGTGCCCGGATTTTATTTGAAATACACCGCTTCGACGCCGCGCGAGGCGCAAGCCGTGTGCAACGAGCTGACCTCATTGATGATCACCGATAATGGCAAGTTCATTGACGCGGCGGCAGCCGGCACGAGCGACGTGCTGAGCAAGGCGCTGGATGATGCCAAGAGTCATCTGGACGACCTTGATGCCAAGGTCGCTGCCTTCAAGAAGCAGTATGTGGGACAGCTGCCGGGAGATCAGGACAACAACCTCAAGATCCTGATGGGATTGAATTCGCAACTGGAGGCGAATACCCAGACGCTGAATCGCGAGCAGCAGGACAAGGCCTACACCGAATCGCTGCTGGGAGAGCAGGTAGCGGCCTGGAAGGAGGCGCAGGATGCGACCAACCCACAAACTCTGCAAAAACAATTGAACGACCTGGAGGCTCAGCTGCCGGAACTGCAGGCGCGCTATACCGCGGATCATCCCGATGTGATCAAGGCTAAGGCCGACATCGCAGAATTGAAGAAGAAGCTGGATGAGCTGAAGAAGGCAGCCACGCAGTCGCCTGCTTCCACCAGCGAGCAAGCTTCGGCGAACGAGCCCGTGGAGATTCAAAAGCTGCGCTTACAAGTCCACCAGTACGGCGATGCGATCGCGGCCGCTTCGCGTGACGAAAAGAGGCTGCAGCAGGAGATTGCGGTTTACCAGAACCGCGTAACGCTCACCCCGAGCGTGGAAGAGGAATACAAGCTGCTGGCCCGGGATTACGAAAACGCGCAAAAGAACTACCAGGAATTACTGACGGACAAGAGCAAGACTGACCTAACCGAAAAGATGGACCTGCAGCAGCAGGGCGAAAGAATGTTTCCATTGAACCCCGCGAGCCTGCCCGAGGATCCCAGTTCCCCGATTCGCTGGCAGTTCGCCGCGGGCGGCTTGGGGGCCGGACTGGCTCTGGGTCTGGGAATCGCGCTGTGGCTGGAACTGCGGGACAACTCGATTCGCACCGAGGCGGACGCCGAGGCGGCTCTGGAGCTGCCTTTGCTGGTGGCGTTGCCGTGGGTGGGCAAGGCCGAGAATGGCGCCAACGGCAAGGCGGGTTTCTGGAATCGACACAAGCAAGAATCGGACCAGCACAAGGAGTCTGTGGGCGCCTAGCTGGTGGCTGAGCCGTGCCCGGCCAGGTCGCTGCAAGGAAGAATCATCGCCAGAGAATACGCTATGTACAAAGAGTTTTACGGACTGCGAGCGAATCCGTTCAACGTGAATCCGGACCCGCGTTATTTGTTTCTGACGCGGCACACCGAGGAGGCGCTGGCTTGCCTGACCTATGGCATCCAGAGCCGCAAGGGATTCGTGTTGCTCACCGGCGAGGTGGGAACCGGCAAGACCACGCTGATTAACAAGCTGCTGGAATGGTTGCGCCTGCAGCAGGTGGCTACGGCGTTCATTTTCAACTCGCGCATGAACGTTCCGCAATTTCTGGATTACATGATGGCGGACTTCGGCATCCCCAGCGATTCCAAGGCCAAGAGCCAGATCCTGCTGAAGCTCTACAACTGGCTGCTGGACCGTTACCGGGCAGGGGAGACGGCGGTGCTGATCGTTGACGAGGCGCAGAGTTTGTCGGAAGAAGTGCTGGAAGAAATCCGCATGCTCACCAATCTTGAGACTTTCACCGAGAAGCTTTTGCAGATTGTGCTGGTGGGACAGCCGGAACTGGAACAGAAATTGAGGCAGCCGCAACTGCGGCAACTGCGGCAGCGGCTCACGTTGCGGGCCAAGACCCACGCCCTGACGCTCGATGAGACCCGGGCGTACGTGCAACAGCGATTGCGGATTGCGGGATCGAGCGGGCAGCAGATTTTTGATCCCGAGGCGGTGGCGGCGATTCACCGCTATGCCAACGGAATTCCGCGAGTGATCAACCTGCTCTGCGAACACTGCCTGGTGAGCGCGTTTGTCGACCAGCAGAAAGTGATTGGAGCACCGGTGGTGGACGCCGTCGCCCGTGATTTTGATCTCGGCGACATGGCCAGCGCGGACGTTGTGGCGTCGCAGGCAGCAAGCTCAGACGCGCCGAAGTTTGACGTAGTGGAGGCGTTACGGTCGCTGGCCACGCTAGCGGATCGTTTACGCCAGAGCGAAGAAAAAGACCTCCCCAAGGAAGGAAAACTATGAGCCGTATTCACGAAGCATTGAAAAAGGCCGAGCAGGAACGAGCCACTTTACAGGGAGGGGCGGCAGCGGGCTTCCCGGCACCGGTAGTGTCGGAGACGGCGGCGGGAGATCAGGTTCCGGCAGCGCCAGGAATTCCGGCGAATCTGGGACCGTATCCGGTGACGCCAGCGTTCGGCGGGCCGCTCAATTCGGAAACACTATTGTCGCGCTGTCCGCAGTCGGAGTGGAAAGCCGACGCCGCAACCATGCTATTTCTAAATGGCAACGACAGCGCCGCGGGCACGGAAGAATTCCGCACCTTGCGTTCGCGTCTTTATCATCTGCGGGAAAAGATGCCGCTGCGGAAGTTGCTGATCACCAGCGCGCTGCCCAAGGAAGGCAAGTCCTTCACCGCGGCGAACCTTGCCCAGGTGATGGTACGGCAGCACGGGCGGCGGGCGTTGCTCATTGACGCCGACTTGCGCGGGCCCCGGCTGCACCAGATGCTGGGAACGGCCTCGAGCCCCGGGCTATCCGAGTACCTGCAAGGGCAAAACGACGAATTCTCCATCATGCAGCGGGGTCCTTTAGAGAATCTGTTTTTCATTCCCAGCGGCGCCGCAATCAAAGATCCTTCGGAGCTGATCGGCAATGGGCGCCTGCAGCAATTGTTGCTGCGGCTGGAACCGCTGTTCGACTGGATCATTCTGGATTCGCCGCCGGCGGTGCCGGTGTCGGACGCGAGTGTGCTGGCGAAGGCCTGCGATGGGGTTCTGATGGTGGTTCGTTCAAACGTTACGCCGTCGGATGCGGCCCGCAGAGCGCTCCAGGAGTTTCCGCAACAAGCGCTGGTGGGGGTGGTGCTGAACGGAACTCGCGGCGACAGCGCGCAGTACGCGCGCTACTACTACGAAGCATACGAAACAGGCACGAAGACAGTGAAGGCCTAAGAGGTTGGGGACCCTGTGATTCGGCTCTTCAAAGTTTATTACCCCCTGCGCACGCTGGTCTTGCTGGCGGGCGAATTCCTAGTGGTGGGGCTGTCGTTCGTGGCTGGGATGTTCCTGGTGTTGCGGAATAGCGACTTCAGCGGCCTCCTGCTCAGAAACGAATTGTTCATTGAAAATGGCTACTTGAAGGTTCTGGCGGTCACCGGGATCGTGCTAATCGTTTCCCACCGGTTCGATTTGTACGACGAGCCTCAAACCAGCGGCAAGTGGGTGCAGGCGGTCCGGTTGCTGTTTGTGCTAGGCCTGGTGATTCTGGCTCTGGCGGTCGCCCTCAAACTTCGTCCCAGCCTGCTGCCGGGGAGGTATTCCGCAAGCTGGGGCGGGATCATTCTTATCTTCACGCTTCTCGGCTGGCGTGCTGCCTTTGGCTGGCTGGCGAAGCACTACTTTCGCGAGCGAGTTTATGTGCTGGGCTCGGGTGAGCGTGCGCTGCGGTTGGTGAACGGGCTGCGGCGGCGGACGGGGCTGGGCGTGGACGTGGCAGGTTGGTCAGGAACGCTGGAAGGAGAGCTGACTCGCCAGACCGCCGCTTCGCACCTGCTGGACGTGGTGAAGACGCAGAAAGTTCATCGCGTCATCGTGGCGATGCCAGACCGGCGGAGGACGCTTCCGGTGGAGCAGCTACTGGCCCTGCGGCTCTCGGGTGTGAAGGTGGAAGACGCGACCAACTGGCTGGAAAAGATGTCGGGAAAAATCGAAGTGGAGCAGTTGCATCCGAGCTGGTTTATTTACGCGGAAGGCTTCCGCTTCAGCGCTCCCTTTCGCTGGGCGCGACGGCTGTTGAATTTTTCCGTTGCGTTGGTTGGACTGCTGCTCTCGTTGCCGCTGCTTCCTTTCATCGTGCTCGCGATTAAGCTGGGCTCGCCGGGCCCGGCGCTGTACCGGCAGAAACGGGTTGGGAAGGGAAATAAGGTTTTCGATTGCTACAAATTCCGTACTATGCGCCAGGATGCGGAGGCGGACACGGGGGCGACCTGGGCTTTGGATGACGATCCTCGCATCACCAGGGTGGGCAAATTCCTGCGTATGTCGCGCCTGGACGAGATTCCGCAGCTGTGGTGCGTATTGAAGGGCGACATGCACTTTGTGGGTCCGCGTCCGGAACGGCCGGAGTTTGTGGAATGGCTCAACAAAGAGATCCCCTACTACTATGTGCGCCACATGGTGCGTCCCGGCATCACCGGCTGGGCGCAGGTGAAGTACAAATACGGAAACACCGTGGAGGATGCGCGCGAAAAACTGCAATACGATTTGTTCTATATCAAGAACGCTTCGTACCTCCTGGATTTGTGGATCATGTTTCAAACCGTCAAGATCGTGATTCTGGGCCGAGGTGCGCAATGAAGTGGTGCGCAATGAACAGGGGCGCGCAATGAAGTGGCTTTTCTGGGGCACGGCCAGTCTGATTGTGTATACGTACCTGGGCTACGTGGCCTGGTTATGGCTGCGCAGCCGTCTGCAACCCCGTCCAGTGCTCCGCATGCGCCAGGAGCCGCACGTCTCCATCGTGATGGTGGTAAGGAATGAGGAGCAGGTGCTCGATCGCAAGATGCGGAACCTGCTGGAACTGGACTATCCGCAGGACCGTTTACAGATCGTCGTGGTCTCGGATGCTTCCACGGACGGGACCGAGGCTATTCTGCGCGAGCATGCGCGCGATGCGCGAGTGCAAGTGGTCATGAACCAGTTGTCGCGTGGGAAGGCGTCTGGACTGAACGACGCCATTGCACTGGCGCAAGGGGAGATAGTGGTCTTCTCCGATGCTCGTCAGAAAATCGAATTGGGGGCAGTGCGCCTGCTCATGGAGGCTTTTGCCGACCCTGATGTGGGTGGGGTAAGCGGGGAACTGATGTTAGGCGATCCGGAATCCGGCGAGGCCGCGGAGGGCATGGGATTGTATTGGCGTATCGAAAAACAGATCCGTGTACTCGAAGGTGCGTCTGGGTCGGTGGTTGGCGCCACCGGCGCACTCTACGCGGTGCGGCACGAACTGTTGACTCCTCTGCCCGCCGGGACGATTCTGGACGACGTTTACCTGCCGATGCATGTGGTAAAGCAGGGCAAGCGTGTGGTTTTCGAGAGGCGCGCACGGGTCTGGGATAGTCCGAACGGGGTGGGGCGGCGCGAGTTCTACCGCAAAGTGCGCACCCTCGGCGGGAACTATCAACTGCTGCAGATGGCGCCCTGGCTGTTGCGTGGGGAGAATCCGCTCCGCTTTGAATTTGTGAGTCACAAACTACTGCGACTGTTGATTCCCTTTGCCATGGTCGGGCTGCTGGTGTCTTCGGCTGTGCTGGAAGGTCCGTTCTACCGGGCGTGCCTCTGGGCGCAGGCAGGATTCTACGCTCTGAGCCTTCTGGCACTGGCGCGTGTTCGTTTAGGAATTCTGGGGCGGGTGGCAGATCCGGCGAAGACGCTGGTTTTGCTGAACGTTGCGGCTCTCGTGGCATTTACCAAGTTCATCACGGGCCGCAAGACTGCCTGGTAGCGCGAACTCCGGGGAGCGTTTCGACGGATTGACAATGAAAGTCTTGGATACAATCGATTTTGCGAAGCCGGTGCGAAACGCAATTGGGTTGCGGACATTCATTACTCTGGGGGCTGCTTTGGGGATCGCTGCAGGAAGGGGAAATGCCTGATGGAAACGGAGCAGCGAGTTTCGCCCAGGGCGTTTAACCTGCCGAAAAAAGAGGTTTTGAGCGGAGCGTTTTTCTGGCTCGGGGCATTTTATTTCGTGTATTGTGCGCGTCCCGAGGACTGGGTACCCGGGATGGGATATCTCCCGCTGGCGAAGATCACCAGCATACTTGCGCTGGTGGCGCTGGCAATGAGCTTCGGGAGAACGAAACGAGGGGCTCGCGACATTCCCAGAGAATGTGTGTATCTGGGCCTCATGATCGGGGTGATGTTTGTGGCGGCCCTGACTTCTCCGGTGTGGCGATTGGGTTCCCTGCTTCACACTCTGGACTTCTCAAAGGTCTGGGTCGCGTGGGTGCTTACCTACCTGCTGATCACTACTTTCACGCGGCTGCGCCAGATAATTTTCATCCAGGCGGGTTCTGTGGCTGTGGTTGCCCTCGTTTCGATTCTCAAGGGTCACGGAACGGCCCGGCTCGAAGGCGTTCTGAACGGTATCTATTCCAATTCCAACGACTTAGCCTTTGCAATTGTTCTCGCGCTTCCCTTTTGCCTGGCCTTCCTGCTGACGGCAAAGGGGGGGCTACGAAAACTGATTTGGGGTGGCGCCATGCTGGTGATGTGCGCTGCCCTGTTTCTGACCGCCTCACGGGCCGGATTCATCGACCTGGTCATCTCGGGAAGCGTTTGCCTTTGGTACTTTGGCGTGAAGGGACGGCGTCCTCAGTTGATCGTCGCTGCAGTGCTGGTTCTAGCCACAATGCTCATTGCGGTGGGGGGGCTTCTCAGGGCACGGTTCATGGCCGTGGTGGGGAAAGATGTTGACCCGACGGAACAGAGCGCCTACGGCTCCTTCGAGGAACGGAAGTTCCTTTATTTCAAGAGCTTTGAGGCGATCGAACACCACCCTCTGTTAGGTGTTGGACCCCACTGTTTTGCCAACTATTCCGGGATATGGAAAGTAGTGCACAATGCTTATCTGCAGATAGGGGCCGAGGCTGGGATTCCTGCGTTGATTCTTTATCTCTTGTTCCTGGGCAGCGCCTTCAAGAATCTTAAGCTGCTGAGGAAAAGGGGGGATCTCGACGTCCATACCACGCTGTTTGTAGGAGCGCTGCATAGTTCGTTGATCGGTTTTGCGGTGGGAGCGATGTTTGCACCGTCCGCGTATAACTTTTTTCCTTATTTTGCGGTGGCGCAGACCTCGGTTCTCATGGCGATTGTCCGAGAAAAAGATGCATCCGTTGCCGCCCCTGAACTGGTGAGAGAACCAAGCCGCCACCTAGGTGTTTATGCCAGAACCCAACCATCCAAACCAATCCCGTCTCTCTATTGAGTTGTCTGGCATCTTGCGCTGCCCGGACTGTCTACTCGGGCTAACGCAGCAAGATGGCGGATATACCTGCGCGCATTGCGGCCGAAAATTTCCGATGGTACGCGGGGTGGCTCGATTTGTCGACGAGCACGGCTATGCTGACAGCTTCGGCTATCAATGGCAGCGTTTCGATAAGACTCAGCTCGACCATGCGGGCAGATACAAGTCCGAACCGGATTTTATCGACAAGACAGGTCTGAAGCCGTCTGACCTGAAAGGAAAACTTGTGCTCGATGTGGGCTGCGGCATGGGCCGGTTTGCCGAGGTGGTTACGCGTTGGGGGGCTCGCGTGGTGGGAGTGGACCTGAGCGTTGCGGCCGAGGTGGCAGGGCGCAATCTTGCCGACCGAGAGTTCGTTGCCCTGCAGGCAGATGTGTTTGCGCTTCCGTTCGCGCCCGAGAGCTTCGACTGCATTTACAGCCTCGGAGTTCTGCACCACACGCCGGATTGCGAGAAAGCGTTCAAGAATCTGCCCAGGTATTTGAAGCCCGGGGGGACGATTGCGGTGTGGCTCTACAGCGGCTACAACAAATGGTACCGCTTCAGCGACATATATCGGAAAGTGACGCACCGCATGTCGGCCGCGACGCTGCTCAGGATTCTGCGCGTGGCGGTGCCCTTCTTCTACTATCTTGATCGCGGCTTGCGGAAGATCCCGATCGTCGGGAAACCGCTGGCAGGGGTGGTGCACCACGTTTTCCCGGTGAACCGGAACCCCGATCCTGAAATCCGGATTCTGGACACTTTCGATTGGTATTCACCGAAGTATCAGTCTAAACATACCTACGAACAGGTGTTCCGCTGGATGGAGAGCTGTGGGTTGAAAGACTTGACTGTGGCTGAGATTGGCATCGGGGTGCGAGCACGGAAACCTTTCGTCGCAGGCAAGGATGAATCGCGCCGAGAAGCTGAACTCGAGTTGCATACGTCGTGAACGTAGGCCGTGAACACGATCTACTCTCCCGTGCAATTGCCGGCAGTGACCATGCCAACTCAAAGCAATCATAACGGTTCCATTCCAGTCTGGTCTGGCCCACGGGTGCGGGGCAAGCTCTCGTATGCTCTGCGCTGGTTGCCGCAATATGGTTGGCAGAGGATGATGCGCCGCATGCCCTCCGGCTCGGTGCACGTGATGATTGCTTTGGCCGATCACTTCGAACCGGCTATCGTTCCCGGACAAGGACGCGCCCGTGTGGCCTACGACGAGCAAGAACGCCGAGTGGAACGATGGTGCCAGTTGTATCCGACGCTGGTTGAACGGTGGCGTGACAATGAGGGTCGGCCGTTTGCCCATACATATTTTTATCCGGCCGAGCAATACCACAAAGATCTCATTGCTCGCCTGGCAGCGCACTGTCACGCGGGCAACGGTGAAGTTGAAATTCATTTGCACCACGGCGCCCAGCAGGCGGATACAGCGGAAAACACCAGCCGCGTGCTCACGCAATTCAGGGACGCGCTGGCAAATGAGCACGCGTGCCTGAGCTACCTGGAAGGCGATCACTCGCCGAGGTACGCTTTTGTGCATGGCAACTTCGCGTTGGCGAATTCCTTCGGCGGACTTGCTTGCGGCGTTGATTCAGAGATGGCGGTGCTGGCTGAGACTGGATGCTACGCCGATATGACGTTGCCTACCGGAGTTTTTCACCCGGCGCAAACGGCCAAGATCAACTCCCTCTATGAGTGTGCCCTCCCGCTGACAGAGCGAGCGCCCCATCGAAAGGGCCGGGACCTAGAGAGCGGACGCCCCCCCGAGAAATTCCCGATTATCGTGCAAGGGCCTCTCATGATGGACTTTGCTGCCGAGCGCCGATCCCGGCGGTGGACGATTGAGACGGGAGCGCTGACTGCCGGGAATCCGCCGGACACGCGGCGGCTTCAGTTATGGAAACAGGCAGGGATTTCGGTGCAGGGGCGCCCGGATTGGCTGTTTGTCAAATTGCACTGCCATGGCATGGATCCTACTCAGGAAGACGCGCTGCTGGGGAATGCCATGCAGGAGTTTCTCCGGGAATTGGTGGAGGGAGCAGCGCAGAGGAAAGAAGTGATGCACTTCGTCTCAGCGCGGGAGATGGTAAATATTATCCTGGCGGCGTGTGACGGGCGGGAAGGGAACCCAGGCGATTACCGCGACTACCGACTAAAACAAACGCGGACGAGGACTGGCTCGCTGGTGCACGAATTGTCGGGCGAATTTTCGGACCCGGTTTCGGAAGGATCAATTTTGAGAGGATCAAAGCAATGTGCGGAATAGCGGGAATCGTCAGCGCGAATCCAGGCGATAGGCTCGACGCGGAGACGATCCACCGGATGTGCCAGTCCATTGTTCACCGCGGGCCGGACGATGAAGGTTTGTACGTTAAGGACGGGACCGGGCTGGGCATGCGGCGGCTGAGCATTATTGACGTCGCCGGGGGACATCAACCGGTATTCAATGAGGACAAGAGTATCTGGATTGTCTTCAACGGAGAGATCTACAACTTTCCCGAGTTGCGTTCCGAACTCGAAAGCCGTGGCCACCGTTTTTCCACGCACTCCGATACGGAAGTGATTGTTCACCTTTACGAAGAGATGGGCGCCGAGTGCGTCCAGAAGCTGCGCGGCATGTTTGCCTTCGCGCTCTACGACCAGCGGGAGAAACGGCTATTGCTGGCGCGGGACAGATTCGGCAAGAAGCCGCTGCACTACGCTTTGGACGGCGGGCGGTTGTACTTCGGGTCGGAGATCAAGGCCATTCTGGCGGTGGTGCCGGAGCTTGCGCGGGTGAACCAGGAAGCGCTGTTGCAGTATATGTATTTTGGCTACATTCCTGATCCTGCAACCGCGTTTACTCCCATTCAGAAGCTGCCGCCGGGGCATCTGCTGGAGTTCGAGAAGGGCCAGATTCGCCAGCGGAAATACTGGGACCTTCCCCAGTACAGCACGCATCAACCGCGAAGCGAAGAAGAGTGCCTGGAGGAACTGGAGTGGCGGCTGGCGGAAGCGGTGCGCATGCGGTTGATTTCCGACGTCCCGTTGGGAGCTCTGCTGAGCGGCGGCACCGATTCGTCGACTGTTGTCGCGCTCATGGCTCGGGCCAGTTCCAGCCCGGTGAAGACGTTTACCATCGGGTTCAAGCACGACGATTTCAACGAATCGAATTATGCCCGAATTGTGGCTGAGCGATTTGGCACCGATCACCACGAGCTGATCCTGGAGCCGAACGTGGTGGAAACCGTGGAAACGCTAACCCGGTCGCTGGAAGAGCCGTTCGGCGACTCCTCCATGCTGCCGACGTATTACGTTTCCTGCATGGCGCGGCAGCATGTGACCGTGGCCTTGGCGGGAGATGGAGGCGATGAGGTTTTTGCCGGCTACGACCGTTACGCAATCCATGCGCGGCGGAAAATTTTTGAGCATGTCCCCGACGCAGTGTGGCGCTGGTACCGGGAGAGCCTCTATCCGCGGCTGCCGGAGGCGATGCACGGGCGCAAGTTTGCGTATAACGTCTCCCTGCCATGGCGCGAGCGCTACGTGGACGGAGTGTCGTTCCTGCCTGCATTTGAACGGGAGATGCCGCTGCTCTCCAATGAGTTCCGGGCGCAGGTGAGCGGGATTGAAAATCCGCAGAACATCCTGTTCCGATATTTCGAACAAGCTCCGGCGGACGATCCCGTGAGCCAGATGCTCTACGTTGACACGAAGACTTACATGACGGCGGACATTCTGACCAAGGTGGATCGCATGAGCATGGCTGCCTCGCTCGAGGTGCGCGCTCCGATCCTGGACCATGTGTTTGTGGAATGGGCCACGGGGCTGCCTCCGGAGTGGAAGCTGCGTGGCCGGAAGCAGAAATACATTTTGACAAAACTGGCGGAGCGGGTGGGCGTGCCGAAGGAAGCTCTCTACCGGCGTAAACAGGGGTTCGCTTTGCCGCTGGTCCACTGGATCCGGAACGAACTGAAGGATTTGTTGATGACGGTGCTTCTGGAGCCGCGCACGCTGCAACGCGGGTACTTCAACCCCGAGGGAGTGCGGCGACTGCTGGAGGAACATTTCTCGGGCAGGCGAGTTCATTCGCAGCGGATTTGGCGGCTGCTGATGTTTGAAATGTGGCATCGCAATTTCCTGGAAAACTTCCAGTCGGCCGATTGGCGGGGGCAACTGGAGCACGCTACGTTGATGCGCGGGGCGATTGGATGACCTCGCCGCAGAATTCCGGCGCCGGTTCGGAAGATTCCGCGCAGGACCTTGCGAACCTTGCGAATGCACAGGCACGCGCAGTTCCCGGCACCGATCTTGGTGACACCGACCCTCGTGACACTGATCTTCGTACCCCGATCTTTCTGATGATCGATAGCCTGCAGACCGGTGGCAGCGAGCGCCAGTTTGCCGAGTTAGCTCGATCGCTGGACCCAATCGCGTTTGACGTGAATTTGGGTTGCCTGCAGAAGGGTGGGCCATTTGCGCAAGATCTGGGCGAGATGCACGAGTTCCCGCTAGGCGGGAACTTGTATGGGCTACGGTCAATTGGAGCGCGGCTTCGCCTGGCCCGCCATCTGCGCCGATGCCGCATTGCGATCGCTCACGCATTCGATTTCTATTCCAACATGACGCTGATTCCGTCCGCGCGGCTGGCCAGGATACCGGTTGTTCTTGGTAGCCAGCGGCAGATGGGAGATTTGCTGACGCGCGCGCAGTCGCGTGCGCAGGCGGCAATGTTTCGCTGGTGCGACGCCGTGGTTTGCAATTCTCGGGCGGCAGCGGGCCGCCTGATCGAACAAGGACTGCCGGAACGCCGTGTCGTTGTCATTGGCAATGCACTCGCGCCGGAGGCCTTTGAAAACACTGCACCCGCGCTGCCGCGCCGCCCCGGACTCTTGCGCGTCGGCATGATTGCCCGCATGAATGCGCGTTACAAGAACCACCACGCCTTCCTGCGTGCGGCGGCGCGACTTCACGGCGAGTTTCCGGATGTGGAGTTTTTGCTTGTGGGGGACGGTCCTTTGCGTTCGGAACTCGAGCAGGACGCGGAAAAGCTGGGCCTGCGCGGTAGAGTCCAATTTCTCGGGGACCGGAGAGATATTCCGGCCCTCTTCGCGTCCATGGATCTTTCGGTGGTACCTTCGGCATCGGAGAGTCTGTCGAACGTTGCGCTGGAGTCGATGGCGGCGGGTGTTCCGGTGGTGGCCACGCGCGTGGGCGGGAATCCGGAATTGATCAGCGAGCAGCGCGGAGTACTCGTTGCGCCGGACGACGAGGATGCTCTGGTGTCGGCTTTGAAGTGTCTGCTCAAGGACGCAGCGCAACGCACCGATTTCGGAAGGAACGCCAGGCAGTTTGCGAAGCAGAACTTCAGTCGCCAGATGGTTCTCGACCAATATCAACAGCTTTACACTGAACTGCTGGCCAGGAAGGGCTGGCGTCCATCTAGGCGTGCGTCGAGCCGGCCCGGCTCCTCGAAACGATTGCGGGTGGCGTTAGTTGCGCCCACTCTGCGGTTTGTTGGGGGGCAGGCCGTGCAGGCGGATTTGTTTTTGCGGCACTGGAAGCATGACGCTGATGTGGACGCTCGGTTTATTGCCGTTGATCCGGATTTTCCGGCGGGACTGCGATGGGCTGAGCGCGTTCCGTTTCTCCGCACGGTAATTCGCGAACCAATCTACGCCGTATCGTTGTGGCGAAATTTGAAGGGCGTGGATGCAGCCCACATCTTTTCGGCTTCGTATTGGTCGTTCCTGCTGGCGCCCACGGTCGCCTGGCTGGTCGCGCGTCTACGCGGCACCAAGTCCCTGATCAACTATCGCAGCGGCGAGGCTCGCGACCATCTGAAGCGGTTTCGCAGCGCGCGCTCCGTACTCAAGGGTGCCGACCGGCTGGTGGTTCCTTCGGCGTATCTGGTGGATGTATTCCGGGAGTTTGGACTCCAGGCGCAAGTGGTGCCCAACATCGTCGATCTCGAGCAATTTACCTTCCGGGCGCGGACACCGTTGCGCCCGCATCTGATCTGCACGCGGGGATTCCACCCTTACTATTGCATCGATATTGTAGTTCGCGCTTTCGCCGAGGTGCAGCGAGCGTTTCCCGAAGCGCGGCTCGATCTGGTAGGCAAAGGCCCGTTGGAAACGCATATCCGTAGCCTGGTCGACGAACTCCAGTTGTCAGGTGTGAACTTTGCCGGCGTGGCTTCGCGCCAGGAAATTGGACGGTGTTACGATCAGGCCGACATTTTCATCAATGCTTCCCGCGTGGACAACATGCCGGTTTCAGTGATCGAGGCGTTCGGCGCGGGAACGCCAGTTGTAACCACGGCTCCGGAGAGCATGCGCTACCTGGTTGAGCACGAGCGCACGGGACTGCTCTCGGAACCGGGCGACGCGGCGGCGTTGGCCCAAAATGTTATCCGCTTGTTGACGGATCCTGAATTGGCAGACCGCCTGGCGCGGAATGCCTACGAAGAGTCGCGGCGTTACCGGTGGACGGCAGTCCGCGAACAGTGGTTGCAGATATATCAATCGATGGCGAACCCGAAACTAACCAGCCCGGCAGACTTGGCGCGCATGGAGCCGACTTCGGGAGTGGTCACGAATCCCAATTCTGCTCCGGTGCCTCGGCAAAGGAATTGAAACAAGCGTGACTGCGGATCTGAGTGGATGCCGCCGTGTAATCAATCCTCTAGTAGCGGAGACAAAGAGCGGACTGCAATCGGTCTGAAGATGAGAGTGCTGCACACCACGTGAGGTTCCGTTGAACAAGTCACACCGTTGGCGCCGCTGGATGATAGGGGCCCTGCTTGCCGCTGCAGCCATCGTGATTTCGCTGCTGCGATGGGGTGGCTATGTGTTGATCGCGAGTGATTCTCTGCCGCCTCACGTGGATGCGGCCGTGGTGTTACAGGGTTCCATTGCGGGCGAGATCGCGCGCATCGCCGGCGCGATGCGTCTTCTCCAGCAGGGAGGCGTGGGCAGAGTTTTGCTGAGCGTGCCCCAGCAGTCCTACTGGGGTGAGCCGATCGCTCCTATGGCGCGCCGCTATCTGGAGAGAAATTACGGGGAAGAACTGGCAAGCCGCGTGGACTTCTGCCAAACCGGGCCGGATGTGAACTCAACCGAAGATGAGGCGCACACACTCGGACGCTGCATCCAACAGCATGGATGGCAAGACGTGGCGATTGTAACCTCTGACTACCACACGCGCCGAGCCGGCATGCTGTGGAGAAAGATTCTGCCCAAAGAAGATCCAACGGCCCACCTCTGGGTGTATGGCGTGTCCGACCCTGAATTTGAAGCACACGGTTGGTGGCGTACACGGCTTTACGCGAAAACCTGGTTCATGGAATCGCTGAAGCTGATCTGGGCTACTCTGTTCGGCTGATAAATCTTAGTCATCCCGCGCAGCCAATTCAGGCACGCGTCTTGGAGTATTTGTCCACTGTCCCGATGTTGACTAATCATCCCTTTCGCAGGAGCCATTGTCGAGCGGCCAGGTAAGGCCGACCTGCGATTCTCTTGGCGACTTTCTTAAAATTCCAATAGAGCCATTGCCTTGAACGCGCGTCAGAATGAACTGAAACCAAGTCCCCAGAAACGCCGGGCGGCATTCCTCTGAAGATGTTGTACCTGCCGACCACCAGACAGCCGAGAACAACATGAACCGCTGTGGTGGGTTCAGAATTAAACAGTACTCGAACACCTGCTGCAGCGGCGGTTTCACCAACCCGATTCGAATAATAGCCTCCTGGAACGGAAGCGGTATCAACCTGTTCGCCGAGGATATCGGAGAGTATTTTGATGCTCCTGGTCCATTCGTCGGTCAATTCCTCCTTGCTGCAGTGTGACATTCTCACGGGATGAGAAAACGAATGGCTGCCAATCACATGGCCCGCTCTTCGCAAGATGCGAATCTGCTCCGGGTTCAGGAAGCCCTTCCGGTTAATTTGGCCGGCGGTGACAAAAAAATGTCCGTGCCACCCATATTTCTCGAGAAGGCCCGCGATGCGCGTGATTGCGCTTTCCCCGCCATCGTCGAAGGTCAGAAGAAAAGGAAGCGTCTCATCGCTGGCATTTGCGAGTTCGTGTGCAGTGCTCGAAGGGGTGTGGCGTACCTTTGCGATGGCCGCAAGATGGGCTTCGAATTCAGGTCGACTCAATTTGTATTTTGCCGTTCCAGGACCAGTGAAACCGCTCGACTCCCAGTCGGTGCCCTCGATTACATCATGATAGAGCAGACAGGCGGCCCTCATTGAGGGCCCCTTTTTGCCCGGGATTTCCACTTTAGGTATTTTGTCAACCAAGGTTGTCCCCATGCGGCAGACGGCCGTCCTGAGGTATTCAGTGGGATGGCAGAGCCATTAAAGATCTCAAGGAACTTGGTGCGCAGAGCGTCGAGGTTCTCCAGCACGACTCGGTGCTGGATGACGATGTGCGATTCATGCGCTTCGTCAAACGGATAGGTGTAGTAGCCGAATGCCGGTCCTGTGTCGACTCCCCGGTCGATTCTCAGGAGCGTCATGCCAACCTTATTCAGGTCGCGATTGGCGAGCGCCCAAAAACATCCATGCGCGTTTCGATACTCGGGACAAATTCCGGGATGCATGACAAATGTTCCCCGGGTCGAAAGCGAAAAAATATTTTCTTTCAGTAATACCTTGCAGCGTGCCACAACAATGTCGGGATTCAGACTCCTGATAAATGTTTCTGTCTCCTGATTGTTCGGGCTCGATGTTTTTAAAATCGCGGTGTCCGATGGAATATCTCCGTAAACAAGGCACTTCTGTCGCAGCTCTTGCCGCTCCCAGCGCTGGTCTTGGCCAGCGAGAAAAATACGGTAATAAAATCGGAACGCCAGCACCTCGAGAAAACGAAGGACCCCAATGCGCTTGACCTCGCGCCGTACGCGGCGCCAGATTCGGCTCGGGGGCTCCTGGATAATAACGATCCCCACAAGATTCGAGAACGAATTCAGCCAGCGGGCCAATACCACCTGATCCAATTGAGCGCCGTCGTGACATATCAGGAGTGTTTTCATTGGTCGAGGGTCACGATCAAATGGCGCCGGGATGATTTTAAGCTACCGAAATGAAATGCACACGTGCGGGGCACTTAACCGATCCTGCTCACTAACAATTACGGCATAGCTTCGTGTGCCGGGAGAGCAGACACGAACGGGTTTGCTGGCCTTTGCAGAAAAGCGCGCTCCAGGTTCCAAAGAAATTCGTATTCTGGACGGGGCGCATTGAGACGAGTGAGCAGGAGCGGATTCGAACCGATAGCAACCGACGCCTTGGTGGTAGTCACCGCGGTCGAGTATCCTGCCTCGCGAGTCAGATCGAGCGTCCGCGCGCTCCACTGGGGGTTCAGCGCGGGGTGTGGATAGGAAAAGTGAAGCACCGGTTCGCCAAGGTTCTTTTCGATTTGAGATTTTGACTCGACCAGCTCCGCCCGTAAGGCTCCACTGTTTGCGACGTAGGCTACGTTGGGGTGAGTCAAAGTGTGAGACCCTACGACGTGACCCGCTCTTCGCAAAGCCTTGGCCTCGTCCCAGGTCATCATCAGACGATGCGCTGGAACCCCTTGCTGGACTTGTAGTTCGTTCTCAATCGTACGCACAGCTTCAGCCTGAGCCTGATCCACCAGCGGCGCGCAGATATCGTAGGCAGCCAGCAGAGCGGCATCGCGAACAGCCTGAGAAGATAGACCCCAGATTTTGTTGTGCAACGAACTATCCCACCTGGTGCACGGGGTTGTCATGAATGCGTGGCGAATGCGACAGAACCACGGCGCGTCTGGTTGCCCGATCATGCCGACGGTGAGATAGAAAGCGGCGGAAATCCCAAAACGGCTGAGGACCGGGGCCGCGACCTCGAGGTTGTCGAGGTAGCCGTCGTCAACGGTCACTGCCACGGCGCGAGGCGGCAAGACTTTTTCGCCTTTCACGAAGAGCAGGATGTCCGCCAGGGTGACCGGATGGAATTTGCGGGCGACCAGCTCCATGTGTCGTGTGAACACCTTGGTCGCGTGGGTGATGCCCGGTGCGATCCAGTTGCTGTCCCGTTCCGGTTCATCGCGAACGGAGTGATACGCCAGGATAACGGCAGCCGGGGGCTTGAGTCGGGCCGCAGTCCGGAGGATGGCTGATTTAACCAAGGCCTTCTTGGCCCAACTCTTCAAGCGTGAATTTCCCATGGCTCGAGAAAAACGATGTGTAACCCGCGGCGACTTCCGCGGTTGCTAGGAAGACTGGCGAACCTCGTCTTCTGCCACGGCGTCTGCGGTAGACCAGGGGTGGGGTAGCGGCCGCGGCTGCACGGAAGAAGCCAGCTCATAGCCGAGCATCCGCATAATATGCCCCCACGCTGATTCAATCTGGGCGACCGAACGCTCGGGCAAGGTCGATCTCCAGCCACCCGCGACCCCTTTGCGAACGAATGGTTTGTCCTGGCGCGTCTTCTTGGTTTCTTTCCACTGACGAGACTCTTCACTCTCGAGCTTGCGCATGCGGTCGAAGGAGCTCAAGTCCACGGCGCGAGCGATCCGCTCCGGACTCGAATCGAATCCGAGGAAGTTCGCGATCTTGGTGGCTTCCTCTTGCGTATTCTGCTTCATATCCTCATAACGGAGCAGCAGAAAATTGCTGCGGCCCTGTCGCGTGGCCAGCCAGCTAAGAACGTGATCGCCCCAGCTGCCAAGTTTTGGTTCAATTGCAGATTCGAGGAAGATTGGGATGAAATCTTCCAGGCTGAGGGCTTCCGAAATTACGCGGCGCTTAAGCTGGAACTCATAGTAGGAGACTGCTACATCCCGAGGATCGCGAACGATATAGATGATTTTTCGATAGCGCGGGTCAAAGGCCTCATGGCTCTTGATGATGCGGGGCCGGGAAAAGCGGCGCAGGGCACGATCGGTGACGTCATAGATCTCGGGAATTCGTGATTCCAACGCGGCAAATGTGACGGGATGATCGGAATCGATAATGTTGCAAACTAGAAAGCGGGTCCAGGTGTTGCCCGATTTGGGGAAGGAGACCAGAAACGTGTCGTCGGGGTAGACGGTAAGTGCGCGCGCGGCGAACTGCCGCTTGGTGACCGCCCTGGCGTACGCGGTTAATCCTCTCCAGAAGCTCCCCATTTTTTCCCAATACCTCAAGACTGGAATGCGCTTGCAGGCCGTTACATGCTGTAGTTCAGGTAAAACCGGGCTTGAGACTATCACCTGGAATCGACTGCAGCAAGTTACTGACGCTGCATCGGGCACGGCGGGCCAAGACCATCGAAATTGGGTTGCGAGCCTCCCGTCACTTCAACTCGACGACGAAAACGTCGTGCCGGTAACCCTGGCCGCGGCCCAACGAATTCTCCCAGTCCGAGGTAAAAGCAAAGAAGCGGCCGTCTTGCGAGACGTTGCCTCGCGGTGTCGACCAGAAACCATTCTTGGCGGTGCTGTAAGTGTGAGCAAACCTCCACACCCGGGAGCCCTTTCCGTCCATTTCGATGCAATCGATTTCGTTCACCCACGGCTGGTCGACGGTTAGAGGAGTTCGTTCTGTGCTGGGATTCGCCGGGGTGTACGTCGACAGGCAGACCGGATTCGTGTCCTGGGGATCATCGTTGTTCCAGGAAAGGTGTTTGTCGAACCAGACGCCATGATCTTGCAAGTCGGGAACCAGCTGCGACGTCTTCTCCAAATGGTTCAGGGGCCGGACCAGAAGGTCCATGGGATGCTTCATTTGAGAAGGGTTCACCATCTGCGAGTAGCCGATGGCATGGTGGCCACCGCAAGTCATGGGATTCTGCCGGGTACAGAGAACTGCGTTCAACGTGGCCACTTCCCATACCACGGGTCCCTCACCACCACCGGTTATAACCACGTAGTCTCCGCCCTTGGAGATGCGAGCGTCGTGGATCCCGAAGCTCTCCACTCCGGAAATCTTTCCCTTGGGCCCCCATTGGCCGCCGACTTCGCCGGTTTTTGTATTGAACCAGCGACATCCTTTGTCGCGATCGTAAACATAATCGATGTAATTGTCGCCCTGCCGCGGACCAAACACGCCCATGAAACGGCGATCATCGGCGGTGGTGGAAATGTCGGCGCCGTGATCGTCGGAGGATAGCTTTAAGCAATCCTTGGGATTGTGAATGGTTGTGACTTTTCTGGTGACGACGTCGTACTGCTGAAATACAGGAGAGCCTCCGCTCAAGCCGTAGAGGATGTTAGGCTGAAGGTAACTGAATTCAACCTCCGCCTTCCAATCCAGGTCAGGGGCCTCGCTGAAGCGCGCCGCCATCTTGGATCCATCGAAGTCGTAGAGGAGTAACCGGCCTCCCATCTCAATGACGTAGAACTTCGTGCTCGTGCTGTTCCAGATGTTGGCTTGCGCGGAAGACGGCGTATGGAAAGACTGGCCGGGCTTGCGCGGGTCGGTGGCCGCGTCTGTGACCCGAGCCATTCTCGATCCGAAGGTGAAATCGGTGAATACCGAGCCTGCCGGTCCCAACGGAGGTAGCGTGTCGGGGTACTTCTCCACGCGGCGGTCGGTTCGGGCTGAATAGCTCGCCAGGGCGACGGGTTTCTCCGGGGACTTCACTGGGTCGGAGCTTCGAGCAGGGGGCACACCCATGAACACAAACAGGAATAACGCGAGACAGATACTCGCGAGCCCATTACGACCGGTCATATCCATATCCAACGTCCGCATCTCCTGAGAATACCAAACCCGGCACGGACTTGGACGTTGCTAGAAAAGGGGGTCGCTTCCTGATGAGGACACTCATGTTCCTGAAGATCATGTTCTCCGGGATCGCCGGAGACTGAAAATTGGAGTTGCTGGGGATGGTATACTGGTGTTCTGCGGCACACGGGCTCCACCCCCCAGAGCAAATCCCGGAGCAATTCGGATACTCATCTGAACAACAATCCAACATTAGCGCGCAGCCGGCGCCCCGTGTTCGTCATGGGTTGTCATCGATCGGGAACGAATCTGCTCTACGACATCCTGCTTTCAGCCGGCGGCTTTGCCGTATATCGGGGGTTTCTGCCGGTTTACGAGGTGTTGATTCCCCGCGTGGGCGGACTGGAAAAGCCAGAGAATCGGGCCAAATTGATGGAAATCTGGCTGCGGAGCAAGGGTTTCCGGCGGTCGGGTTTGGAGGCTGGTGAATTAAGCTCGAAAGTTCAGCGGGAGTGCACAAGGGGAGGGGACTTTATTCGGATTACGATGGACGAGATTGCTCGAAACCAGAACGTCGCCCGCTGGGCCGTGTATGAGCCTGACAATGTGCTTCATATTCCCGAGATAAAAGCTGACATTCCCGAAGCGCTTTTCATTCATATTATTCGAGACGGACGGGATATTGCATTGTCGCTAAAGAAGATGGGTGGTTTCCGACCCCTGCCCTGGGACCGCGGGTCGAGGAGCCTGCTGGCTACGGCCATGTATTGGGAGTGGATGGTCCGCAACGGGCAGCATCACGGGCGAATGTTTCCGGCTGACTACTTCGAGGTTCACTATGAAGAGTTGGTTACGGAGCCACACCGTGTGTTGAAGAGGCTCGGGGAGTTCCTGGACCACGACCTGGATTATGACCGCATCCAGAGCACAGCGCTCGGCAGATTGCAGGAATCGAACTCTTCTTTTCGCGGCGAGCAAGGCGCCAATGGACATTCCGACCCAGTGAACCGGTGGAAGGCCAGACTGGCGCCCGAGGAAGTGTCTGCGCTGGAGGCGCTCGTCGGGCCGTGCCTGACCGAGCTGGGCTACGAGCTTACGACGTCAGAGCAGGAAAGAAAGCAGGGGCTGCGCGAAAGTTGGCTTCGCTCAGTCTATCCTGGCTTTCTTAATGCCAAGCAGTGGCTGAAGACGAAAACTCCGTTGGGACGGCTGGCTAGCTTGTCCGGTTTGGAACTGGCCGACCCGGTTACGCAAGCGGGCTCCGCGCCCTGAGCATCAGTTTCGTCGTCGTTGTGGCACACGCACATTGACCAGAAATTCGACTTGAGTGCTAGATATGAATGCCAGGATATGAGGGCCAGGATATGCCGGCAGAACTGAGTACGACCGAGGCGAACCGCAAAACCGGAGACGGCGAGGAGCCAACCAGCAGAAAGACTGCGCCGGTTTTCGTGCTGGGTTGCGGCCGGTCGGGAACCAAGCTGCTCTATCACATGCTGCTCTCCTCTGGCGGGTTCGCCGTTTACCACTCGGAAAGCAACGCCTTTAACCTCTTGGGATCGCGGTTCGGCAATCTGCACCACCGGGCGAATCGGCAGAAGCTGTTGAATGTGTGGTTCAGAAGCATGCTGTTTGAAAGGTCAGGACTGACGCGCGAGGAAATTGAGCCCCGGGTCTTGAACGAGTGCCGCAACACCGGCGATTTTCTGCGCATCCTGATGGAGACGATTGCTCGCAAGCAGGGAAAGGGGCGATGGGCAGAATCGACGCCGCTGCACATGCTGTATCTGCCAACTGTCAAGAAGCTGATCCCGGACGCGCTGATCATCCACATCATCCGCGATGGTCGAGATGTGGCCGTGTCGTTGAACAAGATCAAGTGGATTCGTCCCTTTTTCTGGGACCGGCAGCGAAGCCTGATCGTGGCGGGTATCTTCTGGAAATGGATTGTGGGCAAAGGTAGGAAATACGGTCGCGAGATGGGGTCGGATTATCTGGAAGTCCACTACGAAGATTTGGTCAATAAACCGCGGGAGACTTTAACTCAGGTATCACGCTTTATCGACCAAGAACTGGACTATGAACGCATTCAGGGCCAGGCTCTGGGATCGGTGCAGAGTCCGAATTCTTCCTTCCGGTCAGATACTGCTCAAAGAGATTTGAGCCCGGTTGGGCGATGGAGAAAGTTAGTCCCGCCGGCAGAGTTGGCGCAGTTGGAGAGCGTGCTCGGGGATCTCCTGGAGCAAGTGGGATATCAGTGCGAGAGTTCGCCCAAACAAAGGACTCCGACGTTCGCGGTGCGCCTCATGCGCATCCTCTACCCGGCGTTCTGGGATTTGAAACTGTGGCTGAAGTCGAGCACTCCCCTGGCCATGATCGCAGATATTCAACGTATGGGCGTTCGCGAAGGGTTAAGGGAAGGTCAATGAGTCGCTATGGAATGACGGCAGTGGAATAACGGGCAATAACGAATGACTGATGAGTTAATCGCGGAGTGCAGTCGGGAAGAGAAGGCTGAGGCTTTATCCGGCGGAGCGAGCCGCGAGCTGCGGGTCGAACTGGTGAGCGGGGGGCTGGATGCTTTCGATCAGATTGCCGACGAATGGCGGCAAATGCTCGCGCACGTTCCCGATGATCCGCCCTACTGGCGTCCGGAATGGATTAGGGCCGCACTTCGCGCCCGTTGGCCCAAAGCCAAAGTGATGGTGGTTACGGTTCGCCGGGAGGGACGCCTGTGCGCCGTCCTGCCCCTTAAGCTTGAGACCGGAAAATTCTGGCGCCTTCCGGCACGTAAGCTGAGCGCTCCTCCGACCATGTGGGGGGTGGGAATCGATCTCCTCTGCGTCGCTGATGTTGATCAGGACGAGGTGACGCACGCGATCTGGGATTTCTTGAAAAAGCTGAAGAGCTGGGACGTTCTGGAACTTCCGTCGGTTTTGCGGGGAGCCAGGATTGAGCGTCTGGCCGAGATAGCGCGAGCAGAAGATTACCTGACCGGCAACTGGGAAATTCCCCTGATCGCATTTTTCGCAATCCCGCAGGGACCTGATGCGCTGAAGGAGTTAGGGAACTATCCGCGGCACCCTAAGCTGAATTCCAAAGTGAAGAATCGCGAAGCCAAGCTTGCTGCCCTGGGAACGGTTCGCTTAATGCGTACGGAGAAAGCGACTCCAGAAGAGATTCAGCGGTTTTATGAAATGGAATCAAGCGGCCGGAAAGGGCAGGGTTCGGGTGCGATTCTCTCTGACCCGAACCGGCAGCAGTTTTTCGACGAAGTGATAAAGGAAGCGCAGCGATTCAACTACCTGTGCCTTTACAACCTGGAACTCGACGGACGGTCCATCGCGGCGCATATCGGGTTCACCTACCGGGGACGGTATTGGGCGGCCAAGAGTGCCTATGATGAGAAATACCGCGACTATGCACCGGGTCATGTGATCGTTAAAGCGATCCTGCGCGATTGTGTGGAGCGCGGTATTTCAGAGTACGTCATGGGCATTCGGGAAGACTGGAAAATGGAATGGACGGAACACACAAGAGCCAGAACGTTCCAGTGCGTTTTCAATCGCGGAGTTTGGCCCCGCGCTCTTTATGCGTGTCGCTTTGAACTAAGGCGACACAAGGCCCGCTTCGAAGCCGTTGCACAGGCAACACGGAAGATGCTGGGCGCCTTTTCGTGGCGCCGTTAGCGTTCTCCTCAGACAAATCGGCCGGCTCCACTCCATCGAACCGTTTGGGAAGTTATTGCTCAGACTCATTCGTAGGGGACGAAACGCTACGACTTGTTTTTTCGCGAGACTCCCCCGCAGCTTTCACGTTGCGCAGCACATCCCAGACCCTCTTGGGCAGTAGCCGGCGGAGCCACTCCTTGGCGTGGCTCGACTCATGTTTCAGTCTCAAGTAGAGCGCCCCAAGAGTTCCTGGCCGGGCGAAACGAAGGTCAAAATAAGTGGTTTCCCGGCCGCCCCACCGCCCTTTGTACGATTGCCGGCCAGCCAGAAAATCATAGTGCGCAACGCCGTTTTCGATTAATTGTCTGAGCACATAACCGCGCAGGGCATATCCGATATGCCCAGAGGCCAAGTCCGTGTCGAATCCGCCTTGCAGGCAGTAGACGGTATCTCCCCAGAGGAAATCATACTCGGCGCCCACGTTGACTCCATTGAGCTCCAACATCCACAACTGGAGCCATCCGCGTTCCAGAAAGAGGCGAGACATATCTTGATAGAACTGGCGCCTAGCCTGGGAAGCGAAGCTTCCCGGCTCACCTTGACTCACCCAGCGCTTCTGGTGAAGATCGAAAAAGGATCGCAAGCATGAGTCCAGATCAGGCCCGGTCGCCTGGTAAAAACGTACCTGATACTCTCTTTCCAGCCGGCGCATATACTTGCCGAGTTGTCCGCGCTCGTTGTAGCTGAGCTGCTTGCGATAGGACTCCCAATCCTTTGGGAGGTCGATGACGCAACCGTGGCGCTGGGAAGTGAAGTAGGGCCAGCGCCGCGATTGAAGCCGGTGCAGCAAAGATTTTGCTGTGGGAGAGTACGAAGGCAAGGTGTTGAGCGCGCAGAAATCCCAACTGCTGCGACAGGACTCGAGATATTGGAAAAAGGCGTCCGCGACGGCGTCCTCAAACCCGGGCCGCGCGATCACGTCCAGATTGTCGCTGTCTCCACTTCCGTCGCCCATGAGGCGAAGCAACCGAAGGCGGCAACCGCGAACCACGGTGTGATCCGTTATTGCGAGAGCGGCGATGCCCGTGAGCTCTTCGCGAGCATCGAAGAAAGCCACGAACCGCAACTGTTGCCCTTTGCCAAAAGCGCGCCACCACGCAGCGAGCCACTCCCAGGTGGAAAACGTACTGGCGACGGGAACTTCAGCGAGCAACCTGTCCCATGCCGGTCGCAGCGACTCCAGCGACGCCAGGGAGTCATAGACCCGCACTTGCAGGCGGGTTACTTCTGCGCCCGGCGGAGTTGCACTCAGAGTAGATGAAACCGTCATGGATGAAATGCCGTCTTCTTGGACGCTAATGCCCAGAGAGAAATTCTGTCAATCTGTTTCACGGCTGGCCTGTTGTCGAGCAGGTGCGTGAGTTTGAACGCCCGCAATCTCCATTTCACATAAGCGTGAGCTATACGCAATTTCTGCAACTTTCCTAAGCCTTCTTGCGGCGGAAGCTTTTCGCCAAACGCAGGAAAGTCAAAGCCCGCTCGCGATGGAGGATCATTACCGCGCTAACGTAGACCAGGGCACCGGTGGCGATTTCCAGGATCAGACGGACCACCATCGGAAGCGGAGCGGGAAGCAACCACTTTAACGCCAGGACCGCACCTGTCATTAGCAGTGCGCCATCGAGCGCCGGCCGGACAGCGCGAAGGTATTCCGCAGTTTTCATGTGGATCGTCTGGAACGTCTTCCAATAAAGCGGGATGACCACAAGCGGATACGCCACGACCCAACCCCAGGCAATTCCGCTGACGCCCCAGTGGCTGCCGATATAGAAACCGATAGGCAGAATGACCAATGCCGCGAGGTCGTTCCACATCACGTAGCGGGCATTTCCCACCGAAGTGAGGACTTTGGAGAGCAGCGCAACAATCGAGCGGAGTGCGGCGTACACCGAAAGCACTTCCAAAGGACGAATGACGCCGTTCCATTTCTGGCCGAGAACCAGGGGAATCAGTTCGTGCGCAACCAGTCCCAAGCCGATGGTGGCGGGGAAGGTGGCAAGCGCCACCCCCTCGGTAATGGTGCGGACATAGCGGCGCAGGGCCTCTTCGTCATTCTGAACCGCCGAAAGGTAACTTGGTATGACCGTGGTGACCAAAGAAGTTACTTTCTCGAGGGGGACATGGGCTAAGCTCCAGGCCATGGAATAGACCCCGAGCGCGGCTTGCCCCAACACGCGGCCGGCCGTTACGTTATCCATCAATTGATAGGAATTGAAAGCCAGCAGGGAAACCAGGATGTGCCAGCCGTACAGTAGTTCCTTGCGGAGAGAAGCCAGGTGAGGAATCGCATAGCGGTGAGGCCGCGCCCATAACAGCAGGATGGTGCGGGCCAGAAGACCGATCAGGTTGCCCCAAACGAGCGCCCAATACCCGAAGTGAAGGAATGCCAACGCCAGGGTGACGATGGCGGAGACGATGGAAAATACCGCTTCGACCAGCGCAATGAATTGGAAGCGGAGGTCGCGGGTGAGGAGCCCCTCCGGGACCGCGCGAACGCCCCAGAGGAAAAGAGAGGAGCACGCCAATAAGATTACTGGAACCAGTTTTGGAGTTCGGAAGAAAGCGGCCACGGGTCGCGAGAGCGCAGCCGCGATCGCGAATCCGACGCAGCCAAAAAAAACGGCGATTGTGTTCAGCTGCGCGATTCGATCATCGTCGAGGTCCTGGAAAGTGACAATCGTCCGGCTGATTCCGAATTCGCTGACCCAGCGGAGATAAGGCAACAGAACCAGGGCCATGCCCACAATGCCAAAGTCCGCAGGGGTAAGCAGCCGAACGACAACGAACAAAGAAGCCCAACTCAGAATCTGACTGGCCCAGTCGGCGGCAGCTCTCCAAGCGAGACTGTTGGCCAGAGACCGGTCCATTCGCCCCGGGCTGGTGTCAACGTGGGGAGAGGCGGGAGCGAACGCGGTCTTGTCAGAGCTTGCTATGGTTTCTTCAGAATCCAACTTCCCATTCCTCTCCGCCGACATCACGCGATGTAGATTTCATACGAAACCTATGCCGTTGCAGGTTGTCCGATTCGTGTTCCTCAGGCGTGACGTTGAATCGTCCCGTGATGCCACCGCCACCGGCAAAGTGACACCAGGAGCGTGTTCCCGCCGGTCGCAGCAGGAAGGCAAGTACGCTGACTATGCTATATCAGAGGGTGTCGAACCAAGAACTACGGCTCGAGGGGGGTGCCCTATTTTAACCTGCCGTTCACTCGAGAGAGGTTGCGAGTGAGGCTCTCAGTAAGCGCCCGCGATGGCAGCCTGAATCGCGGCGATGTCCGCACCGAGGTCTTTGCCGTCATTCCCCGCATTTTTGTAGGGGCTCGATGGCAACAGGGCATAGTTTCCGCCGCTTCCGTTGTTGTAGTTAACAAACCCAACGTTGTCGGTGCTGGCCGGGAAGAGGTTCGCGGCAGGCCACAGGGACGGCGGAAAATTCGTCGGGCTTCCAATCAGCGCGTTGTAGTTGAAGATGTAGACGTTAAAGCAGCGTGCGAAGATTGTGATGGGGGTGTCGGAATAAGCGCAACTGATCGAGCCACCACCTGTGCTCCAGACCGGGTAACGTCCGGTGGCGAAAATGTTGTTGGTGATGGTGACGCCCGATATCGGCGGATTCGATACAGCATCGAAGGCAAAGAGGAGGGTATTCGCCGGATCGGTAAATCCCGTGACGTGATTAATCATCACGTTGTTGAGCACGTTGGTAGTCCAGCCATTGGCAATCATCAACAGATTGCCGCTACCCCGGTAGGCAGCGCCGTTGACGTCGTCGATCGTGACATCATGGACGCTCCAGCGCGCTCCGGCTAACGCCTGGCCTCCAGCTCCGCTCGCGGAAATGGAGGTGCCCATCTTCATTCCTCCGCCCACGTGGCTGATCGTGCTGTAGCGAACGGTGACATCTGTGACTTGGCAGAGCGGGCACACGTTGCCGTCGGCAGTATGTTGATTCTTTGGGCACAACAGGATCGAGTGGCCTTCCTGGGTGAAACCGCCCCAATTGTTTTCCAGTATGTTGCCTTCGAAGAGCACGCGCTGAGCATTTTTCAGCTCAAAATGATTCTTGACGGTGAAGGGATATCCATCCTTGCCGCCGATAAAACCAGTCCGTCCCTGTTGCCAGATAAGAGGCTTGAAGAGATGGTTGCCCTGAATCTGAATGTCGGCCGGGGTGGTAGTCGCTGCGCCGCCGCCGAACAGTATGTTTTCTCCAGAAGCTTCCAGGAAATTGTCGACGATCTTGTAAGGGCCTCCCGTCAGGGAACCGAGACCGCCACTGACTGCGTGGGCATCGGTGCAGGTTCCGACGATGGAGGTGCAATGGAAGTCGTTGAGGTAGGAGTCGACGATGGCGGCATTGGTCATACCGTTAACGCTGAACCCGACTACGGTATCGTCCACCCTCGTGCCGTGTAACCAGATACGATCGGCCACAACATGATCGGCTTCGCCGCCCTTGCTTGAAAGGAGGGCACCGACGGATCCCGTTCCCGGCGCGCGTGTGATCTCCAACCCCAACAGGCGGTAATGGTTGGCGCCGGCGGCGAGAATGATGGGACCATCTCCAGCACCCCAGTAGACAATCTTTGCGAGCACGTTCTGCGTCGAGCTACAGTTGAGCGCGGGCCTGCCAGGCAAAGATGTGACCCCGGCGTAGCACGGAGTCATGCGCGTGCCCTCAGGCGGCAGGCTGCTATCGGGAGCGCTGGTGCGGACGATGATCCAGTGCTGGTCATCACACACCTTCGCCGGCAGTGTGTACTGTCCCGCGGTAAAGGTTGCGCCGGCCTGCAACTCGATCGTGTCTCCGCAACTCGCATTGTCCAGCGCACCCTGCAGATCGCCACCTGCCTTCACCATGGTCGTGGAGCCGGGGGCAGGAGTGTCAGCGAGCGTTGTGCTCAAATACGCGCGAGGCAGCTCGGCGGGCCCATCAAAGTTGCTATTCGTCGCGGCCGCTACAGCCAGCGTGAGGCTCTGGCTCGCGGAGTGGGAGGCGCTGTCGGCGACTTTCACCGTGAAAGAATACTGACCCGGATAGCTGGTGATGCCAGCGAGCGCGCCGGTCGTACCCCGGAGTTGGATGCCGGGCGCGAGGAACCCTGCGGAGATTTTCCAGTGATAGGGGGGTGTTCCACCGCTCGCGGCAAGCGTCCCATCGTAAGGAGTATCGACTACGGCTCCGCTCAGTGACGAAGTCGCAATCGCGAGTTGCGACGCATTCTGAATCGTTACCAAACTAGCGGCATGTTGAGTCGGGTCGGTGACGCTCGTCGCCGTGACGGTGATCTGGATTCCCTGGTTTGCCGCTGGCGCAGTGAAGACTCCGTCTTTAGTGATTGATCCCGCGGATGCCGACCAGGTGACCGCAGAATTGCTGGTCCCTTGTACGGTTGCACTGAACTGCTGCTGCGCCGCCGGAGTGAGCGTGGCCGTGCTCGGCGAAACCGCCACTTGAATGCCCGATGCGGGGCTCTGATCCAAACCGATCATGCTGCAGCCGGATGCAATCGCCAGCCATCCACAGGTGAGCAGGAGTATCGAGATGCGCTGGAGGGATGTGCAACGCTGTCGCGTGCACGAGAAGCTGGGAGATGCTCCTTGCAAGACCAATGGACTGACCTCGATTTAAGTTTGGGGGACCTAATCGTTCGGGTCCTGCTTACTAAATGAAATGTAATGAGGCTCGGTCCGTAAAGGTAGATACCGGTAGGTCTTGCCCCAGCGGCGTATAGGAGCACGTGCTCCCGCGGGGATGGACATACACAGAAGGGCATACCCTAGATCGGCCGTTCCATGGCTGCGTGCGGCGAAAAACGTAACGAACGGGGCGAAGGGAGGACGGCAAGGGGAACCTGGGTGATTACTTGCCGGCGTGACCGCTTAGCTAGAAGCAGGGACCCTACCGCGGGCTGCTGCCGATTCGCAGAAAGCCGTCAGCATGGCAAGGCCAATCGCCGGGGTTCAGGCGTTGACGGTTGGCACATCCGCGGACTGCCGCCCAGAGCGGACGACTATTTCAAGCACATCAGCGAATCGCTCGCCGATCGCTGGCCAGTCATACTTGGCCGCGAGCCTGGCAGCTTCGCGTTCGTAACCCCGGCGCAGTTCCTCATCGCGCAGAAGCATGATCGTGGCCTCGGCGAAAGCTCCCGGGTCATCGGCGAGCATCACATCCGTCCCATGATGCACGTCGAGGCCTTCAGCTCCGATAGAGGTGGAAACGACGGCTTTGCCCGCTGCCATGGCCTCGTAGATCTTAAGGCGTGTGCCGCCTCCGACGCGCAAGGGTACTACGACGACAGCCGCCTCGCGCAAGTGATCGAGGACGCTGGGTACAGAGCCCGTGACCTCGACTGAGTCCGATGCCAATCTCTGCACTCGCCGGCTCGGATTCCGGCCAACGATGCGAAAACGCACCGAAGGCACTTGAGCCTGAATCGAGGGCCAGATTTTCTGGCAGAAATATTCCGCCGCGTCTGCGTTCGGCTCCCAGTCCATGGCGCCAACAAACATTACCAACGGTCCCACCACTCGGGGAGACGTCTCAGGCCGGTATTGCTGCAGATCAACACCTGTGGGCACGACGCTGATACGGGACTTCTCAACCCAGGCGCTCATAAGTTGCCGGTCGTGTTCCGATACGGCAATCACATGATGGAATCGCCGTATCGTCTGCTGTTCGTAGCGAAGCATTTTATTGAATTCGACCCCGTACAGGCGCTTCTTGATCGGATTCAACTCGGTTTCGGCGTGGCGGCGCCAGATTTCGGCCTCGACATTATGCTGAAACAGCACCGAGGGAATCGTCAGGCTCTTCGGGAAATTCACAGCCGCGTGAGAGAAATCGCAGATGGCCACATCAAATCGCCCTTGCTGGAACCACGCCTTCAGCATTTCTTGAACTTGCAGGCAAGCAACGCGGTGAATCACGTAGGGAACTTGCGCAGAGAAGTGAAGGACGTAGTCCAGGTCACGCCTCAACCCGGTCAAGTCTTGCTTCCCGGTGAAGAGTCCGATGGCGCCCGGAAATTCGCGTCGAAGTTCTGCTTCGTACTCTGCATCCCGGGTTCCGCCATAGTAGGAGAGAAGCGTGACCTCGTGGCGCGAGGCCAACTGGCGCAGAATATGGTAAGAGCGGATGTTGCCACCGTTGCGTACGGGCAAGAGACGGTTTGGTTTCAACCACAGGATTCTCACCGTTCTATCCTCACTAGCCGCGCATGCGTCATAGGCTGGGCTGTCTTGCGGGCGGCAAGACTTCTGCAATTTCCTTCAAAGACTAATAGGTACATTACTACGCAAATCCTCTAATAAGCTGCAACTCGGCTGCCGAAGGAGTCTCGTCTTTGAGAAATGGTGTCGAAGTTGAACATTTGTTTTCATACTCTTCGAGATAATCCATCGCAGCCAAGGCGGCTCTGTAGAGATTCGGTTCACGGGATGCAAGAACTTGCACATTCCCGTAACCAATTCCATTTGCCCAAACTCCGCTGGCATTTAGCACCAAGGCATACTATGTTGAAAGACGAATCGCCATCCAGAGTTCCCAAGCGTAAGTCCTGCAATGGGATACGAGCGAAACTGGCGATGGACAAGCCGGTTATAGAGGGCTCGGGTGCGAGCTTGCGTTCATGATAGAGGAGAAGTCGAGGGCGAAGATGTCCGGCAAGACTTGGAACGAACGCTGGCAGCGTCTGCGGACCGCGAGCGCAGAAGAATTGTGCGATTACATGCGGCGTTACGCCTACGCTCGGGCGGACGCGTTGCGCTACCGGCTGGGATGGAGATTCCCGGTTGCACTGCGCGATTCAGCCGGAGAAGTCGCGCCTTCGTTCTTCTTCGCTGGAAACCAGATACCTGCCATTGTCGAACTGCTAAAGCGTCGTAAGCCGGCGCAGGTGGAGGATATCCTCTCGCGAGCCGAGCGGATCTGCCAGCATCGTTTTGACTTGCTTGGATACCGTGACCTCGATTACGGCACTGAGATTGATTGGCATTCGGACCGGGTACACGGGAAACGAGCCCCCCGCCAGCCCTTCCACAGCATTCGCTATCTGGACTTCAAGCAAGTGGGCGACGTCAAAGTCACCTGGGAACTGAATCGCCACCAACACCTAGTAACGCTAGCCAAAGCGTATCGAATATCCGGGGATGAAAAGTTCACAACGGAATTGTTCGACCAGTGGAAGCACTGGTCGCGGGAAAATCCGTATCCCAACGGTATCAACTGGACCAGCAGCCTGGAGGTGGCGTTCCGCAGTCTCTCGTGGTTGTGGGTTTATTTTTTATTAAAGGATTCGAAGGTTTGTCCTGCGGGTTGTCCTGATTTGTCCCGCGCGGATTGGTTGCAGGCCTTGGGGATCAGCGGGCGCCACATCGAACGTTATCTTTCGACTTACTTTTCGCCCAACACACATCTGCTTGGCGAGGGGGTCGCGCTTTTTTTCATCGGAACGCTTTGCCCGGAACTGGAATCTGCCGCCGATTGGAAAGAACGTGGCTGGAAAATCGTGCTGCAGGAATCAGAACGACAGGTTCAGGGCGATGGACTGCATTTCGAACAGTCGATTTATTACCACGTTTACGCGCTTGATTTTTTTCTGCACGCCAGAATTCTGGCCTCACGCAACGGCATCGCTATTCCGGAGGAGTTCGATCGAACTTTGATAAAGATGCTGGATGCTCTGTGCTTGCTGGGGCGCGCAGGTGCGCCGCCCAGTTTGGGTGACGACGACGGAGGGCGGGTTTTTGATCCGCAGCGCAATCGCAGTGAGCATCTGCTCGATCCGCTGGCGACCGGAGCCGTCCTGTTCCAGCGGGGAGATTTCAGATTCGTCGCAGGTGACATTCGGGAAGAGACGCTGTGGCTGTTGGGTCCGGATGCGGCAGACCGCTTCGATGCGCTGCCGTCGGCGGAGCCGTCTCGAGAATCCGTTGCGCTCCCTAGTTCTGGTTTATACCTGATGACGGACCCGAACCCAGCTCAGCAACTGGTGATTGATGCCGGCCGCCAGGGAACAGGCACAGCAGGCCACGGTCATGCCGACGCTTTGAGCGTATGCATCAATTGGGATGGACAAAATCTCCTGATCGATCCGGGAACCTGTGAATACGTTGGCGACGGACCGGAGCGCAACAATTTTCGCGGGACCTCGGCGCACAACACAATGGAGGTGGACGGCGTGAATCAGGCCGATCCGCAAAATCCATTTGCCTGGAAAAACCTTCCCAGAACCACGGTAGAGCGGTGGATCACAGGAGAAACATTCGACTATTTTGTGGGTAGTCACGACGGCTACCGGCGCCTGAGCTCTCCGGTAGTTCATCGGCGCCACATTTTCTCGCTAAAGTCCCAGTTTTGCCTGGTTCGAGATGTCGCCGAAGGCAAAGGCGAGCATCAATTGGAAATTCTCTGGCATCTTGCGCCGCATCTCCAGCACAAGAAACAGCACAACGGACACTCCTTTGTCGCGGCGGACCGCGGGGTAACATTGCTTACGGCCGAAGGGCACGGCTGGGCTGAGGAAGTAGGCCAACAGCTGTGGTCTCCGGCTTATGGGCGCAAGGAAACTGCGCCGGTGGCACATTTCACCACCGTGGCCAAGTTGCCTGCCGAATTTGTAAGTCTTTTTCTGCCGCAAAAAGAATCTGCTCACGGTCCCGTTGCACTGGCCAGGACAGAGGGAAGTGCAGATTCGGTTCATGGGTACCGGTATCGTCATGGGGATGGCGAGGACTATTTTCTTTTCGGGCCAGGGCAGCAACGGTGGTCTCTCGGACCATGGACCAGCGACGCGGAGTTTGTGTACCTAAGCCTGAATCCGGATGGCCGCCGTGCGCTAATTTTCTGCCATGGCAGCCGCGTAGAAATCGGCGGACGGCTGATAGTCGAGTGCCCGGAGGTCGCCCGCCGCTGCGAAATGATGGAGAGAAACGGGAAGACGGAAATTTTCTCCGATAAGCTGGTGAGTCGGTATCTTCGTCTGGAGGACATTCGTTTGGAACTCGAACCGGTGTTATCGACGAACAGCGGGTCCGGCACCAACAGGTCAGGCGAGTAACCAACAATCATGTGCGGAATCTGCGGCATCTTTTATCCCGATCCTCGACGGCATGCGGAACGCGACACGCTGGCGGCGATGAACGCCCAGATCGTGCATCGCGGGCCCGACGACGACGGCTATTTCGTAGAAGGCAATGTCGGCCTGGCCATGCGCCGGCTGAGCATCATTGACCTTGAAACCGGCCACCAGCCCATCAGCAACGAAGACAACGCTCTGTGGATTGTTTACAACGGAGAAATCTATAACCATCAGCAACTGCGCGCCGACTTGGAAACTCGCGGCCATCAGTACCGTACCCGAAGCGACACGGAAACCATCCTTCACCTGTACGAGGAGTATGGTGCGGATTGTGTCAAGCATTTGCGCGGAATGTTTGCGTTTGCGATCTGGGACCGCCCCCAACGAAGGCTCTTTATCGCTCGGGATCGGTTGGGTATCAAGCCTCTCTATTACCGCTACGACGCCGGCACGTTGTTGTTCGGATCGGAGATCAAAACGATTCTTGCCTATCCCGGGGTGAAGGCGGAATTCAACCGGGGAACATTAGCGGAATACCTGGCCTTCGGCTACCTGAGCGGCGCTGAGACGATGTATAACGGGATTCAGAAACTGCCTCCGGGGCACACGCTGGCAATCAGCGAAGACGGGCGGCTGACTGTTACGCCTTACTGGGATCTGTCGGTGGCTCCCGATCCGGAGCCTAAGCCACGCGAGTATTACGTCAAGACCTATCGCGAGTTGCTGGAAGAATGCGTCTCCAGTCACTTGATGAGCGATGTGCCGGTCGGCGTATTTCTCAGCGGCGGCCTCGATTCCAGCGCTGTAGCCGCACTGACCACGAAGATTCGGCGTGAGCCCATCGAGACGTTTGCCGTCGGGTACGGAGAAGAGGCTTACAGCGAGTTGCCGTTTGCCAGGCAGGTTGCCAATCACATCGGATCCAAACATCACGAAGTGCGCCTCAGCCGCGAGGAGTTTTTCGAAGCCCTGCCCAAGCTCATCTGGCACGAGGATGAGCCGATCGTGTGGCCCTCCAGTGTCTCGCTTGCGTTTGTCGCGCGACTGGCGCGCGAGCGAGTCACCGTAGTCCTGACCGGGGAAGGCAGCGACGAGACTTTGGGGGGATACACGCGCTACGCCTGGACCCTGGCGAACGCCCGCATGGACAAGCTGTACCGAAACCTCACGCCCTCCTTCCTGAGGAAATGGGTGCGCGGCGGCATCAATGCCGGGCCCTTGGGTGCCACGCTGCGTCGCAAGCTGGAGCACACTTTTCTGGTGCGCGATGGCAGCTCGTGGGATTCCTTCTACTTCGACAACTTTTATTCTGCCTTCACAAGTGCCGAGCAGGCCGATCTTCTCACCGACGAGATGCGAACCACGTCAGGGGATGCCTATGCCGGATCGATGAAGTTCTGGAACGCATCCTCCGGCGACCTGCTGCATCGACTGCTTTACACCGACATCAAGACTTATCTCGTTGAACTGCTGATGAAGCAGGACCAGATGAGCATGGCAGCCTCGATCGAGAGCCGCGTGCCATTTCTGGATCACGTGCTGGTGGAATTTGCAGCGCGCATTCCTGCGCAATATTCGGTCCGTGGATTGGCGGGCAAATTCATCCTCAAGTCCGCGGTTGAGGATCTGCTGCCCCGCGATATTGTGTACCGTCAGAAAATGGGTTTCCCGACGCCTTGGGCTTACTGGCTCGCGGGTCCGCAGCTGGACGACCTGGAACGCATGCTTTTGGAACCTCGATCGGCGGCACGGAGTTTCTTCAATCCCGATTCGCTAAAACGCCTGTTTGCAGAACACCGCCGCGGCCATCGCGACCACGGCAATCGTATCTGGCGTCTGCTTAATCTTGAAACCTGGCTTCGGGTATGCGTCGACGGCGATTCGCCGGCAACAATCTCGGAGGCCACGAAGAAGATGGCGGTTTCAGGGAGCCCGTCGTAGTTCCTTCGGAAACATCCCTGCCGGATTGTTTTCGGCAAAGATGCTGAAAATAATATTAATTCCGTGCGGCTCCAGGTCGAATTCCTGGAGGCAACGCCCGCGTGCGGTGTCGTACAGCGCAATGTGTGTCGGCGCCTCGCTCATACCTTCGCGGAAAACGCTTCGCACCCAAAGAACATTTTCCGCAATCTTCGTCTTGCGCACTCGAGTAAAACCCACCCAGATGGTTCGATCATCTACGGGCAGCAGACCCCGGCACCAACCCAGCAGGGTGTTGCCATGGCTGATCTCTTTCAGATCGATGATCGAACTCACCTGCAGCGTGTGCCGGTCTACCACCACAATTCTGCCGTCCACGGTAGTGAAATAGATCCGGTCACCGCAGACCAGCCCGTCATGGGGAGACTGGACGCCGATGTCGATTCTTTTCCGTGCTTGGTTCAGGCCTGGCTTGTTCAGGCAAACCGCATCGCGCTGCCGGAAGCGCGTAACCCAGATTTCCTCCTCCAACTGGAAAACGAAGTTGGGATGAGACAGGTGCGGTTTTGTGCTCTCCACCTTGCGATAATCAATGGTGCGCGAGAAGCGCGACCACGGCTCTTCATCCAATACGCACCATTCCGCCAGCACTTCCCCAGCGGTGTTGAACTTGATGACCATGTCCAGTCCAGTGCTCGCGGCGAGAAGGTTTCCGTCGGCTGAGCGCGTGACATGATGAACATCATTGAAGCACGGTAGTGAGACGTATCCGATGCGCTCGAATTGGGGTAGCTTGAAAATCAGCACTTCGGTCGAGGTGCAAGCGTACAGAGTATTGCCGATCAGCGTGCCGCTTTTGAATACCACTGACGAGTTGTCGTTGGCTCGCGCCGAAGGGGGGGTCTTGTACTCCACACACGTCCGCACCTTGCCAGTCTCAGTATCGAGGTGGAGGATTAGAGCAGACTCGTAAAGATTCCATTCCTGCTCGTTCTTTAACAGCAGTTTTCGCTGCCGCCCTCCCAGCAGATAAAGGCCAGCCATCGCTTAGTTGTCCCCTGGAACGATCACGGAGAGTCTACGACAAAGTCTATTACGGGCAGTGACCCCTCCGCAGCCTGGCCCTGCTGCGATCAATTTCTAGTTGCTCGGATCCTAGTTGCTTGGAACAAAGGCAACATCATCGACACTGCTCACTTTCAGCCTCTTGGTGATGGTGTTGGTCGGAATGTTGTATTCGATAACCGTTACCAGCCCGGCGCCCACGTAGAGATTGCCTTGTCCATCAGAGATAATTCCATCGGGCGAAGAAAAGTTCCCGACCTGGAAGAGAGTGAAGCCAGACAAGTCCGTGGGGATTTCCACCAGGCAATTTGCTCCGGTTCCAACATCGCTCACCCAAAGCTCGCCCGTGTAAGCATCATAAGTCATTCCGTCGAGGCCATAATATCCAACCGTGTGGTTGGTGACTACAGTAAGCGTGTTAAGAATGGCGCCCGAACTCGGATCGAGTTGTACGATTTGCGTGTGGTGATTCACTGCCGCAAAAAGATGACCGGCCGGGTCGTAGGCCAGGCCGTCTACGGTCCCCTGGTTGGAGAGCAGCGGTGTGGCGGTGCCAGTGGCCAGGTCAATGCGAAGAATTTGGCCGATGCCGAAGTTGGAGACCAGGAGGGTGGTTTGTCCCGGATCGAAAATGAGATCACGTGGATAGGTGAGGCCGGTCGCGACTACTGTATTGGTATTGGTACTGGGGTCGTACATGGAGACGGTGCCAGTACCTGAGCCGCCGCCCGTGGTATACAGGATGCGGCCTTGGGAATCGACGATCAGGCTATCCGGTCGCGTGGTGAGGTTCGCGAGCACAGTCACCACCCCAGTTGTCATGTTGACTTCCTGCAGCAACTGAGAAGATTCACCTGTGGCATACAATTTCACGGGTGGTACCACGGTCGCAGGTGGACCCGGCGCAACGTCATACACATTCGCTACTTTCACCGTCGCGGTGATCGTGTTCGTAGGGATGCTGTATTCGAGGACCTTTACCGTCCCGGCGCCGACGTAAAGATTGCCTTGTCCATCCGCGATGAGTCCTCCCGGCGTTGGCATGGCGCCTGCCTGGAAAAAAGTGAAGCTGGATAAATCGGTTGGAATCTCGACCAGACAATCTGCCCCGCTCGCGCAAGTCGTGCCGCTTCCCGTATCCGTAGCCCAAAGCTGACCCGAGTACGAGTCGTAGGTCAACCCGGCGAGGCCATCCAAACCACTCGGTGGGTTCGTGATTACCGTGAGGGTGTTTAGAATTTCCCCTGAGGTCGGGTCAACCTGGACGATCTGCTTGTGGTGGTTCACTACCGCGAACAGATGACCGGCACCATCGTAAGCCAGGCCGTCGACGGTTCCCTGCTTCGACAGCAGGGGTGTGACGGTGCGGCTGGCCAGGTTCACGCGAACAATTTGGCCGAGGCCGAAGTTCGAAACCAGAATAGTGGTTTGTCCCGGATCGAAAATGAGTTCGTGTGGAGAGTCGAGGCCCTTCGCGATAATCGTATTTGTATTGGAAGTGGGGTCGAACATGGAGACAGTGCCAGTACTCGAACTGCCGGCGGTATACAGGATGCGGCCCTGGGAATCGACGATCAGGCTATCGGGCCGGGCACTGAGGTGGGTGAGCACGGTCACCACTCCAGTTGTCATGCTGACTTCCATCAACTCCTCGGAGCCTTCACCCGTGGCATACAAGTTCTGGGACCAGGCGGCGGGCGTCAAGAAAAGGGACGCAGTAATGCAAAAACCGGCAAGACGCAGAAGTATACGCATGGGGTCAGTCTCCTGGGGCGGTGTTTTCGTTTCGATCGTAGAACGCGTCAGGCCGGACGATCACCCAATGAACCTGGGGAAGAGTAAGCGGAATGGGTCAGATTTCACGGGTTTTGAGCCTGTTGAAAACTGCCAATTTCCGCTTCCCGCGCGGCTTCGCGGGGGAAACCTGTGAAATTCTCGCAGACGTTTCCGTGCGTGTCAACCCATCATTTGTGGCATGATGGGCGAGAATGCGAGTTCGGAATGGGATCGAGCGGGACGCCACCACCATGAACACCCTGCCTACCGAAGAACGGTCCCCCACGAAGCTTCCTGGCCTGCGGGCGGAGCATGAACTCCTGCTTCTCAGTTCGCGGCTGTCGATCGACTCTGCGGACCTAGCCCGCATCGGGCACTTGCTGCAAACACCTATCGATTGGAACGTGCTCCTGCTTGCTGCCAGCCGCAACCATGTCCTGGGATTGGTTTCAAGCCGGCTCCAAGCCACCTGCTCGGACGCTATCCCCAGGGAAACTCTAGACTTCTTGCGCGATTGCTCTACGAGGATCATGGAGCGAAATCACTACCTGGCCGGCGAGTTGAAGCGGATCTGCAGCCTGTTCCGGACGAATGGAATACCTGCCCTGCCATTCGGGGGTCCGCTGCAGGCTGCCATGGCCTATCGGGACGCTTCTCTCCCCGAGATCAAGAATCTCGAATTTGTCATCGATCAGAGGATCGATCAGAAGCCCGGTCAGAAGCTTGATCAGAAAAATGTGCTGCGCGCCCGCGATCTTCTCCTGGCCGATGGCTATCGCCGCGACTATACCTGGGACGCAGCCCGGGAAACTGCGGAACTGCACTTCCGGCGCGTCATTGGCCTCGACCGAAGCGAGGATGGAGTCCATGTCTGGCTCTTCTGTGATCTCGACGCCGGCAGCTACTCGCGGCCGCTGAAATTCCAGTCCTGCAAGCTCTCCACCGTTTCCCTCGACGGCGAATCGATTGCAACTTTGAACGCCGAGGATGCTCTCCTGCACAGTTGTGTGCATGCGGCTGCCGAAGCGCTATCGCCACACCTTTCTCTGATCAGCACCACCGCGCACCTCGCGTCGCACCTCAGTGCCGACGCCTGGGAGCGATTCCTGGATCGTGCTAGTTCGCTGGGAGTACGTCGAAAAGCCTTCGTAATTCTGGCCCTCGCTCGCGGTCTCTTGGGAGCGAGTTATCCCGAAGCAGTCGAGTCTGCCATTGGGTCGGATCGCGACGCCCCAAGGCTGTGCGCACACGTAATCGGATGTCTGTTTTCTGATACGGACTATGTACCCGGCATGAGGAAACGAGCAGCCTTGCAACTTGCAGCCCGCGAGCGTCCCATCGACAAAGCTCGGTTTCTGATTCGTCTTGCGGCTTTGCCCACGCGGGACGATTGGGCCATGATGCCGCTCCCAGCTTCTGCGTACTACGCCCTAAGACCGCTTCGCATGCTGGGCCGCCGCGTGGGAATGTTCCGGCCTCTCCGTATGGCGGTCTTCATGCCCACCCCGACCGAGATCGTCGAAGAGATGCTCGCGCTCGCTGAAGTAGGCGAGTCCGATACCGTCTACGATCTCGGTTGCGGCGACGGACGCATCGTGATATCCGCGGCTTCCCGCCACGGGGCGCACGGCGTTGGTGTAGACCTTGACCCGGATCGCGTGGCCGAAGCCAAAGCCAGGGCCCGTGCCGCGGGAGTGGACCATCTGGTGACGTTCTTGCAGCAGAATGTCATGGACGTTGATATTTCCTCCGCTTCCGTGGTTCTCCTATTTCTCTCGCCACAGGCCAATCTGATGCTCCGGCCACGGCTGAACCAGGAATTGCCGCTTCACGCGCGCATCGTTTCCCGTTCCCACGATATGGGCGATTGGGCGCCTCTAAAAACCAAGCTGGTGGCTTGTGACGGAGCTCTTTCCCGAATCCACTTGTGGCGGGTGCAACGGTCGTGAGCAATCAGTGTGCTTGCCGTTTGGTTTTTCCGAACAGTTTCCGCACGGTCTGGTCTATGCCTGAAGGCGCGTGACGAAGCAGGAAGCGACCTGTGGTGTTAAGGCCATCTTTCAAATCGTGGCGGAGAAAAAGTGTCCGATCCACGCGATAGTGGAGAATGGGGACCACCGCGCCTCCGAACCGCAACAGAAATTCGTGTGCGCCCCCCAACGAATGCCGCCGAAATCCCTGGGCGCAGGCCCACTGGATTCCCCGCCATTGCAAAAGGTCATTCGGCTTCAAGTGCATGAACTCGTCCAGCGAACTGTTGGCCGCGGACTCGAACAATCCTCCCGGAAAGAAGCGAAAGATGTTCATGGCAATTACCTTGCCCGAGTACGACGCCAGCAATAAACGTCGGCTCTTCGTAAGGCGAACTGTTTTCGAGAAGTCTTCAAGGCTCCACTCGCCGTGAACCTTCTTTCGCTCCGTCCCGCGCCAGGCCGAATACACCTGGTGAGCGTCAAAAATGTCCTGATCGGCGGTCGCTTCCCGCACCTCCACGCCGTGCTTCTCGGCGAAACGAATGTTCCTCCGCCGGTCTTTGCTGAACTCCTTGAAGAGGGCGTCGGCGCCGCGAGTGAGATCGAGCACGACGGTACCGGGCAACTCTCGACGCCGGAACCCGCGCGCGGAAAACGGCGCCAATGCAAGCGAAGACCAGGTGTAGACGCTTACCAGTTCCGCGTCACCCGCTTCCGCCAGCAGTCCTTCGGCGAGCGTTTTGAGCGTCGCCTCGGTCTCAGTGCCATCCACGCAAATCTGGGGGCGAGAGGCAAGTCCCGACATAACCTCTTTGCCCACATGAAATCCGGTCAAGACTCCCCGTACAAGGTCGCCCTCACGAGCCAGGACCGCAAAGGGCCGAGTGGCTTGTCCCCGAAGAGGATCAAGAAAGTATTCGGGTGAATCGTAGTGGGAAGGAACTTCCACGCGATTCAAACACTCCCGCCAGGCTCGCTCCAGGTCGGGCGAGGGGAACTCATGCAGAATTTCGAAATTCATGGTTTGCTACACGGCCGCGGCCGAAGGGTACAGCCTGGAAACGTTAATCGGTGCCTGGAATCAGACCGCGTCATCAACCCTCGGAGCCTTTACGGATTTGACGATTGTATTCGTGAGGAGTTGTATTCCACAACATGGCTGTCCGCTCCGACATTCCTGGCGCGGACGCTGGGTATCGCGGGGATCAGGTTCGTCATCGGCTGTTGAGGCGCCGATAAACATCGACGTGACTTTCGCGCTGGAGTCACTCGTACTCTGGCCGGCAGCCAAACGCGCGGTCTCGTGCACTCAGCACGCCAGGAATGTCGCCGCAAGTGTCGACGTTGTGGATCAGGTCCCAAGTTTGGCAGCGTGTCCGGCCAATGGCTCTGAAAACGGGTTTTAGCCAAGGGCGGGATTTCCTCCAGGTTTTCACGACTGTCAACAAAAAAACTCCAGAGGGGGGTGGGTACGACAGATGACTGGCCGACATCTCCCGCGTGCGCTCGCGATCCGCCGCCGCAGCCTAGCAGCTGCGGGCAACAACCTAGGATCCCTCAGCAGACTGGCTGCCGTCGTCTGTAGCGAAGGCTGCGGGCAACATCGCAGGCCTCAGAGCCATCACGCGGACCGTGGCGAAATGCGCGAGCGCCGGGAAACGGTTCAAGAGCCAGGCGTCGCGAGACCAGATGCCCTTCTGGTTACGGACCTTGATCATCCGCGTCAGCAGGGGTACGAACGGAGTCCGAAAGCTGCGGTTGGCGACGACTTGGAAACCCTCGGCCAATTCATTCAGTTGCCTTGAATTCAGAGGATACTCGAACTCTGACACATCTTCTCGCGATGGAAATAGTCGGCGTAACTGTCTCATCATCCAGGACAAGCGTATTGGCTCCTTGAGAACAAATAGGCCGCCCGGTTTCAAGATGCGCAGTATCTCGTTCTTAACGCGGTCCAATTCCAAGTGATGAAGCAGCGACATACAGAAGACAACATCGACCGACCCATCGGGCAAGTGCGTTTCGTAAGCCGAGCCAACCCGCACTTCAGCGTCGACTCCGTTCTTTCGCAGTCGTTCCTCGGCAATGGCAATCAGATGCGGAGAAATGTCTATGCCAATGACCCGAGCCCCCCGCTTTCGGAGCGGTATGACCTCTTCACCCGACCCGCAGCCGAGGTCGAGGACGAGCTTGTCACGCACGTCCCCAAGCAGATAGAAAGCGTATTCGAGTGGAAAACATGTGTCCCGGGGGGGGACAAGTATCGTGTAAAGTCTACGTCCAGAATTTTGATCTTGCTGGCTTCCGAGGCGCTGCGTGCAATTTCTGCGAGATCGTGATCCGAGCCCATATGAGTCCTCCTCAAGACGGTGAGGAACCGGCTTTCAATGAGCGCAGACTATGACCCACACTGCCGGGATGTCAAGGCCGAATCATTCTGGGGATCGTGATCGGCGTTTCGTTCAGAAAGCTGCGATGTTCGCTGGCTTCCGTCCAGGGGAAGAGTCGATCATCTCGCTGTGAAAACAATTGCGCACATAATCAGTAAGCGCATCCCGAGGTTCCTGGCTCACAGCTAAGTGTCTCAAACTGAGCACATCTGCCGGCCCTGAGCCGAGCAATTTGGCAGAATGATTGCAGCGACCCTTGGTTGGTAGTTTGGGCTCCGCCTTTAGTCCCCCGAAGCGAGGAAGTCGATTACCAGAAGTAATCAAATGGGTTCAAGCGAGCTCAAAAGGAAAAAGTTTGATGAAGAAGTTCCGTGTGCTGATGGCGCTATCGTGTCTTGGCCTGCTCCCCGCTTGCAGTACGAAATCCACCACTCCCGTCCCACAGCGCACTCTGACGTCGATCCAGATCACACTTGCGCAAGCCTCCGTGGCCGACGGTCTTACGGATCAGCTCACGGCCACCGGCGAATACAGCGACGGCACCAGCCAGAACCTCACCGCGAGCGTTGCCTGGACTTCGTCCGACACGAATGTTGCTAGCATTACCAACGGCAGTTCCGGTCCCGGCATGGTGACTACCCATGCCCAGGGGACCGCGATAATCACGGGTTCGCTTTCCGGTGTGAGCAGCCCACCCCTGACTCTGACCGTAGGCGCGCCAATCGTCGCCAAGCTGATCGTTTCTTCGATAGGCGCATCGATTGCCCGCGGCACAACCATCCAGTACACGGCTACCGACACCCTGACCGATGGAACCACCGAAAACGCAACCGGCCTGGTGACCTGGACTTCGTCGAATTCCGCGACTGTAAGCATCAACGTGAACGGCGTGCAGGGGCTTGCCATGGGCTTGGCCACGGGCACCTCCACTATCACCGCCACCGTCACCACTAGTTCGGGTACCATCTCGTCCCCTGGTGTGATTCTCACTGTCACCAGCGCAACCCTCACTTCCATCAGCGTCACGCCGACGGACCTGACCACGAATAAGATGCCGCTGGGAACCGTGCAGCAGTTCACCGCGAGTGGCACATTCTCCGACAACTCTGTGCAAGACATCACGGGCACCGTGGCGTGGAGTGCGTCGCCCGCGAGCGTAGCCTCGATCACCACCAGCGGGCTGGCCACCGCGAAGGACATCGGGACCTTCACCGTCACCGCAACCTCCGGCTCAATCAGCGGAAGTGTCTCAGCCGCCGTTAGTGCCTCTAACCTGCTCACGATTACCGTTCTTCCCGCCAACCCGATCATCGCGCAAAACACCACCCAGCAGTTCTCAGCAACGGGCAATTTCAACGATGGCAGCACGCACAACTTAACCGCCGAAGTGACGTGGAATTCGTCCGATAAGACGGACGCCCCGATCGGCAGCGCCAGCGGATTGGCCAAAGGCCTGGCGCCGGAATCCGGCGCAACCATCACGGCAACTTTGGGCACAATCAGCGGCACCGCCACGCTCGAGGTCACGAACGCCACCATCGTCTCGATCTCAGTCTCGCCCACTGGCCGCACCATCGCCCCGGGCACTGAGTTAGCCTTCACGGCTACGGGAACATTCAGCGATTCCAGCACGCAGGTCCTTACCACAGACGCAACCTGGACCTCCAGCAACACCGCCGTGGCAACGGTGGGAACTGGAGGCGTAGCGACCGCCATCGGCCCCGGCACCGCGAACATCAGCGCCGCTTTCGGGGGCGTTAGCGAATCGGCTTCCTTAACCGTGAGTTCGGTGACCCTCCAATCCATCGCGGTATCACCCGCCACGGCCGTGATGGCCCCAGCATCTACGCTTTCCTACGGCGCCATCGGAACCTACAGCGATGGCAGCACTCAGCCCATCACCAATGCTGTGACCTGGACTTCCTCCGCCAGCAACGTGGTGAGTATCACCAGCTATGGCCAGGCCACCGGCGAATCGGCCGGAACGGCAACCATCACGGCACAGCAGGGATCGGTGAGTGGCAGTGCTGCCGTAGTGGTCGCATCGTCGACCCTGGCGTCTATCCAGGTTTCTCCGGCCAGCGCCACCGTTGCGGAGCAGACCGGGACACAATTCAATGCGGTCGGCATATTTGCGGACGACACTACGCAGAACCTGACGGGCTCCGTAACCTGGACCTCGTCCCCGGCCTCGGTTGCAACGGTGAGTAACGCCTCGCCGACCAAAGGGCTGGCGACGGGAATCTCGGCGGGCAATGCAACCATCACGGCACTGTTCGCGGCCCAGTCAGGGGCGGCGTCTTTAACCGTGACCGATGCCACTCTCTCCTCGATCACGATTACTCCGGCCACTGCGGACATCGCCCTGGACGGCACCCAGCAATTCACCGCGACGGGCAATTTCAGCGACGGGGGCACAGAGAATCTTACCGATCAGGTAACTTGGACCTCCTCCGACGTCAGCGTTGCGACCATCAAGGCAGACGGGTTAGCCAGCCCCGCCAGCGCAGGAACCACCATCATCACCGCGACCATGAACGGTGTGCACGGAACCGCCACACTGACGGTCAACTAAGCACGGGTAGGCGGGCGAGGAGGTTGCCCGCTTTTTTCGCGGAAATCGGAACGTCGATCGGCTGGACGAACTACGCTAGCGGGCGGGTTCGGCCAGCCGGATGTGCGGCTCCACGAGGGCGAGCAGTTTGTCTTTCAGGAACGGTCCGCTCGCCAGCAGTCCTGTGAGAAGCGGATCGCGGCGATTGGATGACAGGTTAGTTCTCTCCAGAGTGCTCACAAAACCACCGGCACTCTGCACCAGAGCCGCTCCGGCCACCACGTCCCATTCATTTTTCGGGGTAAGAGTAAAAGTAATATCCGCAAGTCCCGCAGAGACCAAAGCAAGTTTGTAAGCCACCGAACCCATCGCCTGGACCTTGAAACTGCCATTCTCGAATGGCTTCCAGTCGCCGCGCTTCACTTCACTCCGGCTGGCGAGGATGAGGGCTCCGTCGAGGCTGGTGCGCTGGCTCGTGCGTGCGGGCTTGCCGTTGTAGAGCACGCCGCAGTCAACCGCCCCGAGGAACGTTTCCCTGGTGGCAGGATTGTAGATTCCTCCGGCGACCGGCTTTCCATTCTCGACAAAGCCGATGGAAACGCAGAACTCCGGCAGCCCCATCACAAACTCGCGCGTGCCGTCCAGCGGATCGACAACCCACACTCGTTCCTTGCCGAGCCGTGAAAGGTCGTCCGCGCTTTCTTCCGACAGCCAGCCTTCGCCGTCGCGCAGCAGATTCCGGCGCAACACCGCGTCTACCGCCTTATCGGCCGCCGTCACGGGATCGTGTCCAGCCTTGTATTCCGCCTGCACATCGCCCGGGGTAAAGCCGCTGAAGACCACACGCGCCGCTTCCAGGGCGGTTTCGATGCGATCCAGAATGGCGGAGTAAGAAGACGCGGAATGGGAAGAAGTCATAGGTCGTTTCGTGACACGATTCGTAAACATGATCAGAATGCAACGTACCCCGGGCGCATACGATCCGAGCGCGATACGATCAAAGCGCCGGCCAAAGCATCCTGGCTCCGGTCACCAGCAAGAGAACGCAAAGAATCCGGCGCAACCACAGCATAGGCATGCGCGTGCTGAGATGAGATCCGAGAAGTCCGCCGGGGATGGATCCAATCAGAAGCGCGCCCACCAATCTTGGGTCCACGTTGCCGAGACGAAAATGCAAAAACCCGGTTACTCCCGTGAGCACTACTGCGTGCACCACGTCGGTACCCACATTCACCTTGGGAGGATAGCTGTAAAAGAGCAACAGCAGCATCATGATGATGCTGCCCGAACCCACCGAAGTCATTCCGACCAGAAAGCCCGCCACCAGCCCAATCACGGTCATGCCCAGGAATGACTTCATGGTAGGCCGGCGATTGGCAACCTTTTCCTCGATGTGCTTCTGAAACAGAAGCAGCGAAGGAATGGCAAGGAGCAGAACCCCAATGGCGACCTTGATGAAGTCGTTCACCCCGTTGCCATAGAGCGTGCGAATGTGAGTGAGCAGGGCCACTCCGCAGATCGACCCGGGCACGCTGCCCACGGCCAGGGCGAGGACCACCTTGCGCCGGACCGTCCCTTTGCTCATGTGCAACAGTCCGGCGGGTATTTTGGTGAAGAAGTTAAATACTGCGTCCGAGCCCACCGCGATGATCGGAGGATACCCCAGGCCGTAAATCAGGATCGGCAGCAGCAACACGCCACCCCCGACGCCAGTCAATCCGATGAGGATTCCGACCACAAAACCAACTAAAATTTTGGCCGCGATGATCGGCATGCTGAGAAATCTTTCCCTTTAGGAGCCTGTTCCGTTCACGCCAATGAAGCCCTCCCGCTCCAGGTGCAGAACGATTTCCTGTGCGGCTTCTTCAGGAGAGAGTTCGCCGGTATTGATCGTCACCTCGGCATCGGCCGGCACTTCGTAAGGATCCGAGATGCCGGTGAACTCCTTCAGAATTCCTGCTCGCGCTTTGGCATAAAGCCCCTTGCGGTCGCGCTGCTCGCATACCTCGACGGAAGTCGCCACATGCACCAGGACGAAGCCGCCGTAAGGCTCAATCATCTGGCGCACATGCTTCCGCGTGGCGTCGTAAGGCGCGATGGGCGCGCAAATCGCGATGCCGCCGTTCTTCGTGATTTCCGAAGCCACGTAGCCGATGCGGCGAATGTTGATGTCGCGATGCTCTTTCGAGAATCCCAACTCTGACGAGAGATTCTTGCGCACCAGGTCGCCATCCAGAATGGTGACCGGGCGTCCGCCGACTTCCAGGAACTTGGTCAGCAGAACATTGGCGATCGTCGATTTACCCGAACCCGAAAGTCCAGTGAAGAAAATGGTGACGCCCTGCTTGCCGCGGGGCGGAAAGCTGCGCCGCAACTCCTTCACCACTTCGGGATAAGTAAACCACGCCGGAATGTCGCGTCCTTCGTTCAGGCGCTCGCGAAGTTCTGTGCCGGAGATGTTCAGAACCTTTTCGCCCGGCTTCACTTCATTGTCGGGTACGTATTTGTCCTGAGCTTCGAGGTAGACCATCATGTTGAAGTTCACCATGGTCACTCCGATATCGGCTTCGTGCTTCTTGAAAAGTTCCTGAGCTTCGTAAGGACCGTAGAAGGGCTTGCCGTCGCCGGCTGTGTCCTTGCCCGGGCCGGCGTGGTCGCGGCCCACGATGAAGTGCGTGCAGCCGTGGTTCTTGCGAATCAGCGCGTGCCAGATGGCTTCACGCGGTCCGCCCATGCGCATCGCGAGCGGCAGCAGGGAGAGTTTTACCGTTCCCTGAGGGAACTTCGCGAGAAGAAGCTGATAGCAGCGCACACGCGTGAAGTAATCCACGTCGCCGGGCTTCGTCATGCCCACGCTCGGATTGATCAGCAGGTTGGCTTCAACTTGCTTGGCCGCGCGGAAGGTGAGTTCTACGTGAGCGCGGTGCATAGGATTTCGGGTTTGAAAAGCGACTACGCGGCGCCAACCGAGACGAGATAACTCGGCGCGCAATTCCGCCGGCGTAAGACGCAGGTTGCGGAAGTCATAATGCGACGGTTCCTGCAAGCCCTCGATCTTTCCCCCCACATACCACGGGTTCGATCGATTCATCGCGTAATCGGCGCCGGGATGCGCCTTGCTGGTGCTGTTGAATACCGCTTTGGCCTCGGCCGCGCGGTCCGGTTGCCAGACTTCTTCCACGTTCAACACCGCCAGCATCACTCCCTCGGGATCGCGCAGCGCAATTTTGCTGCTCCCCGGCGTGAGCTTCTTGGCGAATTCTTCAGTGACGTCGAGCGTGATGGGCATCGGCCACAAAACTCCGCTGGCCAGCCGCATGTTGTGGCAAACACCTTCGTAGTCGGCGCGGGTCATGAATCCGCGCAGCGGCGAAAAGCCTCCGCTCATCAGCAGTTCGAGATCGCACAGCTGCCGTGCGCTCAGGTCCCACGATGGCCACTCTTTCGAGTGCGCTTTGAGCTCTGCCGCTCGCTCCGGTTGAACAGTCAGTTCCGCAAGTTGCCCGCCGTGCGGGGGAATAAGATGGCCCGTGGAAACAGTCAAGCTTTCAGCCTCCTGAGTTTTATGTCCTCTTCGTCTACTGCCTTTATAGCCATTGCCTTGAATTCTATATGCTGTGGCAGCCTTTTAAGATTCACAATGCAGAAAATCTAAATTTGGGGGGTGGTTCGTTGATCTTTAACGCTCAAACTGTGCCTGAAGCTTACCATCTCTGCTTGAGGATCACCAAGCCCGTCAAGGCCGTCTCTACCGTACCCCATGTCCTCGCAATCGAGGGACCGCACGGCGTGCTGGATGCACACGGATGCGGTTGTAACAGTATGAAACCAAACAGTTTATTTTCGCGGCATCCGTCCCGTACCGGGTTCGTCGCGCCCCGATGAAAAACTTTGCGGAAAAAGGTGCTCTCCGGGTCACTTCCCCCAAATCCCTGACCCCGGCATCTTTCTCCTGCCACGGCGTCGACTTGTGCAAACCACCCCGGTCGGGTCACCTCGAGAGCCGGGCCCGATGGGTTTGAACGTGCAGTCTAATCTTCGAATTGAGGAATGCATAGGGTAGACCGTGTAATTTGTTCTGCGGCCACGGGTAAGGAGCGGGAATTTTCACCTAGGGTATTCACCTTAGATCGCCAGACTCGCCGACTTCGAACGCTTCCGGAAACGCTTCGGTAACTCTTTTGGGAATCTCCCAGGCCGGCATGCCTGAATGCCAGAGTCAGTCCTGCTGCGGCAGCCGGAGCGGCTGGCCGCAAGGGCCTTTTCGCTGAAATTGCCCCGGTTTTACAGGCGTTTTTCGCTATGCCGGACGAGCTCGCGCTAAAAGACCACGAGAAGTCGTCGCGCATTCTTGCCGCTCGATTTCCCGACCGGCCGCCGTTGAACGGGGCTGTGGAAATGAATGTTCTCTCGTCACAGCAATAAGTGTCTCAAAGTGGCATGGTGGATGCTATGACTTCTGCAAACATCATTCTGAAGCGATTCGCTCTGGCAGCATCAGCGGGCAACATTCGGCAACCGCCCAGCTTGGGGCGGGAACGTGATCACGGGGGAAGGCAATGAAGGAACAGCCCGTCCGTTTAGGGCCGCGCGAACAGCAAATCGTTGAGTTGCTCTTGCAAGGCTGTGACAACGCCGAAATCGCGAGTCAACTGAAGATGGCGCGAAGAACTGTAAAAGCTCACTTCAACCGGTTATTCCTGCGTTTTGGAATTACCGATGGCATCAAACGGGTCAAACTCGCCACTCTTTTATACCGGAGGCAATCATGCATGCAGTTGAGCGTTATGGAAGTCGTACCCCCAGTGAACGTGAGCAGCAGGTCATCCAGCTTGTCGCACAAGGCCTGAAGAACAAGGAAGTGGCGGATGCCATCGGCACCACCGAACATGTGGTGAAAAACTACCTGCGCGTCATCTACGACAAGCTCGGCCTCTGGAATCGCGTGGAACTCGCCCTGTGGTACGAATCGCGCCGCACCGGCCCGACTCTGTTAAGCCAATACAACTAGCTCTAGTGCAAGGTTTGTGTGGGAGTCTGTGTGGGGCGGGCATTCTTGCCCGCCACGGCTGCGCCAGCAGCCGGCCTTTGACCTCGGCCCGATAGCCGCTGCAGGAAAATAACATTTCTGATTGCAGATTTCTAACTGCAGATTGAAAACCCAAAATCTTGCGACCCGGGTTTCAATCAACAATCAACAATCAGAAATCAACAATCAGAAATCGCTCTTCTCCTGCCCCTACTGGCATCCCAGATTCGGAAGGTCGCGAATCCGTTCCCCCGCGCCCGGAACTCCCTTGCGCGCGGCTGCATCCAGTAACAGGCGAGCTTGATCGCAATTCCGCGGTACGCCGTCTCCGGTCACGTAGAGATCAGAGAGCAACAGAGCCGCCGCCGCGTTCTGCTTGCCCAGCGCCTTCCACAGCCACTGCGCGGCTTCGCTGGTGTCGCGAGTCTTGCCTTGCGTGGCACTCAGGTAGCTTTCCGCAATGGCCAATTCTTCCGCACCGTGGCCGCCATGATCGGCGGCGGCCGGATTTAACTTCTGGTCTTCCGCCTTCGCGGACTCGTCTGACTTCTGACGGAAGACTGCAGCTGCGGAACCGTTATGTTCCGCGGGATTTTTCTTGTCATCCTGGCGCGCTGCGGAGAGCCCCGCCGGCGCGGGCTGCGCAGCATGAACCACGACGGCCGGAGTCACATCCCCCCGTTTCGCGGTCTGCACTGGCAGCGACGAACTTCCCGCCCCCGCACGAACCGCCGCCGAACCATCCCCCGCACCAACCGCCGCGGAGTCTGTTTTCGCCGCCGCGTTTTGTGCCACATCGTGAGCCCGCAACCATGCCGCAGTCCCTCGCGCACCCACATAGAACAACGTCACCACCAGGATTGCGAGCGCTGCACCCGTCAAGAGCCGCGAGCGGCGCTGGCGAGCCCGTTGCTGCTCCAGAAAAAGTCTGGGAACATCGTCGGTGATCGGTTTGACCCCCTGCGCCCAAATGAGCGCCCGGTCCTGGTCGAAGGACTCCACCGGGGTCGGCAGCTGATCTATTTTTGGCTCTACAAATTTCTCTTCGCGGATTACTGCTTCTTCAAGTTTTTCTTCCTTCCCGGGATCTGCCTCAGCCGCGACTTCCAACTGCCCCGGCTCAGCCGTTGCCGGAACTAACTGGCTGGCCCCGTTTCCCGGATCTGCATCCGGCACACTCTCCCGCACCGGCAACGGAGACCCGCAAGCTCCGCAGAATTTTTGATCGACCAGCGCCAGCCGACCGCACGAACGGCACTGGATGAATTCCTCCCGCAGCGGTGCAACCGGAGCGGGTGCTCCAAATGCTGTTCTGGAAGTGGCTGCGGCAGTCTCGGGGATCGTTGCCGCGGATGTGGCGGAGAAACTCGTCGCGGGACGCGTGCTGCCTTGCCCCGGATCGCTCGGAACAGCCGTTGCCTGCGCAGACCTTTGCCCGGCGGAGGAGTCGCGCTCGAGTTCCCGCAGCAACTCCTGCACCGCCTGTTCCCGTTTCTCCGGCGGGGTCGTAAAGTACACTTCCGCCCAGCGCCCCATGTTCCGGCCTAAGACCGGGTTGGTCAGAGGATTCAGTTCCGGCGACGGCAGCGTTTTGGGGTAGTCCTGGTTGTCGTCGAAATTCGACACGCGCAGCTTCTCCGGGGGGCGGGCTGAGACTGCACTATGATTCCACTCTGGCCCCATCCGATTGTCAAACCCAGATGGCCAACCCCACCAGCCTGCTTAAACCCAGCCGTTCCGCAAAGGTTGTCAGAAAGAGTGAAGTCAGAAGTCAGAAGTCAAAATGCAGAAGTAAAGCCGGTCTCACTTCTGCATTCCGCATTCTGACTTCTGCCTTCGCTCAATTACAAGGCTTGCGATACGCCGGCTCGAACTGGCCAAGTTGCGCATCCCGCTGGTTGGTGTATTTGCCTTGCGGAGTCTTGCCGTAGAGATCAGCTCCGGGGCAATAGTAAAGAGCCGAGTGCAAATCCACCCACACCTGCGTGTCGGGATTCCCCTTGTCTTCCACCGGATCGGGTGGCTCCGCCAGGCCCAGGCTGATCAACAATTTGTCGAAGGCGGAAAGATCGGCGTCGGGAGCGGGCCGCCGATGGCTGATCTTCGCCGCGCCGCCGTTCGCTCCGAGCGAATGCGGCGACCATATGCTCCAGCGTATGACTGCAGCGACCAGTACCACGGCAACCGCCAGGTAAACGTCGCCGCGGCGCGCATTCCAGAAACGCACAAACGAGTTCTGGTTTCTGGAGGCGGCGAGCTGCTCGAACGCGGCCTTCGCCTTAGCTGCAGAACTCCAGGGGAGAGGACGAGTGAACGCGAGCGCCGTGGGGCCGGCCAGGGCCGCGGGATTTTTTTCCGTTTCCTCGTCCACATTCCAATCCACATCGAGATCGGCGTCGACCGGCAAATCCGCTTCCAAATCCGCTTCACCCGATTCCTGCTCGATCGTTTGTTTCTTGAACGATTCTTCGCCGATTGATTCGTCCTGGACCCGCGTGTGAAGTTCCGGCGCGTCATGGACCGGCGCGTGAAGGTCATGCGCGTCAACGTCCGGAGCGTCAAGGCTCGAGGAGAATTTTCTCGCTGCCGCCGAAATCTCCGTCACCTCTTGCTGCAGTGGCGCTGCGGGTTCACTTCGGTGCGCCGGCTTCGCTTCCGCTTCCAGTTCGCGCGTCGCCTCCGGCTCCGGTTCTCCAAAGGGGTCTTCCAACTCCGACAAAACTGCCTCCCACGGCTGTATTTCCGCGGGAAAGCCTGAACTGATTTTCCGCTCCGGGGGTCGCACGCTGCCGTTTGCCGGAGCGGGCGCAGCACCTTGCTTTCCTGCCTGCTGCATCTGCCACAGCGAAGCCAGCTTGCTTTGCATGGTCGGAGGCTGATATTCACTGCTGCGCGGCGAACCGCACTTTCCACAAAACATTTCTTCGCCCACCAGCTCATTCCCACACTTGCGGCACAAAAATCCCGCGGCCGCGGGCTTTTTCGGAATCGATGACGCGGCACTGTTCGAGAAAGAAACGCCCGACAAAGAAACGCCCGCCGAAGGAACGCCCGCCGTAGAAACATCCACACCCGCAGGCGCCACCAGTGGAACTGCTGCCAGAGGCGCCGGCGGCGCTGGCGCGGCCGCTTGAGCCGCTTTAGACGCGGGCGGGGCTGCTGCCGACGCCGCACTCTTGGCGAGCGATTCTTTCAGCGCGGGACTCTCCATCAAGGCTGCCAGATTGGGCCGCAGTTTCTCCAGAGCCTGCAGCATGGTGTTGCGTTCGGCGACCAGCGACTTGCGTGACCAGAGGCCGGCATCGCGGCCCAGCGCTTCCGTCACCAATCCCGCCATCAACTGGCAGCTGTGCACGTCCTGCTCGGTAAAGGCGTTGGCGCTCGCGAAATAAAGTTCTACAGCGCCCGCGATTCCGCTGTCGCGATAAATGGGCACCGCGATCAGCGATCCGATTCCGCGCCGGCGGCACTCTTCCCCATCGAGTAGAAAATCCGAATTCACCTCCGCCCCGCGAATGACCTCACCCGAGCGCAGACAGTTAAAGCTAAGCGCTTTTTCCATCGCCACTTCGCTGCCGCGCGCCGGGCCGAGCAGACCGCTCACCGCACGGTATTGCAACTTCTTCGTGTCCGGCTTGTCTTCGATAATTCCAATCGCCGAACCGCTCGCCCGGGTGATCTCAGCCGCGCGCTGCGCCACCAGCGCCATGGCGCTTTCAAAGTCGAGACGGCGCGTCAGAATCTGCTGCTGCGTTTCGACGATCTGCGCCAGGGTGAGAGTGTAATTGTCTTTGCTTAGGCTGGCGGACCCTGCAGAAACCTCCGCGGCGGCGGAAGATTTTTCGGCGGCGATTTTTTGTGCAGCAGTTGTTTCTTTTTCAGTGACGGCGCGGGGCGGACCTGCGGCAGTTGGACTCTTCGAGTTCGCGGCTGCCCGAAGCTGAGTGGTCGAGGGCTGATTTGCAGCGGGCTGATTTCCAGCGGGCAGACTTGAAGCGGCGTGATTCCGCGCTGCCTTCTGCAGATCGCCGCCCTGCTCCTGAATCACAAAAGCGGCTTCCAGCAGTTTGTCCAGAGTCTGCTCGTCGAGGACAGGTCTTTTTGGGTCGGACACAGTTTCTTTTGCCATCAAACACGCCCGGATGTGCGGACACAAAAGCTGCCAAACCCGAGGATAGGGCTATTTTAATGCAACTTCCATACCAAATCCTTGCGGGAGGAAACGGCTCGAACTAGCGCGCTACCTTCACCGCCGCCGGAGGAAGATTTGCGACCTTCCCGGGTAACGCAACAAGGCCATTTTTTTCAAGACATTGCCGCCCTGATTTATGCCAGCTATATATGGGCGCAGAAAAATGCGCTGGGCGGCAAGTCGCGTTTAAGTGAGATGACCGAAGGTGACCAAGGTAATCCGCAAGAAAATGCACACAAGAGGAGCCGTGGCTCAATCCGACAACCGTGCCACGAAACTACGACAGTTGCGAATCCCTTCGTGGTGATCGGTTTCTCCATCCCAGAAGCAAACCGATTCGAGTGGCACGTCTCCCGCCCGCGAGGGCCAGTGTCACTTGTAGGACTTCGGTGGCAGCAGGATTTGAATCCCGAAATAGCCGAGGAAATAAGCCTGGTTGCTGCGCGTGGATTCCAGGCTGCGTCCGGCCATGAGCAGGAAGATGATCGGGCTGTGGATTTTGTAGCGCGCGCCGAAGTCGATGGCCGGCTGGTTTTCCGAGGGATGAAACGTCCCTTGGTTATAGAACTCGATGTCCCCTTCGAGTTTTGGAGTGAAATCGTGGCCCACGACTACACCAGTAATCCAGCCGTCCGGTCCTTTGTGGACCGCCTGATAGCCGATTTCGTAATCCACATCCACCGGGCCGAATTTCTTCGAGAACTCGAAGGGCAGCAGGAAGCTCTGGCTCGCCGGAGTGATGCCGCGGCGCACCGCGTCGTTGGGGTTGTCGAGAAAAAACTGCGGAAACACCGACACCGAGAGGCCGTCTTCTCCGGCGTCATAGAAACGCCACTTCACGCCAGGATTCGATTGCCCCAGGCCAAATTGCGTCCTGCCGAATTGCGCTGAGGTCGACGGATTCTGGATGCGCAGCCAGGCATTTTCGTACGTGAGCTGAATCCGATCGCCAATCCCGAAATTGATGTCGACGTCCGGAGTATGCGAGACCGACTGGTTGCTATAGAAAAAAGGCATGTACCCGAGATTGATTTCCCAGTTGAAAGGGCCGGGCGTGCCCGGGTCATTTGTATAGTAGGGCGGTCCACCCTGGGCAAGTGCCGAAGGAGCAACCAGGAAAACGAAAACGACCAGGATGAGGATAGCGAGAATCGATACGAACATGCCGGCGCCGGTCCGGCGCCGCGGCATCGCGCCGGACCCAAAGGAAGCACGGAAAAGCCGAGCGAAAATCTGAGGCCTTCGAGTTTTCATACATTTTTCACGTGCCGGCAAACGCCCGCAGTTGCCCGAACCGATTCTTTAGGGCTGGGACGGGGGGTTCCGTTGCCGTAAGGGCTACCACGGACCGTTTGGGCTGCCATCTCCGGGGCCAGCAGTCTCGGGAGTCCCTGTGCAAAACCCGCCGCCACGACGCAGGTGAAGCCCAAACAGAAACTCACAACCGTCTCTTGCTTACCAAAACGGGAAAGACGCTTTTTCGCGCTCCTGCGTTGGCACCCGCGCCATCGACCCCAGCCTGCCTCGAAACCCAAGTCGAGATTCTACAGACCGCGAAACCGTATGACAGGAAAGGGACTTGCGAGCGTCCGGGCCCAAAGACCGGACCCCAACTTGGAGCCCCAGCCAGGCGCAGAAAAAGTCCCGCTTAGCTCAGGTCACTCGCCTTGCAGCGCTCGACTGCGTCCGCAAAGCCCTTGTTAACCAGCGAATCCGAAGTCATCGGTCGAGGTGGTAGGACCGTTTTGGAACTCGACTAGCCTAACATACGCTCCCTGAAGCCGCCCTGAAAACGCGGGTGAGTGCCCCTAAGTGCCCATCACCACAGGTCTTAGCGCCTTACGGGCCGAGGCTCGAAGAATTGGCGAAGATCGTGCTTCAGGGAAAGCGGTTGGCAGTCGGAGAATGGAGGTTCAAATCGTGATCGATCTCGCCGAAGTCAAAGTGACCCCCCGCGACCAGCAAGTGCTGCTCTTGCTGGTGCAGGGCTGCAGCAATAAGGAAATTGCGGGCCAGTTGAACATCAGCCCGCGCACCGTGAAGCAACATTTACGCACGCTCTTCTTGCGTGCCGGCATTCGCGATGGCCGCAAACGAGTGAAGCTGGCCATCGCCATGTTCGCCAAGGAAGAGGCCCGTATATGACGCCCCAGGAACACCTCACCCCCCGGGAAATTCAAGTCGCGGTACTGGTCTGGGAGGGCCTGACCAACCGCGAAATCGGCCGGATCATCGGCACCAGCGAGCAGGTCATCAAGAACCACTTACGCAGCACTTTCGACAAGCTGGGCGTCTGGAGCCGCCTGGAACTGGCCATGTATGTGGCCAGCCACGGCGGCAAGAGCTGGAATGCCAAGCCCGGCGCGCCTGCAGCCGGGTTCTCTTCTGCCGCGTCGGCAGGCTAGGGGCTTTCACCACGGAGACACCCTTCGACTTCGCTCAGGGCAGCCTCCGGCACGGAGAAGACCAACATCTGGTCAAAACCCGGTCTGGATGCGGCCTTTACCCGGTTTCGGCTTTTCTCTGTGCCTCTGTGTCTCTGTGGTGAAACTGAGGTTTGAAATGACGCTGCAGTGAGTCGCGGCTGAGGCTTCTTCTTGCAGGTTCAGGTGCAAACTGCTGCAAAAGCTTTCACGAGAGGTTTCCCGGTTGCGGATTCCTGCGAGCTAACCCTTTGCCGCTCAAAGAATTGCCGGAAAGCCACGGCGGTCTCAAAATTGCACGGATGCATCTGATATTTGATTCACGCGATGCGCCGATCATTGAAGCAACTGATCGTCGACGTACCCGATACTCGAGAGTTGGCTCGGCAGTTGGCAAGAGCTGGTCTCGCGTCCCTCAGCGAGGCAGGGGAATGAACTACCAGGAAACGTTTTGGATGGCTTGCGACTCCACCGAGCAGTTGCGGGCCGAATATGGCCCGTTTCACACTCGCGCGGAAGCCGAAACCGAGGCCCGCAGGCTCGGATTCGGCTACCTTCTGCGCTATGAGCATCTCCTCGGCGAAAACGAGGAGATACAGGAAGTCCGCTGTATTTTCATCGAGTTACCGGGAGCCGTGCCGGTCAACACCGAGCCGGTTCGAACCACTCTGCACACCCGCTGCGCCACCTGTGGAGAATCCGCCGTGCATGACAAGGGCTGGGAGGCGGAGGTCTGGGCGGACATCCACGAATTCGAGCATTCCCGCCATCGCGTACGCCTGTTCAAGCACGCCCGCGGCGCCGGTTTGAAGGAAATCAGCGGCTGGCGCGGCTGAATCGCTCTCAGCCGTCAGCTCTCAGGGACCTCAAAATACTTCACAGGTGGCCCATTCAAGCCGCCCTTTGGCTTGAGTGGGGCGAAATCTTCCTTGGCCGCGCTTTTGTGTTCTCGCGCCGTCCATTCCGACTCGATCTCTACGCATTCCTCGCCCCGAGAAAAGCAGGTCCCTCCACTCCGCAGATCATCGCCTTCGCGATGATCTGCTCCGGTCGGGATGACAGAATTGAGAAGATATGAACATCCCCACTCAAGCCAAAACCGGGATTGAGTGGGCCACCCTCTATAACCTTGTCGGCGTTGTCAAGAGACACGTAGAGTGTCCGGGGTCAGCTGCAGCGTTGTGTTGCTGCTGAACCCCAGTTTTTTACTTATTAGGAAGCTTTTGTTGTTGCTCTTGTTCTTGCCGTTGCTTTTGCTCATGCGACCCAAGCTCGCTTGCAGAATCCCGCGGTGGAAGCTG